>NZ_JACIXG010000022.1 GCF_014360585.1 Nocardioides sp.
GTCAAGCCCTTCAGCGCCGATGGTACTGCAACCGAGAGGTTGTGGGAGAGTAGGACGCCGCCGGACAAAATTTCAGGTAGAGGCCGTCCTTTGGGGCGGCCTCTACTGCATTTACTGACACTTTGTATGTCAACAGAACGGTCGCGATGATCGTTCGAAGTCGGCTGCGGTGACGCGGCAGTGAGGATGGCGGCTATGGCTGACGAGCGCCGTAGCAACAGAGGCGGAAAGCCCGCCGGACGCCCGGGGGGTCCGAAGAGCTCAGGTTCATCGAACGGCCGTGGCGGCCGCGCAGGTGGCGGCCGGCCCGGAGCCGGACGTAGCAGCGACCGCCGCGATGGCGGCACTGGCGGCTCTGGCCGCGGAGGCGAGCAGCGCCGGGACGGTGGCCGTGGCGGCGACGAGCGTCGCGACGGCAAGCCGACGGGCGGCCGCAGCGGCGCGCCCCGTGCAGGAGGCCGTTCCGACGGTCCGAAGCGCGGCGGTGCCAGCAGCGACCGCAAGGGCGGCTACTCCAAGGACCGCGGCGGCAAGCCGGGCGGTAAGCCCCCTGCCGGGGCACGGCGTCGTTTCGACGAGCCGCGCGAGGAGCGTACGGAGGATCAGCGGGTCTACGACGGCCCGGAGCTTCCGGAAGAGGTGAGCGGCGACGAGCTGGATCGAGCGATCTCGGCTCAGCTGCGTGGGCTGCCGGAGAAGCTGGCGGCGCGTATCGCCCGTCACCTGGTCGCGGCCGACATGTTCATCGACTCCGACCCGGAACTGGCCTACCAGCACGCGAAGGCCGCCAAGTCGCGGACGCAGCGGATCGCCGTGATCCGCGAGGCGCTCGGCGAGGCTGCGTACGCGGCGGGCCACTACTCCGAGGCGCTGGCGGAGCTGCGTGCAGCGAAGCGGATGAACGGCGCGGGGGCGTACCTGCCGATCATGGCGGACTGCCACCGCGCTCTCGGTCAGCCCGAGCAGGCGATCAAGCTCGCGCACAGCCCGTCGGTTGCGAACTTCGAGGCGCCCGCCAAGGCCGAGATGACGATCGTCGAGGCCGGTGCCCGTCGCGACATGGGCCAGCTCGACGCGGCCCTGCGGATCCTCGAGCAGGCGCCGCTGAACAACAAGAGCCGCGAGTCCTGGGTGGTGCGACTGCGCTACGCGTACGCCGACACGCTCCAGGAGGCCGGCCGCGACAAGGACGCGCTGACCTGGTTCCACCGCACGTACGCGATCGACTCCGACGAGATGACCGATGCCGCGGAGCGGGCCGAGGCGCTCGAGAAGACGGTCGAGCGGGACTGAGCTCCCTCCAGAGCATGCAATCAGTGGCGGTCGGCACGTGTGCCGACCGCCACTGACGGTTTTGCTTTGGTACTGGAGATCCTTGGCCGCGTAGGTAAGAATGGGTCCTACTACAACTACAAAGTCATCTACATCCGTGTGATCCACCGAAGCAATTTCCTTCACGCATGATCGAGCCCGCTGGGGAAGGCGTAGCTCGCGCCGCAACGAAGGAGATATTCGGTGACCACTCAGATCAAGGACCCGAGCGCCTCGCGTGGTATCGCCCGAGGCGTTGTGTTCGTGCATTCGGCTCCCTCCGCGCTCTGCCCTCATATCGAATGGGCCGTCGCGGGGGTTCTAGGCGTGCCGGTGACCTTCGACTGGACGCCGCAGCCGGCCCAGGCAGGCACCTACCGAGCCGAGCTGTTCTGGTCCGGTGCGATTGGTTCCGCAGCGGCCATCGCCTCGGCGCTGAAGGGCTGGACGCACCTGCGCTTCGAAGTCACCGAGGACGGCACCTCGAGCTCTGAGGGCGCCCGCTACTCCTTCACCCCCGACCTCGGCGTCTTCCACGCCATGACCGGGATGCACGGCGACATCATGATCCCGGAGGACCGGCTCAAGGCTGCGGTGGTGAAGGCCTCGCTCGGCGACACCACCCTCGAGCTCGAGGTGGACAAGCTCCTCGGCAAGCCGTGGGACGACGAGCTGGAGACGTTTCGCCACGCCGGTGAGGGCGCGCCCGTACGCTGGCTGCACCAAGTCGTCTGAGTGACCCTGTCGGCCGCAGAGCACGGTCGACAAGAACGCCGAGTCGGCGCGTCATGACGCGCCGACTCGGCGTGATTTGGATCAGAGGGGGATGTTGCCGTGGGCGCCGCGGCGTACGCCGACGGTCTGGATGGCCTCCTCGAAGGCGGCGGCGATCGCGCTGCGAGTCACCGCAGGCTCGATGACCTCGTCCACGACACCGATCTCGACTGCCTTGTCGACGCCGCCGGCGAGACGCTCGTGCTCGGCGGCGAGCTCCGCCTCGACCTGAGCGCGGAGGTCGGGCGCGACCTCGGCGAGCTTGCGGCGGTGCAGGATGCGGATCGCGGCGACCGGGCCCATGACCGCGACCTCAGCGCCCGGCCAGGCGAAGACCTTGGTCGCGCCGAGGGAGCGCGCGTTCATGGCGATGTAGGCGCCGCCGTAGGTCTTGCGGGTCACCAGGGTGACCCGGGGGACCACGCACTCCCCGAAGGCGTGCAGAAGCTTGGCTCCGCGGCGTACGACCCCGTCCCACTCCTGGCCCACGCCCGGCAGGTATCCGGGGACGTCGACGAGGACGATCAGCGGGACGCCGAGGGCGTCGCAGAGGCGTACGAATCGGGAGGCCTTCTCCGCGGAGAGGGAGTCGAGGCAACCGCCGAGCCGCAGCGGGTTGTTGGCGACGACACCTACGGTGCGGCCACCGAAGCGACCGAGCGCGGTGACGATGTTGGGGGCCCAGCGAGCGTGCAGCTCCTGCGTGGTGCCCTCGTCGAGGATGTTCTCGACCAGCGGGTGCACGTCGTAGGCGCGCTTCTTCGACTCGGGCAGCTGCTCGGCGAGGTTCTTGTCCTCCACAGCGTGGACGTCGAGGCCACCCTGGGAGCCGAGGAGGGAGGCGACCGTGCGGGCCTTGTCGAGCGCCTCGCGCTCGGACTCGGTCAGGATGTGCACGACGCCGGAGCGTCGGCCGTGGGGCTCAGGGCCGCCGAGGCGCAGCATGTCGACGTCCTCGCCGGTGACGGAGCGTACGACGTCGGGACCGGTCACGAAGATGCGGCCCTCGGGGCCGAGGATGACCACATCGGTGAGAGCAGGGCCGTAGGCGGCACCGCCGGCAGCCGGGCCGAGGACGACCGAGATCTGCGGGATCTTGCCGCTGGCCTGGGTCATCACGTGGAAGATGCGGCCGACCGCGTGCAGGGACAGCACGCCCTCGGCCAGGCGGGCGCCGCCGGAGTGCCACAGTCCGATGATCGGAACGCCGTCGGTGATGGCGCGGTGGTAGGCGTCGACGACCACACGGCAGCCGAGGTCACCCATCGCGCCGCCCATGACGGTGGCGTCCGAGCAGAATGCGACCGCCCGGGTGCCGTCCACCTCGCCGACGGCGGCCAGCATGCCGGAGTCGTCGTCAGGAGAGATGAGCTCGAGGGTGCCTGCGTCGAAGAGCGCCCCGAGGCGGGTCACAGGGTTGCGCGGGTCCTGGTCGCGCGGAAGCTTCTGCTTCTTCGCGGGAGCAGGCGCGGAGGTGGTGATGGTCATCAGGTGATGTCCTGTCGATCGGCGCCGAGCGGGCGCCGTCCAGCCTGTGGGCTGGCCGGGCGCCGCCTCGACGGCAGAGTGAGGTTCTTCCGAGAGGCGGCAGCACCGCCTAGATGGTTGATGCAAGGGCTGGTCTTGCCGATTCGCGCTCGGCGCCGCGCTGGCAAGGCGCCGTCGCGATGCAATACCGGGGTCTTGTGAGCGGCGGCAACGCCGCCAGCGCGGATGCCGAGCGTGAATCGGCTGATCAGACCGCGCATCAATCATCTAGGTGCGCGATGGGAATCGCGCAGCCGGTGCCCGGCCGGCAGGACATGCCCTACAGGCTCCCGTAGATCACCGCGACGTTCGCGCCGCCGAAGCCGAACGAGTTGTTGAGGGCCGCGATGTCGCCGGCCGGCAGGTCGCGGGTCTTGGTGGCGATGTCGAGCTCGACCGCGGGGTCGAGGTTGTCCAGGTTGATGGTCGGCGGCGACTGGCGGTGGTGGATCGCCAGGACGGTCGCGACGGTCTCGAGGGCGCCGGCTCCACCGAGCAGGTGACCCGTCATGGACTTGGTCGAGGTGACCACGACGTTCTCGACATGGTTGCCGAGGGTGGAATGGAGCATGAGGCCCTCGGCGATGTCGCCCTGCGGGGTCGAGGTCGCGTGGGCGTTCACGTGGACGATCGTGCTCGGGTCGACGTCGCCGTCCTGGAGCGCGCCCTTGATGGCACGGCTGCCGCCGCGGCCCTCGGGGTCGGGCTGAGCGATGTCGTGGGCGTCGGCGGTCACGCCGGCGCCGAGGACCTCGGCGTAGATCCGGGCGCCGCGCGCCTGAGCGTGCTCGAGCTTCTCGAGGACGACGATGCCCGCGCCCTCACCGAGGACGAAGCCGTCACGACCGGTGTCCCAGGGGCGGCTGACCGTGGTCGGGTCGCCACCGTCGGAGCCGGACGCGGTCTTGGACAGGGCCATCATGTTGGCGAAGGCCGCGATCGGCAGCGGGTGGATGGCTGCCTCGGTGCCTCCGGCGAGCACGACGTCGGCGCGGCCCAGACGGATCTGGTCGGCGGCCAGTGCGACCGCCTCGGAGCCGGAGGCACAGGCGGAGATCGGGGTCTGAGCCGCGGCGCGGGCGCCGTAGGTCAGAGAGATGTTGGCTGATGAGGCGTTGGCCATCAGCATCGGGACGGACAGCGGGCTGACCCGGCGCGGTCCCTTGGCCAGCAGGATGTCGTAGTTGTCGAGCAGGGTGGTCACGCCGCCGATACCGGTGGCGACGGCGACGCCGAGGCGCTCACCGTCGAGGCCTGCCTCGGTGGCGGTGCCCTCGAAGCCGGCGTCCTTCCAGGCTTCGGCCGCGGCGACCACGGCGAACTGTGCGGAGCGGTCTAGGCGCCTCGCCTTGACCCTCTCCAGGACCTCGGACGGCTCGACGGCGATGCGGCCGGCGATGCGTACGGGAAGGTCGTTGGCCCACTCCTCGGTGAGCTCGCGGATGCCGGAGCGGCCGGCGATCAAGGCATCCCAGGTGGTGGCTACGTCTCCGCCGACCGGGTTGGTGGTGCCCAATCCGGTGATGACTACTCGGGTGCGGCTGCTCATGTGCTCTCCGTGGGTGGTTGGCGCGTCGGGTTCAAGTGAGGAAGGTCCGGCGGCTCGGCCTGGGAGGGTTGGCCGAGCCGCCGGGGCGCGTCAGGCGTTCGCGGAAGCCTTCTCGATGAAGCTCACCGCGTCGCCGACGGTCTTGAGGTTCTTGACCTCCTCGTCGGGGATGGAAACGCCGAACTTCTCCTCGGCAGCGACGACGACCTCGACCATGGACAGCGAGTCGACGTCGAGGTCATCGACGAAGGACTTGTCGAGCTGAACGTCGGCGACATCGATGCCGGCGACCTCGTTGACGATCTCGGCGAGGTCGGAGCGGATCTCTTCGGTGGTGGCCATGTGTGGTGGTTCCTCTCGGATTTTTGTGTGCTGAAACTGTGGGTCTGAATGCAGGCTAGGGGACGACGACGACCTGGGCGGCGTAGACCAGCCCTGCGCCGAAGGCGATGAGCAGGGCGGTGTCGCCGGATTTCGCCTGGCCCTGCTCGATCATCCGCTCCAGAGCGAGCGGGACCGAGGCGGCCGAGGTGTTGCCCATGGTGGCGATGTCGCGGGCGATCTCGACCGTCGCCGGCAGCTTCATGGAGCGGGCCAGCGCGTCGACGATGCGCATGTTCGCCTGGTGAGGCACGAAGCAGTCGAGCTCGTCGGCGGTGATCCCGGCCTTCTCGAGCGCCTCCTGGCCGACCTTGGCCATCGCGAAGGCGGCCCAGCGGAAGACCGGGTTGCCGTCCATCGTCAGCCAGGGGATCTCCTTGGCCTCGTTCGCCACGAACCAGTCCGGCGTCTGGATCATGTCGGCCTTGTCGCCGGAGGAGCCCCACACGACCGGGCCGATGCCCGGCTCGTCGCTGGGCCCGACCACGGCAGCACCGGCGCCGTCGGCGAAGATGAAGGCGGTGCCGCGGTCGTGTGGGTTGGTGATGTCGGAGAGTCGCTCGACCCCGATCACGAGCACGTGCTTGGCGCTGCCACCGCGGACGAGGTCGCTGGCCATCGCGATGCCGTGACAGAAGCCCGCGCAGGCTGCCGAGACGTCGAAGGCGGCCGGGTGGTCGGCGCCGAGCTCGTCGGCGATCAGCGCGGCGACTGCAGGCGTCTGACGCAGGTGGCTGACCGTCGCGACCAGGACGCAGTCGATCTGGTCGATGCCGATCCCGGCGTGCTCGAGCGCCTTGCGCGAGGCGGCGACCGACATCATCTGGACGGTCTCGTCCTCGTTCGCCCAGCGACGCTCGGTGATGCCGGAACGGGTGCGGATCCACTCGTCGGAGGAGTCGATCAGGTCGACGATCTCGCTGTTGGGGACCACCCGGGTGGGGCGGTAGCCACCGACGCCGAGGATGCGGGCATGCGGGGAACCTTTAGGGGCTGAGATCACGAGTGCTGTGCCCCCGTCGGGTGCAGGCGCAGCAGCGGCTGACCGGGGGAGACGAGGTCGCCGTCCTCGACCAGCCACTCGATGACCTCGCCGCCGTGGGCGGACGTGATCACGATGGTGTCGCGGAGGCTGGCGATGGCGCCGATGTCGGTGCCGGCGGGGATCACGTCGACCCCGGAGACGGCCTCGGAGAGCTGGAAGGTGCCCTTGGTCGGGGAGACGACCAGCCGCCACGTGGGCGTGGTCTCGATCAGGTTGGTCTCGCCGTGCTTCTCGACGAACGCGCGGGCGTCCTCGAGCTGGTCGGGAGTCTTCAGGGCGAAGGTCTCGACGCCCTTCAAAGCGCGCTTGGCGATCCCGGTGAGGGTGCCTGCAGGCGGCATCTCCAAGATGCCGGTGACACCGATGTCGGACATGGTGTCGAGGCAGAGGTCCCAGCGGACGGGGCTGGCGATCTGGCCGACGATCCGGTCCAGGGCCTTGGCGCCGTCGTGGACGATCTGGCCGTCCTTGTTGCTGATCAGGCGCGTACGCGGGTCGTGGGTCGTGACGCTCTGGGCCAGCCGGGCCAGGTGGCCGACGGCGGGCTCCATGTGCTCGGTGTGGAAGGCGCCGGCGACGCTGAGCGGCATCAGTCTGGCCTTGGCGGGCGGCTCGGCCGCGAACGCCTCGAGCTGCTCGAGCGTGCCCGCTGCGACGATCTGGCCGGGGCCGTTGTCGTTGGCGGGGGTGAGGCCGTGCTTCTCGATCGAGGCGAGCACCTCGTCGCGGGAGCCGCCGAGGACCGCGGTCATGCCGGTCGGCGTCTTCGCGGCGGCCTCGGCCATGGCCTTGCCGCGCTCGCGCACGAGCACCATCGCCTGCTCGGCGCTGATCGCGCGGGCGCCCGCGGCGGCGGTGATCTCACCGACGCTGTGGCCGGCGACAGCGCCGATCTTCGAGAAGGCGTCCGCGGGGTGCGGGAAGAGCTGGAGAGCCGCGACCAGACCGGTGGCGACCAGCAGCGGCTGGGCGATCTCGGTGGCGCGGATGGTCTCTGCGTCGGCATTCGTGCCGTAGTGGATCAGGTCGATGCCTGCGACGGTTGAGAGCCACTCCATACGAGCGGCGAAAGCGGGGTCCTCCAACCACGGGGTGAGGAATCCTGGTGTCTGAGCACCTTGTCCTGGGGCGACAATGACGAGCACGAGACGATACTTCCTTCTGGAGGGGGGTCGGAGCACCTTCAGCGACGACGAATATCTGTCACGCAATCTTGTAGGAGTGCTACAAAGCCGCAGAGTGTGAGCCTCAATGGTCCTGTTGTCGGCCCAGGATCAGGGCGACCTGCAGGGTGAGCGCGTCGCGGGAGTCGGTCGGGGCGAACCCGGTGAGCTCGGCGACCTGCTTGAGTCGGTAGCGCACGGTGTTGGGATGCACGAACAAGGTGCGCCCGGTCGCCTCGAGGCCGCCGCCGGCGGCGAAGTACGCAGCCAGCGTCTCGATCAAGGTGCTGCGAGCCTCCACCAGCGGCTGGTAGAGATGCTCGATCAGGTAGCGATGGGCCCACGCGTCGCCGGCCAGCGCACGTTCGGGCAGGAAGGACTGGCTCAGGGCGGGGCGAGGCGCGTCGGGCCAGCCGGGCGCTGCCCGATAGGCCGAGAGCGCAGCCCGGGCGGAGTTGGCGGCGGTCGCCAGTCCGGCGGCCACCGGTCCGACGACGACGGGGCCGTCGGCGAAGAGATCGGCGATGCGGCCGGCCGCCTTCAACGGATCGTCGATGCCGCCGAGCAGGGCCACGAGCCGGTCTCCCTGGACGGCGCACAGGGTGTGCAGGCCGTGGGCGCGGGCGCGGCGGCGTACCTCCTCCATGGCGGCGTCGAGGCCGATCCCCTCGGGGGCGTGGCCCAGCACTGCGCACAGCGGCAGGTCGGCGTCCCAGCCGAGCGCGCTGGCGCGGGAGAGGACGACCTCGTCGGTCTCGGCGCGCAGGACGGCGTCGACCACGAGCGCCTCGAGCCGGGCGTCCCAGGCCCCACGCTGCTCGGCGGCGCGGGCGTAGACCTCGGCGGTGGCGAAGGCGACCTCACGGGCGTAGCGGCCGATCGCCTCGTGCACGTCGGCGGCGTCCTCGGGGCCGAGGAGGTGGTCGATGTTGGCCTCGACGACCTCGATCGAGAGTCGCACCAGGTCGACGGTCTGCTGGAGGGTGATGATGCCGGTCAGCGCCCGGGGCGCGACGCCGAACATCGACGCGGCCAGGTCGGGCTTGGCGGTGTCTGCGGAGGCGCCGCCGCCGTACCAGCCGACGAACTCCTTGATGCCCGCCTGGACGATCAGACCGACCAGGGAGCGGTTCTTGGCCGAGAGGTCCTTGAACCACGGCATCGCGTCGTCCATGCGCGACGTGGCGGCGGTCGCCAACCGTCCGGTCGCGCGCCGCAGCGCCTGCGCGGTGCGCTGGCGGGTGGGAGGGATCACTGCGGTCACGTCGTCCATTCTTGCGCGGCGTACGTCCAGAAACTTGCCGGGGGCGGATGTTTGCCCCAGGTAGAAGCGCCGAGCCGGCGCAGATGTCTCAAGGATCTGGGACATCTGCGCCGACTCGGCGGCTTGCAGGGTCGCCGGCTCAGGCGTCCCCGCCCTCCTGCATGATGCCCTTCGCCGCGGTGGGATCGTCGATCCGGTAGGCGTCGAAGGCCTTCTTCACCAGGGTGCCGTCGATCTCGCCGGCCTCGGCCAGGGCCTGGAGGGCCTGGACGACGACGGACTGGGCGTCGATCTGGAAGAAGCGACGCGCGGCCGGGCGGGTGTCGGCGAAGCCGAACCCGTCGGCGCCGAGAACGCGGTAGTCGTCAGGCACCCAGCG
Source organism: Nocardioides sp. (assembly GCF_014360585.1). Classification (GTDB taxonomy): domain Bacteria; phylum Actinomycetota; class Actinomycetes; order Propionibacteriales; family Nocardioidaceae; genus Nocardioides. The sequence continues at coordinate 9,394 of NZ_JACIXG010000022.1, forward strand.
GGCGATCTGCAGCGGGACGGCCCGCATGTAGTCGGAGACCGCGATGACGGGGCCGTTGGACCCGGCGAGCTTCTCGGTGACGAACGGCGTACGCGGGGTCTCGCCCGGGTGGTTGAGGCTCCACTGCTCGGCGTCGATCGCGTCGCGGGCCAGCTCGTTCCACGAGGTGACCGACCAGGTGTCGGCCTTGACGCCCCACTCCTCATCGAGAAGACGGGCAGCCTCTTCGATCCACGGGTAGCCGACGCCGGAGGCCAGCAGGCGGACCCGCGGGCCCTCGCCCTCGGCGGTCGAGACCTGGTGGATGCCCTTCAGGATGCCCTCGGCGTCGATGCCCTCGGGCTCCTTGGGCTGGCTGACCGGCTCGTTGTAGACGGTCAGGTAGAAGATGACGTCCTCGCCGTGCGGGTGCTCCTCGGACGTGCCGTACATCCGCTCGAGACCGCTCTGCATGATGTGCGAGACCTCGTAGGCGAACGCCGGGTCGTAGTGCACGACGGCCGGGTTGGTCGCGGCCAGCAGCGGCGAATGGCCGTCTGCGTGCTGGAGACCCTCACCGGTCAGCGTGGTGCGGCCGGCGGTGGCGCCGATCAGGAAGCCGCGGCCCATCATGTCGGCCATCGCCCAGATCGAGTCGCCGGTGCGCTGGAACCCGAACATCGAGTAGAAGATGTAGAACGGGATCATCGGCTCGCCGTGGGTCGCGTACGCCGTTCCGGCAGCGGTCGCGGAAGCCACTGCGCCGGCCTCGGAGATGCCCTCGTGGAGCAGCTGGCCCTGTGCGGACTCCTTGTAGGAGAGCAACAACTTCCGGTCGACCGACTCGTACTGCTGGCCGCCCGGGTTGTAGACCTTCGCACTGGGGAACATCGCGTCCATGCCGAAGGTGCGGTACTCGTCCGGTGCGATCGGGACGATGCGCTTGCCGATCTCCGGGTCGCGCATCCAGTCCTTGAGCAGCCGGACGGTCGCCTGCGTGGAGGCGACCTTGTTCTTGCCGGAGCCCTGCTTGAGCTCGGAGTAGATCTTGTCGCCCGGCAGGGTGAGCGGCTTGAACTCGACCCGGCGCTGGGGGAGCGGGCCGCCGAGCTGCTTGCGGCGCTCCATCATGTACTCGATCTCGGCCGACTCCGGACCCGGGTTGAAGAACGGCGCAGCACCGGTCTGCTCGTAGGTCGCCTCGAGCTCCTTGTCGGAGATCGGCAACATCAGCCGGTCGCGGAACTTCTTCAGGTCCGCCATGGTCAGCTTCTTCATCTGGTGGGTGGCGTTCTTGCCCTCCAGAGCGTCGATCGTCCAGCCCTTGATGGTGTGGGCGAGGATCACCGTCGGCTGCCCGGCGGTCTTGGTGGCCGCGTCGAAGGCGGCGTAGACCTTGCGGTAGTCGTGGCCGCCGCGGGGGAGCTTGCGGATCTGCTCGTCGCTCATCTGCTCGACCATCTTGCGCAGGCGCGGGTCGGAGCCGAAGAAGTTCTCCCGGACGTAGGAACCGGTCTCGACCGAGTAGGTCTGGAACTGCCCGTCAGGGGTGGAGTTCATCTTGTTGACCAGGACGCCGTCGACGTCCTTGGCGAGCAGCTGGTCCCACTCGCGGCCCCAGATGACCTTGATGACGTTCCAGCCGGCGCCACGGAAGTTGGACTCGAGCTCCTGGATGACCTTGCCGTTGCCGGTCACCGGGCCGTCGAGCTGCTGCAGGTTGCAGTTGATCACCCAGACCAGGTTGTCGAGCTCCTCACGGGCGGCGACCCGGATGGCGCCGAGCGACTCGGGTTCACCCATCTCGCCGTCGCCGAGGAAGGCCCACACGCGCTGGTCGGAGGTGTCCTTGATGCCGCGGTTCTGCAGGTAGCGGTTGAAGCGCGCCTGGTAGATCGAGTTGATCCCGGTCAGGCCCATGGAGACCGTCGGGAACTCCCAGAAGTCGGGCATCAGACGCGGGTGCGGGTAGGACGAGATGCCCTGGCCGACGCCGTGCTGCACCTCCTGGCGGAAGCGGAAGAGCTGCTCTTCGTTGAGCCGGCCCTCGAGGAACGCACGCGCGTAGATGCCGGGGGAGGCGTGGCCCTGGATGAAGACCTGGTCGCCGCCGCCGGGGTGGTCCTTGCCGCGGAAGAAGTGGTTGAAGCCGACCTCGTAGAGGCTCGCGGAGGACTGGTAGGTGGCGATGTGGCCGCCCACCTCGAGGCCCTTGCGGTTGGCGGAGGAGACCATGACAGCGGCGTTCCAGCGGATGAAGGCGCGGATGCGTCGCTCGATGTCCTCATCGCCCGGGAACCACGGCTCGCGGTCGGAGGGGATGGTGTTGATGTAGTCGGTGCTTCGCAGGGCAGGGACGCCGACGGACTGCTCGCGGGCACGCTCCAGAAGACGCAGCATGACGTAGCGGGCCCGATCGCGCCCGCTCGTCTCGAGCATCGCGTCGAAGGAGCCGAGCCACTCACTGGTCTCTTCGGGATCAATGTCCGGAAGCTGGGTCGGTAGACCCTCGTGGATTACGGTCGGCTGGGCGGGGGTAGGGCCCTGCGGACCACCAGTCGTCTCGGTGGATTCATCGGTCACATCCTCAATGGTCGCACGCGGTCTGGAGCGGTCGCCCATCCGCGGTGGGTTACTGGACAGTAGGCGGTTTCTGCTGGTCAACCCCGGAAAATTCGTTCGTACGCCGAGTTGCTAATCTGCCGCCGTGACCAGCCTGGATCGTGACAATGCCGCTGCTGACGTCTTGGTGGTAGGAGAGGCGCTGGTCGACGTCGTCACCACGGCTGACGGCGTGACCCGGGAACATCCCGGCGGGAGCGGCGCCAACGTCGCCGTCGCGCTGGGCCGGCTCGGCCGGCCGGTGCGCTACGCCGCCTCCTACGCCGATGACGCGCGTGGGCAGTCCCTGGCCACGCACCTGGCCGACTCCGGGGTGCGGATGGCGTGCGACCCGCACGTGCTGCCCCGGACCTCGACCGCGCAGGCCACCATCGGGGACGACGGGTCGGCGGCGTACGTCTTCGACCTGGAGTGGAAGCTCGGCGAGATCGCCGTGGGCACGCCGCGGTTCGTTCACATCGGCTCGCTCGCTCCGGTGCTCTCGCCCGGCGCCGAGACGGTCTTCGCGCTGCTCGACGGGCTCCCGGACGGCGTGCGCGTCCTCTACGACATCAACATGCGGCCCACGCTGACCGGAACCGGCCAGGAGGTCGTCTCGCGGATCGAGCGGGCCGCGGCGTACGCCGATGTGGTCAAGGCGAGCGACGAGGACCTGGAGACGCTCTACCCCGGGCTCAGGCTCGACGACGCGGCGGCTCGGCTGCTCGAGCTCGGCGCCGGCGCGGTCGCGGTGACCCGCGGTGGCGACGGCGCCAGCTGGATCACCGCGTCCGAGCGGATCGACGTCGGCGCCGAGAAGGTGACGGTCGTGGACACCATCGGTGCCGGCGACACCTTCTCTGCCGGCCTGGTCGACGCGCTCTGGGACGACTTCGAGCGCGACCGGCGTGAGGTGCTCGCCCACGGTGTCCGCGCCGCGGCCGTCACCGTCTCGCGCGCCGGTGCCAACCCGCCGACCCGCGCCGAGCTGGGTGCCTAGGCGCCCAGGCGCTCGGCGAGCGTACGTCCCAGCCAGGCGGCAGAGCGGATGGCGCTGCCGCAGTTGGCGATGAGCAGGCCGGTGGCGGGTTCGTCGACCACGAGGGTCTTCTGCGCCGTGTCGACGCCCCAGAGGATCTCGTCGACGCGGGCCTCACGGAGCCAGGGAAGGGTCGCGCCGAGCCCGCGGTCGAGGATCGTCGACCAGTGGTCGACAGGTCCTGAGGTGTCGTCGTCCTCGACGATGTCCTCCTGGCCGACCAGGACCCGCAGCCGGTCGTCGATCAGCTTGAGGAAGACGTAGCCGAAGCCGTCGCCGACGGGCACGATCGTGTGGGGCATCTGCTCGCGTTCGGGCGGCACCGGGAGGTCGAGCACGAAGAGCTGGCGCTTCTCGGGCGCCGCGCTGCTCTGCGGGAACACCGAGGCGTTGGCGGCACCCATCGCGCCGAGGACCCGGCCGGCGCGGACGGTGCCACGGGTGGTCTCGACCATGTGCCCGGAGCCGTCCGGACGGACTCCCGTGACGGCGACAGCGTCGATGAACTGCGCTCCCCGCTCCTCCGCCTGGTCTCGCAGCAGCTCGACCAGCCGCGTGGCGGAGACGTTGAGCGCCGGGATGAGCTCACCGGTGTGGAGCAGGTGGTAGGTGTTCTGGAGCATCGCCAGATCCACCTGCGGTGCGGCGCCGCGGATGAACTTCTCGGTCTCGGTCGTCATCTCGCGCTTGACCGGATCCGGCCAGGTCCATCGGAGGCTGCCCCCGGAGTAGCGGTAGGTCGCGAGGTTCGCCGGATCGCCCGGGGGATCGTAGTTGAGCACCACCACACGCAGGCCCGGCCTGGCCAGGTAGTAGGCCGTCGCGGCGCCGACGGGCCCGGCTCCGCAGATCACCACATCGGCCTCCGCGGGCAGTGTCACGAGCGGGTCAGTGGTCGTGTCGGCGGGCAGGTCGGTGGGCAGATCGGTCAACGAAGTCCTTCCGAGAGGTACATCAGGCCTGTGCGCGAATATGCGTCTAGAAGGCTATCGGCAGGCGTACGTCCCGCGCGCAGCAACTGGTCCAGTCGGTCGAGGTGGCCGGCCTCCGCGCCCATGGTCGACCCCGCGGCGAGGGCTCGGTGGGCTGCGGTGAGCACCTCGCGGGCGCCGGCGGCGATCTCCGGATCGGCGAAGGCGGCCGTGGCGGCGCGCTGGTGCAGGTCACGGCTGGGGGTGTCGGCGAGCCCCGGGAGGTCGTCGGCGAGGCAGACCCCGAGCGTCAGGGCAGCTCCGGCGAGCAGCAGGTCGTGGGAGAGGAAGGCGTCGAAGGCCTTGAACTCGATGCGTCCCTCCTCGTGGGGGATCCGCGGTGGGTGGACCATCGTGGGTTCCGCCCCTGCCGGCGGTGAGCCCACGAAGCAGCGCGCCGCCACGCGCCGCCAGGTGCGCTCGTAGGTGCGCTTGCTGGGGCCGCGCCACGGCCGGCCGGCGTGGAAGGGAGAGCTGAAGCTGAACGGCACCATGAACGGGCTGTAGTAGGTCAGCCGCCGGGTCACCTCGACGACGTCGGCCGCGGAGAGCCCGGGGAAGGAGAGGTTGATGTCGGGGCCGTAGCTCAGGTTGGAGACCTCGGCGTGGTCGTACTCACGATGCTCGGCCCGCATCTGCTGCTCCCACTCGTTGAGCGGCGGGTCGAGGACGTACGCCTCGCGGACCGGGTTGAAGCCGACGATGCCCAGGGTCAGGCCGAGGGGATCGAGACGCGCGGAGAGGTCGGTCTGCAGATCGATCAGCCGGTCGGCGGCCTCGGTGGTGTTCGAGCAGATCGGGGTGCGGATCTCCACCCCCTTGACCAGCATCGACGTGAAGACCCCGTTGGGGTCGAACCGCTCGTCCCCCTCGAGGTACCAGTAGCCGTTCTTGATGCCGAGGTCACCGCGCACCAGACCTTCGTCGGTGGTGCCGGAGCCGTCGGCGAGGGCGTGTTGGAGGGCGGCGAAGTCGAGGTCCCCGAAGTCATGGAAGGCGCCCGTCTCGCTCACCAGGGCATACTCGAACTCGAACCCGGCGGAGTAGAGCACGACGACACTCTAGGCCAGTCCGCGGGCCGCGACCTGCATTTCTCGAAATTTAGGTTAGGCTCCCCTCATGTTTCGCGCGGTCAAGCCGGAGGCAAAGCCGGATACCCGGGTCGTGGTCACCGCGACCCGCCGTCTCAGTGCCGGGATGACCCGCGTCCGCTTCCGCGCCGAGGACCTCTCCGCGTTCGACGGCAGCGTCTGCACCGACCGGTTCGTGCGTCTGGCGATCCCGGTCGGTGACGGCTCGACCGTCTGCCGCACCTACACCGCGCTGGACCCCTCGGTCGCCGAGGGGACCTTCGCCATCGACTTCGTGCACCACGGCGAGGAGGGCGTCGCCGGCCGCTGGGCGGCGACGGCCGGCCCAGGAGACGTGCTCACCGTGCGCGGGCCCGGCGGGACGTACGCTCCTGACCCCAGCGCCGACTGGCACCTGCTGGTCGGCGACGAGTCCGGTCTGCCCGCGATCCGGGCGGCGCTGGCGGTGCTGCCGGCCGATGCCGTGGGCTACGCCGTGATCGAGGTGCCCTCCGCGGAGCATCTCCAGCAGGTCGACGCGCCGGCCGGGGTCGAGGTGCGCTGGCTGGACGCCACGGTCGACCCGCCCCTCGACACCGTCGTGCGGGAACTGCCCTGGCTGCTCGGCCGGGTGCACGCGTTCGTGCACGGCGAGGCCGAGGTCACGATGCAGCGGATCCGTCCCTACCTGCTGCGCGAGCGCGGCGTCCCGCGCGGCGACCTCTCGATCTCCGGCTACTGGCGCCGCGGGAACAACGAGGACAGCTTCCGGACCTGGAAGCGTGGGCAGGCGGTCGACCGACGGGTCGCGTACGCCGCTGGCTGAGGTCCCAGCCGTTGGCGTTCGGGGGTATCGTTCGCGCACGGACGGCAGGGGCTGGTCCTGAGGAGAGGCGGCGTAGATGGGTGTCACGAGCGAGAGCGGTCGGATCGTCGCGGGTGGCCGGAAGGGTCCCTACGTACGCCTGGCCGAGGGCCCGCAGGAGCGCCACGTCTCGCGCACCGACCTCACCCGGCGCCCCGAGAACCTCGGTGATCCCGTGCTCACCCTCGCGCACCTGTCCGACATGCACATCTGCGATCACCAGTCGCCGGCCCGGGTCGAGGTCCTGGACCGGCTCATGGACCCCGACAGCACGACCTGCGACCTGATCGACCAGGTCGGGACGTACCGGGCGCAGGAGCTGCTGACCGCCCACGTCGGCGCCGCGATGGTCGAGGCGGTCAACGAGATCACCGAAGGACCGGTCGGCGGTGGCCCGCTCGACCTGGCGATCGCGACCGGCGACAACACCGACAACGGGCAGTTCAACGAGCTCGACTGGTATCTGACGCTGCTGGACGGTGGCCGGCTGACGCCCGACTCCGGCGACATGCTGCACTACGAGGGCGTCGCCACCCTGCCCGACAAGCGCTTCTGGCATCCGCAGGGCGAGACGTACGACATGCGCCGTGGTGACCACGGCTTCCCGCTCGTCCCCGGACTGCTGAAGGCTGTCCGCCGCGCGATCGACTCGCCCGGGCTGGAGGTGCCGTGGCTGGCCGTCAACGGCAACCACGACGGGCTGCTGCAGGGGACCGTGCCGGGCACCGCCGCCATCGGCGAGGTCGCGGTCGGCGATCTGAAGGCGATCGCGATGCCGGAGCACTGGACCGACGAGGCCAAGGCGAAGCTCATCTCCGGCCTGATCTCCGGTGACCCGGTGGCGTTCGGGATGCTGGCCGAGCTGGAGCCCTACGAGGTGACCGCCGACCGGCGCCGCCGGCAGACCACGCTGCAGGAGTTCGTCGACTCCCACGTGCACGACGAGGCGCAGCCGCCCGGACACGGGTTCAAGGCCGGAGGCGAGCCCTACTACCGCTACGACGTCAACGACCAGGTCACCTTCGTCGTCCTCGACACGGTCAACCCGGCCGGCGGCTTCCAGGGGTCGATCGACGCCGAGCAGCTGGACTGGCTCGACGCCGTGCTCGCGTCCACCGACTACGACGAGCGGCTCACGGTGATCGCCAGCCACCACGACGTGGTCTCGCTGCACAACGACATGAGCGCTCCCGACGGCAAGAGGCGGGTGCTCGGCGACGAGATCGTTCAGACCGTCTCGAAGCATGAGAGCGCGGTCCTCTGGCTCAACGGGCACACCCACCGTGCGTCGGTGAAGCCTCACGGATCCTGGTGGGAGGTCACCGCGCCCTCGCTGATCGACTGGCCGCAACAGGGTCGGGTCGTCGAGCTCATCTCCGACGGTGACGTCCTCACCATCGCCACCACGATGCTCGACCACGCCGGTCCCGCCCGGTGGAGCGGTTCGATCGAGGAGGTCGGCCACCTCGCCTCGCTCTCCCGTGAGCTGTCCGCGAACGACTGGCAGGGGCCGCGGGTGCGCCTCGCCGAGCACCCGTCGGCCGGGACGGCACAGGACCGCAACGTACTGCTGCACCTGCTCGATCCGAGGGCATGAAAGGCTTACGACACGCCGTTAACTAGCGCCTGACAGGCGCTTGGGGTTGCATGGACTCGCGTTCTCCGCTGGACTACCACCAACCAAGTCCATGCAAGCGGCGTGGACGACAAGCTTTGGAGGAAACGACACGTGAGCTCGACCGCAGCCACAGGGCCTGCGGACCGGCTGGGCCTCAAGTCCGGCATGGTCATCCAGGAACTGGGCTGGGACAACGACACTGATGACGAGCTTCGGGTCGCCATCGAAGACTCCGTCGACGCAGATCTGGTCGACGGCGACTACGGGAACGTGGTCGACGCCGTGCTGCTGTGGTGGCGCGTCGATGACGGCGACCTCGTCGACGGACTCGTCGACGCGCTGACCGACCTAGTCGGCGGCGGTGTCATCTGGCTGCTGACGCCGAAGGTGGGCCGCCCTGGTGCGGTCGACGCGGCCGACATCGCCGAGGCGGCACCCATCGCCGGACTGTCCCAGACCACCACCGCATCTGTGAGCAAGGACTGGGCAGCGACGCGTCTGCTGGCGCCGAAGACCCCTGCGTGATGTCCGCGATTCTCGGGATCGCCGGACACTCGCCAGAGGCCTCGCGTGAGTGAGTGCGGACGGGCGATCCACTGGGTTACTGCGACGCCGTGTCCGTATTGTGGTTCGTTTGCTACGGAGGCGACGCCACCACGTGGCTAGACTTCCGACGGTGTTCTCGACTACGGCTGCCAAGGCACGCACCGCCGGATCCGCGGCGAAGATCCTGGCCGGCTCCGGCATCGTCCGGCCGGTCAACCCGATCGGGCTCGCCCGGACCGGTCTGGCGCTGGCGCGCTGGGGCACCGGCCCGGCCGGTGGGTTCATCGGCCTCGCTCGCCGTTATCCACGCCGCACCGCGGTCATCGACGAGCTCGGGTCGCTGACCTACGCCGACCTCGACCGCCGCTCCAACGCCATCGCCCGGGCCCTGGCTGCCCGGGGAGTCGGGGAGGGCGACGGGGTCGCGATCATGTGTCGCAACCACCGTGGGTTCGTCGACGCCACCCTGGCGGTCGCGAAGCTGGGCGCCGACGCGCTCTACCTCAACACCGCCTTCGCCGGACCGCAGCTCGTCGGGGTGCTGGAGCGGGACCAGCCCGCGCTGATCATCCACGACGAGGAGTTCACCGGACTGCTGTCCGCGGCGACCTCGGCTCCGCGGCTGGTCGCGTGGGTGGACTCCGACGACCCGGCGGAGACGTTGGAGTCGCTGGTCTCCGGTGACGCGCGGCCGGTGCCGCCGCCGAAGCGGCACGGACGGATCGTGATCCTGACCTCCGGAACGACCGGGGCGCCCAAGTCGGCGCCGCGTCAGGAGGCGGGGATCGACGCCGCCGTCGCGCTGATGTCGCGGATGCCCATGAAGGACGGGTGGCGATGCTTCATCGCGGCCCCGCTCTTCCACACCTGGGGGATCGCCCACCTGCTCTTCGCCGAGCTGCTCGGCACCACCATGATCCTGCGCCGCCGGTTCGACCCGGAGGACGCGTTGGCGACCCTCGCGGAGGGCCAGGCCGACTCGTTCGTGGTCATCCCGGTCATGATGCAGCGGATCCTCTCGCTGCCGGAGGAGAAGCTGGCTGCGTTCGACCTGGAGGCGATCGCCTCCAGGCTGAAGGCCGTCGCGTCCTCCGGCTCGGCGCTGCCCGGCGACCTGGCGCTGGAGTGGATGGACCGCTTCGGCGACAGCCTCTACAACGTCTACGGCTCGACCGAGGTCTCCTACGCCTCGATCGCCGACCCTGTCGACCTGCGCGAGGCGCCGACCTCGGCCGGCAAGGTGCCGTGGGGCACCCAGATGCGGATCCTCGACGGCGACGGTGCGCCGGTGCCCGACGGTGAGGCCGGCCGGATCTTCGTCGGCAACGGGCTCCTCTTCGAGGGTTACACCAGCGGTGGCGGCAAGGAGGTCGTCGACGGACTGATGGCCACCGGCGACGTCGGCCGGTTCGGGCCCGACGGCCGGCTCTACGTCGAGGGCCGCGACGACGACATGATCGTCTCCGGTGGCGAGAACGTCTTCCCGCAGGAGGTCGAGGACTGCCTGATGCGGCATCCGCTCGTCGCCGACGCGGCCTGTGTCGGCGTCGACGACGCCGACTTCGGCAAGCGGTTGCGCGGGTTCGTGGTGCTGGTTCCTGGCGCCGAGACCGAGGCGGGCGACGTCGATGTGACTCTGAAGGACTGGGTCAAGGAGAATCTGGCTCGCTTCAAGGTTCCGCGCGAGATCGTCCTGATCGACGCGCTTCCGCGCAACGCGACCGGCAAGGTGCTCCGGCGCGAGCTTGCGACCTGGGACGACGAGGCAGCAGGACCGAACGGCGAGAGGGTGGCAGGGCAGTGAGTGGACTTCAGACCGGTGGGCCGGCCCCGGACTTCACCCTCCGTGACCAGTTCGGTGCCGACATCACGCTGTCGGACTTCCACGGCAAGAAGGCGGTGGCGATCTTCTTCTTCCCGTTCGCCTTCTCCGGCGTGTGCACCGGCGAGATGAGCGGGCTGCGCGACCGGCTCGACGAGTTCGTCACCTTTGACACCGAGGTCCTGGCGATCTCGTGCGACCCGATGTACGCCATGCGGCAGTTCGCCGACACCGATCGACTCAACTTCCCGGTGCTCTCCGACTTCTGGCCGCACGGCGAGGTGACCAAGGCCTACGACGTCTTCAACGACCGCACCGGGGCCCCGCTGCGCTCCTCCTACATCATCGACAAGTCGGGCGTGCTGCGCTGGGCCGTGCACAACGCCAACGCCGACGGCCGCGACCTCGACGAGCACCTGCGGGAGCTCCACGCTGTGGTTTGACCGAATGGTTTACCAAGCATCCAAGTTGTGTTAACAGGGTGGTTACATCGCTTTTCATATGCCCTGGGTGGGATCTAGTCTTATAACTGTTGAGCCGCTGATGACCCGAGACGTCAGCGGCTCAACTTCCATTTACGGCCCGGTTTCTCGGGCCCGCCCCTGATCGCGTATTCTTGGGGCGCTTCGGACGCATAGCTCAGTTGGTAGAGCGCCTCCCTTACAAGGAGGATGTCAGGGGTTCGAGTCCCTTTGCGTCCACCACTGTTTTCTCGGGTCTATGGCCGGGATGGTGCGAACCTGCGGCGATACGAAGTCGGTGTCGTCGAGAAGGCGGCGGCGAAGTTCTGCCGGAAGGTCACGACGCTGCTGAAGCCGCACGCGTCGGCGATGTGGCTGATCGAGGAGGTCGTCGTCTCGAGCAGGCGGCGGGCTTCGTCGAGGCGGCGGGTCAGGACCCACCGCGCGGGAGTGGTGCCGGTGACCTCTGTGAATCGTCGGGTGAAGTTGCGGCGGCTCATCCCGGCGTGGCCCGCCAGGTCTTCGACGGAGAGGTGCGCGTCGAGGTGCGCCAGCGCCCAGTCGATGGTCGGTCCGAGGTCTCCGACGCCGCCGGCTTCGGGGATGGGGCGGTCGACGTACTGGGCCTGGTCGCCGTCGCGATGGGGTGCGACGACGAGGTGGCGGGCGACGGTGGCTGCCGCGGCCGAGCCGAGGTGAGAGCGCACGATCGACAGGCAGGCGTCGATCGCCGATGCCGTGCCCGCTGAGGTGAGGACGTCGCCATGGTCGCGGTAGAGCGCTGCCGGGGTGACGGTTACGTCCGGGCGTCGGTGGGCGAGCTCCTCGACCGCGCCCCAGTGGGTGACGACGTCTCTGCCGTCGAGGATCCCGCTGTCCACGACTGGGAAGGCACCGAGACAAAGGCCCGCGATGCGACTGCCTCGCGCCTGCGCGGCGCGGATCCTGTCGGTGAGTGCCGCATCGGTCGGCGGGAGGTCGCTCGGCCACGACGGCAGGACCACGAGATCCGCTTCCTCGACGACTTCGGGGCCCGAGACGTCATCGACCCGGAGGCCTTCGGCGGTTCGTACGCCGCGGCCGTCCTCGGTCCACACGACCGGGTCCCAGCCGTCGGCCAGGCCCAGGCGGCCGACCTCGCCGAAGACCATCAGTGGTGTGGCGAGATGGAACATGGTGATGCCGTCGAAGGCGTGTACGACGATGCGCATTCTGGCCCAATCTCATCGAAAGGTGTCATTCGTGCCACTCACGATAACCGCTCGTGGCGAGCCAGAGTGGAGGGGAACAACAACACCACCGAACCGAGGAGACCCTCCGTGACCACGCCCCGCCGCGCCCTGATCGTCGTCGACGTCCAGCAGGAGTACTTCGACGGGATCCTGCAGATCCAGTCCCCGTCCCGCGAGCAGTCGCTCGCCAACGTCCTGACCGCGCTGGATGTCGCCGAGCGCCAGGACCTGCCTGTGGTCGTCGTCCAGCACGAGCTGCCCGAGGGCGCTCCGGTCTTCGCCACCGGAAGCCACAGCTGGACCCTGCACCCGGAGATCGAGCGGCGCCTGAAGCCGTCCTGGAAGCGCGTGACCAAGGACAAGAGCAGTGTCTTCGCGGGCACCGACGTCGCCGCATGGCTGGCCGAGCAGGGCGTCGACACCGTCACGATCGTCGGCTTCATGACCAACAACTGCGACATCGCCACCGCGGTCGGTGCCGAGGAGCTCGGCCTGGCCGCCGAGATCCTCTCCGACGCGACCGGTGCCATCCACCTGGCCAACGAGGCAGGCAAGGTCTCCGCCGACCAGCTGCACCAGACCCTGCTCGTGCTCCTGCAGTCCAACTTGGCAGCGGTCGCCAGCACCGAGGCCTGGGCAGAGGCGGTCGCCGCGGGGACGGCGCTCCCCAAGAGCGACCTCGGTACCTCTGCCATGCAAGGCCGCTCGGCATTCGCAGGTTGACGCTTGGCCGCCTCACCCGGGAGGGCCAGGGGCGGCGTACGTCGTGGTCGGGGTGGGCCCCTCGACCTCGTCGGCGGGGTGGGGGAGGAGCGTGCGGGCGGCGGTGAACGCGAGCAGGACGATGACGATCACCATGCTCGCGGTTCCCGCCCAGCCGGCGGCGAAGGCGAGGCCGCCGAGCCAGCCGAAGAGGCTGGAACCCGCGTAGTAGAACAGCGTGTAGAGCGAGGTGGCCTGCGCGATTCCGCTGGTCGCCATCGGTCCCACCCAGCCCGACGCGATCGAGTGTGCGCAGAAGTAGGCCGTGGTGAACAGGAGCAGTCCGATCAGCACCAGGGTCAGCCGGTCGGGGATCGTCAGCGCGGCGCCCGTGACCATCGTCAGCGATGAGGCCAGGAGTACGCGTCTGCGGCCGAAGCGCCCGGCGAACGTGGCCGCCAGCCGGGCCGAGACCACGCCGGCGAGCCCGGCGAGGAAGATCACGGCGGTCAGCGACGGTGGCAGGTCGAACGGCTCCAGCTCGAGTCGGTAGCCGAGGTAGTTGAAGACCGCAACCTGCGCGCCCATCAGCAGGAACGCCTGCGCGTAGAGCGCCAGCTGGCCCGGGTTGGTGAGATTGGCGCGCATCCCCGACCGCACGCTCGTCGGACGTGACCGGGTCGTAGCCGGGCCGCGGCGCTCGCGCGGGAGGGCGACGACTGCGACGACGGCACAGAGCGCGCTCACGCCCCCGGCCACCAGTGCGGCGAGGCGCCAGTCGCTCACGTCGGCGATCGGCGCGGCGATGAGCCGTCCCGCCACACCGCCGAGGACTGTCCCGGAGATGTAGGTCGCCCCGGCTGACAGGGCGGCGCGTCGGCTGACCTGCTGGTTCAAGTAGGCGAGGGCGAGAGCCGGGGTGCCGCCCAGGGCGATGCCCTGCCCGACACGGAGCAGGACGAGCGCGGGGAACGAGGGCACGAACGGAACCACCAGTCCGATGACTGCCGCGGTGACGACGGCGATCGTCATCGCCGGGGCCCGGCCGATCCGGTCGGCGACCCAGGACCAGCCGAGCGCGGCGACGGCCAGCCCGATCGTTGCCGCCGAGACGGTGAGTGCGGCCTGCGAGGCGTCGACCGCGAAGTCACGGCTGATCGCGGGGATCAACGCCTGCGGGTAGTAGAGCTGCACGAACGTCGTCATCCCGATCGCGACGAGCGCGACCAGCACCCGTCGATGCCCCGTCTCGGCCCCTGCCTGTCCGCTCACCTCGGCCACGCTATGAATTCGGAATCCGTGCGTCCAATGCATTGGTAGCCGTCAAACCATGCAGATTCGCATAGCATGTCGAATGTGGATGCCACCGCCCGAAACGTCCTGCCGATGCTCCCGGCTCTCGCTGCGCTGGCAGAGACGGGGCAGACGCTCGCTGCCGCCGATCTGCTGCAGATGCCCCAGCCCACCGTGAGCCGCATGCTCGGCCGACTCGGCAGAGAGCTCGGTGTCGACGTGGTCGAGCGCCACGGTCGGGGCCTGCGGCTCACTCGGGCCGGCGAGGCTCTCGCCCCGCACGCAGCGGCGGCGGTCGCTGCGGCCACGGCAGGCATCGAGGCGGTGCAGGCCCAGGAGTCGGGCGCTCGCGGGCGGATCGCCCTCGCTTTCCAGAGCACGCTCGGCGAGCGGGTCGTGCCGGCGCTGGTCAGGGCGTTCCTCCAGGAGCACCCAGGTGCTTCCGTCGACCTGATCCAGACCTCGCGTCCGCGGTGCCTGGCGGCTGTCGCCGACGGCACGGCCGAGATCGCACTGATCTCGCCGCTCGAAGAGGCATCCGGCATGCGCCAGTGGCGGCTGCACACCGAGCCCCTCGTCCTGGTCGTGCCGACCGGCCACCGCCTGTCGACACGAGCCCGGGTGAGCTTCGAGGAGGCCGCCGAGGAGACGTTCATCTGCATGAAGCGCGGTTATGGGATGCGTACGCTGCTCGAGGATCTCGCCCAGGCCAGCGGGGTCACGCCGACCATCGGCTTCGAGGGCGACGACCTCGCCACCCTCCGCGGGCTCGTCTCGGCCGGCCTCGGCGTGAGCCTGGCGCCCCGCGACCCGCACGGCGCCACCGGCTGCGTCGAGGTGTCGCTGACGAACCCGGAGGCGGTGCGGCACATCGGCGCCTGCTGGCTCGACCGTCGGCCGTCGACGCTCGCGGCCGCGTTCCAGGACCTGCTCCGGCGGCGGGGCCGACGACTCACCGAGATCGGCCTGCGCCCGCCAGCGGGACGGGTGACCTGAAGTTCTCGGGGCGTTCGTCTCCGTGCCGTCGAGGTGACCGGTCGCGGCCGTAGCGTACGGGCTTCGGCCTCTATCGGAGAGTGAGTTCCCCCATGTCACACCGTCTGCTGTCAGCGTTTCTACTCCTGGGTTCCCTGTTGTGGGCGGTGCCCGCACCGGCCGCCGCCGATGACGCGAAGGGGGCTCGGGTCGTCGACGTGATGACGTTCAACATCCATCACGCCCAGGGCACCGACGGCGTGCTCGACCTCCAGCGGATCGCGGACGTCATCGAGGCCAGCGGGGCCGACGTGGTCGGGCTGCAGGAGGTCGACCGGCACTACTCCGCACGCAGCGGCTGGGTCGACCAGCCGGCGGCGCTGGCGGAGCTGCTGGGCTGGCACTCGGCGTACGGCGCGAACATCGACTCCCCGCCGCCCGCCGGGCAGACCGAACGCAGCCAGTACGGCACCGCCGTGCTCTCCCGCTACCCGATCGTGGCGAGCGAGAACACCCGTCTCCACAACGCGGACGGCAAGGAGCAGCGCGGGCTGCTCCACGCGACCATCGACGTACGCGGCCAGCGGCTCGACTTCTACTCGACCCACCTGGAGCACAGCTCGCAGGCCATCCGGAGCCGTCAGGCCGCCGAGATCGTCGACCTCGTCGACGAGGACCCGGCGGTCGTGGTCGGCGACTTCAACGCCTACCCGGACGCTCCTGAGATCGCTACGCTGACCGCGGCGTTCGACGACGCGTGGGAGGTCGCCGGCCGCGGGGACGGGTTCACCTACCCCGCCGAGGCCCCGCGCGGCCGCATCGACAACCTCTATGTCACCGATGGCGTGCGCCCGGTCACCGCTGAGGTCGTCCTGACCGATCCCGTCGCCTCCGACCACCTGCCGGTCGTCAGCCGCGTCGTGATCGCGCCGAAGGGGTGACCCAGCGGCATCAGCCATTTGGCTGATACCTGATTCATTCTTGCTCGCGATGATCTGAGACGCCGCGACTGGTGGAGTTTCAGGCATGGCAGATTCTCTGGTCCGGGCGCGCTCGACTGCTCGCCCGCATCTCGCAGACAGGTTGACCTCGCGGCGTGGAGCGTGGCTTGCGCTCGGACTCGCGGTGATGGTGATGGGCTCGCTCTTCGGGCTCCTCGGTGGCGTCGAGGCGCAGAACCAGTCCGGGCAGGCGCCGGTGGGCTCGGAGTCGACGCAGGTGAGCGGCCTCCTGGAGGAGTTCCCGGACGAGGATCGTCAGTCGGCGCTCGTCGTGGCTTCGCGAGAAGACGGCGGCGAGCTCTCCGAGGCAGACCTCGAGGACCTTGCCGGGCTCGTCCCGGTGATCGGCGGGACCGGTGCCACCGCGCCGATGGTCAGCGAGGACGGGAGAGCGGCGGTCCTGGCTGCTCCGATCACGGTCGGCGTCGACGCCACCGAGACGGCAGGGGTGATCAAGGCGCTGCGTACCGACATCGCGGCGTCGGCCCCGGACGGGCTCACCCTGCAAGTGACGGGCGGGCCGGCGTTCGGAGCCGACCTGGCCGCCGCGTTCGAGGGCGCCGACGTCACCCTGCTGCTGGTGACGGTCCTGATCGTGGCGGTGCTGCTGATCATCACCTACCGCTCGCCGGTGCTGTGGCTGGTCCCGCTGATCGTGGTCGCGCTCGCCGACGGACTGGCCGCTCGAGTCACCGCTGCCGCCGGGGCGCTGTGGAACCTCGAGTTCGACGCGGGCATCATCAGCGTTCTCGTGTTCGGCGCGGGCACGAACTACGCGCTCCTGCTGATCTCCCGCTACCGGGAGGAGCTGGGAGAGACCGACGACGACCGAGCGGCGCTGAGCCGGGCCTGGCGGAAGACGGCGCCGGCGGTGGTCGCCTCGAACGTGACCGTGGTGCTCGCTCTGCTGGCCCTCGTCTTCGCCACGATCCCGATGACCCGTGGGCTGGGGATCCCGGCTGCGATCGGTCTCCTGATCGCTGTCACGGCGGTGCTGTTCGTGCTGCCGCCGTTCCTCGCGGTGTGCGGTCGCAGGCTGTTCTGGCCGTTCATCCCTCGTCCTGGTGAGGCCCGGGGCCAGGGACGTACGTGGCGTGGGGCCGCATCCCGGGTCGCGAAGCGTCCGGCGATCAGCCTGCTCGGCGGGCTCGCGCTGCTCGCGGTGATGGCCACGGGGCTGTTCGGCACCTCGGTCGGGCTCGACCAGGTCGAGAAGTTCCGGGTGCAGTCCGAGTCGGCTGCCGGTCTGGAGAAGGTGTCGGCTCACTTCCCGCCGGGGGAGGCCCAGCCGGTATACGTCATCGCCGACACCCCGGCGACCGATGAGGTGATCGCCGCCGTGGGAGAGATCGAGGGCGTGGTGCGTGCCCGCCCGGCCGGGACGACGGACGACGGCTCCCTCACGAAGGTCGCGGTGACCAGCGCCTACTCGCCCGGGACCGAGCAGAGCCTCGACCAGATCACCGAGCTCCGCGACGCCGTCCATCCGATTGCGGGCGCGGACGCCATGGTCGGCGGTGCGGTCGCGACCGAGCTGGACGCGCGCGAAGGAGGCGAGCGTGACCTGCTGGTGGTCGCCCCGCTGGTGCTCGCGGTGAGCTTCCTGGTGCTCCTCGTGCTGCTGCGTTCGCTGGTCGCTCCGGCTGTGCTGCTCCTGGTGAACCTCGCCAGCGCGGTCGCCGCGATCGGAGCCGGTGCCTGGCTGAGCCGGCTCGTCTTCGACCGGCAGGCGCTCGACCTGCAGGTGCCGATCCTGGCATTCCTGTTCCTGGTCGCGCTGGGGATCGACTACACGATCTTCCTCGTCCACCGGGCCCGCGCGGACGCGACGAGGCTGGGCACCCGGGCAGGCATGGTCGAGGCGGTCGCCCACACCGGCAGCGTGATCACCAGCGCAGGGATCGTGCTGGCTGCTGTGTTCGCCGCGCTCGGTGTGCTCCCGCTCGTCACCCTGGGGCAGCTGGGCCTGATCGTCGGTGTGGGCGTCGTCGTCGACACGCTGGTGGTGCGTACGGTGATCGTGCCGGCGATCTTCGCCCTGGTGGGCGACCGCATCTGGTGGCCGGGACGACTGCGGACCGGGGGAGAATCGAGCACATGAATGTCGTACGCGTGCCGCTGAGGCGGCGGCCCGGCGCCTCGCAGCAGGCCCCCGCCGCCTCGACGGTGTGGGCGATGGAGGTCGGGCAGCACGTCATCGCGGTCGTGCTGACGGCGATCGGTGTCAGCAGAGCGATCGGCGACGGGGTGGCGTTTCCGGTCGCGATCGTCTCGGGGCTGGCGATCCTCGGCTGGCACACCGCCGGCACGGTCCTGCCGGTCAAGACAGACTCGCGGCGTCTCCCGGTGTGGTGGCTGCTCGGCTTCGCGCTGATCTGGGTCGCCGCGGTCGCGGTCTCGGACGAGTTCGTCTGGCTCGCGTTCCTGCTGTGGCTGCTCGCCGGCCACCTTCTGCCACTGCGCTGGGGCCTGGTCTTCTCGGCGGCGATCCTCATGGCGGTGGTCCTCGCTCCGATCCTGCACCGGGGCACGACCAGCTACGCGGATGTCTTCGGACCGCTCATCGGCGGCGTCTTCGCGTTCGGCATCTCGCGCGGATACCTGCAGCTCCTCAGCGACGCCGCCGAGCGCGAACGGCTGGTCGCCTCGCTGCGGGAGGCCCAGCAGGAGATGGCCGAGCTGCAGGACGAGCTCCTGCTCGCCCAGCGGCACTCCGGAGCGATCGCCGAGCGCACCCGGATCTCGCGAGACATCCACGACACCATCGCGCAGGCGCTCTCCTCGATCCGGCTGCTCACCCACGCCGGTGGCAACCGCACCACGGATCCGGAGTCGTCGCGCACGTTCGCGCAGGTCGAGGCGCTGGCGGGCGACAGTCTCGCGGACGTACGCCGGATCGTCGAGGCCCTGGCGCCGGCCGAGCTCGAGGACGCCGCCCTCGCCTCGGCGCTTCGACGCATGCTCGACCGCACGCACGAGGAGGCCGGGCTGCACGTCGAGCTCCATGTCGACGACACGCTCCCGCTGCTGCGGACCGAGGTCGAGGTGGCGCTGCTCCGCACCGCGCAGTCAGCGCTCGCCAACGTACGTCTCCACGCTGGTGCGACCCAGGCCGTCGTCACGCTGACCGACGACCACGACTCCGTGCGCCTGGACATCAGCGACGACGGTGCCGGCTTCGACGTCGCCGCCTGGGAACGGGACGCCGGCGCCGGATCATCCAGCTACGGCCTACGCTTCATGCGGGCGCGCCTCCGGGAGCTCGGTGGTGGCCTCGACGTCGAGAGCACGCCCGGGGAAGGCACCGCGGTCTCGGCCCACCTGCCGATCCATGGGGAGAAGCCATGACGACCACCGTGCTCCTCGTCGACGACCACCCGGTCGTACGCAGCGGCCTGCGTGCAGTGATCGAGGCAGGCGACGCCCTGGTGGTCGTCGGGGAGGCCGCCACCGGCGAACAGGCGATCACCCTCGCCGGTCATCTTCACCCCGACGTCGTGCTGTGCGACCTGCGCCTCGGAAGCGGGATCGACGGCATCCGGACCACGATCGAGCTGCGCGCCCTCGATCCGGCGCCGGTCGTGCTGATCCTGACCACCTTCGACCGCGACGCCGAGGTGCTCGGTGCGATCGAGGCGGGTGCCGCCGGCTATCTGCTCAAGGACGTCGACCCCGAGGTCATCGTCGAGGGCATCCGCCGTGCCGCCGCCGGCGACATGGTCCTCGCCCCGGACCTGGCCACCCGGGTGCTCAAGGGCATGCGCAGCCCGCTGCCGAAGCTCACCGATCGCGAGATCGAGGTGCTGCGGCACCTCGCCAGGGGTGCGACCAACAAGGAGATCGCGCGCACGCTCTTCGTCACCGAGGCCACCGTGAAGAGCCACCTCGCGCACATCTTCACCAAGCTCGACGTCGACAGCCGCTCCCGGGCCATCCACGTCGCGCAGGAGACCGGCCTGATCTGATCGGCCACGGTCACAGGTCCAGCGCTTCAGTGCTCGACGAGTCCCGACTGATAGGCCCACACGGCGGCCTGGAGGCGGGACTTGACGCCGAGCTTGGGCATCATCCGGGCGAGGTGGGACTTGACCGTGGAGACCTCGAGGAAGAGCGACTGGGCGATCTCCTCGTTGGACATGCCCTCGGCGAGGTGGAGCAGGATGTCGAGCTCGCGGGTGGTGAGGACCTCGTTGGCGCGCGCCGCGGTCACCGGCTGCGTACGTCTGCGGGTGACGACCTCGCGAAGAACCCGTCGGGTGAGCGAGGTGTCGAGGGTGCCGTGGCCGGCGGCGACGGAGCGGACCGCGGCGACGATGGCGTCGGGTTCGGCGTCCTTGAGGAGGAAGCCGGAGGCGCCGGCCTCGAGGGCGCCGAAGACGTAGTCGTCGATGTCGAAGGTGGTCAGGACGAGCACCGGGATCGGGTCGGTGACCTCGGGACCGCAGAGCTCGCGGGTGGCGCTGATGCCGTCGCGGCCGGGCATGCGGATGTCCATGCAGACCATGTCGGGACGCAGCGCGAGCGCCTGCTCGACCGCGGCAGCGCCGTCCTCGGCCACCGCGACGACCTCGATGTCGGGCTCGGTCTCCAGCAGCGTACGCAGCCCGGCACGCACCAGCGGCTGGTCGTCGGCGACCATGACCCGGATCATCCGGCCACCTCCGCGGCCGCGGTGGCGGGGATCCGCAGCCGCGTCTGCCAGCCGCCCTCGGCGGTCGGTCCGGCCTCGAGGGTCGAGTCGGTGAGGTCGGCACGCTCCTGCATGCCGACCAGGCCCAGGCCGCGCCGACGCGGCATCGCGACGGGGGCCACGGGCGGCGGCCCGTTGCGCACCGTCACCACCACCGCAGCCGGATCCCGGGCGTCCAGGACCACCTCGCACCGGGCACCCGGCGCGTGCCGCACGGCGTTGGCGAGGCACTCCTGCACGGTGCGATAGGCGGAGAGCTGGGCGAGCGGCCCGACGCTGTCGGTGACGGCGGCGGCACCCAGGGTGGAGAGAGTCACCTCGAGCCCGGCCCGACGGGCCTCGTCGACGAGCGAGGCCAGCTGGGACAGGCGCTCCTGCCCGCTCGCCTCCTCGGTCTGCCCCGGACTCCGCAGCAGAGTGACCAGGCCACGCAGCTCGCGCAGCATCGCGGTGCTCTGGGTGCGGACCTGGCGCACCGACTCCTTCGCGCCCGCCGGGTCGGTGTCGATCTGCCGCTCGACCGCGCCGGTCATCACCGCGATGCCGGTCAGATGGTGGGCCGCGATGTCGTGGAGCTCGCGGGCCATCGCCGTACGTTCCTGCGCGATCGCCGCGGCGATCTGGGCCGACTGCTCGCGCTCGACGGCGTCCGCGAGGTCGGTCCGGGCAGACCTCGCGTCACGACGGGCATGCACGGTGGCGGCGAGCAGCGCGGGAGCGACGATCACGCCCGCACCCTGGGCGAGACCGGCGAGGACCGCGGTGCCGACCGGCAGCCCGATGCTCGTCTGGCTCAGGCAGGTGCCGAGCGCGACCAGCAGGCCGGCACCGGTCAGCGCCCCGGCGAGTGCCTTGGCCCGGCGGGGGAGCGACATCGAGGTCACCGCCGACCACACCGCGACCAGCACGGCCGCCGAGGCGAGGCTGGTGGCGTCGCCCGCGCCGTTGACCGCGAGCACGACCGAGGCGACGGCCACGACCAGCAGCACCGCCAACGGCCGCGAGCGCCGCGCGAGGAGCACCACCGCCTGAGCGGTGAGCACCACCAGCGCGACCCACCAGCCGCCGCTGCCGAGCGCGGGACTCCCGCCGATCTCGGCGTCGGCGGAGTCGAGACCGGGCGAGGCCACCAGCAGCGCCGTGGTGAGGAGCCAGACCACGACAGGAGGCATCAGTCGCGGCACCATCGGGGTCGTCTCGTCGTCGCTCACGTCATCATCCTTTCCGCAACCGGTCCCGTCCACCAGCATCTTTAGATGCAAGTGCGCAGGTTCGCTCTTTTGCCAGGCGCGACGGGTTCGCTCCCGTTCATAGGTTCAGGTCCACCAGGAAAGCGACCCCGCCGAAAGGAACGACCATGAGCACGACCCAACCAGCGACCCAACCAGCGACCCAGCCGATGACCGAACCGGATCAGGGCCTACGAGCATTCATACGCCGCCACCAGCTCTCCACCTTCTTCGTGCTCGCCCTCGCGGCGAGCTGGCTGGCCTGGACTCCGTACATCCTCTCCAACAGCGGCCTGGGCGTCTGGGACCTCACCTTCCCCGGCGGCATGATCGGCGGCCAGCTCCTGGGGATGCTCCCGGGTGCCTACCTCGGCCCGATCGGCAGCGCCGCCCTGGTCACCGGGATCGTCGGCGGCCGGGCCGGCCTGCGTGCCTGGGTCGCCGGGATGTGGCGCTGGCGGGCGAGCTGGCACTGGTACGCCGGCATCCTGCTCGGTGTCCCGGCCGCGATCATCGTCGCGACCCAGGTCACCGGCGGGCAGATGGCGGCGCCGTCGCAGGCGTGGCTGCTCGTGCTGGTGGCGTACGTCCCCGGTCTCATCCTGCAGATGATCACCACGGGACTCGCCGAGGAGCCGGGCTGGCGCGACTTCGCCCTGCCCCGGCTGCAGCGCAAGGTCGGACCGCTCGGCTCCGCCTTCGTGCTCGGGCCGATCTGGGCGCTGTGGCACATGCCGCTCTTCCTGACCGACTGGGCCGGGCCGGAGGTGAGCTGGTACGCCCCGCTCGTCTTCACGGCCTTCTGCGTCACCTTCGGCATCGTGATGACCTGGGTCTTCAACCGCACCGGGGCGAGCCTGCCGCTGGCGATGCTCCTGCACACCAGCGTCAACAACTACGCGTCGGTGGCCTCGACCGAGCTCTTCCCCGGCGTCGACGCCGACGAGTTCCAACTCGCGCTGCTGCTCGCCGCGGGGATCGGAGCGGCGGTCGTCATCCTCGCCACGCGCGGGCGGCTCGGCTACGTAAAGGACGCGGCTCGGTCCGTATAGATTCAGCAGGTGCCCTTCCGTATCCGGTGCCGTCTCGCGCCGCTCGTCCTCGCCACCGCCACCATCTCGCTCGCCGCGTCGGCGTGCTCCTCCGAGACCGCCGGCGACGGGGGTGAGCAGAGCAGTCCGAGCCCGTCGGCGGAGCCGACCAGCGAGCCGACCAGCGAACAGACCGAGGAGGCCGCTGGGTCCGGCGGTGCGTGCGCCACCGGCGACCTGTCCTTCACCGTCTCCGAGGAGTCCCAGGCGGGTGGCTACTACCTGATCACGGCGAGCGCCAAGCCCGGCGTGACCTGCACCCTGGAGGGCAGGACGGTCGAGGCCGGCTTCGGCTCGGGCCTCTCCGGCGACGTGAAGCCCAGCGAGCAGGCGGAGGGCGAGCCGATCACGATGACGGGCTCGACCAAGGCGTACGCCGGGGTGAACCCGCACAGCGGACCGCAGGAGGGTGGCGTGCAGTTCGAGGAGATCGTCGTCTCCGCGCACGAGGGCGACATGGATCCCGTGTCCCTGAAGCTGCCGAGCACGGCGGAGGTCGACCAGCCGATCGGCACCAACTGGCACACCGACGCCGCGAAGGCGGTTCCGTTCTCCAGTTGATCTGAGCCGCCTGATCTGAGCCGCCTGATCGACGTGGTCGCCTACTCGGCGGCCACGTCGACCGGTTCGCGGATAGTCTCGGCCTGCGGGGCGGCGCGGTCCTCCGCCGCGGTGAGCAGGAACCGGAGCCGGGTCAGCACCAGGCCCGCGGTGAGGGTGCCGCCGATCACGACGAACGCCCACAGGTGGCCGAGTCCGCTGCCGATGAGGGTGCCGGCCAGCGCGGGGCCGAGGATCTGGCCGAGGGTCAGGGTGAGGCCGAGGGAGGCGTTGTAGCGGCCGCGCAGGTGGTCGGGGGCGATGGTGTTCGCCAGACCGGTCACGATCGGCGCCCACAGCGTCTCGCCGAGGCCGAAGATCGCGAGGCCGACCACGACCGCGGCGATCGCGCCGGCTGTCGGCATCAGGTCCGCGGCGGCCAGCACGGTCCAGGCCAGCGACCAGGTCAGGACAGCGCAGGCCAGCGCGGACGTACGCCGCCAGCCGGAGGTGAGCCGCAGCAGGATCACCTGCCCGCAGACGATCACGGCGGCGTTCGCGGCGAAGGCCCAGCCGAGAGCGGTCGCCGGCACCCCGGCCACCTCCACGGCGTAGGCGGTCGCGCCGGCCTCGAGCTGTCCGTAGCCGAAGGTCACCGCGAGCACGCCGCAGCCGACCAGCGCCACCGCGCGACGGTCTCGCAGCACCTCGCCCCAGGTCCCGCCGGTCTCTTCCTGAGCCGCGCCGTCCCCGGCCCCGGCGGGGGAGCGGACGAGGAGTGCCAGGACCGCGGCATAGGCCAGGTAGGCGAGCGCGTCGCACAGGTAGAGCACCTGGAAGGTCTCGGGGCGGTCGACGTCGACGAGGAACGCACTGACCAGGCCACCCACGCCGATGCCCACGTTCAGCCCCAGGAAGGCGAAGCCGTACGCACGCTCGCGGCCCTCGGCGGAGACCATCCCGGCCAGCAGGGTCGTGGTGCCGGGCCAGAGGGGAGAGGCGCCCACCACCACGCCGGCGAGCACCGCCATGGTCGGCACGGTGCCGTCGACGAATCCGAGGGAGCCGATGGCGGCGGCCTCGATGATTAGCGCGCCGAGCAGCACCGTACGCGGTCCGAAGCGGTCGAGGAGCGCTCCGACCCCGGGGGCGGCGGCAAGCCCGACCAGTCCCATCCAGGCGAACATCCAGCCTGCGGTCGATGACCCGAGGTCCTGCACCTGAGCCAGGTAGACGTAGAGGAAGGGCAGGGTGAGGCCGTTGCCGAGGGAGGCGAAGGCGAAGCCGGCGAGCACTCGACGGGCCTGCGTGGGGGAGTGGTGCACGGGTGTGATCGTCCTCTCTTTGACCCGCTCATCTGGCGGCGGTGCGTTTAGGGTAACCTCACTTAGGCTTGCCTAACCTAATCACCCCGCGATGAAGGAGACCAGTGAGCGCACTGCACTTGGAGCATCTGTTCCACCCCGACAATGCTCGTGAGTACACCAGCGGCATCACCGAAGCGATCAGGCTGCTCGTGGACCAGCTCGCCACGCTCGAGGGCCCCACCACCGGAATCTCGGCCGAGCTGGCCGCCAAGCCGGTCGCCGAGGTCGATCTCGACGATCCCCTTCTGGACAGCGGCGCCGCGTTGGCCGAGGTCAGCCGGCTCTGGCTCGAGGACGCCGTCTGGTTCCACGACCCGTCGTATGCGGCTCACCTCAACTGCCCGGTCGTCATCCCCTCCCTCGTCGGTGAGCTGCTGATCGCGGCGGTCAACACGTCGATGGACACCTTCGACCAGTCGGTGGGCGGGACGTTCATGGAACGCCGTCTCATCGACTGGACCGCGGCCCGTGCGGGCTACCCCGAGGCGACCCGCGACGGCATCTTCACCAGCGGCGGCAGCCAGTCCAACCTGCAGGCGCTGCTCCTGGCCCGCGGTGAGGCGGAGCGCCGCGGCGTACCTCTGGACCGGCTGCGCTTCCTGACCTCCGAGGACAGCCATTTCTCCATCGCGAAGTCGGCGCGCCTGCTCGGCATGGGCGACGCGGCCGCGATCGCCATCCCGACCGACGCCGACCGCCGGATGGACGTCGTCGCCCTCCGGGCCGCGCTCGACGACTGCGTCGTCGACGGTCTCGTCCCCGCGGCCGTCGTGGCCACCGCGGGCACCACCGACTTCGGTGTCATCGACCCGCTGCACGCGATCGCCGACGCCTGTCAGGACTTCAACGTCTGGTTCCACGTCGACGCGGCGTACGGCGGTGGGCTGCTCGCCTCGCCGAGGTACCGGCACCTGCTCGACGGCATCGAGAGGTCGAGCTCGATCACGATCGACTACCACAAGACCTGGTTCCAGCCGGTCTCCTCCAGTGCCCTCCTGGTGCGCGACCTGGCGACGATGCAGCACGCCTCCTGGTACGCCGACTACCTCAACCCGCGGGAGTCTACGAGCCCCAACCAGGTCGACAAGTCGCTGCAGACCACCCGCCGCTTCGACGCGCTCAAGCTGTGGCTGACGCTGCGCACCATGGGCGCCGACCAGATCGGCGGCTACCTCGAGTCCGTGATCGACCTGGCGCGCGAGGTCTACGACATCCTGGATGCGCAGCCCGACATCGAGGTCGTCGCGCCCTCCCAGCTCTCCACCGTCGTCTTCCGCTACCGCGATCCTCACCTGGACGAGGAGGCACTCGGCGACCTCAACCGCCGGATCCGCGCCGAGATGTGGAGCGGTGGCCGCGGTGTCGTCGCCGCGACCAAGGTCGACGGCCGCCAGTTCCTCAAGCTCACTCTGCTCAATCCGAAGGCCTCCGTGCAGGACGTGCTCGAGCTCATCGAGCAGGTCCGTGCGCTGGGTCTCTCTCTCGGCCCCGTCATTCCGGAGGTCGCCCGATGACCGCACCCACCACCGTGTTCTCTGAAACAGCCCGCGTCCACGACCTGATCGGCATCGGGCTCGGCCCGTTCAACCTCGGCCTGGCCGCCCTCGCCGACCCGATCAGCGAGCTCGACTGCCTCTTCCTCGAGGGCCGCGACCGGTTCGACTGGCACCCCGGCATGATGCTCGACGACGCCACCTTGCAGGTGCCGTTCATGGCCGACCTGGTGACGATGGCCGACCCGACCTCGCGCTTCAGCTTCCTCAACTTCCTCAAGCAGAGCGGCCGGATCTACCCGTTCTACATCCGGGAGAGCTTCCTGCCCCACCGGCGTGAGTACAACCAGTACTGCCAGTGGGTCGCCGAGCGTCTCGACTCCGTCAGGTTCGGGCAGCAGGTCACCTCCGTCGAGCACGACGGGGAGACGTACGTCGTCACGACCGCCACCGGCGAGAGGCATCTGACCAGGCGGCTGGTGCTCGGGACAGGCACGAGCCCGCGTGTGCCCGAGTGCGCCGCGTCGGCGGTGGCGGAGGACGGGCCGGCGCTGCACAGCGCCGAGTACCTGGCCCGCAAGCACGAGCTCGTCACCCGGCGCAGCATCACCGTGGTCGGCAGCGGCCAGTCGGCCGCCGAGGTCTACCTCGACCTGCTGACCGACCAGCCCGACCACGACTACCAGCTGGCCTGGCTGACCCGCAGCCCGCGGTTCTTCTCGATGGAGTACACCAAGCTCACCCTCGAGCTGACCTCCCCGGAGTACTCCGCCTACTTCCAGGCGCTGCCCGCCGACAAGCGCGACCGGTTGCTGAGGTCGCAGCAGAGCCTCTACAAGGGCATCTCGGGCGACACCGTCGACGCGATCCACGAGGCGCTCTACACCCGCTCGGTCGGCCAGGGAGGTGGCGGCGTCGCCGGGACCACGCTGCTGACCAACACCGAGGTGCGCGGCGTGACCCGCACGGACGAGGGCTATCACCTCGCGCTGCGCCATGTGGAGCAGGAGGAGGACTACGAGATGGACACCGAGGCGCTCGTCCTCGCCACCGGCTATCGCGCCGGTATCCCGGCCTTCCTCGAGCCCGTCCGCGACCGGCTCCGCCTGGACGAGCAGGGCCGCTACGCCGCCAGCTCGACCTTCTCCGTCGACCACGCCGACCGCGAGGTCTGGGTGCAGAACGGCGAGGAGCACACCCACGGCTTCGTCGCTCCCGACCTCGGCATGGGTGCCTACCGCAGCTCGGTGATCCTCGCCGCCATCCTCGGCCGCGAGCCGTACCCGGTCGAGAAGCGCGTCGCGTTCCAGGAGTTCGGCGTGCCAGACCGGTTCAAGATTCAGCCTACGGAGGAGACCCGATGAGGATCACGATCGAACCGCTCGAGATCGAGACCCACCTCGCGACCGTCCACTCGTGGGTGACCCACCCGCGCTCGGCGTACTGGATGATGCTGGACGCCTCGCTGGAGGACGTCGCCGGCGAGTACGCACGCATCGACCGGCACCCGCACCACGACGCCTGGCTCGGCCGGGTCGACGGCGTGCCCGCGTTCCTGGTCGAGACCTACGACCCCGCCCGCAGCGAGCTCGGCGGCATCGTCGGCCTGCCCGATCTGGCTTCCGGAGACCTGGGCATGCACGTCCTCGTCGCGCCGGCCTCCGGCGAGCCGGTCTCAGGCTTCACGACCCGCGTCTTCCGAGCGGTCATGCGGCACTGCTTCGCCGATCCGGGGGTCCGTCGCGTGGTGGTCGAGCCGGACGTACGCAACGAGGCGATCCGCCGCAAGAACACCGAGGCCGGCTTCGTCGAGCTGCGCCAGATCAGGATCGGCGAGAAGACCGCGATGTTCTCGGTCTGCACCCGAGAGATGTACGCCGCCGCCCACCTGCGTCCTGAGAACCTGCGCATCGCCCACCGGCATCTGGTCGCGAAGGCGATCGCGGAGTTCAGCCACGAGCGGCTGATCGCCCCGGTCGCCACCGATGAGGGCTGGGAGCTGAGCGGGCCGTCCTCGACCTACTCCTTCTCTGCGCGCCGCTTCCTGCTGGACCACTGGGTGGTGGACCCCGCCTCGATCGTGCGGCGGACGGCTGATGCCGAGGCCGACGTCGATGCCCAGGTGTTCGTCGCCGAGTTCGCCCCCGAGCTGGGCATCCCCGAGAAGCTGCTGCCGACCTACCTGGAGGAGCTGGCGGCCACCATCGCCTCGTCCTGCTGGAAGCTCGAGCACCAGACGCTGACCGCCGCCGACCTGGTCGACGCCGACCACCAGAGCGTCGAGGGCGCGATGAGCGAGGGCCACCCCGCCTTCGTCGCCAACAACGGCCGGATCGGCTTCGATATCGACGACCACGCCCGCTGGGCGCCGGAGACGAGCAACGACCTGAGCCTGCTGTGGGTGGCCGTGTCGCGCGACCAGTCCCACCTGGCCCTGGGCCGTGGACAGGGCGAGCAGGAGCTCTACGAGGCCGAGCTCGGCGAGGCGACGCTGGCCCGGTTCGCGGCGAGGCTGCGTGGGCTCGGGCTCGACCCGAACGATTTCCGCTACCTGCCCGTCCACCCGTGGCAGTGGCGCCACAAGCTGGCGGTCACCTTTGCGGCCGACGTCGCCGCCCGTCGGCTGGTGCTGGTCGGCGAGGGGGAGGACGTCCACCGCCCGCAGCAGTCGATCCGGACGTACTTCAACACCAGCCGGCCGGAGCGGCACTACGTCAAGACCGCGCTGTCGATCCAGAACATGGGGTTCATGCGGGGGCTCTCGCCGGCCTACATGGCCGCGACCCCGGTCATCAACGACTGGGTCGCCGACCTGGTCGAGGGCGACGCGGAGCTGAAGGAGCGCGGCTTCGGGGTGCTGCGTGAGCTCGCCTCGATCGGCTGGACCGGCGACGTCTTCCATGCCCTGCCGAGCCCCTCGCCCTACCGGAAGATGATCGCGGCGCTGTGGCGGGAGTCGCCCGTGCCGCGGCTGGCCGAGGGCGAGCGGTGCGCGACGATGGCGGCGCTGCTCCATCGCGACGCCGCCGGCGCTTCGTACGCGGCCGAGCTGGTTCATGCCTCCGGGCTGCCGGCCCGCGAGTGGGTCCGCAGCTACCTCGACGCGTACCTGCGCCCGCTGGTGCACTGCCTGCTGGCGTACGACCTGGCCTTCATGCCGCACGGCGAGAACCTGGTGATGGTGCTGCGCGACCACGTCCCGGTGCGGATGTTCATGAAGGACATCGGCGAGGAGGTGGCGGTGATGGGCGACCTGCCGCTGCCCGAGGAGGTCTCCCGGATCCGCGGCGATTTCCCCGACGACGTCAAGGCGCTGGCGGTCCACACCGACATCTTCGACGGAGTGCTGCGCTACGTCGCCGCCATCCTCGATGATGAGGGCGTGCTGCCGGAGACCGAGTTCTGGGCCGAGGCGCGAGCCTGCATCGTCGACCATGCCGCCGACCATCCGGAGCTGGCCGACGCGGCCGCACGCTACGACTTCCTCCGCCCGCGGTTCCGTCACTCGTGCCTCAACCGGCTCCAGCTGCGCAACACGCTGCAGATGGTCGACATCACCGACCAGGCCGAGTCGCTCATGTTCGCCGGCACGCTGGCCAACCCGATCGCATGAGTCTCTCGAGGGACGAGTGGGGCATCCCGCACGTACGCGGTGCCTCGCTGACCGAGGTGGCCCGGCTGCAGGGCTGGGCCACCGCGCGGGACCGGGCCTGGCAGCTGGAGATCGAGCGGCTGCGCGCGGAGGGCCGCACCGCCGAGCTGCTCGGTCCGGCCGGGCTGGAGTGGGACACCTTCTCCCGCCGTGCCCGGCTGGCGGCGGTGGCTCGGGAGGCGTTCGAGCGGCTCGACGAGGAGACGCAGGGGTTCCTGACGGCGTATGTCGACGGGGTGCACGCGGGGTTGTACGGGGCGACGTGTGCGGAGCTCGACGGGCCCGATGGGCTCGGCCCGGCGCCGGGGACCTGGCAGCCGTGGACGCCGCTGGCGGTCTTCTGGGTGCAGCAGATCCTGTTCGGGTCGTACCCCTCGAAGCTCTTCGGTGCCCGGGCGGCCCGGGTGCTGGGAGCCGACGCCGAGCTGTTCCGCACCGAGGGTCTGTCCGGAGGATCCAACGCGTACGCAGTGGGTGGCGGCCGCACGCGGTCCGGGCTTCCGCTCGTCGCCGGTGATCCGCACCGGGTCTTCGAGGCCCCCAACGTCTACCTCCAGGTTCGGTTGGCGTGCACCGATCCCGACGACACCTTCGACGTGGTCGGGATGACCTTCCCCGGTGTGCCCGGTGTCCAGCACTTCGCGCACGCCGGCCAGGTCGCGTGGGGGATCACCAACGCGATGGCCGACTACCAGGATCTCGTCCATGTCGATCTGCCCTCGGACCGTGGCGTGGTGCGGCGTACCGTCGAGACGGTGCTCGTCCGCGCCCAGGAGCCCGTCGAGGTCGAGGTGCTGGAGACCGACCGCGGGCCGGTCGTCCTCGGCGGACCTGACGAGGGCTGGGGCCAGGTGCTGCGTTCGCCGGGCCACGAGCTCGGCGACCTCGGCTTCGGGGCGCTGCTGCCGCTGCTGCGGTCCCGCTCGGTCGCCGACGTGGAGGCCGCGGTCGCCCACTGGGTCGAGCCGGTCAACAACTGGGTGATCGCGGACGTGACCGGCGCCGTCGTCCACACGGTCGGCGGCCGGGTGCCGCGGCGTGACGCGGCAGGGGAGTGGGCCGGCTGGGTCGACCCGCTGCCGCGTCGTACGGCGTCGGCCGCCGGTGCCGTGGTGACGGCCAACGACCGGTGCATGCCGGAGTTCGACGTGCTCGCGACCGGCTTCGCGCCGCCCTTCCGGGCACACCGGATCGGACAGCTGCTCGACGACGCCGGCCCGCTCGACGCGGAGCAGGCGGTGGCGGTGCTCGCCGACACCACCCAGACCGCAGGGGAGCAGCTGCTGGCGCTGGTCCCGGCCGACCTCCGGCCGCCGGCGCTGGCCGAGTGGGACGGTGCGATGGACGGCTCGGCGGGCGCCGCCTGGTACGCCGCACTGCGTGCCGAGGTCGTCGACCGGATCTGTGCGGCGCCGGTCCTCGCGCCGCTGCGGGAGCCGTCGGAGCACGGACCTCTCTACGAGCCCTGGTTCAGCCTGCCGGCGCGGGTGGCCGGCGCGCTGCACGTCATCCTGGCCGCTGAGAACCCGTTCGGGCTCGATCCGCGCGAGCTGGTCGCGGAGGCGGCGAAGGCCGTGCTCGGGGCCGGTCGCGAGGCGGCATCCTGGCCCGAGAGCCACCGGTTCTGGCCGCTGCACGCGCTGGAGCAGTTCGAGCTCCCGCACACCCGGACTGCGCCCGCAACGCCACTTCCCGGAGACACCGACACCGTCCGTTGCAACGCCTGGATCCCAGGCGCCGCCGTGACCGTCCGGGGCTCGGTGGCCCGCTACGCCTGGGACCTGGCCGACCGCGACAACAGCCGATGGGTCGTACCTCTCGGTGCCAGCGGATCCCCCGACAGCCCCCACCACACCGACCAGCACGATGCCTGGGCCCACGGAGGCGCTGTCCGCGTCGTCACCGACTGGTCCCTGCTCACCGAGGAGAAGACATGGCTCTGACAACCCCAGCTTTGACCATCCGCGACCTGGCGCCGTCGGCCGACATCGACCTGCTGTGCGGCTGGCTGCAAGACGATCGGGCCCGGTTCTGGGGCATGGCCGAGAAGCCGCGTGAGGAGATCGAGGAGATCTACACCTGGCTGCAGGAGCAGCCGCACCTCGCCGCGTACATCGTCGAGATCGACGGCGATCCGGTCGCCCTGTTCCAGACCTGGGACCCCGAGGTAGACGAGCTCGGCACCTTCTACGACCGCCGCCCCGGCGACCTGGGTATGCACCTCTTCCTGGCCGACTCCCCGGCCCGGAAGGGCCAGACGAAGACCGTCATCGACTTCTTCTTCGAGACCGTCGTCGCCAAGCACGGTGCTCGCCGGGTAGTCGTCGAGCCAGACGCCTCGAACGAAGCATCCATCGTCCGGCTCGTCGGCTACGGCTTCACCCTCGGACCAGTCGTCCAGCTCCCGCACAAGGTCGCCCAGTACGCCTTCTTCGACCTCTCCTGAGTCACGACAGCTTCCGTGCGACCTCGTTGAGGTTGGCGCGAAGCTTGTTGCGGTAGGTGTCAGGCTGCTCGGGCAGCCGGGCGTCGCAGAAGGCCGCCAGGTCGGTCCCGGTGACCTCGACGACCGGCCGTCCGGCAGCGGCTTCGGTCTCGAAGAGGTCGAGGACGTCGCGGAGGATGTCGACGATGTCCATCCCGTCGCCGGCGGTGAAGCGCCACATGTAGCTCTTCATCTCGCCGTAGACAGTCCGGTAGTCCGCGGGGAGCTGGGCGGCGCGGGCCTCCATGCGCTTCCAGTCCTTCTTGTCGCCGATGATGCGGGTCAGCAGGTTGTTCATGTCGTGCGCTCCTTTGATCGGTGTTCTCGTTCGGCTTCCGGTTCGGGGCCGTGAAAGAAGCGTGCAGCCCTGACGCAGGGTCAAGGTCAAGCACCGATCCGAAGAACGTTCTGGGAGAGCGACTCTCAGGCCGCGAGGTCGTGGTCGAGGAGCAGATCGCGCAGCACGAACTCGGCTTGGGACAGTGGCGGTGGGTCTGGTCGCCAGGTGTCGGGTGGTGGGCTGAGGTAGGTGTGGCCGGTGGGTGTGATGGTGATGATGCTGCCGTCGGGTCCTGGTCTGGCCTGCCAGCCGAGGGCCTCTTTTGCTTGGTTGCATCTTTCGCAGAGCCCTTGGAGGTTCGCGGCGCTGGTCTTGCCGCCGTCGGCGTAACGCTCGGCGTGGTCGACGTTCCTGATCGGCGCATCGCAGCCGTTGGTGCGGCAGATGCCGCCATCGCGCGTGTTGATGAACTCGGCGAGTCCGTCGGGGGCTTTGCGGGAGCGGGACTCCATCGCGACGAGCTGCCCGGCGGGGTCGGTGTACAGCCTGCGGACGAAGACCTCGGCGTCGGCGAGTGCCTCGCGCGCCCAGATAGCGGGGACGGGTCCGTAGCCCTCGACCATCGCGGGCTGATCGGCGTCGTTGGCGAAAGCGTCGGCGGTCATCACGATCTTCACCTCGACCCGAGGCGTCGTGCCGTCTGCGGTGCGTCCGGTGACGCGGTCGACGAGGGTGTCGGCCATGACCTGGCCACGGGTTCGCTCGTCTCCAGCCGCCTGCGCAGCCTTGGCTGCCTGGTCCAGTGCCGCGAACACCGCGACACCATCCTTGACCGGCAGCAAGGCACCGAGCCAGGTCATCGTGTCCGGTGCCGGACGGACGCTGACCCGACGGTCTTTCTCCGCGTTCGCTGCCCGCGCGACGACAGATTCCTGATCCAGGGTGACCGCGAGCTTCTTGGCTGCGTTCTCGAGCTGCCGCAGCCCCATCGCCACCACAGCCGGCTGTTCACCATCGGGGCCGAGGGCGCAGAGCTGGTAGTCGATGACGCGCCGATCCTCCAATGAGAGACACGCGGTCTCGCGGGCAAGGATGGTGGCCTGCCACTGCGAGAACAGGCCGGCCTTCATCAACCCGAACGTGTGCGGCATCTCCGCAACAAGGATCTTCGCCAGACCGAGCAGCTTGGCACCCTTGGCGGGTGAGACCCGTCGCGCCAACGCCACCTGGGACGCGACGCCTTCACCCAGCTTCCGGGCCGGAACCCCAGCCTCGGCCTGCCGTGCCCGGGTGGCTTCCTCGAGGCGTACCGCCGCTTCTGCCTGCACGGCCTCAGCGACACATTTGACCTCTTCGAGACGACTGATCCAGTCGACCAGCTCTGCCTCGGACGCGCCCAAGGGCGGCCCGGCAAGGAGCTGGTCAACGGTCTCGTTCATACGCCTCATTATATGTCAAAGAGCACGAAGGCGCTACCTGTTTCTGCTGGTCAGGCCCAATTTACGCAGTCCGCGAACAAGCAACCTGAACCCCGCGCCACACCCTCGCCGCCGCCCCGATATAGGCGAAATCTTTCTCGATCAGGTGCCGAGTCAAGGACCGCGAAGCGGCCGGCGAAGCCGGCGGGCGAAGCCCGTCCTTGACGCGGCGCATGATCGAGAAACACTCAAGGAAGGGTCGGCGGCGAACCCTGAAACGAAGAAACGGTCGCCAAGCGAGGTTTCCCCGACGAACCGTGTTGGTCTCGACACGCCTCCGCCTAGCGGCTCCGGCGGCTCGACCAGCGGCGGCGGCTCGACCAGCGAACGAGACCAGCGAAGGTCAGAGACTCCGAATCCAATGATCCGGAGGAACATCAGCCCGCCCAGCAACAGGCTCAACAGTCTCAGCCCATTGTTCACCCCAAGCCCGCTCAGCAACCCGACGCCAGAAAGCCATAGCCCGGACGTTGTCGTTCTGGAACGGAACAGCCCAAGGCCCAGCGTGCCGGGCGATGACGTCGAGCGCGAGAGTCTGCCCCAGGCCACCACGACGCGCAGCAGGGACGACGAAGAAGGCCTGCATGACGCGCTCGACGAAGCCCAGGCCGCGAACCAGCGCGAACCCGACCGGCGCAGGCTCTCCGGTGTTCGGGTGGGGCGCCCAGGCGAGGTAGCCGCAGCGGTCGTCGGCCGGATACTCGTCGAGCCATTCGTGTCGGTAGCGGCCGTCCGCGAGCGGGAAGCCGTTGACGATCGGCGCGAGGTCATGGCGGAAGTCCTGCCACAACCAGGCGACGGTCTCCCATTCGGCCTCTCCGGAGACCGGCCGGATCTCGAGCACCGGCCGGGTCACTTCTTCCCGGCGGACTTGTCGGTGGAGGGCTGGGTGGTGGAGAGCGCGGCGACGAAGGCTTCCTGCGGGACCTCGACGCGGCCGACCATCTTCATCCGCTTCTTGCCCTCCTTCTGCTTCTCGAGCAGCTTGCGCTTACGCGAGATGTCACCGCCGTAGCACTTGGCGAGGACGTCCTTGCGGATGGCTCGGATGGTCTCGCGGGCGATCACCCGGGCGCCGATCGCAGCCTGGATCGGCACCTCGAACTGCTGCCTGGGGATCAGCTCGCGCAGCTTGCCGACCATCATGACCCCATAGGCGTACGCGGCCTCGCGATGCACGATCGCCGAGAACGCGTCGACCGGCTCACCCTGGAGCAGGATGTCGACCTTGACCAGGTCGGAGGCCTGGTCGCCGGTGAACTCGTAGTTCAGCGAGGCGTACCCCTTGGTCGAGGACTTGAGCTGGTCGAAGAAGTCGAAGGCGATCTCGCCCATGGGCAGGACGTAGCGCATCTCGACGCGGTCCGCGGAGAGGTAGTCCATGCCGCCGAGGGTGCCGCGCTTCTTCTGGCACAGCTCCATGATCGTGCCGATGTAGTCGGACGGCGAGAGGATCGTGGCCTTGACGACCGGCTCGCGCACCTCGCGGATCTTGCCCTCGGGGAACTCCGACGGGTTGGTGACGACGTGCTCGGAGCCGTCCTCCATGATCACGTCGTAGACCACGTTGGGGGCCGTCGAGATGAGGTCGAGGTTGAACTCGCGCTCGAGACGGTCGCGGGTGATCTCCATGTGCAGCAGGCCGAGGAACCCGACCCGGAAGCCGAAGCCGAGCGCGCCCGAGGTCTCCGGCTCGTAGGTCAGCGCCGCGTCGTTGAGCTGCAGCTTGTCGAGCGCCTCGCGCAGGACCGGGTACTGATCACCGTCGATCGGGTAGAGCCCCGCGAAGACCATCGGGTTGGGGTGCGAGTACCCCCCGAGCATCTCCTGGGCAGGACGGTTGTTGCCGGTGACGGTGTCACCCACGCGCGACTGGCGGACGTCCTTCACGCCGGTGATCAGGTAGCCGGTCTCCCCGACGCCGATGTGGTCGGCCTTGATCGGCTCCGGGCTGATCACCCCCAGCTCGAGCATCTCGTGGACCGCACTGGTCGACATCATCTTGATCTTGTCGCGGTGGGTCAGCTTGCCGTCGAAGACCCGGACGTAGGTGACCACGCCGCGGTAGGTGTCGTAGACGGAGTCGAAGATCAGTGCCCGCGCCGGCGCATCCGGGTCACCGACGGGCGCCGGGACCTGCTTCACGATCTCGTTGAGGAGATTCTCGACGCCGAGACCGGTCTTGGCGGAGGTGAGCAGGACGTCCGAGACGTCGCAGCCGACGAGGTTGGCCAGCTCCTCGGCGTACTTCTCGACGTTGGCCGACGGCAGGTCGATCTTGTTGAGCACCGGGATGATCTGCAGGTCCGCACCCATGGCGAGGTAGAGATTCGCCAGCGTCTGCGCCTCGATGCCCTGCGCGGCGTCGACCAGCAGGATCGCGGCCTCACACGCTTCGAGCGACCGGGAGACCTCGTAGGTGAAGTCGACGTGGCCGGGGGTGTCGATCATGTTGAGGATGTACGTGCCCGGCTCGGCGCCGGCCTCGTTGCCCTCCGCCACCGTCCACGGCATCCGCACGGCCTGAGACTTGATCGTGATCCCGCGCTCGCGCTCGATGTCCATGCGGTCGAGGTACTGCGCCTTGGCCTCACGCTCGCCGACGACACCCGTCAGCTGCAGCATCCGGTCAGCCAGTGTCGACTTGCCGTGGTCGATGTGGGCGATGATGCAGAAGTTGCGGATGATCGCCGGGTCGGTGGACCCAGGCTTCGGCGCGGAGTTCGTGGGCACGGGCTGCTTTCGCTCTGTGTCTCTTGGGGTCTCTTGGGGGGAACGTACGTCTTCTTTCGATTGTCCCACGCTCAGTACTGATGGAACCAAAGCGGCAGCTGAACCGACTCGCCGGGACAGGTCACATTGCGGTCGCGGTTGTCCTCGAGCCACTGCACCATCACCGCGGCACCGCCTTGGAACATCCAGTCACCGCCGCAGCGCTCCAGAGCCGCGGACCGCGAGCTCTCGCCCGCCGGGCGCCATTCGGGCAGCTGCAGCTGCAGGTCACCGACGATCGGCGTCCACAGCCCCTCGATCGAGTAGACCCCGACCCGTTTCCCGGCATCCCGATAGCCCGCCACGACACCGGTGACCACCGCCTGGTTCGCGGCGATGTCGTCGGACCACTCCCACACCGCGACCGGCTCGACATCGACCCATACCGCGGGCGACTCGAGCCCGGCGCGCTTCATCGTCTCGAGGTTCCACAGCGCCTGCTGGTAGCCGACGTTGGTCAGCCGGCCGATCCTCGTCTCCGGGTCGCCAGGCCCCTCGTCGCCGTACCTGCGGGTCGTGGCCTCGTCGGGGAACGAGGTGACCGCGTACGCCGAGGTCATCACCTTGTTCTTCTTGGCCCACTCGACCTGCGAGGCCAGGCACGGGTTGGGATGGAACGCGGGGCCGTTGGTGAGCCCGATGACCACGTACTCCGCCGTCTCGAGCGGCATCGGCAGCCCCAGCGTCCGGCGCTCCTTGATGCCCATCCCCTTGGGGCACTGCGGCCAGCTCACGTCGCCGCCCTCGACGATCCCGCGATCGTTCGCCGGCGGCAGCGTCGGCACCTCGATCGACTCCTGTGCTCGCGGCGCGGCGCTCGTCGGGGCCTCATCCTCGGGCACCGTCTCGGGCACCAGCTCGGCAGGCGCCGACGGCGAGGCGGTCTCCGTCCCCGTCCCCGTCTCCGCCCCCGTCTCCGGCTCGCCGGCACACCCGAAGAGCACGGGTGCCAGCAGGAGCAGCAGCACAGCGGGGTAGGCGTTCTTTCTCGGCCACATCACCGCAGATACTGCCACCCGACCCCAGCGGGTCACGCCTGAGCGAAGTCGTCTCCCATCACCGGCCGGATCTCGATCGGCTCCCCGAGGACAGCGACCATCCGCGACACGATGTCGATCGCGCGCTCCTGGCTGGCCACGTCGATGACCGCGAAGCTCGCCAGCACCTCCTTCAGCTCGGCGAACGGCCCGTCGGTGGCGACCGGACCTTTCGTTCCGGGCCTCACCGTGACCGAGACCGCCGGATGCCCCAGTCCTTCGGTGCTGATCAGCTCGCCGTTGGCGACCAGCTCCTCCTCGAACCTCTGGTACTCCGCGAACGCGGCGAGGGCCTCCTCGGAGGCCGTGTCGGAGGCGTCCCACGCATCGGCGGGGGTGTATCCCAGCAGCAGGTATTTCATGTCCCGAAACTAGCCCCCGAAACTAGTCTCTATCGACATGACCGGACGTGCACCGCTCGAGGAGATCCTCCGAACCGAGGCACCGTACGTCCTGAGCGCCCTGGTCCGCCGCTTCGGACGGTTCGAAGCCGCTGAGGACGCGGTCCAGGAGGCGCTGCTGGACGCCAGCGAGCAGTGGACGCGCGACGGCGTCCCGGAGAACCCGCGCTCCTGGCTGACCCGGATCGGCTACCGGCGGATGGTCGACCTGCTCCGCTCAGAGCAGGCCGCCCACCGCCGCGAGCTCCAGGTCGGGATCGCCGAGGTGGTCACTCCGGCCGGCCCGGCGGCGGAGACCGACGACAGCCTGACCCTGTTGCTGCTGTGCTGCCATCCGGCCCTGTCGCGGACCGGGCAGGTGGCACTGACCCTGCGCGCGGTGGGCGGGCTGACGACGGCCGAGATCGCCCATGCGTACGGGGTTCCGGAGACCACGATGGGCACCCGGATCAGCCGCGCGAAGCAGACGCTGCGCAAGGCCGGCGCCCGCTTCACGCCACCCGAGGGGGTCGAGCTCGCCGAGCGGGTCGGCGCCGTTCTCGACGTGCTCTATCTGGCCTTCAACGAGGGGTACACCGCCACCGCCGGAGCCGACCTGGGACGGGTCGACCTGGCGCACGAGTCCATCCGGCTGACCCGGATGCTCACCCGGATCGCTCCCGGCGAGCCGGAGGTCGCCGGCCTGTTGGCGCTGATGCTGCTCACCGAGGCGCGCCGGCCCGCGCGCACCTCCCCGGACCTCGGGCTGGTGCCGCTGGCCAAGCAGGACCGTACGCAGTGGGATCGCGCTCTGGTCGACGACGGGCTGGCAGTGCTGGCGGAGGTGTGGCGGTCCGGGGATCCCGGCCCGTTCCGGCTCCAGGCCGCGATCGCGGCCGTCCACGCCCGCGCGGAGTCCGCGGCGGAGACCGACTGGCGCGAGATCCTCGGCCTCTACCTGCTGCTGGAACGTACGCTGCCCACCGCTCCCGTCCGCCTGGGACGGGTGGTCGCCGCGGCCCACGCGTTCGGCCCGGTGGTCGGCCTGCAGCTGCTGGACGGGCTCGACGCCGAGCACGGCCTCGCCGGCGACCCCCTGACCGCGCAGCGGGTCCTGGCGGTGCGGGCGCACCTGCTGGACCAGCGGCACGACCCCTCCGCAGCCGCCCAGTTCCGGGCGGCTGCGGAGATGACCGCCAACGAGGCCGAACGTGACTACCTGCTGCGGCGCGCGGGTCAGACGCGGGTCATCGTCGACTCGTAGCCGCCCTGGCCGGCGTAGTCCCACTCCCCGGTCATGACGTCGCCGGTCGCGTCGAAGGCGCCGACGAACTTCACCGGCGAGCCCTTCTCCCCACCCCAGATCGTCAGGGTGTCGCCGTCGAGCTCATAGACGTAGTCGAGGGTGGCGCCGGTGTTGTCGTAGTAGCGCGAGTGCACGTCGGCGCTCGGCTCCTCACCGAATGGGCGCAAGTTGCCGATCACCTCGATCCCCGTCGTGACCTGCCCGAACTGCTCGAGACGGACGTCTTGGAGCAGGAAGTAGCCGCCCTCCATCCAGCGGTAGGTCACCTCGCCCTCCGCGCCACCGGTCACCTTCCAGGTGCCGATGAGCCGGTCCAGGGCACGGATGCCCGGGCTCGGTGCGGGCGCTGCGGGCATGGCGTAGTCGTCGTTCATCGTGTCGCTCCTCTGCTGCGGCCGGCGTCTCCGGCCTTCACCCCTTCTCTCGGAGCCCGCTCGACGATCTCGACATCCCGGTGAAAGAAATATTTCTTTCACCCGCGGCAGACACCCCACCGCGTACGTGTTCACCGACACGACCCGCGGAACTAACCGGTAGTTCCGCCGGCATCGGCAGGTTGTGCACATGACCCCACTCAACCGCCGCTCCGTCCTCGGCCTCGGTGCCGCCGCCGGTGCCGGACTCGTCATCCCCGCCACCGTTGCCCCCGCCACCGCCGCCTCGACCGCATTCGGCCCTGCCAACTTCGGCCCTGCCAATTTCGTAAGGGGCAACCGCCCGAACCTCACCCATGGCGTCCAGTCCGGCGATGTCGGCGCCCGGGGCGGCGTCCTGTGGAGCCGCGCCGACAAGACCTCCCGACTGGTCGCGGAGATCTCGGCCGACGAGTCGTTCCGCCGGGCCCGCCCGGTCAACGGACCGGTGGTGACCACGCGCAGCGACTTCACCGGCGAGCTGCGGGTCCACGGCCTCGAGCCCGGCCGCGAGTACTTCTACCGGATCCGTGCCGTCGACCCCGACGACCCGCGACGTGGCAGCGCCTGGGAGCTGGGCCGGCTGCGTACCGCCCCGGCACGCCGTCAGGACA
Source organism: Nocardioides sp. (assembly GCF_014360585.1). GTDB lineage: Bacteria > Actinomycetota > Actinomycetes > Propionibacteriales > Nocardioidaceae > Nocardioides. The sequence continues at coordinate 50,396 of NZ_JACIXG010000022.1, forward strand.
TCCGGTTCCTGTGGTCCGGCGACATCGCCGGCCAGGGCTGGGGCGCCAACCCGGACTTCGGTGGCTTCCGGATCGCGCCCGCGATGGCGGCGCGCGAGGCCGACTTCTTCCTGAGCTCAGGCGACAACGTCTACGCCGACGGCCCGCTCACCTCCACCGTGACCCTCCCCGACGGGCGGGTCTGGAACAACATCGTCACCGAGGAGAAGCACAAGGTCGCCGAGACGCTGTCCGAGTTCCGTGGGCAGTACGCCTACAACATGCTCGCCGACAACTGGCGCGCCTTCCTCGCCCAGACGCCGATCGTGGCGCAGTGGGACGACCACGAGGTCACCAACAACTGGTACCCGGGCGAGATCCTGCCCGACGACGGCCGCTACACCGAGCGCCGCGTCGACGTCCTCGCGGCCCGCGCCAAGCAGGCCTTCCACGAGTACATCCCGGTCGGCAACGCCTCCCCCGACCCCGACGGCCGGATCTACCGCAAGCTCTCCTACGGCCCGCTGATGGACCTGTTCGTCCTCGACATGCGCACCCACAAGAACACCAACACGACCAACGCGGAGACCAGCGCCGACGGTGGCGTGCTCGGCGAGCGTCAGACGAGGTGGCTGCTGCGCGAGCTGGCCGCCTCCCACGCCACCTGGAAGGTGATCGCCGCGGACCTGCCGATCGGCCTGGTCGTCCCCGACGGCACCCTGCAGGAAGGCATCTCCCAGGGCGACGGCGGCGCACCGCTCGGCCGCGAGATCGACATCGCGAAGGTGCTCACCGGGCTCAAGCGGCTCGGGATCCGCAACCACGTCTGGCTGACCGCCGACGTCCACTACACGGCGGCGCACTCCTACGACCCCGCCCGCGCCAGCTACCAGGACTTCGACCCGTTCTGGGAGTTCGTCTCCGGCCCGCTCAACGCCGGCGCCTTCGGCCCCAACACGCTGGACGCCACCTTCGGCCCGGCCGCCGAGTTCGTGGCCGCTCCTCCGGCCGCGAACACCTCACCCGCCGACGGATTCCAGTTCTTCGGCGAGGTCGAGATCGACGGACGTACGCAGCAGCTCACCGTCACGCTGCGCGACATCGACGGCGGAGCGCTGTTCACGAAGACGCTCGACCCGGCCGCTAAATAGCGTCTTCCTGCGGCCCGGACTTGCGTTACTGTCCGGCCTAGCCGTCTCCAGTTCGGGCCCAGGAGGACCAGCCAGACCATGAGCGAGATCCATGTCGTCCCCAAGGACATGAAGGCAGCCATCACGGTCGCCACAGAAGCCGAGAGCAACGTCCGCAAGTCCGACTCGGCGGGCCATCTGAGCAAGGCGGGCGCCGCGATCCCCGGCGCTGAGGCAGTCGGCTACATGTCCGATCTCGGCAACCGCTGGACCGACGAGACCAAAGCCGCTGCGGACAGCTCGCAGCGGCTCGCCACCCAGATGCAGAAGGCTCTCGACGAGGTCGAGGCCGCCGACGCCACCGCAGGAGCGAACGCCGGCGGCGTCATGGGCGGCAACTGATGGCGATCACGTTCGGCCAGGTCAAGACCTGGAAAGCAGCACCCCTCGGTGACGCCGGCGACGGACTCAAAGCCGACCTCCGCAACCTCGAGACCAGCCACGACGAACTCGAAGCAGGCGGCGTAGCCAAGTCCTGGACAGGCATCGCCGCCGACTCCGCCCGCAGCCACCGCAACACCCTGGTCGCCGACCTCTCCAGCCACATCACCGGCAAACAACAGATGCAGAAAGCGCTCTACAACGCCGAGACCGAGGTCGAAGCCATCGAACGCCTCGTCCAAGGCATCCTCGACCGCGCCAAGACCAGCGAATTCAACGTCAGCGACGACGGCACCGTCACCAGCACCGCCACCCCGCCCACCTTCCGTAGCCGCTACGAGGCCGAGGAATGGGGCGCCAGCCGCAACACCACCGCCCAAGAGATCGCCGAAGACATCACCAACGCCCTCGCCAAAGCCGCCGGCGTCGACGCCATCCTCACCGACGGCATCCCGACCGGCACCGACAGTGACCTCGACAACACCCGCAAGGAGCGCGGGATGGCGTCTCCCGAGGTCGCCGAACGGTGGGCACAGCTCACCGACGCCGAGCGCAAGGCGATCATCGACCAGAAGATCGAGGAGCTCGCCGAGGAGTACGGCGTCGAGGTCGAGGACATCATCTGGGACGACTCGATGAGCGGCAACGGATCGTGGAGCGAGAGCGAGAAAGCCGTACGCCTCAATCCCGACCGGCTCGACGACCCCGACCTGCTGCACACCGTGGCCCACGAGATGCGCCACGCCCGCCAGCACGAGGCGATCGACGACAACAACGACTGGCAGTTCTGGTGGGAGGACGACCCCTTCGACGAGCACCGGGAAGACGGCATCACCGAGGACCAGGCCGAGGAGTGGGAGGAGAACTTCGACGACTACAAGAGCCCCTCCCCCGACTATGACGCCTACTACAACCAGCCCGTCGAGGCCGACGCCCGCAAGACCGGCCGCGAATATCTCGACAATGTGACGCCCGAAGAGCTCGACCGTCTCCTGGAGGAGTCGAAATGACGACGTACGCCGACCTGGTCACCGCCTACCTGGACGACCCTGGCGCCGAGACGCTCGCGCCGCTTCGCCGCGCGGTCCGCAACTCCGCCAACTTCACCATCGATCTCGACCTGGGCGGGGTCGACAAGCTGCTCGCCGAGGGCGCCTACGCCGAGGCCGCGACCGCGCTGCGGGCGCTCATGCCCGGGGCGATCTTCAGCCCGTCGGCCCACCTGCGCCTGGCGACGGCCCTGGAGCGCTCCGGCGAGGAACGCTCCGCGGCCCGCGAGCGTCAGGTCGCCAGCGCTGCCCTGCGGAGCATCCGGGCGACCGGTGACGGCTCCGAGGAGCACCCGTGGACGGTGCTGCGGATCAACGACGAGTACGACCTGCTCCGAGCCCTCGAGAAGGAGCCGGGCCAGCAGGAGCTTCTCGAGTCCGACGGACGGCGCATCGACCGCCACACCTGCGCCGACGGGACCCTCGTCCACTTCGACGCCACCGCGCTGGTCTGATGGCGATCACGTTCGGCCAGGTCAAGACCTGGAAAGCAGCACCCCTCGGTGACGCCGGCGACGGACTCAAAGCCGACCTCCGCAACCTCGAGACCAGCCACGACGAACTCGAAGCAGGCGGCGTAGCCAAGTCCTGGACAGGCATCGCCGCCGACTCCGCCCGCAGCCACCGCAACACCCTGGTCGCCGACCTCTCCAGCCACATCACCGGCAAACAACAGATGCAGAAAGCGCTCTACAACGCCGAGACCGAGGTCGAAGCCATCGAACGCCTCGTCCAAGGCATCCTCGACCGCGCCAAGACCAGCGAATTCAACGTCAGCGACGACGGCACCGTCACCAGCACCGCCACCCCGCCCACCTTCCGTAGCCGCTACGAGGCCGAGGAATGGGGCGCCAGCCGCAACACCACCGCCCAAGAGATCGCCGAAGACATCACCAACGCCCTCGCCAAAGCCGCCGGCGTCGACGCCCTCCTCGCCCGTGCGCTGCCGACTGGTGTCAACAAGGACGGCGACGAGTACGGCAACATCGACCCGGCGATCGCGGAGAAGTGGGCGACGCTCAGCACCGAGGAGCGCAAAGCCGTGCTGGAGGAGATGACCAGGAAGATCGCCGAGGAGAGCGGCGTCGAGATGCCTGACATCGACTGGGACGACCTGGCCAACGACACTTGGGACGACGGCAGCATCACCTACGGCTACTGGAGCGACGGTGGCCCCAAGATGGCGCTCAACCCCAACATGCTCGACGACCCCGGCCTGCTGATCAACACCGTCGCCCACGAGGTCCGGCACGGTCGCCAGCACGAGGCGATCCGCGACGAGAACGACTGGCAGTTCTGGTGGGAGGACGACCCCTTCGACGAGCACAAGGAAGACGGCATCACCGAGGACCAGGCCGAGGAGTGGGAGGAGAACTTCGACGACTACAAGAGCACCGGCAAGGGTGACTCGTTCGACGAGTACTACAACCAGCCGGTCGAGGTCGACGCCCGCAGATCGGGCCGTGACTACCTGAACGACCTCTCCGAGGAGGAGTTCAACCGCCTCCTGGAGGAGTCGAAGTGACCACGTACCGATCTGATCAGCGCCACGAAACGACCGACGGCGGCGTCTACCATTTCGACGCCACCCAGCTCGTCGCCCACTGAACCGGTCGCGGAAGGCCCCTGAATGAGACCCGTACTGCCCTTATCCGGAATCCTGCTTGCCGCGCTGCTCACCGGTTGTTCCGCCAGCGAGGGCGCGTCCTGCTCGTCGTCCGCGATGCTCCGCCCGGCTGCTGTCGCCCCCGGTGCGGTGTTCCCCGACAGCTTGAGCGTGAGCCCGAGCGGCGACGCGGTCGCGGCCGGCTGCTGGCCGGGGCTGTGCCGGTGGGACACCGCGGACGGGACGTACGAGGTCGCCTTCGAAGGCAACCCGATCACTCTGGCCAGTGACTGGTCGCTGGTCGCCACCGGCGGCGGCTGCGGCGACATCGCGCTCGTCGACCTGGACAGCGGCAAGCGCGTACGCACCCTCACCGGGTTGCCCTACGAGGACGACGTCACCGACATGAGCTGGATCCAGGACGCCGCGATCAGCCCCGATGGGAAGCTCGTCGCAGGCACCGGCACCGAAGACACGCTCATGATCTGGACCGTCGACGGCGAGGAGGTCGTCGACGCCGAGGTCGAGGGCGCTGGCGCCCTCGCCTTCAGCCCGGACGGTGCACAGCTGGCCGTCACCAGCGACGCGGGCGTCGAGATCCTCGACACGGACAACGGTGAGTCGACCGGTCAGGTGACCGGCGCCGAGGGCCTCCCCGCGTGGAGCCCGGACGGCCGTTGGTTGGCGGGTCCGGGCGCGGGCGGCGCACCGACCATCTGGAGCGTGGAGGATCTCGAGGTCGCGGAAACCCTGCCCAGCACCGGTTCGGCCGGATTCTCCTTCGCCGACAGCTCGGTGGGCTTCGCCGCGGACGACACCGCGGTCGTGTGGAGCCCGAGGGCCCTCGGCGGCGACGGCGAGCGACGTACGCTGGCCGGGCTCGTCGACTCCGGGCGGACCGTCGAGGGTCCGGTGATGACCGCCTTCAGCCCCGACGGCGCGAAGCTCTACGCGGCGACAGGCGACACGGGGATCACCGCCTGGGACCTCTCGGGCGACAAGCCCGGCACCAGGTTCACCCTGCCTCCGACGTCGTAGGGAGATCCTGCCGCATCTAGATGATCGATGCGCGGTCTGACCGGCCGCTTCACACTCGGCATCCACGCTCGCGGCGTTGCCGCCCCTCGAAAGGCACCCGGTATTCCTTCGAGGCGGCGCCTTGCGAGCGCAGCGCCGAGCGCGAATCGGCTCGCCCAGCCCTTGCATCGATCATCTAGCGGATCCGGAGACTCCCGGCCAAGATGTACCCGTGATACCGGCGATCCCGACGAACATCCCGCACGGACAGACTGCCCGTCGCCTGGAGTGGCCCCACCTTCCCCCCTTTCTGAGGTCCGCGATCGAGAAGCGGCTCGGCGGGCCGGTGGTGTCTGCGGAGTCGCACGGCGCCGGCTACACCCCCGGGTTCGCCTCTGTGCTGACCTGCGAGGACGGCTCCAAGCACTTCGTGAAGGCGGCCTCGGCCAAGGCTCAGCGCGACTCCGCGGCGCTCCATCGTGAGGAGGCCGCGAAGCTGAAGAAGCTCGCCGGCTGGGTCCCCGCCCCGAAGCTGAAGTGGTTCGACGACGGCGAGTGGGTGGTCCTGGCCTTCGAGCACGTCGAGGGTCGACTGCCGTCGCGGCCCTGGACGTCCGCGGACCTCGAGGTCGTCTCGCAGGCGCTGGTCGAGACCGCTGCCGCGCTCACCCCTGCTCCGGGCATCGGCTGGCCGACCTTCGCCGAGGAGCACGCCTCGTATCCCGAGTTGTGGAGTCGGGTGGCCGGCTACCCGCACACCGACCGGGCGGCCGAGCTCGCAGCCGGCTTCGCGGAGCACACGGCCGGTGAGACGCTGGTCCACCTGGACGTACGCGACGACACCATCCTCATCCGCCCCGACGGTGGGGTGCTGCTGGTCGAGTGGACCTGGCCGGTCCTCGGCGCGGACTGGATCGACTCGCTCCTGCTGCTCATCGGGCCGCGCGGCGACGGTCTCGACGCCGAGTCGTTCCTGTCCGACCATCCGTTGCTGTCGACGGCCGCGCCGGAGGCGATCGACTCGGTCCTGGCCCTCTTCGCCGGCTACTTCCTGGCCGCTGCCGAGCAGCCGGTGAAGACGACCTCGCCCCACCTCCGCAGGATGCAGCGGTGGCAGGGCGAGGTGTGTCTGGACTGGCTGATCGAGCGTCGAGGCTGGGATCAGGAAGCGTAGAAGGCGTCGATGCGCGCCTGCTCCTTCTCCTCCACGACCTTCCGCTTCACCTTCAGCGACGGGGTCAGCTCACCGCTCTCGACGGTCAGGTCGTGCTCCAGGATCTCCCACTTCTTGATGGTCTCCCAGCGGTTGAGCCCGGCGTTGAGCTCGTCGACGTAGCCACCGATCAGCTCGCGCACCTGCGGCGAGGTGACGATCTCCTCGTACGACTTCCCCTCCAGGCCGTGGGACGCACCCCAGGCGGTGATCGCCTCGGGGTCGAGGGTGATCAGCGCGGTGACGAAGTTGCGGTTCGCGCCGAAGACCAGGAACTGGCTCGAGTAGGGGCAGAGCGCGGCGAACTTCGACTCGATCGCCGGCGGGGCGACGTACTTCCCGCCCGAGGTCTTGAAGAGCTCCTTGATCCGGCCGGTGATGGTGATGTAGCCCTCCTCGTCGATCGAGGCCTTGTCACCGGTGTGGTACCAACCGTCGGCGTCGAGCGCCTTGGCGGTCTCCTCGGGCAGGTTGTGGTAGCCGGGCATGACGTGCGGGCCGCGGATGAGCAGCTCGTCGTTCTCGCCGATCTTCACCTCGCTGCCGGGGAAGGCCTTGCCGACGGTGCCGAGCTTGTTCTCCTTCAGGGTGCCGACGGACGCGCCGGCGGCGTTCTCCGTCGAGCCGTAGCCCTCCATGATCAGGATGCCCGCGGCCCGGAACCACTCGGCGATGTCGCGGTTGAGCGGCGCGGAGCCGGAGATGAAGAAACGTACGCGGCCACCGAACCGGTCACGGACCTTGCTGAGGACTACCTTGTCGAGCACAGCGTGCTTGAGCGCCATCCCGGTCGGCACCGGCTTGCCCTCGCGCAGCAGCCGGTCGCGCGCGATCCCGTTGGCGAAGGCGGCGTCGAAGAGCTTCTTCTTCACGCCACCGTCGTTCTCGACCATCATCACGATCTTGGAGTGGACCTTCTCGAAGATGCGCGGGGCCGCGCCCATGAAGGTCGGCTTCACGATCGCCAGGTTGTCGACGATCTTGTCCATCCGGCCGTCGATCGCGGTCGGGAAGCCGCAGGCGATCTGGATCGAGAGCAGCACCTTGCCGAAGACGTGCGACATCGGCAGCCACAGGAACTGCAGGTCGTCGGGGCCGAGCACATCGCCCTGGACCCGGACGGCCTCGCCCTCGTAGACCCAGGCGCGGTGGAGCAGGCGCACACCCTTGGGCTTCCCTGTGGTGCCGGAGGTGTAGACCAGCGTGGCCAGGTGGTCCGGGGTGATCTTGGCCGCGATCTCGTCGATCAGGCCCGGGTGGTCGGCGAGGTACTTGTCGCCGAGGGCAGCGAGGTCGTCGAGGCCGATGACCCGGTCGCCGTCGGTCGCCCCTTCGAAGGTGATGACCTTGACGATCTCGGGGAGGTCGGCAGCCTTCTCGGCGATCTTCGCGAGCTGGCTGTCGTCCTCGGCGAAGACGAAGCGGCACTCGGCGTCACCGAGGATGTAGGCCGTGTCCTCGACGTTGGTCGTCGGGTAGACGGTCGTCGTGGCGCCACCGGCGAGCATCACCGCCAGGTCGGCGATGATCCACTCGTAGCGCGTGGTCGAGGCGATCCCGACCCGCTGCTCGAGCTCGAGACCGAGCGAGACCAGACCCGCGGCGAGCCGGCTGGCCAGGTCGCTGGCCTCCTTCCAGGTCAGTGACTTCCACTCCTCACCACCTGCCTCCGTCGTCGAGCCGACGACGGGATAGCGGAAGGCCTCCGCATTCGGGGTGGCCTTGACGCGGTTGAGGAAGTGAAGGGCGAAGTTCGCCGGCATCTCGTCGAGAAATGCGAGATCGGTCGCGGACTGGGTCGGCATGATTCTCCTGGCCTGCAGTATGAGCGTGAGGGGTGAGCAATGGACGGTTTGCACGAGAGCCGCCGCGCGGGGGACCTTAGACGCTCGAGCCGCGTCACAACAGGGGTCCCGCCCGGAAATCTCGTGACCGAGATCACCACAGCCTACCCTGGAGTAGCTACTCCGGGTACGGCGATTTGAGGCCATGGGACGCGAGTCTGTAATCTTGACCGCAAGCGTGTTCGCGTAGGCCTCTCCCCTCTCATTTCCCCGAGGGGCCGGATTGAGAGCTCGCACCACCACACGTCGAAGCACTGGAGATTATTCACCCATGGCGAACATCAAGTCGCAGATCAAGCGCATCAAGCAGAACGACAAGGCGCACGAGCGCAACAAGGCCGTCAAGAGCGAGCTCAAGACCGTCATCCGCAAGTTCGCCGCCGCCGCCGAGGCCGGCGACAAGGACGCTGCGGTCGAGAACGCCAAGGCTGCCACCCGGAAGCTCGACAAGGCCGTCTCCAAGGGCGTCATCCACAAGAACCAGGCCGCCAACCGAAAGTCGGCGATCGCCAAGAAGGCTGCCTCTCTCTGAGGTGAGTCCCGTCGAAAGCCCCCGTCGTCCGTGGCGGGGGCTTTCGCATTCCCGCCGAGGCGTCACTCGCGTCGCTCGAGGCGTCACTCGCGTCGGCCGAGTGGGCACCATGCTGACGTCTCGGCCGACCTGGCTGACGTCTCGGCCGACCTGGCTGACGCCTCGGCGTGGGGGTCAGCGCTGGCGCAGGGCGGCGATGGTGAGCACGAGGCGTTCGAGCGTGTACGCCGGGTCGCTGGCGGCGCCCTTGAGGTCGGCGTCGGCTCTGGCGACCGAGCGGAGGGCCTCGCCGATGCCTTCCCTGGACCAGCCGCGGGCTAGGCCGGCCACGGTCTTCTGCTTCCAGGGCGGGGTGCCGCTGTCGCGGATGCCGGCGACGTGGCTGGCGACGGTGCGCAACTGGCCGGCGACCGCGGAGAGGACGTAGACCGGGGAGGAGCCGGTGTCGAGGGCCCAGCGGATCTCCTCGAGGGCCTTGACCCGATCACCGGCGATGATCGCATCGGCGATCACATAGTTCTTCACCTCGGCCCGGCCACCGAAGTACTGCTTCACGTGCTCCAGGCCGAGTCGCTTCGCGTCGTTGTCCCCGGCGAGCTGGCTGGCCGCGGCGGACAGCGCACGGAGATCCTGACCGACCGCCTGGATCAGGAAGTCGGCGCCCTCCTCGTCGATGCTCGCGCCATGCAGGCGCATCTCGGCCTTCACGAAGCTGCCGAACTCGCGCGCCTTCAGCTCGACCGACTTGTGCTCGGTCACCAACGGGAGCTTGCGGAGCTTGGCGAGCGTGCCGCTGCCCTTCTGCCCTCCGCCGTGGACGAGGACGAGTGCGACCTCGTCCGAGGGCATGCCGGCATAGTCCATCAGGCCCGCCACCGACTCGTCCGGCAGGTTCTCCAAATTTCGCACGACCACGCAGCGGATGCTCGAGAAGAGCGAGGGCGCGCTCATCTCACCGAGCGTGGCCAGGGTCAGGTCGGCGGCGGTCGCATCGGAGACCTCTGCCTCGGGGTCGAAGGCCTTCACCGCGGCCTTCGCGGCCGCGACCGTACGCTCCCCGAGGAACTCCTCCTTGCCCGTCACCAGCGTCACCCGACCCAAGACGTCGGAGGCGGCCAGAGTGTCGGTGGGAGTCGATGCGGAGGCGGTGCGTGCCATGCTCAAACCTTCCCACACAGCACCGACACCTACTGCGTCACCACCGCTGCCTCGCCTCCTGACTCGACGACCGCGACCGAGCCGTCACGGTCGGTGCGGTAGACCGTGGTGCCGCTCTCCTCCAACCCCTGGACCGTGGCCGTGGCCGGGTGGCCGTAGTCGTTGGCGGCACCGACCGAGGTGAGCGCGACCTGCGCCCGCAGCGTACGCAGCCACGCGAGGTCCTGGTAGCGCGAGCCGTGATGAGGCACCTTGAGAACGTCGATGTCGAGCCCGGCCAGGTCGTCGGCGAGCTGGTCCTGGCCCTCCGGTTCGAGGTCGCCGGTCAGCAGCAGACGCAGGCCGCGGGACTCGACGAGAAGGACCACGCTCGCGTCGTTGGCCGTGGAGCCGTCGCCGGGGCCGCGGGTGTCTGTGTCGCCCGTAGGCCAGAGCACCTGGATCCGTGCCTCACCGATGCTGGTCGTGACTCCGTACGGAGCCGGCACCGGCACCACTCCGGCCGCAGCCGCGGTCTCCCCGAGCACCCGCACGCCCTCAGGTGGGTCCTGGAGACGCGAGGTCCACAGCTCCCCGACCCGACGCCCGGCGAAGGCCCCCTCGACGCCGTTGACGTGATCGGCGTGGAAGTGAGTGATCACCGCGAGCGGGACGTCCTCGATCTCGAGTCGGTCCAGACAGCCGTCCACGAGGTCCGGGTCGGGGCCGGCGTCCACGACCACCGCGCTCCCCTGCCCCGTACGCACCACCAACGCGTCTCCTTGCCCGACATCGCACATCACGAGCACCCACCCCGGCGGAGGCCAGCCCGGACTCGGCAGTCGCACCAGCGCCACCGCGAGCAGCAGGAGACATCCGGCCGCTCCGGTGACCGGATGCCGCAGGATCCGTGGCGCCAGAAAGGCGATGGCGGCGCAGACGACGGCCAGGACCGCGAGGGCGAGCGGCCCGGTCGCCCAGCCGACCGCCGCGGTCGGCTGATCTGCACCGACGCGAGCCACCGCGATGATCCAGGCGACGCACCAGGTCGCGATCGTGCCCGCCACCATCCCGAGCGGATCCCACACCAGCCCGAACAGACCTCCCAGGAGACCGAGCACGGTCGCGGGCGCAACGGCGGGCTCGACGAGCAGGTTGGCGAGGACCGCGACCAGGCTGACCTGGCCGGAGATGGCGGCCACGACCGGCGTGCACGCCAGCTGCGCCGCGGCCGGGACCGCGATCGCCTCCGCGCACCACTGCGGCATCCAACGACGCAGCGCATCTCGCCACGGTGGCCCGAAGAGCAGGATGCCGGCCGTGGCCAGCACGGAGAGGGTGAACCCGATCGAGATCGCCAGCCCCGGGTCGATCAGCAGAAGCCCGATCACCGCCGCCCCGAGCCCACGCAGAGCGCGTTGTCGCCCGTTGTGCGTCATCGCCAGCAGTCCGACCGCACCCATCGCGGCAGCCCGAACGACGCTCGGCTCCGTGCGGGCGAGCACGATGAACCCGAGGATGCCAAGCACCCCGACCGCGTACAGCCCTCTCCCCCGCACCCCGGCCCACCGGGCGACGATGAGCAGGAAGCCCACCACGAGAGTCAGGTTGGTGCCTGAGACCGCGAGCAGGTGCGTGAGACCGGTGGTCTGGAAGTCGTCCTCGAGGTCGTCGGAGAGCCCGGTGTCGTCACCGTCGACCAGCGCCGGGACCAGGGCGGCCTGGTCGGGCGGACGGTGTGCCACGGCGTCCCGGATCGAGTCGCGCAGCTTCTCCGAGGCTCGCCACCAGATCCCCGGGCCGGCGACGATCCGCGGCTCTGCGGCGATCAGCAGCGCGGACTCCTCGTGCGAGTCGCTCTCCCTCAGCCGTCCGGTCGTCGACACCGTCGCCCCCAGCGGGATCTCGGCCCACGCTTCGTCACCGAGCACGACCACCGGCGTACGCAGCCGGTAGACCACTCCGCGGCCGCTGACCTCCCGCACGCTGGCGCGCCGGAGCTGGTAGGTCGCGTGCTCGCCGGTCACCTCCTTCGGGTCGGTGGTGACCGTGGCGACCACCCGCACCTGCGCCTCTCGAGCGGCCAGGTCCGCCACCGGGTTGTCGCTGACCCGGGCGGCGTGCAGACCCGAGACGACCGCCGTCCCGGCGATCATCAGCGCCAACGCCAGCGCCGTCGCGGCTCTTCTCCGGATCGCCCAACCGCCGCCGACGCCGATGACGACCGTGAGCAGGGCCAGCAGAGTCACCCCCACCCGTCCGCCATCGACGACGGGGGGCCCGACCAACGCACCTGCCCAAGCCCCGGCCCCGAGAAGGGGGAGGCGTAGGTCGTTCACAACGTGACCAGCGGTTTCAACGAGTCGTAGGTCTTCGGACCGATCCCGTCGACCTCGAGCAGCTCGTCGACAGAGGTGAACGCGCCGTTGGTGGTGCGCCAGTCGATGATCGCCTGCGCTGTCACCGGCCCGACGCCGGGCAGGGTCTCCAGCTCCTCCATGGAGGCCGCGTTGAGGCTCACTCCCGCTCCGGACGCCCCGGCGGCCGGGCCACCCGCACCGGGCGCCGCGACGCCCGCTCCACCGTTGGGCGCCCCGACCACGATCTGCTGCCCGTCGCTGAGCAGGGCGGCGAGGTTGAGGCCGGCGAGATGCTTATGAGGCGCCCCACCGGCCGCCTCGACGGCATCGACCACCCTTGACCCGACCGGTAGCACGACGATGCCGGGCTTGGGCACCTTGCCTTCCACGTCGACCGTCACGGTCCCCGCCGACGCCCCTGCTGATGCCCCGGCCGACGGAACCGCGACCGAGCCTCCGGGCGCGGCAGAGTCGGTCGGCAACGGCACCAGCGGAGAGGCCGACGGCGCCGCCCGGGCGGCCGGCACCACCTCCGGGTCGGCACGGATCATCCACCAGCACGCCACCGCCAAGCCGGCGACCAGCGCCAGTGAGACGACGACGAGGTGCCACGGGCCGAGGCTCACCCGCCCACGCAACGGCTCCGGCAGCACCGCGTCGGGCGAGATCACGACCTGACGCCGAGACGCATGCCTCCCCGGGACCGGCACCAACGGGTCCAGCTCGGCGGTCTCGGTCGCGCCGGGCCCGTCCCACCACGGCGGCTGCCACTCCTCCTCGCCCTCGTCCCCCTCTCCCGGCGGATCGAGCTCAGCACGCAGCAGCTCCAGGCGCCGGGCGACGGCGTCGGCGTGGTCAGAGGTCGGTCGGGTGCGCATGGCGCCGAAACTATGCGTCCGGGCCGACAGTTCCGAGCCCGATTTCAGCGCCTGTGGAGAACCCGATCCTCAACCGGCCCTGTGGACGGAAACCGGCCCGAGAAGGTGCCCGAGTTAGGGTCCGGAATCAGAGCTGAGGCCCGACGACGACCGCCACGCACCCCGGCCCGACATGCGCACCGAGCACCGCGCCCAGCACCCCGACGCGTACGTCGCCGTCGATCTTGCCGTCCAGCTGCTCGGCGACCCCCGCGGCCATCGTGGCCGCCCGGTCGGGACTACCCAGATGCGCGACGACGACGTCGACCGCGTCCGCGTCCTCCCCGGCCTCGACCCCGAGGGCCTGCAGTCGTGCGATCGCCCGCTCGGCCGTACGCACCCGCTCGCTCGGCACGACCCGCCCCTCCTCGATCGTGAGCAACGGCTTGACCGCCAGCGCAGTGCCGAGCAGGGCGGCGGCAGCACCGATCCGCCCGCCCCGGCGCAGGTACTCGAGGGTGTCCACGTAGAAGTAGGACTGGGTGGCAGCGGACCGCTCCAGTGCAGCCTCGCGCGCTTCGGCAGCGCTCCCGCCCCGACCCGCGACCGCCGCGGCAGCCATCACCGCGAACCCGACCCCGGGCCCGACCAGCCGGGTGTCCACGGTGACAACCGGCACCGGCGACTCCCGCGCCGCGAGCATCGAGGACTCGCACGTCGCGCTCAGCTCCGCGGAGAGATGGATCGAGACGATTTCTTCGACACCCTGAGCCGCGAGGTCGGAGTAGACCTCAGCCAGGAGCGCCGGCGAAGGCCGTGACGTCGTCACGGTCTTGTGCGCGGCCAAGGCCGCGAGCAGCGCTTCGGGCGAGGTCTCCTCCACGCCGTCGTCGTACGAGGTCCCATCCACGATCACCTGCAACGGGACCGATGTGATCAGCTCCGCGGCATCCCCGAGATCGGGTGGAAGCATCGCGGTCGAGTCTGTCACGATCGCTACCCGGGCCATGCCCAGCAGCCTACAGATCGACCCATCGCGACGACACCACGAGCAGAGCCGGCCCGAGCCGGCCCAAGCCCGGTCACACGACGATGTTGACCAGCTTCGGCGCCCGGACGACGATGACCTTGCGACTGATCGATTGCAAGGCGAATCATCGCAAACCGACCATTACGTCCGTACAGACAAACTATGGTCGAGCCAGCTGCCAGGCACCGGCTCGGGACGTAACCTGCTGCTGTTCGGCAGTGCCATCTGGCCTTGGGGCCATCCATCACACACAGGAGATGCACATGTCGAACTTTGAACTCATCGCTCAGTTCACCGACGCCGAGTCCAACAGAGACTGGACGCCCATCGAGGCGCGTGAACTGACGCCGAACGGTCCCGGTCGGGTGACGCCCAACGACAGCTTCGACAGCCGCTGCGGCTGCAAGTAATCCGAGAGGAGTGTGGGCCAGCGTCTTCAGCGCTGGTCCACACCGCCGTCATGACAATGATCGAGACGATCATCCAAGACTGGTGCGAGGACCTCACCGACCAACTCGATTCTGAGGCACACCTTCTCGGCGTTGCAGATCGAGAAGTGCTTCGACAGTCGTTCAGCCACTGGATTGTCAACGACCTCCGCTTCTTGGTCGGCGACGCGTTGGATTCAGCCCACCAGGGTCTTCTCATAGCTCATGGGCCCACCGAGGCAGCTTCAATCCTCCGCGCCGAGGCCGCGTCGGGCCCGAACTGCGAGCTTCTGTCCTCGGTCTTCCCCGCAGCCACCTCGCTTCTGGCAAGTCGGCTGGCGGCGGCCGCGACAGCCATCAGAGAGCTTCTGTGTCGCTACGTCGATGACAAGGAGTCGCTGGACGCCCTCTGTTGGCATGGGCCCGTCGCATCCATCGAGGTGGGTCTCA
>NZ_JACIXG010000023.1 GCF_014360585.1 Nocardioides sp.
GGCGACGAAACTCTAGTTTCGTCGCCCACAACTACATTCTCGGCGGGTGCTGCTCGGGTCAGGGGTGGGTCATGGACTCGACGTCGAGGGCTTCGTCCAGCTGGGCCTCGGTGAGGGTGCCGTTCTCGACGTAGCCGAGCTCGATGACGGTCTCCTTGATCGTGGCGCCCTCGGCGAGGGCCTGCTTGGCGACCTTGGCGGCGGCCTCGTAGCCGATGTACTTGTTCAGCGGCGTGACGATCGAGGGTGAGGACTCGGCGTAGGCGCGCAGACGCTCGGTGTCGGGGACGATCCCGTCGACGGTGCGCTCGGCCAGGACGGTCATGGCGGTGGAGAGCAGGCGGATGGATTCCAGGACGTTGCGGGCCATCACCGGCATGGCGACGTTGAGCTCGAAGGCGCCGGAGGCCCCGGCGGCGGTCACCGTGGCGTCGTTGCCGATCACCTGGAACGCCACCATCAAGACGGCCTCGGGGACGACCGGGTTGACCTTGCCGGGCATGATCGAGGAGCCCGGCTGGAGATCGGGCAGGTGGATCTCGGCCAGGCCGGTGGTGGGGCCCGACGACATCCAGCGCAGGTCGTTGTTGATCTTGATGAGCCCGACCGCGATCGTCTTCAGGACTCCGGAGAGCTCGACCAGCGAATCGCGGGTGCCCTGGGCCTCGAAATGGTTGCGGGCCTCGGTGAACGGCTGGCCGGTGCGGTTGGCGAGGTCGGCGATCACCGACTGCGGGAAGCCGGCGGGCGTGTTGATGCCGGTGCCGACCGCGGTGCCGCCGAGCGCTAGCTCACGAACCCGGGGCAGCACCGACTCGAGTCGCTCGGCCGCGTAGCGGATGGTGGCTGCGTACCCTCCGAACTCCTGGCCGAGAGTGACCGGCGTGGCGTCCATCAGGTGCGTACGCCCCGACTTCACCAGGCCGGCGAACTCCTCGGCCTTCGCCTCGAGCGAGCCGGCCAGCACGTCGATCGCGGGCAGCAGCTGCTCGCTGACGGCGACTGCGGCGGCGACGTGGATGGCGGTCGGGAAGGTGTCGTTGGAGGACTGCGAGGCGTTGACGTGGTCGTTGGGGTGTACGTCCCGGCCGGCCCGCGCCACCAGGGAGGCGATCACCTCGTTGGCGTTCATGTTGGAGGAGGTGCCGGACCCGGTCTGGAAGACGTCGATCGGGAACGCGTCGTCGTGACGACCCTCGGAGATCTCGCCCGCGGCCGCGATGATCGCCTCGGCCTTGTCGCCGGGGAGCACGCCGAGATCGAAGTTGGCCTTGGCGGCCGCGGCCTTCACATGGCCGATCGCATGGATCAGCGCCGGCTCGATGGGTGTGCCCGAGATGGGGAAGTTCTCCACGGCCCGCTGGGTCTGGGCGCGCCACAGCGCGTCCTTCGGGACCCGTACCTCACCCATGGAGTCGTGCTCGATGCGAAAGCTCATGTCGTCCATGTCTGGTTCAACCTTTGACTAGTTGGTGCCATTCCTTGGCGAGACCCGGCCGGTAGAGAGCCAGCCTACGTAGAGCCAGTAGGTCTCCTCGTGCCCCTGCAGGTCGACGGGGTAGGAGTGTGCCTCGGCATGGTCGAAGACCTGCCTCATCACCTCCAGCAGCGCCGGAGCCTCCGCCGCCGACCAGACCACCACCGTGCCACCCGGGGCGGTCGCCCGCCGCGCATGGGTCAGCGCGGGCGCCTCGTAGAGCGCTCCGTTGGCGTCGTGGACCAGGTAGCCGGGACCGTTGTCGACGTCCAGCAGCACGACGTCGTACGCCTCGGGCCGGCTCTCCCGCAGGACCGCGGCCACGTCGGCGACCTCGATGTGGACGCGCTCGTCGCTCAGCAGGTCGGGACCGTGGGGGATCCGCCCGGTGCGCATCCACTCGACCAGGCGCGGCTCGATCTCGACGACGGTGACTGCTTCGACGCGCGGGTCGGTCAGCACCGCCTCGAGAGTGAAGCCGAGCCCGAGGCCACCGATGAGCACCTTTCGCGGCTGCGCGTGCAGCTCGAGCGCGCGCGTGGCGAGCGCTTTCTCGGTCGAGGTCTCGCGGGTGTCCATCACGAAGATCCCGTTGGCCCGCAGCTCCAGGTGGCCGTCCGCCCGATGCCGGAGGGCCAGACCACCGTCGACGATCACCGATTCAGTCCCGCTCACGGTTTCCATTCTGTCCGATGTGGGTACTGAACTGGGCATGAGCGATGACAACACCCAGTTCCCAGCCCAGCAGCAGGAGCCTCCTGGCCTCACCGGCGAGATGGAGCCGCTGCCCGACCACGGCGAGTCCAGCTACGAAGGCCACGGCCGCCTCGACGGAAAGATCGCGCTGATCACCGGCGGTGACTCCGGCATCGGTCGCGCGGTCGCCCTCGCGTACGCCCGCGAGGGAGCAGACGTGGCGTTCACCTACCTCCCCGAGGAGGAGCCGGACGCGCAGACGACGTCGAAGCTCGTCGAGGACGCCGGACATACGGCGCTGGCCATGCCGATCGACCTGCGCGAGAGCGAGGCGTGCGACGAAGCAGTCGAACGTACCGTGCAGGAGCTCGGCGGCCTGGACATCCTGGTCAACAACGCCGGCTACCAGTTCGCCCGCGACAAGGGCCTGACCGACATGGACGACGAGCGGATCGACCGGACCTTCAAGACCAACCTGTACGCCCTGCTCTGGCTGACCCGAGCGGCCGTGCCGCACCTGAAGAAGCGCAGCGGCTGCGTCATCAACAACGCCTCGATCCAGGCGTACGAACCCTCGACCAGCCTGCTCGACTACGCCGCGACCAAGGCGGCGATCAACAACTTCACCGTCAACCTGGCCGCTGAGCTCGGGCCCGAGGGCATCCGGGTGAACGCCGTGGCTCCGGGGCCGATCTGGACGCCGCTGCAGCCCGCGACGCAGGCGCCGGAGAAGGTGGAGCAGTTCGGGGCGAACACTCCGCTGGGGCGTGCCGGCCAGCCGGCCGAGGTCGCACCGGCGTTCGTCTTCCTGGCCTCGCCTGCGGAGGCGTCCTACGTCTCCGGGACCGTCCTCGGGGTGACTGGAGGACGGCCGGTCTTCTGATGGCGACCAGTGGCGCCAGCGGTCGCCCGGTCGAGGGAGGAGGCCCGGACGAGCGGCCGGAGGAGCGCATCACCCGCAACTGGAACGAGCTCCTCCAAGAACTACGAGTGCTGCAGACGGGCGTGCAGATCCTGACCGGTTTCCTGCTGACGGTGCCCTTCTCGCCGCGCTTCCCCGACCTGGACGACCAGCAGAAGACGATCTATCTCGTCGTGCTGGTCGGTTCGGTCATCACCACCTGCCTCATCGTCGCCCCGGTCTCCTTCCACCGGATCCTGTTCCGGCGCCGGCAGCGGCCGTGGCTGGTGCGGGCCTCGCACGCCTGCGCCCGGGCGGGCCTGGTGGGCTTCGCGATCGTCTCTTCGCTCGTCGTGCTGCTCGTCTTCGACGTCGTCGTCTCGCTCGCAATCGCGGTCGTCGCCGCAGCGGGGGTGCTGATCCTGTTCGTCTCCCTGTGGGTGGGTCTGCCGCTGCTGAACGGACGGAACAACTCCGACTGATCGGGTGTGACCGTCACCACAGCGGGAGTACGCTGGTGGGAAACCGAGGCTGGTGGGCTTATGTGGTCGATCTTCTGGATCATCGTCGCCGTGCTGCTCGGAGTGGCAGAGGCGTTCACGATGACGCTGGCGTTCGCTTTCGTCGCCGGCGGGGCGCTCCTCGCTGCCGGGAGCGCGGCGCTCGGCGCGCCGGTGCTGGTGCAGGCGCTCGTCTTCGTGCTCGCGGGCGGCGGCAGCGTACTGCTGGTGCGGCCGGTGGCGCGACGACATCTGGCTCTGCCGCCGCCGGTGCGCGACGGCACCGATGCCTTGGTCGGTCGTCAGGCGGTCGTCCTCGCGGAGGTGAGCTTCGACCACGGCCTGGTGCGCCTAGCCGGTGAGGAATGGTCGGCCCGGCCCTACGACGAAGACCTGGTCATCCCGGTCGGATGCCGGGTCGACGTGCTCGAGATCGAAGGCGCGACGGCGCTCGTGCACCCGCGCGACCCGCTGTCGCTCTCGCCCTAGGAAGGACGTACGACATGGAGCTTCTGCTGATAGTCCTGGTCCTGGTCGCGCTGGTGGTGGGTGCGGTCGCCTCGACGGTGCGGATCGTGCCACAGGCGCGGCGCTACAACATCGAGCGCTTCGGGCGCTACCGGGGCACCTTGCAGCCGGGGCTGAACTTCGTGATCCCGCTGGTGGACAGGGTCAACACCAAGCTGGACGTTCGTGAGCAGGTCTACTCCTCCAACCCGCGCCCCGTCATCACCGAGGACAACCTCGTGGTCGCCATCGACACGGTTCTCTACTACCAGATCACCGACCCGCGGGCAGCCGCCTACGAGGTGGCCGACTACCTGCAGGCGATCGACCAGCTCACCGTGACCACGTTGCGAAACCTGATCGGATCGATGGACCTGGAGTCCACCCTGACATCTCGCGAGACCATCAACGTCCGCCTGCGCGAGGTGCTCGACGACGCCACCGGGAAGTGGGGGATCCGGGTCAACCGGGTCGAGATCAAGGCGATCGACCCGCCGGCCTCGATCAAGGAGGCGATGGAGAAGCAGATGCGCGCCGAGCGTGACAAGCGCGCCGCGATCCTGCACGCCGAAGGCAAGCGGGCCTCGCTGATCCTCGAGGCCGAAGGCACCCGGCAGAAGTCCATCCTCGAGGCGGAAGGTAACCAGCAGGCCCGGGTGCTCGAGGCCGATGGTGAGGCCAACGCCTTGGAGCGGGTCTTCCAGGCCGTCCACGCCAACGACGCCGACTCCAAGGTCCTCGCCTACAAGTACCTCGAGATGCTGCCCTCGCTCGCCGCGCACGGCAACTCGTTCTGGGTCATCCCCGGCGAGCTCACCGAGGCGATGCGTACGGTCACCGGCGCCTTCGCCGACAACGCCTCCAAGTCTGGGGGCAACGGCAACGGCAACGGCAACGGCGACGGGAACGAGAACGAACGACGTACGCCGCCCGTCCCCGCCCCGCGTGACGCCATCGAGCAGGCCCAGCGTGAGGCTCACGAGGAGGCAGCCAAGGCCGTCGAGCAGGCCAAGGAGGAGTCCGCCCGCGCGGACCGCATCATCGGCTGAGGGATGCCGGTAATCTGACCGGCATGTCGCCGGGTCTCGTGGTCGTCCTGCTTGTTGTCGTGGTCGTCGTCGGGATGCTGATGGCGGTCAAGATCGTCCCGGCGGCGACCTGCGCCGTGATCGAGCGCGGCGGCCAGTACCGCAGGACGCTGAGCCCTGGCCTCAACGCCATCGTGCCGCTGCTCGACCGGGTCGTGGCTCGGTTCGACATGCGCGAGCAGGTGCTGTCGATGCGGGAGCCCCTCGTCTGCCGCGACCACTACGTCTGCGAGGCGGCTCTGAACGTCTACTTCGAGTTCGAGGATCCGTCGATCGCCTACCGCGTCGACAAGCCCCAGCAGCAGCTCGAACGTGCCGTGCGTGAGGCACTGCGAGAGTTCGCCGGAATCGTCGACCAGGACGAGTTCGTCACTTCCGCCCAGCGCCTGACGGACGTCGCGTACGACGCCACCCGCCGCTCCCGCGAGGACTGGGGCATCCGCCTCAAGCGCGTCGAGGTCACCGACCTCCGCGGCCCCGACTCGGCGCGACGATGAGTCACCTAGGGGCCACGGGCACTCTGAAACCGACGCGCGACACGCCGTTGCCAGGCGTGTCGCGGTTGGATTCTGGGCCTCTCAGGGCCGGGGTCAGGCGGCTGCAGGTCGCTGGGCCAGCGCCATCTCGATGCACCTCAGCACGTACTCGGGCTGGAACAACACCTGGTCGTAGGTGAACCGCAGCACGATCCAGCCGTCGGCTGCGAGCATCGTGTAGCGCTGGCAGTCGCGGTCGTGCGCCTCGCGGTCGGCGTGGAAGCCCCAGGAATCGGCCTCGAGGATGATGCCGTTGATCGGGTCGACGAGATCGGGATGCACCGTCAGCGCGCCGACGCGCACCTCGTACTGCGGGATGAACTCGTAGCCCGCAGCCGCCGTGATCGCGCGTAGGCCGGACTCGAACGCGTTGGCGGCCGAGCCGTTGGCATGGGCTGCGACCTTCTCGACCTGATCCCTGTTGCCGCCACGCCAGGTGTGGCTGGCCGTGACGAGCTCCTCATGCGTCACAGAGTCATGGCGCAACGCCGAGTCGGCGACGGTCAGTGCGGCGGCGAACGGCAAGTCACGGGCGCACAGCATGACGGTGAGCAGGGGGCCGGTTGACCAGCCGTCCAAGTCCTCGCGCCGGGCGTCGTACGTCCAGAACCTGGCCTTGCTCGTGGGTCGCTCCTGTCGGCTCGGCAGGAGGAGATGCGGGACGCTGGGAGATGTACGGACCTCCCAGCCGTGATGGAGCGCGGCGCTGAGATGGGTGAGATGGAGGTTGTGCTCCACCGCGAGACGGCGACCGAGGTCGGTCACGGGGAGGGCATAACGGTCGCGGTCGACATGGATGATCACCTTCTTCGACACCGCGGTGCGGAGGCGTCGGCGGCTGGAGAGCGCGACGATGTCGGCGGCGCATGCGATCCCACCCAACCGCTCCAGCGCCTCGACTGCGTCCATGACTGCCAGTATGAGAGCGACCACCGACAGCCATGACGGGAGCCGTGGAGGCATCGCGTGCCGCTGGAGGGGGTACCGGGCTGACATGAGCGAACGACGCGATGATCACCTGGAGACCGACACGTCCGATGAGTCCGGGGAGGTCTCCGAGGTCCAGCAGCTGGACCCGGAGGCGGCCGAGACACCCGTCGCGCCGTCGGACTCGACTGCTGGATACCCGGAGTCGGAGTCCGGCGAGCCGGACACTCGTGGCTCAGGTCCCGACTCCGCCCCGCCGGAGAACCGACGCGACAACGAGACGACCTGACCCCTGGGTGGTCGTGCCGTAAACCTGTCGCGAGCGGGCGCCGGCGCGCGGCAGGATGCGGCCGTGACCTTGTCGACTCCCACGCTGCGTACGTCCCGACTGGTGCTTCGCCCTTTCACCGAGGCTGACGCGGAGTCGCTCTTCAAACTGCAGAGCAACGCCCACGTCCTGCGCTACTGGGACTCCGCGCCGTGGACCGAGCGCGAGCGTGCGGACCAGTTCATCGCCCGGTGCCGCGTCATGGCGGAGGAGGAGAGCGGGGTGCGGGTGGTCATCGAGCGCGACTCCGCGTTCCTCGGCTGGTGCACCTTCAACTCGTGGGACCCCGATTTCCGCAGCGCGTCCCTCGGCTTCTGCCTCAACGGGAACTCGTGGGGACACGGCTTCGCGACCGAGGCCGCCGGCGCGCTGCTGGCCTGGGCCTTCGACACCTTGGACCTGAACCGCGTCCAGGCCGAGGCCGACACCCGCAACGCCCCCTGCGCCCGGGTGCTGGAGAAGCTCGGGTTCAAGCTGGAGGGGACGCTGCGCGAGGACTGCATCGTGAACGGCGACGTCTCGGACTCGTGGGTCTTCGGGCTGCTCAGACGGGAGTGGGAACCGGTCGGCAGCAACTGAGAGGTGCCGTTGGGGCCGTTGCGGGGTACCGCAGGAGCCATGAGCCATCAGCAGCTTCCCGCAGAGGGGCCGGACGACCCCGACTACACCGATGATACCGGCCAGGTCTCCGAGACCGGGCGCCTCGACGAGGACGAGAGCAGTACGCCGATCGCCCCGTCGGACGCAACCGCTGGCTACCCCGACTCGGAGTCGGGCAGTCCGGACACGCAGGGGTCCGGACCGAGCGAGCCGCCGCCAGAGAATCGGCGTGACAACGACGTCTAGGGACTCTGCGGGCGGGCCGGGAGACCTGTCGCGACTTCGTGGGTCTTCCGGCTCCTCAGACGGGAGCGGCGGCCATAGGGCCTGTGGGAAACCCCTGCGACACACCGCATGTGGGCGTGTCGCAGGGCCGTCAAGCGCGTTCGTGGCCTCCAGCAGGATCAGCCGAAGAGGTCACCCAACCAGGACTCGCGGTGGTGGCTGCGTCGGTTGTCTTTGTGGCGGTCGTCGTCATAGTCGCGCCGCTCGTACTCTCGCTTCTCGTAGCGTCGCTCGTCGCGCTGCTCCTGGCGGGGCTGCTCCTGGCGGGGCTG
This sequence comes from Nocardioides sp., assembly GCF_014360585.1. Classification (GTDB taxonomy): domain Bacteria; phylum Actinomycetota; class Actinomycetes; order Propionibacteriales; family Nocardioidaceae; genus Nocardioides. The sequence continues at coordinate 8,118 of NZ_JACIXG010000023.1, forward strand.
CTGGTAGCCGCCGGGCTGCGGGGCGCCGACGGACCGCTCGATGATCTTGTCGATCTCGCCGCGGTCCAGCCACACGCCACGGCACTGCGGGCAGTAGTCGATCTCGATGCCTTGGCGCTCGCTCATCACCAGGGTGGCACCGTCGATGGGGCACTGCATGAGGGTCTCCTCGTCGTTGGGGGATCGGCGCCGATCAACTTATCCGGTCGTCCCGCAACGCCGAGGCTCACTGCCGGCCGACGTCCGCTCAGCGGCACCGAGGTGGTGCCGGAGGGCTCGGTGACGAACCTCGCGCCGTCGAATCGTGGGTCTTCAGCTGCTCCGGAAGGAATGGGATCAGTCGCCGAGACGCTTGAACGGCTCGATGGCGAAGACGACGTCGACGGCGACGTCGAAGTAGGCGGCGATCCGCAGAGCAAGATGCAACGAGGGGCTGTATTCGCCCCGCTCCAGGTAGCCCACGGTCTGGTAGTGGACGCCGAGGGCGTCGGCGAGCTCCCGACGGGAGATGCCGCGCTCGGCGCGTAGCATCGCGATCCGGTTGTAGACGGTGTCCGATTCGTTGGCCACAGGTCAGTAGCCCCTGGTCATGACCTTGTCGCGCGCGGCCGCGATCGCGGAGCCGGTCTGGCGGCGAGCCATCCGGCGGAGCACGATCGGTGCCAGCACGAGCCCGATGACGGCCCAGACACCGAGGACGGCGAACATCTCGACCGTGCGCCAGGAGTCTCCGATCTCGGCCGCCTCCGCCCCAGCGGGCATCATCGCGGACCGGGTGCCGAGCCCGAGCCAGTAGAAGGGGAAGACCTGCCCGACCCACTGCAGCCAGGTGGGCATCGCGGTGATCGGGTAGAAGATGCCGGAGATCGCGATCAACAGCATCGAGGCCAGCATGATCAGCATCGACTGGGCGCTCGACTTGAAGATCGAGCCGAGCGCCGACCCGATCGGAACGGTCGCGACCATGCCGACGACGAAGATGACCGGGAGCAGCAGCGCCGTGCGGCCGTCGATCCGAAGGTCGCCGATCACCGTCACCGCGGGAATCGCGAGCAGCACCAGGCTGGCCAGCGTGGTCAGCCCGAAGAACCAGATCTTGCCGATCAGGTAGCCGAGCATCCCGTCGGGCGTCGCTTTGGCCCGCAGCAGCGTGCCGTCCTCGCGGTCGGTGGCGATCTGCATCGCCGGGCCCGCGAGGCCGCCGAAGGCGATCGACATCCCGATCAGGCTCGGCAGCACCATCGCACCCAGTGCGAGGTCGGTGCCGGGCACGGTGTTGCCGCGCATGAACAGCAGCGTCACCGTGAAGCTGATCGGGAAGAGAAGCATCCAGAAGATGTCGCCGACGTCGGTCAGCGAATACTTGGTCTCCAGCCAGCCGCGGTGCAGCCCGGCGCGTACGGCAACGCCGCACGTGCTTGTCGTCCCGGTGGTGATCATGAGAGCGCCTCCAGCTTCTCGTGCTCGTCGGCCTGGCCGCTCTCGACCCGCTGGACGAGCGCGAGGTAGGTGTCCTCGAGGTTGGCCCGTTTCACCTCGAGCTCGGTCACGTCGGGGTCGGTCGCGAGCAGGCGGCGTACGAACTCGGTCGGATCACGGTCCTCGACGGCGTGCACGTGCCGCTCGTCTCCGGCGGTCCAGCGGACCTCCGCCTTGGTCGCGAGGTCGAGGGCCAGCTTGTCGGGACTGCCGTCGGCGATGATCGTGCCGCGGTCGAGCACGAGGATCCGGTCGGCGAGCTTCTCCGCCTCGGCCAGGTCGTGGGTGGTCAGCAGCACGGTGGTGTTCTCGAAGTCGGAGAGCCGGTGCACCAGTTCGTGGAACTCTCGTCGCGCGTGCGGGTCGAAGCCGGCCGTCGGCTCGTCGAGGAACACCAGCTCAGGACGGCCGACGATGCCGATCGCAACGTCGACCCGGCGGCGCTGACCGCCGGAGAGCCGCATCACCCTCTGCTCGGCGTGGGCGGTGAGGCCCACGAGGGCGAGGAGCTCGTCGACGTCCCACGGGCGAGGGACCTCAGCGGTGGCGTACGGCGCGTAGAACCGCGCGTGGTAGTCGAGCAGGTCGCGAACCCGCCAGCGGCTGTGGTCCCGCCATGACTGGAGCACCACGCCGACCCGCGCACGCCACCGCTCGTCGCCCCGTGCCGGGTCGGATCCCAGGACGCAGACGTCGCCTGACGTCGGCATCCGGAATCCTTCAAGGACCTCGATGGTCGTGGTCTTGCCGGCGCCGTTGGGCCCGAGCAGGGCGACGACCTCGCCGCGACGAGCAGAGAAGGTCGCGCCCTTGAGCACCTCGTTGCTGCCGTAGCGCACCCGCAGGTCGCGCACGTCGAGTGCCAGGTCGGTGAGCGCTGTTGTGCTCTCGCTATCGGACATAGCAGGAATACTACGACTGATAGACGAAGTGCGACAGCAAATTGGGTGGCCTCCCGGCTCAGCGCTCCTTGGAGCGGACCCGGATCCCGGTGAGGGGGACGGTGGTCGTCCCGCTCGGGTCGGTGAAGAAGTCGTTGCCCTCGCCGTCGACCACGATGAAGGCGGGGAAGTTTTCCACCTCGATCTTCCAGACCGCCTCCATGCCGAGCTCGGGATACTCCAGCACCTCGACGGACTTGATGCAGTCCTGCGCGAGCCGGGCGGCCGGGCCGCCGATGGAACCGAGGTAGAAACCGCCGTACGTCCCGCAGGCCTCGGCGACGACCTTGGAGCGGTTTCCCTTGGCGAGCATGACCATGGAGCCGCCGGCGGCCTGGAACTGCTCGACGTAGGAGTCCATCCGGCCGGCTGTGGTCGGGCCGAAGGAGCCGGACGCCATGCCTTCCGGCGTCTTGGCCGGGCCGGCGTAGTAGACCGGATGGTTCTTCATGTACTCCGGCATCTCCTCGCCGGCGTCCAGTCGCTCCTTGATCTTGGCGTGCGCGATGTCGCGAGCCACGACCATCGGGCCGCTCAGCGAGAGCCGGGTCTTGACCGGGTGCTGCGAGAGCGTCTCCAGGATCGAGGACATCGGCTGGTTGAGGTCGATGTCCACGACCTCGCCGGCCGCGATCTCCTCGGCCATCCCGGCGTCCGGCATGTACTGCGCCGGATCGGTCTCGAGCTGCTCGAGGAACACCCCGTCGCGGGTGATCTTGCCCAGCGCCTGGCGGTCGGCGGAGCAGGAGACCGCGATCGCCACCGGGCAGGAGGCGCCGTGGCGGGGGAGTCGGACGACGCGTACGTCGTGGCAGAAGTACTTGCCGCCGAACTGGGCCCCGATCCCGAAGGACTGGGTGAGCTCGAAGACCTTCTCCTCGAGCTCCGTGTCACGGAAGCCGTGGGCGCTCATCGACCCCTCGGTCGGCAGGTTGTCGAGGTAGTGGGCCGAGGCGTACTTGGCCGTCTTCAGGGCGAACTCCGCGGACGTCCCGCCGATGACGACGGCGAGGTGGTACGGCGGGCACGCGGCGGTGCCCAGCGAGCGGATCTTCTCGTCGAGGAAGGACAGGATCCGGTCGGGGTGCAGGATCGCCTTGGTCTCCTGGAACAGGAACGACTTGTTGGCCGAGCCGCCGCCCTTGGCCATGAAGAGGAACTTGTACTCCGGGCCGTTCTCACCCTCGGCGGTCGAGTAGATCTCGACCTGCGCGGGCAGGTTGGAGCCGGTGTTCTTCTCCTCGTACGTGGTCAGCGGCGCGAGCTGGGAGTAGCGCAGGTTGAGCTTGGTGTAGGCGTCGTAGACGCCGCGGCTGACGGTCTCGGCATCGTCGGCGCCGGTGAGCACGCCCTCGGACTTCTTGCCCATCACGATGGCGGTGCCGGTGTCCTGGCACATCGGCAGGATCCCGCCGGCGGAGATGTTGACGTTCTTGAGCAGGTCGAGCGCGACGAAGCGGTCGTTGCCGGAGGCCTCGGGGTCGTCGATGATCTTGCGGAGCTGCGCGAGGTGGGCCGGGCGGAGGTACTGGTTGATGTCCTTCATCGCCTCGGCGGTCAGCCGGCGGATCGCCTCGGGCTCGACCTTCAGGAACTTACGCCCGTCGACCTCGACCTCTTCCACCCCCTCGCTGCTGATCAGCCGGTAAGGAGTGTCGTCCTTACCGGTCGGGAGGAGGTCGGAATACCGGAACTCAACGTCAGCCACGAAAGGGAATCGTACGCCGCCCCCGGCCTCGGTCCCGACACCGAGGGCAGAGGATGTTCGCGCCAGCCTGCTCGAGAGCGGCGTGGAGTCGTGGCTGTCACGCGCGGGGCGGGACGGGGGCTGGGAGCCGGCCGTCAGGCGGCGGGCCCGGCTCGCAGGGCCGCCGATGCCGCGACCAGCGTCGCCACCACGGAGGCACTGAAGGCGGGATCCATCACCGCTGCGGAGCACGGGCCGCGGGACGGGCCGGACGGCAGCACCAGGCCGGAGACGAGCGCGCGGTAGGTCTGGACCCCGCCCTGCCGTGGGTCCGGGGGCAGGCGGTGAACGCAGTCGTCGGCGCCGACCAGCCGGCCCAGGGCCCGGAGCCCACCAGCCCCACGCGCAGGACGCGCTCAGGCATCGGTGAGCACCACCACGAGCCGGGTGTGCCTGGACATGTGATCCTCGAACTCGCTCGGGTGCTCTCCTGACTTCGGCAACCTACCCGAGCGTGTCAGCCGGCGAGGCCCATCGCGAACACATGCAGGGCACTGTTGGCGGATCAGGGGACGGGAGGCATCTCGGTCTGGCGCGAGTCGAGGCCGACCCTCGGCTTGCGCCAGTTGCCCCGGGTGAAGTCGGGGATCTCCACCGGCTTGCCGTTCTTGGCCAGCGACTCGACGCTCAGCGGGACCGGTGAGCACCACATGGCCGAGTCGTAGACGTCGATGTCGGGGACCAGCCCGGCGCGCATCGTCTGGATGAGACGCCACTGCAGGATGTAGTCCATGCCGCCGTGACCGCTCCCGGAGGCGTCGTCCTCGAGCTCCTTCCAGAGCCAGTGGTCGAACTCTTGGCGCAGCGCCTTGAAGCCGCGCCAGGTGTCGCCGCTGTGCAGCGGCTCGGCGTAGACGCGGGCGCCGGTCGAGTCGCCGCCGACGTAGTCCTCGAACAGGCCGCGGCTGCCCTCGATGCTGTTGATGCGGCTGTAGGGCCGGGGCTGGCTCACGTTGTGCTCGGCGCTGATGGTGCGACCCCCGGAGGTGGTGATCTCGCAGCTGATGCGGTCGCCGTTGATGTACTCCTCCTTCCACGACCGGTGGTCGCGGGGGACGAAGCGCTCGCGGTAGTCGGCCAGGCCCCGCGGCGCGGTCGCGGTGGCGGCCAGCGTGACGGCTCGGTCGCCGCGGTTGATGTCCATCGCGGCAGCGATCGGCGCCAGGCCGTGCATCGGGTAGAAGCTGGCGGTGCTGCGGGTGTGCCACAGGCGCCGCCAGTCGTCGGTGTAGTAGCCGTCGTTGAACAGCAGGGCTCGCAGATCGTGCAGGTAGCCGCCGGCGCCGTGGGTGATGTCGCCGAAGACCCCCTCGTGCGCCATCTTGAGCATCGCCAGCTCGTTGCGGCCGTAGCTGCAGTTCTCGGCGAGCAGCAGGTGCTTCCGGGTCACCTCGGAGGTGTTGACCAGGTCCCACAGCTCGTCGAGCTGCGTGGCGATCGGCAGCTCGACGGCGACGTGCGCGCCGGCCAGCATCGAGGTCCGCGCCTGGTCGTAGTGGAACTCCCAGGGGGTGGCGATGTAGACGAGGTCGAGCTCCTCGCGGTCGAGCATCTGCTTGAAGGAGCCACGCTCGCCGCCGTACTCCTTGGGGCGGGTCTTGCCGCGCGCGACGAGGTCGTCGGCCACCCGCGTGGCGCGGTCGGCGCGGATGTCGCACACCGCGACCACGTGCGCGCCGGGGATGTCGGCCCAGCCACGGGCCATGCCGAAGCCGCGGTTGCCGAGGCCGATCAGCCCGATGCGGACGATCTCGTGTGCTTCGAAGGCCTGGTTGACCATGGTGCGCTGGCCGGCGGCCCGCGCCGGGGTGGCGCCTGCGGTGAGGGCGCCGATGCCCAGGGCGGCCCCGCCCACTGCGGCGGCGGAGCCTAGGACGCTGCGCCGGGAGAACCCGGTAGCGAGCTTGGTGTCGGGCGTGGTGATGGACGTCGTCTGCATGTCTTCGCTCCGAGGTCGAGGTCGGGCCGACACGGCCTGATTGATCGTTTATGATCGAAACAATGCTTGTATCGGCAGAATCAATCGCTCAGGAAGACTGTAGGGCACGTCACATCGCGGCGCTAGACCCTTGCGCGCCGCGATCGACACGATCGGCTCGTCGCGGGGGTCAGGGGCGACGGCGCCGCGGATCTCGACCTACCAGAGGTATCCCGCTGGATGGGCCTAGGGCTGGGGCTTTTCGGTGGTGCGCGCTATGGTCGGAGACGTCCACACGGGAGTCCGCGGCAGCGGGCTGAGAGGGAGCTAAGGCCGCTCCGACCGTTACACCTGATCCGGATCATGCCGGCGAAGGAAGTGATTGGTTGTGCCTCTTCCACGTATTTTCTGCTTGGTCTCCTCGAGCGAGGATCTCGCGCTGCTGCCCGCATTCGCGGAGCTCGGCGTCGCCGGTTTCCAGGTGCGCGACAAGGCCGCGACGACCCGCGAGCTGCTCGCTCTGACCGCGGCCGTGATCGAGCGGGTCGCGGCGTACGAGGCCTGCGTCGTCGTCGACGACCGGCTCGATGTGGCGCTCGCGGCCGGTGCACACGGTGTCCACCTCGGTGCCGCCGACCTGCCGGTGGCCGATGCCCGCCGGATGGCCGACGCGGTCGCTCCGGGGCTGGTCATCGGGGCGACCTGCCGCGACCGTGCCGCGGTCGAGGCGGCGGCCGCCGCAGGTGCTGACTACGCCGGCTTCGGGCCGGTCTTCGCGACCTCGTCCAAGGCGGGGCTTCCCGACCCGCTCGGCGTCTCCGCCGTCGCTGACGCAGCCGGGGTGCTGCCGCTGATCGCGATCGGCGGGATCTCGACGACGTCGGCCGGCCCGGTGCGCGCCGCCGGCGCCCACGGGGTCGCCGTGATCGGCGGTCTCTGGCGACAACCCGATCCACTGCAAGCCGCGAAGGAGCTCGTGGAAGCGGTCGGCTGATGCGGGTGCGGATCCTCGGTGCCGGGATCGTCGGGCTGTCCGTGGCCGACGAGCTGATCCGCCGCGGCCATGACGTCACGGTCGTCGACCCCGCGCCGGGCTCGGGGGCGTCCTACGCCGCGGCCGGGATGCTCAGCCCCGCAGGTGAGGCCTGGCACGGCGAGGAGGACCTGACCCGGCTCTGCCTGTCGTCGCTGGCGCTCTGGCCCGACTTCGCCGACCGTCTCGGCGTGCCGATCCACACCCGCGGGACGGTCCTGGCCGGCGTCGACGCCGGGGACGTCCAGCAGGTCGAGCGGCAGCTCGCGGTGCTCGACCTCGCGGGGGTCTCCTACGAGAGACTCGTACGCCGCGAGCTGCTCGCCCGCGAACCCGGGCTCGGCCGCGTCGGGGGCGGGGCCTTCCTCGCCGAGGATCACTCGGTCGACCCGCGTGCCGTCGTCGCGGCGCTGCTCGCCCGCGTCGGCGACCGTGTTGGTCTCGACACGACGTCGTTCGTCCCTCACGACGTCGGCTCGACCGACGCAACCGCCGGTCGAGCCGCCGGTGCTCCGCTGGTCGAGGCCACTTCGTTCAGACCAGGTGAGCGCCAGCGAGCCGGTGTCGAGACCAACACAGTCGTGTCGAGCGAGGCAGGGGGCGGCTCGACCAGCGAGGTGACCGTGATCGCGACCGGCGCGCAGCTCCCCGATCCGTACTCCTCCCTCATCCGGCCCGTGCGCGGCGACGTGGTGCGTCTGCGGACGCAGGAGCGGGTGGAGCGGACGGTGCGGGCCTGGGTCCACGGCGAGCAGGTCTACGTGGTGCCGCGGACCGAGAGCGACGAGGTGGTCGTCGGCGCCACCTCCGAGGAGCGCGACGGCCCACTGCTGCCGACGGTCGAGGGCGTGTGGCGGCTGCTCGACTCCGCGCGCCGGGTGATCCCGGCCCTCGACCGGGCCAGCGTGGTGGAGGTGACCTCGCGGGACCGCCCCGGGACCGCCGACAACCTCCCCCTGGTCGGCCCTACCCAGGAGTCGGGGGTCGTGCTGGCCGCCGGCGCCTACCGCAACGGCGTCCTGCTGGCGCCGCTCATCGCGCGGCTCGTCGCCGACCACATCGAGACCGGGGCAGTCGAGCCGGAGCTGGACCCGCGCCGGTTCCGGATGAAGGAGGACGGATGAAGATCACCCTGAACAGCGAGCCGATGGAGGTCAGCGGCACCGTTGCCGACCTGCTCGAGGCAAGGACTGGCGACCGACGCCCGAGCGGCATCGCCGTCGCCGTGGACGAGGAGATCGTGCCGCGCGACGACTGGGCGCGATGGCAGCTCCGAGACGGTCATGTCGTCGAGATCGTGACGGCGGTGCAGGGCGGATGACCACCTCACCGATGAACAGCCTGAAGATCGCCGGGCGCGAGCTCTCCTCGCGCCTCTTCCTCGGCACCGGCGGCCTGCCCAACCTGGCCCTGCTCCCCGCCGTCATCGACGCGGCCGAGCCGGGCCTGGTGACGGTGTCGATGCGACGTACGTCCTCGACGGCGACCGGCGGGCTGCTCGAGACGCTCCGCGCCGCGAAGGTGCCGATCCTGCCCAACACCGCCGGCTGCCTCTCGGCCCGTGAGGCGGTGCTGACCGCCGAGCTCGCCCGCGAGGCGCTCGAGACCGACTGGGTGAAGCTGGAGGTGATCGGCGACGAGACCTCGCTGATGCCCGATGCCGTCGAGCTCGTCGAGGCCGCCGAGCAGCTGGTCCGCAAGGGCTTCACGGTCCTTCCGTACGCCACCGACGACGCTGTCCTCGCCCGCCGGCTCGCAGACGCCGGCTGTGCGGCGGTGATGCCGCTCGGCTCACCGATCGGGTCGGGGCTGGGCATCCTCAACCCCTACGCCATCGAGGCCGTGGTGGCCGCTGTCGACGTGCCGGTCGTGCTCGACGCCGGGGTCGGGACCGCCTCGGACGCGGCGTTGGCCATGGAGCTCGGCTGCGCTGCCGTACTCGCCGCCACCGCGGTCACTCGCGCCGACGATCCGGTCGGGATGGCTCGCGCGCTGAGGCTGGCGGTCGAGGCCGGACACGCCGCCCGCGGCGCCGGCCGGATCCCACGCCAAGCGGTCGCCCGGGCGTCCTCACCGATGGAAGGCCGAATCGCATGACCGACTTACCTCGACTGCTGGTCCTCACCGACCGCTCCCAGCTGCCGCTCGGCCGCAGCCTGCTCGCGACGATGGCGGCCTGCGCCGAGGCCGGCCTGACCCACGTCGTACTCCGTGAGCTCGACGAGACCCCGGAGCAGCGAGCCGGACTGGTGAAGGCCGCCGTCGACCTCGGTCTGGTGGTCATCGCTGCGCACGACCTGCTGCCGGGTGCGGCTGGGGTGCAGCTCCCCGCCGACGGGGGTAACACGTCGTTCGTAGGACTATCCGGTCGTTATAACGGGCGAGAAGACGGTGTAACAGCGTGTTACACCCGCGGTCGCAGCTGCCACAGCCCCGCCGAGGTTGCCACCGCCGCCGAGGACGGGTTCGACTACGCGATGCTCAGCCCGTATGCGCTGACCGACTCCAAGCCTGGTTACGGACCGCCGCTCGGGCCGGCCGCGTTCGGCGACCTGCCGCTCCCGACGTACGCCCTCGGGGGGATCACCCCGGACAACGCCGCCGAGGCCGTGGCGGCCGGCGCCCACGGCGTCGCTGTGATGGGTGCGGTGATGCGTGCCGAAGATCCGGCCGGGGTCGTACACGACCTGCTGGCCGTCCTCGCCGCCGCGACGAGGCCGGAGGTGACCGCGTGAACCCGCCGGTCGCGCTCACCATCGCGGGCACCGACTCCGGGGGAGCGGCCGGCACGGCCGCCGATCTGGCGACGTTCGCCGCGCTCGGGGTCCACGGAGCCTGCGTGATCACCGCGATCACAGCCCAGGACACGACCGGCGTCAGCGACATCCACGCCGTTCCGCACGCGACCATCGAGGCTCAGCTCGATGCGGTGTTCGACGACCTACCCATTGCCGCGATCAAGACCGGGATGCTCGGAACGGCGGCAGCCGTCGAGGCAGTCGCGCAGCGGGTTGTGAAGCTGAGAGTGGCCTATAGCCCACTCTCAGCTTCACAAGCTGCGGTTGTCGTTGATCCTGTTCTTGTCGCCACCTCTGGGGCGGTGCTCGGCGGGGAGGACGTACGCCGTGCCTATCTCGACCACCTCCTCCCCGTCGCCACCGTCGTCACCCCCAACCTCGACGAGGCCCGGGCTCTGGCCGGCCACGACGGGACGCCCGAGGATTTGGCGGCTGCCCTCGCTGGTCGAGCCGCCGGAGCCGCTAGGCGGAGGCGTGTCGAGACCAACACAGTCCCATCGAGCGCCGTAGCGGACCGTGTTGGTCTCGACACGCTCGCTGGCGCTCGCGGCTCGACCAGCGGGGTGACCGTGATCCTCACCGGCGGCGACCCGGCGGCGACCGGGAGCTGCACGGACTGGCTCGCCGAGCCGGGAAAGCAGCCGATCCCGCTCACGCACCCCGCAGTCCCCACGAGCAACGACCACGGCACCGGCTGCACCTACAGCTCAGCCCTGGCCGCCCATCTCGCCCACGGCGCGACGCTGCACAAAGCGGCGGAGCAGGCCGCGGCGTACGTCACCCAACAGCTTCGAGCCAGCAAGACCTGGACCCTCGGAAGAGGCCGGGGACCGATCGCCCACACCAAGGAGACCCGATGACCGTCCACCCCGCCCACACCCGCCTCGAGCTCGGCGACCTCAAGGTCCCGGTGACCCGGGTCGAGCTCACCAACGGCGAGACCTTCGACCGCTACTGCACCGAGGGCCCTGGATCCCGACCCGAGCAGGGCCTCCCGCCGCGCCGCCTCGAATGGATCGAGGACCGCGGCGACACCGAGCCGTACGACGGCCGCCCGACAGACCTCCGCGACAACGGCAAGACCGCCGTACGCCGAGGCGAAGCCAGCCAGGAGTGGCAGGGCGAGCGCAGGCGTCCGCGCAAGGGCGAGAACATCTCGCAGATGCACTACGCGCGCCAGGGCATCATCACCAAGGAGATGGCCTACGTCGCCGTCCGCGAGAGCTGCGACCCCGAGCTGGTCCGCGAGGAGGTCGCGGCGGGTCGCGCGATCATCCCCAACAACGTCAACCACCCCGAGTCCGAGCCGATGATCATCGGCAAGCGCTTCCTGGTGAAGATCAACGCCAACATCGGCAACTCCGCGGTCACCAGCAGCATCGCGGAGGAGGTCGACAAGCTCACCCACGCGATCACCTGGGGCGCGGACACGGTGATGGACCTCAGCACCGGCGACGACATCCACACCACCCGCGAGTGGATCCTGCGCAACAGCCCGGTCCCGATCGGCACCGTCCCGATCTACCAGGCCCTGGAGAAGGTCAACGGCGAGGCCGACAAGCTGACCTGGGAGGTGTTCCGCGACACCGTCATCGAGCAGGCCGAGCAGGGCGTCGACTACATGACGATCCACGCCGGCGTACTGCTCCGCTACGTCCCGCTCACCGCCAACCGCGTCACCGGCATCGTCAGCCGAGGCGGCTCGATCATGGCCGGCTGGTGCCTCGCGCACCACCAGGAGAGCTTCCTCTACACCCACTTCGACGAGCTGTGCGAGATCTTCAAGCAGTACGACGTCGCCTTCTCCCTCGGGGACGGGCTCCGTCCGGGGTGCACCGCCGACGCCAACGACGAGGCCCAGCTCTCCGAGCTGCGCACCCTCGCCGAGCTGACGGAGCGAGCCTGGCGCCACGACGTCCAGGTCATGGTCGAGGGCCCCGGCCACGTCCCGCTCAACCTGGTGAAGGAGAACGTCGACCTCCAGCAGGAGTGGTGCCACGGCGCGCCGTTCTACACGCTCGGCCCGCTCGCGACCGACATCGCGCCGGGCTACGACCACATCACCAGCGCCATCGGCGCGGCCACGATCGCGATGCACGGCACCGCGATGCTCTGCTACGTCACCCCGAAGGAGCACCTCGGGCTGCCGGACAGGGACGACGTGAAGACCGGCGTCATCACCTACAAGCTCGCCGCCCACGCCGCCGACATCGCCAAGGGCCACCCCGGCGCACGGGACCACGACGACGCCCTGTCCAGGGCCCGTTTCGAGTTCCGCTGGCGCGACCAGTTCGCCCTCTCGCTGGACCCGGTCACCGCGGAGAGCTTCCACGACGAGACCCTCCCGGCGGAGAACGCCAAGACCGCCCACTTCTGCTCCATGTGCGGCCCGAAGTTCTGCTCGATGAAGATCAGCCAGGACGTACGCGACCGCTTCGGCAGCACGGAGGGCGCGTCCCCCGAGGAGATCGAGGCGGGGATGCTGGAGAAGTCGAAGGAGTTCGCGGCGGCGGGAAGCCGGGTGTACCTCCCGCTCGCCGACTGACCCGCCGATCCGACGGTGCTATCGGTTCGCCAGGCTCTCGTAGAGCCTGGCGAACCCCTCCGCGCCGTGCCCCGCGGCGATCTGTCCGCTGATCAGCGCCTGGACCTCGGCGATCGGGGCGGGGTCGACGCCCTCCTCCTCGCTGGCTCGCACGATGTGCGAGAGGTCGGAGAACTCCAGGCTCTGCTGGCCCGCGACGGTGTAGTCACCGCCGTCGATGACCTTCGCGTAGTCGGCGAGCTCCTCGGTCATCGCTGCCAGGAACGGCGCCTGCCGTGCCGCGAACTCGGACGCGCTCATCCCCATGGCGGCGACCATCGCGGCCCCGTGGAAGAAGCCCGTGAACATCTGGTACATCCCCGACAGGATGGCCAGGTCCACCAGCGATGCCCGGCCGGCGTCCTCGCCGTGGAACTCGCTGGTGGCCCAGACCTCGAGCATCGGCAGGAGGGCTTCGTACGCCGCCCGCGAGCCGCTGTAGAAGATCTGAGCCGCGCGGGATCCGATCATCGACGGCACGGCCATGATGGCACCGTCGAGGTAGTCGATGCCGTGCTCGGCCGCCCAGGCGGCGAGCTCGCGGGACTCGTTCGGCGTCGTCGTCGTGACGTTGACCAGGGTGCGTCCGCGCAGCTCGCCGGCGACCGGGCCGAGGGTCTCCTCGACCGAGGAGCGCTTGAGCAGGCAGGCGATGATCACGGGGCTGGCCAGCACCGCCTCCCGGGCCGAGTGCGCGGCATCGGCGCCTCGGCCCGACAGGTCGGTGGCACGGCCAGGGGTGCGGTTCCAGACGGTCACGGATCGGCCGGCGTCGAGCAGGGCAGTCGCCAGCGCGCTGCCCATCGCGCCGAGTCCGAGCACGCTGACGTCGGTCGGGTGGGTCGGGTTTCGATCGGTCTCTGACACGACATCCATGCTGGAGGAGATCGTCGATCAGGGGGAGTACCCACTATTTACTGGGGTACTTACCATCAGGTAAGCGCAGCAGCCCGAGCGAGAGACCGGCGCCGAGGTAAAGGATCAGGGATGATCCTGACAGACGGCAGCCGCGATCGCCGATAGCATTCATGATCATGGGCCTCCCCGAACCGCACCCCGGCCAGCCTCGACGAGCCGACCTGCGCGTCAGCGACGCCGACCGCCATGAGGTGGCCGACATCCTGCGCGAGGCCGCCGGCGAGGGCCGGCTGGACATCGAGGAGCTCGAGGAGCGGATCGAGGAGGCCTACAAGGCCAAGACGTACGCCGATCTGGAGCCGATCACGCAGGACCTCCCGGTCGCAGGGCGGCCGCCCGTGGCACCTTCCGCGGGTTCCAGCACTGTGCCCGTCGTCTACGGCGGGGGCGAGGAGCACGACAGTGCCAGCGCGTTCCTGAGCAACGTCGAGCGCAAGGGCGTATGGATGGTTCCGCAGCAGCTGTCGGTCAACGCGGTGCTGGGTGATGCCAACATCGACCTGCGTGAGGCGCACTACTCCGCGCGCGAGGTGGTCATCAGCGCGACCTCGGTCCTGGGCAGCGTGAAGGTCACAGTGCCGCCGAACGTGCACGTGATCGTCGAGGGCAACGGTGTCCTGGGCGACTTCAAGGAGCCGTCCGGCAAGGTGCCCGAGGAGCTCACCGCGGACTCGCCGGTGGTGCGGGTGCGCGGCATCGCGGTGCTGGGCGACGTGACCGTCAAGCGCCGGGGTCCGCGCCCTCCGAAGCGCACGCTGAAGCAGCATCTCGGTCTGGAGTGACTGGGCCCATAGCGATGGGCATCCGGGGGATTGTCGAGGCGCGCCTCCGGCCCCCGCACTAGCATTCGCCTCATGGGAACGACCCCCGAGCCATTCCGCGGCCAGAATCCTGATCCGAATCTTCGGATCAGCGATGCCGACCGCCACAAGGTGGCCGACATCCTGCGCGAGGCCGCAGGCGAGGGCCGTCTGGAGATCGACGAGCTCGACGACCGCCTCGACGCGACGTTCAAGGCCAAGACGTACGCCGACCTGGTCCCGATCACCGTCGACCTGCCGGCCGCGGGGAGCCCGTCGTTGCTGGTCCCGCAGGGCTCGCCCGTCGCCGGGAAGAGCCCAGCGGTCTTCGCCGACACTCCGATCGAGAGCCAGCTCTACGTCGCGATCATGAGCGGCGTCGACCGGCGCGGGGTCTGGACGGTCCCGGCGACCGGAAACGTGATCGCGCTGATGGGTGGTGCCGAGCTCGACATGCGCCAGGCGCAGTTCTCCGCCCAGGAGACGGTGATCTACGCCAACGCGATCATGGGCGGCGTCAACATCACCGTCGGCCCCGACGTCCAGGTCGTGATGCAGGGCGTCGGGATCATGGGCGGCTACGTCGGTCCGAGCGGGATCGAGCCGTCCGGTGGGCCGGTGCTGCGGGTGAAGGGCCTGGCGCTGATGGGTGGCGTCACCGTCATCCGTAAGCCGGTGAAGGAGACCAAGAGCAAGCGGCTGCGGATGCCGCCGCCGCACGGGCTGCACTAGCCACACCTCCGTGCCGAGCCCGCCCTCCGGGTCCGCTTCGCGGACCGGTCTTGCCGTGCCCGCAGAGAAGACGATAACCTCACCCCAACTCGTTATTGTCTAGTTACTTAATACACAAAGGAGCCTCAGGATGAAGCCGACCTGGAGCGCATTGCTGGGCGTCGCACTCCTGGCGGTCGTGGCGCTGGTCGTCGGGCTCCTGGTCGCCGGTCCGAAGACCGTCGTCGCCGGCCCCGCGGCAGCCGGCCCGTCGACCGCGACGGTCGCGGAGCCTGCGGCCGAGCTGGCCGCCACGACCGACGAGCGCCCCGACATCGTCCTGATCCTGATGGACGACTTCTCCTTGGAGCTGCTCAGGACGATGCCGGCGGCCGCCGAGATGGCCGCGGAGGGCGCGACGTACCAGAACGCCTTCGTCATCGACTCGCTGTGCTGCCCCTCCCGTGCGGCGCTGCTGACCGGACAGACGCCGCACCACACCAAGGTCCTCACCAACACCCAGAACGACCCGGAGCACCCGGTCGGCGGCTGGTCGGCGTTCCAGCGCTACGGCAACGTCGAGAAGCAGTTCAGCATCGGGCTGCAGGAGGCCGGCTACACGACCGGTTTCGTGGGCAAGTTCATCAACGCCTACGAGGCCAGCGTCGATGCGGACGGCAACCGGGTCCCGCCGCCCAAGGTGCCCGGCTGGGACTCGTGGAACGCGCTCCTCGGCGGCGCCTACGGCGGCTGGGGCTACCAGAGCACCTTCCTCGACGACGACGGCGAGATGCGGCTGCGCCACCATCCGCAGCCGCCGACCTCGGCCACCCCGGCTGCCAAGGACGCTGCGTACGCTGCCAACGTCACCCGCGACTACGCCCTCGACTTCATCGAGGACCATCGGGACGACGAGGAGCCGTACTTCCTCGAGATCGCCGCCTATGGTCCCCACTCCCGGCTCGGCCACCACTACCCGGGCCTGGACACCTGGTTCCCGCCCGCGTTCGCCGACCAGGCACCCGCCGGCGACCCGGCTGGCGGCAACTGCGGCCGGTTCGACTGCGGCGAGCTGACGTTGGCGGACCTGGCCGGCTACGACGACGACCGCCAGGACAACGCCCCCACCTACCTTCACCGCGGCGGACGTACGTCGCCGGCCCCTGCCTGGCGCACCAACAAGGTCTCGCTCAGCGCCGAGACGGCGCTGAGCCAGTATCGCGACCGCGCCCGGATGGTCCAGTCGATCGACCGGATGGTCGCCCAGGTGCGCGAAGCCGCCGGCGACGACGCCTACATCGTGCTGACCTCCGACAACGGCTTCCATCTCGGCCAGCACCAGCTCAACGGTGGCAAGGGCGCCCCCTACGACTCCGACACCCGCGTCCCGCTGGTCGTCGTCGGCCCCGGCGTGGTGCCCGGCAAGCGCAGCCAGTTCGTCAACAACATCGACCTCGCGCCGACCTTCCTCGACATCGCGGGAGCCCCGATCCCGGCGTACGTCTCGGGGAGCTCGTTCACCGACACGCTGAGCCGGCCGGGGGTCCCCGGCGCGAGGTACGCCTTCTTCGAGCACACCTACGCCAAGGCCCATCCCGGCGAGGTCGACCTAGACAAGGGGTCGGGCGGGACCATCGACATCATCCCGTCCTACATCGCGGTGCGCGGCTCGCAGGGCCTGCTCGTCCGGTTCGACCTGGACAAGTCCTGGAGAGGCACCGACTACGCCTACGAGCTCTACCGCTACGACCGGCCGTGGGAGGACCGCAACGTCTTCGCCGAGGACCACGCGAAGCCGTACGCCCGGGACCTGATGCGCCGGCTCGAGGCCTACGAGGGCTGCGCACCGGCTGTCTGCCGGGCTCTGACCCGCTGAGCCCGGATCTGGGCTAAGGTGTCTCCGCCGGGGCCGATGTGGCCTCGGTCACTTCACAACGGATCGTCCGGCACGTACCTGCCGGTGAAGGAGACAACGGAATCATGGCAACAGTCAGCTTCGAGAAGGCCCAGCGTTGGTACGCGGGCGCCAACGAGCCCGCGGTCAAGGGCATCGACCTCGAGATCCAGGACGGCGAGTTCATGGTGCTCGTCGGCCCGTCCGGATGCGGTAAGACCACCACCCTGCGCATGCTCGCCGGGCTGGAGGAGGTCAACTCCGGTGCCATCAGGATCGGTGACCGCGACGTCACCAACGTGGCGCCCAAGGACCGCGACATCGCGATGGTCTTCCAGAACTACGCGCTCTACCCGCACATGAGCGTCGCCGAGAACATGGCGTTCTCGCTGAAGATGGCCAAGGTCCCGAAGGCCGAGCGTGACAAGCTCGTCGCCGACGCCGCCAAGACCCTGGGCCTGACCGACTACCTCGACCGCAAGCCGAAGGCGCTCTCCGGTGGTCAGCGCCAGCGCGTCGCCATGGGCCGCGCGATCGTCCGCCAGCCGCAGGTCTTCTGCATGGACGAGCCGCTGTCCAACCTCGACGCCAAGATGCGCGTGCAGACCCGCACCGACATCGCCAAGCTCCAGGCCGAGCTCGGCATCACCACCGTCTACGTCACCCACGACCAGGTCGAGGCGATGACGATGGGCGACCGCGTCGCGGTGATGAACGCCGGTGAGCTGCAGCAGGTCGCCACGCCGCTCGAGCTCTACCGCAAGCCGGTCAACCTCTTCGTCGCCGGTTTCATCGGCTCGCCGCAGATGAACATCA
This sequence comes from Nocardioides sp., assembly GCF_014360585.1. Lineage (GTDB taxonomy): Bacteria > Actinomycetota > Actinomycetes > Propionibacteriales > Nocardioidaceae > Nocardioides. The sequence goes on from NZ_JACIXG010000023.1 coordinate 25,757, forward strand.
TCAAGGCGACCGCTGCCGACGGCGGCGCCAAGATCGGCGAGTACGTCGTGCCGGTCGGTGCCACCGCCAACCTGCCCAAGGAGATCACCGTCGGTGTGCGTCCCGAGGGTTTCCGCATCGTCGGCGAGAACGACGGTGGTCTGCCGGTGAAGGTGACCGTGGTCGAGGAGCTCGGCTCGGACTCCTTCATCTACGGCACCAGCGACGTCGAGGGCGTCCCGTCGACGCTGATCGTGCGGGTCTCCTCCAAGGACAACGTCGCCAAGGGCGACACGCTCTACGTCACCACCGACCCCGAGGACGTCCACGTCTTCGACACGGAGTCCGGTCTGCGCGTCAGCAACTGACCGAGTCAGTGCTGCTGGTTCATCCGAGCCAGCATCGCGTTGTAGGCATCGAGGGCCTCGTCGCTGTCGGGATCCACGGATCCCGGCTCGGCGGGGCCTTCGTCGGTCCCATGAACAGCAGAGCCACGGGCGCTCTCCTGGGCGAGCTGGCTGGTGCGTACGCCGTCGAGGAAACGTCCGGTCATCTTCGCCCGTCGCTCCGGTGAGGAGACCACGGCGATGACCAGGCCGATGGCGAGCAGCATCATGCCGCCGTCGCCGGCGGCCCACATCAGACCACCGGCGGTCTGGATGTCCGTGACCGCGTCGAGCGCCCACTCGGGCCGGGCCTCGGAGTAGATCGGATAGAGGTCGCGCTCGGTCTGCAGCATCACGATCCCGACGATCGTGTCGGGCACCATGCCGACCACGAGAAGCGCGATCCGGCCCAGGTAGGGCAGGTCGGAGCGCACCTTCTCCTCACCGATCGTGCCGGTGAGGAAGAGGAACCCGGAGACGACGTAGAGGATCTGCTCACCGACCATCAGCGTGGTGCTCCGCGCCATCGCGTCCATGAACCCGGACAGATGGGTGCCGATGATCACCACCGAGTAGAGCAGGGTGCCGGTGGCTGGGTGGACGAGAACGGTGACCGGGAGCGATCGGATAGCCCGCTCGGCGCGCGGTCCGGTCTCGGCGATGACCGTGAGCGGATGGCCCAGCACGAGCAGCGTGGGCACGACCATGATCAGGGTCAGGTGGAGCACCATGTGCATCCACGCCAGCGACATCGCATAGCCGTTGATCGCCGAGGCGATGACGACGTACATCAGGGCGAGGCCGGACAGGAACGATGCCACCCGCCAGCTCTTGACCGTCGAGGCGGCGCCGGCGGCATTGCGAAGCGTGAGATAACCCGCCGCGAGGATCACCGCGGCGAGCAGCCAGCCGGGCTGGAGACTCCAGGTGGTGAAGAACTCGGACCAGCCGAGCGCGGGCAGGGAGCCGTGGTCGTGCATGGTCTCACGGTATCTCCGGGGCGCGACCGGAAGTTATTTCAGGCGGCTGCCGGGGTCGATCAGCGGCACCAGGAACAGCCGGGCCAGGGCGCGTAGCTGCGCGTCGTCGTCGACGTCGACGACCTCGCTCGGGGTGACCAGGAACGAGGTCGAGGTGCGGACCATCAGCTCGGCGACGAGATCGACCTCGACCTCGGCAGGTACGTTGCCGGCGCGCTGCTCGCGCCGCAGCTGGCCCGCAACGAAGCGCGCGATCGTGGCCACCGTGCGGCCGCCGTCGCCGACGATCGAGTGCACCAGGGAGTCGGTCTCGACGGTGAGCAGGCCGCCGATCAGCGGGTTGCCGCGGATCGCCCGCATCGCGCTGGCGAAGCCGATCTCGACGCGCTCGGCGGCGTCGGCGGCATCGGCGATGTCGAGGACGAACTGGTCGAAGTAGCGCCGGAACTCGCGGCGTACGACCTGCTCGACCAGCGCGTCCTTGTTGGTGAAGCGCCGGTAGACGGTGATTCGGGCGACCCCGGCCCGCTTGGCGACCTCCTCCATGGTGGTGCGCTTGATCCCGATCTGACGAAACTGCTCCGCGGCCGCGTCGAGGAGCCTGGCGGTCACCGCCTCGTCCTCGATGGGCTCGGCGACGTCGGCGAGGGCCCTGGCGAGCAGCGACTCTGGCTCGTCCTCCGGGAGGGTGGTGGGCATCAGGGCTAGGCCGTGACGGGGCGGTCGCCGGCCCGGTTGGCGGCCCGGTCGGAGGGGTGGTCGGCGGTGCGGTAGGCGGTGCGACGGACGACCCTGATGAAGGCCGGCCACAGCGGGCGGGGCAGGTCGTGGCCCATGCCCTTGAACAAGGTGAGCTCGGCGCCGGGGACGGCGGCAGCGGTCGCCCGGCCACCGGAGACGTGGACCATCTTGTCGTTCAGGCCGTGGATGACGCTGAACGGGACCCGGAGGCGCCCGAGATCCGCGGTGCGGTCGGGCTGGGTGAGGACGGTGAGCATCTGCCGCGCGACGCCTGCCGAGCTCACGCCGCGGTTCCAGGTCTCGATCGCCCGGCGGCGTACGTCGTCCTCGGGCTCGGGGAAGGCCGGCGAGCCGATCTGGACGCCGCCTTTGATCTGGCGCTCGATGTAGCCCTCCAGCCCGGGCTTCTTGATGACCAGCGCCGGCAGCAGGGTCGGGTGCTGGAAGCCGACCCTGCGGTGGCCGGTCGTGGACATCGTCGAACAGACCGAGCGGACCCGGTCGGGGTGACGAATGGCGAGCGTCTGGGCGATCATCCCACCCATCGACACGCCCCACACGTGCGCGGAGCCGATGTCGAGATGGCTCAGCAGCGCGGCCGCGTCGTCGGCGAGGTCGTCGAGCGTGTACGGCGCCTGGGTCGGCAGCCCCGCGAACGCCCGCGCCAGCCGCGCGAGCGTGATCCGCTCGTCGGACGGGTGCGGCGAGGAGTGGCCGACGTCGCGGTTGTCGTAGCGGACCACGTAGAACCCCGCCTCGGCCAGCTGCTCGCACAGCTGGACGTCCCACCAGGTCATCGGGCCGCCGAGCCCCATGATCAGCAGCAGCGGGTCAGCGCTGGGGCTGCCGAACGTGTCGTACGCCAGCTCGACTCCTCCGGGGAGGAAAGCTCTGGACTCGGTCGGCTCGGCGGGGATGGTCATACGCCGACTTTACCGGGGTCGGCCAGACTCCCGGTGGTCGAGCTTGTCGAGACCACCCGGCGCAGAGCAGGGTTCTGGGAAAGCTAGATCTCGACCCGCCCGTCGCTCGGGCTCGCAGGCTCGCCCGAGCGAGGCTCGGAGGCTCAAAAGTCGATCGCGCTGTATGCCTTGAGCTTCGCGAGCTGGTGCTCGGAGGTGACCTTGCGGATGGTGCCGGAGCGGCTGCGCATCACCAGGGAGTCGGTGACGACGGCGCCGTGGGGGAGGTACTGCACGCCGCGCATCAGGTCGCCGTCGGTGATGCCGGTAGCGACGAAGAAGCAGTCGTCGCCGGTGACCAGGTCGTCGGTGTGGAGCACGAAGTCGGGGTCGAGGTTGTGGCCGGCGTCGAGAGCGCGCTGGCGCTCCTCGTCGTCCTTGGGCCACAGCCGGCCCTGGATGGTGCCGCCCATCGCCTTCATCGCGCAGGCGGCGACGATGCCCTCGGGGGTGCCGCCGATGCCCATCAGCAGGTCGGCGCCGCTGCCCGCACGGGCAGCGGAGATCGCGCCGGCGACGTCGCCGTCGACGATGAACTTGATCCGCGCACCGGTCTCGCGGATCTCCTCGACCATCTTGTCGTGGCGCGGCCGGTCGAGGACGATCACGGTGATGTCGGAGGTCTTGGTGTCCTTGGCCTTCGCCACCGCGGCGATGTTCTCCGCGACCGGCAGCCGGATGTCGACGACGTCGGCGGCCTCGGGGCCGGTGACCAGCTTCTCCATGTAGAAGACGGCGCTCGGGTCGTACATGCTGCCGCGCGGGGCGACCGCCATCACCGCGACCGCGTTGCTCATGCCCTTGGCGGTCAGCGTGGTGCCGTCGATCGGGTCGACCGCGACATCGCACTCGGGGCCGGTGCCGTCGCCGACGCGCTCGCCGTTGTAGAGCATCGGGGCGTTGTCCTTCTCGCCCTCGCCGATGACGACGGTGCCGTCCATGGCGACCGTGGAGATCATCGTGCGCATCGCGTGGACCGCGACCCCGTCGGCGCCGTTCTTGTCGCCGCGACCGACCCAGCGGGACGCGGCCATCGCCGCCGCCTCGGTGACGCGCACCAGCTCCAGGGCCAGGTTGCGGTCAGGGGCGGTGGGGGCGACGCCGAGCGGCTGGGTGTCGTTCATGAGGGTCAATCTATCGGCCGGGCGAGGTGGAGCGGCCCTGGTGTCACTTGATCGATCCAGAGACAAGCCTCACAGCGAAGCCGGACTGCGGGTCGTCCAGAACCTGCTCGGTGGGGCCGTCCTCGACGATGTGGCCGTGCTCGATCACCACCACCCGGTCGGCGAGCGCGCGGGCGTCGGCGGCGTCGTGGGTGACGATGATGGCGGTCCGGTCCGCGAGGGCGGTGCGCAGCGTCTGCCGCAGTGCGGGACGTACGTCGACGTCCAGAGAGGCCATCGGCTCGTCGAGCAGGAGGAGCTCGGGGTCGGCCGCGAGGGCCCGGGCCACCGCCACCCGCTGGGCCTGCCCGCCGGAGATCTCCGTGGGTCTGCGCCCGGCGAGCGTCTCGGCGCCGACCTCGGTGAGGTGACGGAGGGCGAGCTCGTTGGCCTGGCGGCGGCGTACGCCTCGGGCTCGCGGAGCGAAGGCGACGTTGGCCAGCACCGACATGTGCGGGAAGAGCAGCGGGTCCTGGGCCAGCAGCGCGACCCCGCGGGCGTGCGGGGGAGTGGCGTCGAGGACGCGGTCACCGAGGCGTACCTCGCCGTCGTCGGGGCGAAGGAGCCCGGCGATCACGCCGAGGAGGCTCGACTTGCCGGCGCCGTTGGGTCCGGTGATCGCGACCGTCTCTCCGGCGGCCACGTCGAGGGTGACGTCGATGCCGCGCCGGGCGATCACCGCCCGGAGGTGTAACGCGCTCACAGGGCCCTCCCGTGGCGGGCGAAGCCGATCACGGCGATGGCGACGACGACCAGCACGAGCGAGAGCGCGACCGCCGCGTCGGGATCGTCGACACGGAGCAGGTAGACCTGGAGCGGCATCGTGCTGGTGACGCCGGGGAGGTTGCCGGCGAAGGTGATCGTGGCGCCGAACTCACCCAGGCAGCGGGCGAAGGCGAGGACCGACCCGGAGAGCAGGCCGGGCGCGACCAGCGGGAGGGTGACGCGCCGGAAGACGGTGGTCGGGCGGGCCCCGAGCGTGGCCGCGACCGCTTCGTACCGGGTGCCGCTGGTGCGCAGGGCCCCCTCGAGGCTGATCACCAGGAACGGCAGCGCGACGAAGGTCTGCGCGATCACGACGGCGAGGGTGGTGAACGGGATCTGGATGCCGACCAGGTCCAGGGACTGGCCCAGCAGCCCGCGGCGGCCGAAGGTGTAGAGCAGCGCCAGCCCGCTGACGACCGGCGGCAGCACGAGCGGCAGCAGCACCAGCGAGCGGATCAGGCCCTGCCCCCGGAAGCTGGTGCGGGCGAGCACTGTGGCGAGAGGTACGCCGAGGAGGATGCACAGCGCGGTGCCGGCGGTGGCGGTGCGCAGGCTCAGCCAGAGCGCCTCCAGCGCGGACGGCGAGGTGACGAGTGCGGGGAGGGTCGCCGGGTCGACACGGAGGACGATCGCGGCGAGCGGGAGGATGATGAACGCCGCGGCGAGAGCCGCCGGGAACCACAGCCAGCGTGGCATCCCGACGGACGGACCGGCCCCCCTCTGCCGGTCCGTCCGCCTTGGGGCCCCGAGAAGATCAGGGCTGGCTGAAGCCGGCATCGGCCAATACCTTCTGCCCGGTCTCGCTCAGCACGAGGTCGACGAACGCCTGGGCGAGCTCGGCGTCGTCGGCGCCGTCGAGGACGCTGATCGGATAGCTGTTCACGACCCGGCCGGACTCCTCGAGCTCGACGCCCGTCACGGAGTCGCCGGCGGCGGTCACGTCGGTGACGTAGACCAGGCCGGCGTCGGCGTCACCGGAGGTGACCTTGGCGAGTACGTCGCTGACCGACTGCTCCTCGCTGACCGGCTCGATGTCGACGCCGGTCAGTTTCTCCATCTCGGCGGTGGCGTTGCCGCACGGGACCTCGACCGTGCAGACGACGACCTTGGTTCCCGGTTCGGCCAGATCCTGGAAGCCGGAGATCTTCGCCGGGTTGCCCGGGGGAGTGGCGATCTCCAGCGTGTTGGCGGCGAAGGCCCGCGGGTCGGTGGCGAGGTCGCCGAGCTTGCCCATGTTCTTGGTGTCGGCGGAGGCGAAGACGTCCGCCGGGGCGCCGTCCTCGATCTGGGCCACCAGGTCCGAGGAGCCGCCGAAGCTCGTGGTCACCTCCACGCCGGGGTGCTCCTTCTCGAACCTCTCCGCCAGCTCGGTGAACGTGTCGGTCAGCGAGGCCGCGGCGAAGACGGTCAGGTCCCGCTCGTCTGCCTGCCCGTTCGCGCTCCCGCAGCCGGTGAGGACGAGGACGGCCGCAGTGGCGACGGCCGCGATCCCAGGCCTGCTGGTCATGGGCGCTCCACGACGACGTTGGTCGACTTGATGGACGCGACCGCGCTGACGCCGGGCTCCAGGCCGAGCTCGGTCGCGGCCTCGGCGCTCATCAGCGAGACGATCCGGTAGGGCCCGCAGACCATCTCCACCTGGGCCATCACCGTGTCCATGGTGGTCCGGGTGACGATCCCGAGCATCCGGTTGCGGGCGCTGACCGCCTTCGCCCGGTCAGGGGTGGGGGCATCGGCCAGCTCCGAGGCGAGCCTGGCCAGGACGGTGCCTTCGATCACCGCGCGGCCGTTCTCCGTGGCCGCCTCGATCCGTCCCGTGTCGATCCAGCGGCGCACGGTGTCGTCGCTGACGCCGAGGAGGCCGGCGGCTTCGGCGATGCGGTAGGTGGGCACCGTACGAGTATCGCATCTGCGGGGGAATTTCGGCCAGAGTCCCGCATCTGCGGAGTCTTCTGATGCGTCGTCCAAGGCGGGCGAGACCGCGATTCGAGGGAACATCGGCCGAGTGGGACCATGGAGGGCGTGAGCGAGCGCCAGCGAGGGAACCAGACAATCAACACGCCGCCGCGTCCGTATGATGGCGCTTGCGCCACGGAGGTGGCGGCGTGAGCGACACCGATCAGCAGCAGCCCGCCCAGCCGTCGAACGAGCCGACGAGCGAGCAGCCGGAGACCCCGGCACGCAGCTACCCGCGTACGTTCGGAGCGCTCATCGGGTCGATGATCTTCCTGCTCGCCCTGGTTGTCCCGATCGTGCTGATCGTGCAGTGGCGCGGCAACGTCGAGCGTGACCTCAGCGGCGCCAACGCGACCTACAAGGCCGACTGGGCCGACGCCGTGGACAGCGCCCAGGCCGCCGACATCGACGTCGTCTACCCCCGCGAGCTGCCCACGGGCTGGTACGCCAACACCGAACCGTCCTACCAGGGCGGCGAGGAGCCGTCGTGGACCATGTCGTTCGTCAAGGGCGAGACCTCCTACGTCGGCCTGGAGCTCTCCGCCCGCTCGGCGCAGGTGCTGGCCCAGAAGAACGTCGACACCCAGGCGACGAAGGGCGACGAGGTCACGATCGAGACCGATGTCGCCACCACCTGGACCGAATGGTCCGACTCCGACGGCGACAACGGCTACTCCACCGAGGTCGACGGCCAGACGCTGATGCTGTGGGGCCCCAAGGACGGCGACGTACGCGACTACCTCGCCCTCCTCACCACCGAGTCCTTGAAGTAGCGACCACCGCTGGTCGAGCCGCCGGAGTCGACACGCTCGCTGGCGCTCGCGGCTCGACCAGCGAGGCGAGGTCGTCAGTCCTGGATGGCGGCGTCGATCTTCTTCCGGGCGCCGTCGAGCCACTCCTGGCACAGGGTGGCCAGCTTTTCGCCGCGCTCCCACAGGGCCAAGGACTCCTCGAGGGTGATGCCGCCGGCCTCGAGCTTGCGCACGACGTCGATCAGCTCTTCGCGGGCCTGCTCGTAGGAGAGGTTCTTGTCGGTGGTGTCGTCAGTCATCGGCGCCATCCTTGGTGGGCTCGGTCTTCTCGGTCGAGGTGATGGTTGCGGCCAGGCGTCCGTCGGCGACGCGGATGCTGACGGTGGCGCCTTCGGCGGCGTCGGCGACGCTGGTGAGCACGTGGCCGTCGGCGTCCTGGGCGACGGCGTAGCCGCGCTTCAGCGTCTCCAGCGGGGACAGCGCTCTGGCGCGGGCTCGGTGGTGGCCGATGTCGTCGGCGGCCCGGTCGAGAGCGTGCCCGACGGTGCGCCGCGCTCGGTCTCGCAGCGAGACGACCTCGTCGAACCGGGCGTCGATGAGCGAGCGCGGGTCGGCCAGCACCGGGCGCGAGCGCAGCGCGTCCAGCAGGGTCTGCTCGCGATGGATCAGCGCGGCGATCCCGCCGCGGAGCCGGTCGCGCCCGGTGGCGACGATCCGCTGCTCCTCGACCACGTCGGGCACGACGAGCTTGGCGGCATCGGTCGGCGTCGAGGCGCGTACGTCGGCGGCGAGGTCCAGCAGCGGCGAGTCGGGCTCGTGGCCGATCGCGGAGACGATCGGCGTGCGGGCCGCGTGGACCGCACGGATCAGGTGCTCGTCGGAGAACGGCAGCAGGTCCTCCACGGAGCCGCCACCGCGGGCGATGACGATGACGTCGACCTCGGGGTCGCGGTCGAGCCGCTGCAGCTTCTCGACGACGTCGGCTGCGCTGCGGGGCCCCTGCATCGCGGCGTACGCCACCTCGAATCCCACCTGCGGCCAGCGCCGCTTCGCGTTCTCGAGCACGTCGCGCTCGGCCGCGGAGTTGGCCGCTGTGACCAGCCCGACCTTGCCAGGCAGGAACGGGAGCGGCCGCTTGAGCTCGGCCGCGAAGAGCCCCTCGGCGGCCAGCAGCTGCCGGCGCTGCTCGAGCCGGGCGAGCAGCTCGCCGAGCCCGACCGGACGGATGTCGCGGGCCTGCAGCGACAGGGTGCCGCGGTTGGCGTAGTAGGACGGCTTCGCATGGATGATCACCGACGCGCCCTCGACCAGCGGCGGGTTGAGGCTGTCGAGCAGGAACCTGGTGCACGTCACCGGCACCGAGATGTCGGCCACCGAGTCACGCAGGGTCAGGAACACCGTCTGCATCCCCGGTCGCCGGCTCATCTGGGCCACCTGCCCCTCCACCCAGACCGCACCGAGCTTGTCGATCCAGCCACCGATCGCGTTCGCGATCTGCCGCACCGGAGCGGGCGACTCGGGGGAGGTGTCCAACGCCATGGCGCCAACCCTAGAGCGGTCCACCGACATCCGAGCCTTGCCGGGGCTCGCGCGTCGGGAGATGAGAGAAGGCCGACACCCGGCCGACTCGGAGGTTCACGTCCCGGTCTCTAGACTGGAGGCATGAGCATCGACCTCGGCACCCCACGCCTGATCTCCGACGACGAGAAGGCTGTCCTCCTCGCGGAGCCGCGCGGCTACTGCGCCGGAGTGGACCGGGCCGTGATCACCGTAGAGCAGGCCCTGGACCTCTACGGAGCGCCGGTCTATGTGCGCAAGGAGATCGTGCACAACAAGCACGTCGTCGACGACCTCCGCAACCGCGGCGCGGTCTTCGTCAACGAGCTCGACGAGGTCCCCTCGGGAGCGACCGTCGTCTTCTCCGCCCACGGCGTCTCGCCGGCGGTCCACTCCGACGCCGCCGTGCGTGAGCTGAAGACGATCGACGCGACCTGCCCCCTGGTGACCAAGGTCCACCTCGAGGCCAAGCGGTTCGCGCGCGAGGGTTACAGCATCCTGCTGATCGGCCACGCCGGTCACGAGGAGGTCGAGGGCACCATGGGCGAGGCGCCGGAGGCGACCACGCTCGTCGAGGGCCCCGGCGACGTGCAGAACATCGAGGTTCCCGACCCGTCCAAGGTCGTCTGGCTCTCCCAGACGACCCTCTCGGTCGACGAGACCATGGAGACCGTTGCCGAGCTCCGGGTGAAGTTCCCCGAGCTGCTCGACCCGCCCAGCGACGACATCTGCTACGCCACCCAGAACCGTCAGCAGGCGGTCAAGGAGATCGGCGCGGCCAGCGACCTGGTCATCGTCGTCGGCTCCGGCAACTCCTCCAACTCGGTCCGCCTGGTCGAGGTCGCCCTCGAGGCCGGCGCCAAGGCCTCCTACCGCGTCGACGACGCCAGTGAGATCGACGAGAGCTGGCTGGATGGCGTTCGCAACGTCTCGGTCACGTCCGGAGCCAGCGTCCCGGAGAACCTGGTCGAGGGCGTCATCGAGTTCCTCAAGGCCCGGGGCTTCCCGGACGCCACGGCCCACAAGAGCGCCGAGGAGTCGCTGATCTTCGCGCTGCCCACCGAGCTCCGCAAGGACCTCAAGGCTGCCGCAGCCCGCTAGGGCATCTACCGGGTCGCCTCTTGATCCACCCCCTCCCAAGAGGGTTAGGGTCGAGGGGTGGCCCGATTCCTCGACGTACACCCTGACAACCCGCAGTCCCGTCTGATCAGCCAGGTCGTCGACGCCCTGCGTGACGACCAGCTGATCGCGTACCCCACCGACTCCGGCTACGCGCTCGGCTCCCGGGTCGGCAACAAGGACGGTCGCGACCGGATCCTGCGGATCCGTGGTCTCGACGACCGCCACCACTTCACGCTGATCTGCAAGGACTTCGCCCAGCTCGGCACGATGGTCCACGTCGACAACAGCGCCTTCCGGGCGATCAAGCACGCGACGCCGGGGCCCTACACCTTCATCCTCCCGGCGACCCCGGAGGTGCCGCGTCGGCTGATGCACCCGAAGAAGAAGACCGTCGGCGTACGCATCCCTGAGCACGCCGTGGTGCAGGCGCTCCTCGAGGAGCTCGGCGAGCCGCTGCTGTCCTCGACGCTGATCCTGCCGGGGGAGACCGAGCCGGAGGTCTTCGGCTGGAACGTCAAGGAGGCGCTCGACCACCAGGTCGACATCGTGATCGAGGCCGGTGAGACCCCGGCCGAGCCCACGACGGTCATCGACTGGTCCGACGGTCAGCCCGAGATCATCCGTGAGGGTGCCGGCGACGTCTCCGGCTTCCTGGCCATGGACTGACGCTCCGAACGGTTCGAGTCAGGAGGCCAGCGCGCGCTCGCGCTCGACCTCTTCACGGGTCTCGCTGCGCTGTCGCAGGACCCGGCGGCGCATCACCAGGCAGCCCAGGCACAGTCCGTAGCCGATGAAGAGGCTGATCGCGTGGTGTCCGAGGCCGCTGACCACGGCTTGGACGAACCCGTCTGCGGGATCGGCGATCGACCCGGGCTGGGTCGCGGCCAGCAGGATGAAGATGCCGAGCATGATCAGCGGCGGAAGCACGGCGACCACGAAGAAGTCACTGGGTCTGACGATGAGCGCGAGCGTCAGCGCGATCGCCACGAAGGTGAAGTCGAAGAAGAGGCCGATCTGGTCGTCGATGAGCAGATCGACGAAGGTCACCGTCAGCGACGTGGCGGATCCGAGCGCGACAACATGGCGGCCGGACTCGCGTCCTTCCTCCCAGATGGTGCGCTCACTCATGCCGTCGCCCCCGTGGCGCAAGCGCCAGGATACGGACGCGACGGCATGAGGCCTATCGTCGCTCGCTGGCGCTCACTCATGGGGTCACGATCTCTCGTATGCAGCCTGTGTATCAGAACCCACGGTAGGGCCCGGCACACCGTCATTCTCGGCGGCGCGCCGATCATCCTCCCTTACGCTGCTCAGCCGCTCCACAGCCCGGATCTCGACGGCCCGAGGCGTCTCGAGATCGTCGTCGGTTACCGATAGTTCATTGAAACGACGGGCGGCCACCAGGACCCGGTTGTCGAACGACCCGATCGCCTGGTTGTAGCGAGTCACCGCGGTGTTGAGCGAACGCCCGATGCCGTCCAGATGAGTGGACATCGTGGCGAGGCGCTGGTGCAGGTCGCGGCCGAGGCGGTGGATCTCACGGGCCTGCTCGGCAAGGGCTTCGTGGGACCATCCGTGCGCGACCGTGCGCAGCAGGGCGATCAGCGTCGTCGGTGAGGCGAGCACGACGCGACGCTCCGCGGCGTACTCGATCAGGCTGGGCTCGGTCTCCAGCGCGGCCGAGAGAAACGACTCCGCGGGCACGAACAGCACGACGAACTCGGGCGACTCCTCCAGGAAGCGCCAGTAGGCCTTCGAGGCCAGCTGGTCCACATGCGTACGCAGCTGGGCGGTGTGTCTACGCAGGTGAGCCCGGTAGTCGTCCTCGTTGTCCGCGGCCGCGGCATCGAGGTAGGCGTCCAGCGGGACCTTGGAGTCGACGACCAGCTCCTTGTTGCCGGACAGGTGAACCACGAGGTCGGGGCGCAGCCGCCCGTCCTCCAAATGCACCTGCTCGGAGAAGTCGCACTTGTCCACCAGGCCGGCGAGCTCCACCGCGCGCCGCAGGTGCATCTCACCCCAACGGCCTCTGACCTGGGGTTTGCGCAGTGCGGTCGACAGCGTCCGGGTCTCGGTCTGCAGCCGGCCGACCTCGGTCTCGAACTGTCCCTGCCAGCGCGCCCGCTCCCGGTCGAGATGCTGCATCTGGTCGCTGAGCCGGTCGAGGCCCTGCATCACCTCTGCCTGGTCCACCATCCCCGCCGCGACCGTGCCCACGCTCCGCGCACGCACCCACAGCACCCCGAGGAGGGCACCCAGGACAAGACCGATCACCAGGCCGAGCACAAGGATCCAGATCTCCATGCCACTGATCCTCGCAGGGACCACCGACAGTTTGGGTCAGGCACAGTTGTTCGATCAGGCACAGTTGTGCCGACTCGTGATTCCATAGAGACATGGCCTACGACACTGAACTGGCCGAACGAGTGCGCGACCTGATGCCTGCCGGTGCCACCGAGATGAAGATGTTCGGTGGGCTGGCGTTCATGGTGAACGGCAACATGGCGTGCGCAGTCGGCCCCGACGACCTGCTCGTACGCACCGGCAAGTCTGCCTACGAGGCCGCCATCGCGGCAGGCGCGGAACCGACGATCATGGGCGCCCGGACGATGTCCGGCTACGTCAACGTCGCCGCCGACCTGGTCCGCGGCGACGCGCTCGCAGACTGGGTCAGCCGCGGCGTCGCGACGGCCGAGTCGTTGCCGCCAAAGCCCCCGAAGCCGCCGAAGTAGTCGAAGTAGCCGGCTTCAGTCGATGTCGACGATCACCGGAGCGTGGTCGGAGGGGGAGCCGGTGCCGATGGCGTGGTTGCGCTCGTCGAGGTCGACGAAGGCGCCGGTGACCCGCGAGGCGAACGTCGGTGAGCCGAGGACGAAGTCGATGCGCAGACCGCGGTTGCGCTCGAAGCGCTGCCGGTAGTAGTCGAAGTAGGTGTAGGCCTCCGGGCCGGGCACGAAGGGGCGTACGACGTCCTTGAAGTCCTTCTCGATGGCGAAGAAGGCGTCGCGCTCGGCGGGGGTGAGGTGGGTCTTGCCGACGAACTGCTTGGGGTCGAAGCAGTCCTCGTCGTAGGGGCAGACGTTCCAGTCGCCGACCATGGCCGACGGCCCGTCGTGCCAGGCGGTCGCCGCCTTCTGCAGCGCGGTGAGCCACTCCAGCTTGTAGGCGTAGTGCGGGTCGTCGGGCTTGCGGCCGTTGGGGACGTAGACCGAGGTCACGCGTACGCCGCCGCACGTCGCCGTGAGGGCGCGGGCCTCGGCCACGTCCTTGAACGAGGGCATGCCCTCGAATCCGACCTGGACGTCGTCCAGCCCGACCCGGGAGAGCAGCGCGACGCCGTTCCACTGGTCATAGCCGACCGAGGCCACCTCGTAGCCGCGCGCCTCCAACCCCATCGTCGGGATCTGGTCGGGTTTGGCCTTGGTCTCCTGCAGCGCGAGCACGTCGATCGAGTGTCGTTCGACGAAGGCCTCGACGCGGTCGATGCGGGAGCGGATGGAGTTGATGTTCCAGGTGGCGATACGCACGCCCGTCAGACTATCGGGGAGGCCCGGTGGACTACCGTTTGAGGCGTGGGCAGCGCGACGATCGAGATGCACGGGGTTCGTCGTCTCTACGAGCAGGCTGATCTCGTCGATCTGATCGCCCTGGACGACGTCGACCTGACCATCGAGCCGGGCACGTTCGTGAGCATCATCGGTCCCTCGGGGTGTGGGAAGTCGACGCTGTTGCGGCTGATCAGCGGGCAGGAGTCGGCCGACGCGGGGAGGATCACCGTCTGCGGTCTGACCCCGAAGGAGGCCGCCGAGGCGAAGGCCTTCGGGTTCGTGCCGCAGTCTCCTGCGCTGCTGCCCTGGCTGAGCGTGCTCGGCAACGTGACGCTGCCCCACAAGGTCAACCGCCGAAGCGACCGCGGCCGCCCGGACCTGGAGGCGATGCTGCGCGAGGTCGGGCTGGGGGAGTCGCTCCACAAGCTCCCCGCCGAGCTGTCGGGCGGCATGAAGCAGCGGACCGCGATCGTACGCGCCTTCGGGCTGCGTCCTGACGTACTCCTTCTCGATGAGCCGTTCGGCGCTCTCGACGAGTTCACCCGGGAGGCTCTCCAGGAGCAGCTGCTGGAGCTGTGGGAGCAGACCCGCGCGACCGTCGTCTTCGTCACCCACTCGATCTCCGAGGCCGTCAGGCTGTCGGACAGAGTGGTGGTGATGGCGCCGCGGCCCGGCCGGATCACCGACATCATCGACATCGACCTGCCCCGCCCGCGCCACCAGGAGATCATCACTTCTCCGCAGTTCCACGCCTACGAGCTGGCCCTCCGCGACAGCCTGCGGGACGCCTTCAGCCACGGCGAGGTGGTCTCGTGAGCCTCCAGCCGGGTGCCCAGACGGGTACGCAGCCGATCCCACCGAGACGGCCGCATCTCCTCGTCCCCACCCCCGAGCAGCTCGCCGCTCGCCGCCTGCGTCGCCGGACTCGGCTGCTCCGCCCGGCGTACTGGCTCCCGTTCGTCCTCCTCGTCGTGGTGCTCGCGATCGCGTGGGGCATCGGGGCGCGGCAGATGCCCTACCTGTTCGCGCCGCTCGGCGAGATCGCGGGCGTGCTGAGCGAGGATCTGGCCTACTTCCTGGAGAACACCCTGATCACGCTCGGCGAGGCGATGGTGGGCCTCGGGATCGGGTTCGTCGCCGCCTTCGCGCTCGCCGTGGTGGTGAGCGAGGTCGCGGTGGTGCGTCGCGCGGTGATGCCGCTGGCGGTGGTGCTCTCGGTGACACCGCTGGTGGCGATCGCGCCGCTGCTGGTGGTCGCACTCGGCTTCGGGATGGCGCCGAAGGTCGTCCTGACCGCTCTGGTCTGCTTCTTCCCGATCCTGATCAACGTGGCGACCGGGCTGCGCACGGTGCCGGGTCCGGTGCTGGAGGTCTACCGCACCGTGGCCGCGAGCCGGCTGGAGGTGCTGCGGTACCTGCGGGTCCCGGCGTCGCTGCCCTACGTCTTCGCCTCTCTGCGGATCGTCTTCCCGCTCTCGATGATCGGCGCCGTGGTGGCCGAGCTCGCCGCCGCGGGCTCGGCGGAAGGGCTCGGCAGCGTGATACAGGTGGCCAGCTCACAGAACAGACTGGCTACCGTGTGGGCAGCGATCTTCGTCCTCGCGGCGCTCGGGTCGCTGCTGTTCTGGTTCGTGACGCTCGCCGAGCGGCGAGTGCTCCGCTGGCACCAGCCCTGATCCTCCTAAGGAGCCCCTTGATGTCCCGCGTACGTCCGATAGCCCCTGCCCTCGCCTCGGTGCTCGTCCTGCTGACTGCGCTGACCGCCTGCGGGTCCTCGCAGGAGACCGCCGGCGAGCAGGGGAGCGCGGTCTCGGCCGAGCGCTGCGAGCAGAACGAGGCGGCCGGGAAGATCACCTACATGTCGGGCTACTACTGGCAGGCGTCGGCCTCGATCATGGAGGCGATCGCCGCGGATCGGCTGGGCTACTTCAACGACCTCTGCCTCGACGTCGAGCTCCAGCCGGGCTCGGGCGACGTCTCCCAGAACGCCAAGCTGATCGCTGCCGGGAAGGTGCAGGTCGGGCCGCTCTCGGAGCAGGACATCATGACCTCCAACGCGAGCGGCCTGAAGGTGCTCGGCGTCTCGTCCTACTCCAACGCCGGCCTCGATGTGCTGATGACCCGCAGCGACATCACCGATCTCAGCCAGCTCGAGGGCAAGACCCTCGGTCACAAGGGCTGGGTGCCGGTCGGTGTGCAGGCGATGCTCGCCCAGGCGGGGGTCGACCAGTCGTCGGTGAAGCAGGTCAAGGTCGGCTACGACCCCGGCATCCTGACCCGCGGGCAGGTCGACGCGCTGGTCGGGTTCGTCTCCAACGAGCCCAACCAGCTGAAGGAGGCGGGCGAGGAGGTCACCGTCTGGGAGCCGACCGACTTCGACGTGCCCGGCTCGCTGGGCGCCTACTCCGTCAACCCCGCCTGGGCGAAGAAGCACCCCACCGCGGTCCAGGACTTCCTCCGCGCCATCTTCAAGGCCTACGCCTACTGTGCCGCCGACGAGCACGTCGAGGAGTGCATCGGCTATCAGCACGACCTCGCCGGCGCCGAGTCCGACGAGAAGCACGAGACGGCGATCTGGCGCACCGAGGTCGAGGTCGCTGCCGACAACCCGCTCCCGGGCAAGTTCGGCTCGGTCGACCCCGACAACGTCGCCGCGCTGGCCGGGGTCGTGACGACGTACGCCGGGCAGAAGGTCACGCCCGAGGACGCCGCCTCCTGGTTCGACACGTCCTTCGCCGAAGCCGTCGTCGACGACGAGGACAAGGTCATCTGGCCCGCTCCGTGACACGAGCGGGTTCCTGAGCCGACAGCAGAAAGATGGCGACCCTCACGGATCCGGGAGGGTCGCCATCGTCGTTCTGTGGAACCAGGTTGGGGACTAGTAGGAGAGCCCGTGGCCCAGCGGGAAGAGGTCGGGGATCTCGACCGGCAGCTTGCCGCTCGGGTCGACCTCGCCGTAGAGCACCCGCACCAGCGACTCGAGCTGGTGAGAGGTGTAGCCGTAGGTGTTGAGGACGGTCGCGGCCTCCGGGAAGGACGTGACGTCGTAGGGGTTGCGCATCGCGGTCACGACCACCGGGGTGTCGGTGTCGAGCAGCGCCTTGACCAGCTTGGTCTGGGCCACCGCGGCGGGCGTCGGCTGACCGGTCGACGGGTTGATCTGCCAGGCATTGTTGGTCGGCACCACGACCAGGTCCTTGCCCTCGGCGGCCTCGACCGCAGCGGCGATGTTCGCGTCGCTCGGCGTGGTGCCCGACTGCAGCACCTGGGTGGTCGCGCCGCGCTTCTGGAGGCCGGCCGCGATGCCCGCGGTCGTGTCGACACCCCAGCCTGCGACCAGAACGTTCTTCGGCCCGGCCGCCAGCGGCAGCAGGTCGTCGTCGTTCTTCACCAAGGTGGTGGTGCGATCGGAGATGGACTGGGCGTCGGCCTTGTGCTGCGGGTTGCTGAAGACCGCCGGAGCGACCGCCGCGTCTACGTACGGGTCCTCGAAGATCTCGTTGTCGAGCTTGTGCTTCAGGATCCGGTAGACCGACTCGTCGAGCCGCTTGCGCGAGATGGTGCCGTCCTTGACGGCGTCGGTGACCGCGGCGTAGGCGACGTCCATCTTCGGCGGGATGAGCAGCTGGTCGGCGCCGGCCAGGAAGGCCTCGACCGGGGCGACGTCGGCCGGGTAGGTCGCGGCCGCGCCCTGCATGTCGAGGGCGTCGGTGACGATCAGGCCGTCGAAGCCCATCTCCTCGCGGAGCAGGCCGGTGAGGATCGGCTCGGACATGGTCGCCGGCTCACCGCTGGGGTCGATCGCGGGCACGGTCACGTGCGCCGTCATGATCGCGTCGATCCCGGCGTCGATCGCGGCCTTGAAAGGCGGCAGGTCGATCTCCTCGAGCTCCTCGCGAGTGTGGGTCACCTCGGGAAGGCCGTAGTGGCTGTCGACCCCGGTGTCGCCGTGACCGGGGAAGTGCTTGGCGATCGAGGAGAGGTTGCCGTCGTCGAAGCCCTCGACCTCGGCGACGACGATGTCGGAGACCGCGGCCGGGTCGGCGCCGGGCGAGCGGATCCCGATCACCGGGTTGTTGGGGTTGAGGTTGACGTCGGCGACCGGAGCGTAGTCCTGGGTGACGCCGACGGCGGCCAGCTCGGTGCCGATCACCTCGGCCGAACGGGCGGCGTCGTCGGTCGAGCCGGAGGCGCCCAGCGCCATCTGCCCGGGCATCTGGGTCGCGCCGCTGGCGGGACCGAAGCGCGCCACGAGCGCGCCGCCCTCCTGGTCGACGGCGATGTTCAGGGGGATCTTGGGCCGCTGCTGCAGCGCGGCCTGCTGGAGGCCGTTGGAGAGGGTCGCCACCTGGGCCGGGTCACCGATGTTGTCGGGGCCGCGGGTGGTGAAGTAGATGACGCCGCCGGGCTGGTACTTCGCGATCGCCTGCGCCGGGGTGTCCACCCCGTAGAGCTTCTGGTTCCCGGCCTTCGCCGCGTCGCTGATGTTGTTGGCGTCGCGTCCGTAGACCTCGATCACGAAGAGCTGGCCGATCTTCTGCTGAAGCGACATGTGCTGCATCAGGGAGACGATCTTGCCGTGCTGTGTCGGCGTCCTGCCGCTGGCGGCCGTGGCTTGTTCCGGTCCCGTGGCGTGGGTTGCTGCGTACGGCATCGCAACCGCCACCGCGGCGGCGAGACCCGCAGCCGCGAGCCTTCCGCACCTAGTCAGTGTCGTTCTGCTCATGACAACCTCTCCATCTGCACCGCTGATAGACGGCACGGCGATTCACTTTAGGGGCTATCAACCGGTCATGGAAGAAAATTGCAGAGACTGCGGAATTGGCACGTCCAATCGGTAGTTCTGGCGACCGAATCTGTAGTTGTGGAGGACGAAACTCGACATTCGTCACCCACAACTACAGATTCGCCTGTTGGTGGTGCGGTTTCGGCGAACGAATTTTGTCAGTTCGGTGGACAGAATGGGTCGGCAGGGACATGGTGAACCCCGTGCGCATCGTTGTCGGAGCCGCAGCGGCGGCCACTCTCGCTCTCACCACTCTCACCTTCGCGCCGGCGGCGCCGGCGGCGCAGGCTGCGCTGTCGGTGCCGTCTGGGCAGCCAGGAGGTGCGTATGACTGGACGTCTGTGAACGTCGATACGACGCAGGGGTTCCGGGCGCTCGACGCCGTCGACGCGGACACCGCGTGGCTCGGCGGCGACGGCGGGGGAGTCTTCCGTACGACGGATGGCGGCCAGACCTGGGACGAGGTGTCCCCGCCGGGAGCCGACGAGCTGCTCTTCCGTGACGTCGAGGCGCGCTCGGCGAGCGAGGCGGTGGTGCTCTCGATCGGCGAGGGCGAGGCGAGCCGGATCTATAAGACTGTCGACGCTGGCGCGACCTGGACCGAGACGTTCCGCTCCGCGGAGCCGGCCGCGTTCTACAACTGTCTCGACTTTTGGCCCGGTGGCAAGCGCGGCATCGCGATGAGCGACCCGGTGGACGGCGAGTGGCGGATCATCACCACCGCCGACGGTGGCGACACCTGGACGATCGCGGACACGCGTGGCCTGGAGGCTCCGGGCGAGGTCGGCTACTCCGCCAGCGGGACCTGCCTGGTCACCGCGGGTGCGCGGGACGCCTGGATCGGTGGCGGCGGCTCGGCCGCGAAGGTCCACGCCACCCATGACGGTGGCCGTACGTGGTCATCGGCCGACTCCACGATCGCGACCGGCGAGGCCGCCGGAGTCTTCGGGCTCGGCTTCCGCAACCCCCGCCAGGGGATCGCGGTCGGTGGCGACTTCGGCCTCGAGGACGACGGCGTCGACCGTGCTGCCTACTCCACCGACGGTGGTCGCACCTGGGTCAACTCGGCATCTGACCTGGGTGGATACCGCGAGGCGGTCGCCTGGATCGGCGGCAGCACCGCGATCGCGGTCGGCCCGAACGGTAGCGACCTCACCCACGACAACGGCCGCTCCTGGAAGCCGTTCGGCGCCGAGCAGACCCGCTTCCACGTCGTCGACTGTGTCGGCGGCACCTGCTGGGCCGCCGGCGCCGGTGGGCGCGTCGGAGTGCTCACCAGCTGAGGGCCAGACCTGCTGAGCTCAGATCTTGAGCCCGATCGTCATCGGGCCGCGCGAGGTCATCTCGTGCTCGCCACGCTCGACGCAGAACTCGTTGCCCTCGGGGTCGCGGAGCGCGACGAAGCCGGTCCCGTCCTCCTTGCGGTGGTCGCCGAAGACGGTGGCGCCGAGGGCGAGCGCCCGCTCGACCAGCTCGTCACGGGTCGTGTCCTCCGGCTTGATGTCGATGTGGACGCGGTTCTTCGCCGACTTCGCCTCGGGCACCGGGATGAAGAGGAGCATCATCTCCGTCGAGGGGAAGCTCTTGGCGACGATCACCTCTGGGTCCTCGTCGTAGAAGAGGTGCCAGCCGGTGATCGCCGACCAGAACTCCGCGAGCGTGCGAGCGTCGGTGCAGTCGAAGGTGAGATGGCGGATCTGGATCGTCATGGCCGGATCATCCACGATGCCGGGCGCATGAGAAACGGCTTATTCGACGAACTCCGAGACCGTACGCGGCGTAGCCGCTGTCGCGAGCGCGACTGCTGTCTCGAGCGGCACGTCCGGGACCTCCACGTACTCCCGGCCGGCCGCCGTCATGGCGGTGACCTGGGCGAGCCCGAGGCGACGGTCGAAGTAGGTCTGCCTGACCCGCCAGCCGATGATGCCCTCGGTCTGCAGGGTGGTGCGAACGGTCGTGAAGGAGCCGGAGCGGACGACCAGGTAGCGATCGGTGAGCGCGTGGCCGAGGTGGCGATGGGCGAGCTCGGCGCCGAGCAGCTCGAGGACGAGCGCGATCACCAGCGCCGCGACCGGTAGCCACCAGAGCCAGAGGTCGCCGTAGATCCCGATCAGCACCGTCGGCACCAGCGCGAGCGCCGTCACGATCACCGTGCCGAACAGCGCCCGGAACCAGTAACGGCGCCGTGGTCGCGGACCGTGGCCGGTGAGCTCGGCCGAGAACGCGTCCTCACCGAGGATGTCCCTGCCGACGGTCGACACCACGGACTCCGGCGCTGTCGGCAGGACCGCGGGGAAGTTGTCGTCCAGACCGGTCGTGAGCAGGTTGAGGTCGGCGCCGCCGGCCAGACCGATCAGTGGGCCGACGGTCGAGGTGGCGCCGCGTACCTTCGCCTCTTCCACCGTCGTCGCGCGGGTGCTGGTCAGGCCGAAGCTGCGCCGCAGCGTGGTGCCTTCCCGGCCCCGCTCGCGCACCACCTGGAGACCCCACCAGCGCACGACGTAGCCGACGCAGGAGCCGGCCGCCCACACCAGCGCGGCGACGACCAGCGCGATCGGGATCGCGATCAACAGCATGCTGAGGAACGACTCGATCGGACGGCCGTTGAGCTCACCGTCGTCGATCCGGATCCCGATCGTCCGCTCCCAGGGGATGAGTTCGGAGAAGGCGCCGAAGAACGCGGCCAGGCCACCGAGCGCGATCGCGAGGTTCTTGAGGTTGAGCGGGGCGTACTTGATCCAGGACCAGTCGAGCTTGGCGATCACCTCGCCGTCGTCGGCGACGGCTGACGAGACCTGGCTGCCACCGGTGGCGGTCGCCTCGTCGCCGGCTTCGCCAGGGGCCGCGCCGGACTCGGCCGCCGATGGCGAAGGTGTGGCGTGCAACAGCTCGCGGCGCAGTCGGGCGGCCGATTCCTTGGTCAGGGAGTCGAGGTTGATCTGGCCCTCGTCGACCCCGGTGCCGACACTGACCTTCGTGACGCCGAGTGCACGGTGGATGAGGGTCGAGTTGAGGTCGACGCTGCGCACCCGATCGAGGCGGGCGGTCAGGGTGGTGCGGTTGAGCAGGCCCTTGCGGACCTCCAGATGGGTCGGGGTCACCCGATAGGTCGTGGTCAGCCAGGGGATCAGGCCGATGACCGCGGCGACCACGGCGATGCCGACGGCGACCAGCAGACCGATGAGCGGGTTGGCCTGCCCGGCACCGAAGGCACCGACGGCGACCGGGATGACGGCCTGGCGCAGCGTCGAGATCGGGCTGACCACGGCCGTCCACCCGGCCAGACGCTGCCACTCGTCCTCCGGGGCCGGGGGCTGCGGGGGTGTCGGGGGCTGCGGGGGCTGCGGGGGCTGCGGGGGTGTCTCCGGAGTGCTCACGTCGCGTCCTCAGGTGTCGCGGCGGTGATCGCGACCAGCTTCGCGACGACCTCGAGCGCGAGCGCGTCATCGAGGCACGAGATCTCGACGATGCCTGCGGACGAGGCGGTCGAGACCTTGACCGTACGCAGCCCGAAGTGCCGCATCAGCGGCCCCTGGGTCGAGTCGACCGTCTGCACCCGGGAGAGCGGCACGATCTCGTCGACGACGGTGAGCCAGCCGTGGCGTACGTGGACGGCGATCTCGGTGACCTCCCACCGGTGGATCCGGAACCGGACCGACGGCACGAAGGTCAGTCCCGGGACCGGCGCCAGGACCATCAGCGCAACGGCCAGCCAGATCAGCCAGGTCCACCATCCGGAGGGGACCAGGAGCGCCGTGACCGCCGCGCCGATCGCGAAGGCCAGCCAGAACACGGCACCGATGGCCGAGGTCGTGCGCCAGTAGGCCGGTGCGCGCTCGGAGACCTGATGAGCAGGTTCGCGCAGTCGTCGGGGTGCTTCGGGGGTGCTCACAGGAGGCGAGCCTATGGGGTGGCTGGTCTTCAGCGGCGGAATTTGTGCGCGGCGATCACGGATGAGTACCAGTCGAAGGACTCGCGCGGCGTGCGGACGAGGGTGTCGTAGTCGACGTGGACCAGTCCGAACCGCTGCGTGTAGCCCTCGGCCCACTCGAAGTTGTCCATCAGCGACCAGCAGTAGTAGCCGGTGACGTCGATGCCGTCTGCCACGGCACGCTCGACCTGGCGCAGGTGGAGGTCAAGGTAGGCGATGCGGTCGGCGTCGCCGTCGCCGGGGGAGGTGTTGTAGGAGGCGCCGTTCTCGGTGATCACGAACGGCGGATGCTGCGGATAGCGCTCGTGCAGCGCGGTCAGCAGGTCGTGGAGTCCGTCCGGGACGACCGGCCAGCCGAAGTCGGTGGTCGGGTAGCCGGTGATCGGCGGCTGCTCGATCGGGTTCGCCGCGCCCTCCGGAGCGGCGGCAGCGGCGGTCGGGTTGTAGTAGTTGAGGCCGTAGAAGTCGAGCGGCGCGCTGATCACCTCCAGGTCTCCGTCCTGGACCGGGAAGAGCGCGGCGAGGTCCTCGGGATAGCTCCCGAGCAGCACCGGGTCGGCGAACGAGTGGTTCCACAGCGTGTCCAGCAGCCCGGCGGTGGCCTGGTCCGCCTCCGAGGAGGTCGCCGGCCATACCGGCATGTGGTTCGTCGCGGTGCCGATGCTGCTCGCGCCGGCGGCGCGCAGCGCCTGGACCGCCAGCCCGTGCCCGAGCAGCAGGTGGTGTCCGACCGGCAGTGCGTCGAAGGCCAGCGTCTGACCGGGGGCGTGGATGCCGAGCGCGTGGCCGAAGACGGTCACCACGTTCGGTTCGTTCACCGGGCACCAGTGGGCTACCCGGTCGGCGAGCCGCTCGCCCAGGACCGCGGCGTACTCTCCGAATCGCTGCGCCGTCTTCCGGCTCAGCCAGCCGCCATGGGCGTCCTGCAGAACCTGCGGGGTGTCCCAGTGGAACAGGGTCGCCATCGGCGCGATGCCGCGCTCGAGGAGCCCGTCGACGAGCCGGTCGTAGAAGTCCAGGCCCGCCTGGTTGATTCTGCCCGCGCCGGTCGGCAGCACCCGCGACCACGAGATCGAGAAGCGGTACGCATCGAGCCCGAGCCGCGCCATCAGCGCGAGGTCCTCGTCGAGCCGGTGGTAGTGGTCGCACGCCACCGCTCCGCTGGAGCCGTCGACGATCCGCCCGGGTTCGGCGCAGAAGGTGTCCCAGACCGAAGGACCTCGTCCGTCCTCGTCGGCCGCTCCTTCGATCTGGTAGGAAGCGGTGCTGGCGCCGAAGCGGAAGCCGGTCGGGAGGGTGCTGCCGGGAAGCTCGCTCACGCCGTCGAGTTTGCCCGTCCGACCCGGCTCTGTCCGCGTTTCGGCTGTGCTCGGCGTACGGATCTCGACCCGCAGTCGCGGCTACGCAAGCTCAGCCGCGCGCTCGCTCGATCTCCTCGCGTTCCCCGAAGCAGGCTTCGGGGAGGCTCGGACCTAGGATTGTCGATCGTGGCACTCACCATCGGCATCGTGGGACTTCCCAACGCGGGCAAGTCGACCCTCTTCAACGCTCTGACCAAGAACGACGTACTCGCGGCGAACTACCCCTTCGCCACCATCGAGCCCAACGTCGGCGTCGTCGGGGTGCCCGACGAGCGGCTGCCGGAGCTGGCGAAGATCTACGGGTCCCAGAAGCTGCTGCCGGCCACGGTGCAGTTCGTCGACATCGCCGGGATCGTGCGCGGCGCGTCGCAGGGTGAGGGTCTGGGGAACAAGTTCCTCTCCCACATCCGCGAGTCCGACGCGATCTGCCAGGTCACCCGGGTGTTCCGCGACGACGACGTCACCCACGTCGACGGCAAGGTCGAGCCCGCCAACGACATCTCGACCATCCAGACCGAGCTGATCCTGGCCGACCTGGAGACGGTCGACAAGGCGATCCCGCGGCTGGAGAAGGAGTCGCGCAAGGCTCCCGATCTGAAGGCCAATCTCGCCGCCGCGGTCGAGGCCAAGGAGGCCCTCGAAGCCGGCACCCCGATCATCGCCACCAAGATCGACCGCGCTCTGATCCGCGACCTGATGCTGCTGACCGCCAAGCCCTACATCTTCGTCTTCAACTGCGACTCCGACGAGCTCGCCGACGAGGCCCTGAAGGACTCGATGCGCGAGCTGGTCGCTCCCGCCGAGGCGATCTTCCTGGACGCGAAGTTCGAGTCGGAGCTCGTCGAGCTCGACGAGGACGAGGCCCGCGAGTTCCTGGCCGACGCCGGCGTCGAGGAGCCCGGCCTGGACATCCTGGCCCGTGTCGGCTTCGACACCCTCGGCCTGCAGACCTACCTGACGGCAGGGCCCAAGGAGGTCCGTGCGTGGGAGATCCCCCAGGGCGCCACCGCCCCCGAGGCCGCCGGTGTCATCCACACCGACTTCCAGAAGGGCTTCATCAAGGCCGAGATCGTCTCCTACGACGACCTCATCGCGTGCGGCTCGGTCGCCAAGGCTCGTGATCTCGGCAAGGTGCGCATGGAGGGCAAGGACTACGTCATGGCCGACGGCGACGTCGTCGAGTTCCGTTTCAACGTCTGAACTGCGGTCATGGGCCGCGCCGGGTCTCGTCCACGGAAGCGGAAACGAGCGCCGGGGACTCATCATCCGGTACCTGATCCGGTGCCTGACAGGACCCCGGAGCGAAACCGGTACGCGTGGGCAAACCTCGAGCGCCCGCTACACACGTCGTTCTGGTTCGGCGTCGCGGCGGGGATCCTGGTCGCTGGTCTGATCGTCGTCGGGATCGTCGGGGAACACATCGACCCGGATCCGGGCTATGCGATGGTGCCGCCGGTCGCAGCGTTTGTTGCGCTGATCGCGATGACCATCATGTACGTCATCCTGTTGCTGTGCAACGCTGCGCTGCGCCTCATCGAGCGGCAGGACTCGACGCGCAAGCCGACCTCCAGGCGCAACCGCTGAGATGTCTCCGGGGAGCTGTTGCGGCAGTGCCTGGCTGGGGGACACCTCTCCGCTCCTGACGCTTGACGACGCTGGGCCGGAATGGTCGCGTCGGGAGTCCGGCTAGGCTCTGCCGGAGTCTCGGCTGACGGAGTGGAGCTGTGATGGACGGTCAGGTTGCGGCGATGTGGATCGCGTTCCTGATGTTGATGTACGTGCCGACGATCGTCGCGCTGATCCTGATCGTCCGTGGTGCGGTTTTCCGGGGACGGATCACCGGGCTGGACGTTCTCGACATCGTGATGGTGTTGGTCTTCTGCTGGACCGGTGCTCTCGTCTACTTCCTCATCGCCTTCCTCCGTAGCCGACGGGAGGCGCAGGCCCTGGTCGGTTCGCGTCCCGCGATCGAGGAGAGCGAGCCGACCTTGGATCGGGTCGATGAGGCGTACGCTCGGGCCTGGGTCGAAGCGCGTACGGCCGGCGACGATGTCCTGATCGACATGCTCCATCGAGCAGGACTCGGGCCGGAGTGGACCGAGCCGGGTCGGCCGCGGGCGGATCTGTTGCTGGCCATCTGGCAGGCAGGCGCTCCTCCGAGGTCGAGCTCGAAACAGCTTCGCGAAGCGCTCCGGGCACGGCCTGGGCGCACCGAGGAACTGTCTCGCGACGGTCAGGTGTGGGAGCCGGCGTTGATCACCCGTCCGGACGAGTCGCGGTAGAAGAAGCGGCAAGGGCGAAAGAACGACGATCGCGATGGCTATGACAGAGGGTCTGACCTTGTGAAGATTTCACAAGGTCAGACCCTCTGTCATAGTCCGTCCCCGTAGGCTGAGCCGATGGCGCTGGTGGACAGGGGAATCTGTTACACCGTCGACGGGATGAGCCCAGAGCTGCTTCGAGACGACCTCCGGACCATCCGTGAGGAGCTGCACTGCGGTCACACTGATCGGCGCCGAAACATCGGCGCTCCTGGAAGCAGCGCGCACTGCTGCGGGTCTCGGGCTGCAGGTGTACGTCCGGCCCCAGCTCCCGTCGGGCCGTGACCGACAGCTCGTGGAGCACCTCCAGGAAGTCGCCTCCGGGGTCGAGCGCATACGGCAACGGCACCCGGGCGGAGTGACGCTGGTCCTCGGCACCGAGCTCTCGCTCACTTCGCGCGCCATCGTTCCGCTCGGTTCGGAGTTCCTGCGGCTCCTGGTCATCCTGCGGCTCGGCCGCCCGCTGAGGAGACGCATCACTCGCCGTGTCGATGCGGAGCCCCTTTCTTCAGCTTTGGGACGCGTTCCGCGAGAGTGCGTGCTTTCGATAGATCTTGACTGCGGATCGGACGCGGGGGTGCTCGTCGCCATCGAGAGTCGAGGCGATCGCGAGCCCGCGTTCGACGTCTGCGGACGTTCCCTTCTTGATGAACCAGAGTGGTGCCGTGATCGCTGATCTGCGTCGGAGCGGATCCTCAGCGCCCGCGAGCTCGTCGAGCACAGCGCCGTCGACGGCTCCGATGAGGATCGGCCAGCCGAGCACCCGTGGGGCCGCTCGATCCACCATATCCCACGTGCTGATGGCGTCATGCCGATCAAGGTAGATGCGTGCGAGGGCCGCGCGCTCGTCGCTCGTGAGGTTCCGTCGGGCGCGGAAGTCGAGGACGCAGAACGCTGACAAACGCATCTCGTACGCCGGATGCTCGAAGAGAGCGTCTAGCTCCGTTCCTGGTAGATCGACAGCAGACTTCGCGATGTCGAACAGCGTGCCCATCCGCACCCCGATCACGGGCTCATCGGTGGCGACGCGGTTGCGGATCTTCGCCTCCTCGATCGGGTCGGCGGCGTCGTGCAGGGCCTTGGCGACCTGGGCAGCAGTCGAGAGCGGCGTCGGCATGGACACGAGCATATGGACCTGGGCGCAGAGGCACACGTGGTCGCCGGACACGGAGAAGGATCACTCGGTTCGCGCTGAAGGTCGGCCTGTACATTGTCGCGTCGTGATCGAAGGTGTGGGCGGGCGAGTCGTCGCTGACAGGTACGTGCTCGCCGACCGGCTGGGCAGCGGTGGCATGGGCACGGTGTGGAGTGCCTGGGACCAGCTGCTGCAGCGGACGGTGGCCGTCAAGGAGCTTCATGCCGTCGGCGGCGGCCACGAGCAGCAGATGTCGATGCGGCGGGTGCTGTCGGAGGCGCGGGCGATCGCCCGGGTGACTCATCCGCATGTCATCGACATCTACGACCTGGTGGAGTTCGACGGTGGTCTCTGGATCGTCATGGAGCTGGTGCCCGGTGGCTCGCTGAGTGAGCGGGTGCGGTCGAGCGGTCTCCTGTCGCCGGCGGAGACGGCCCGCGTCGGCCTGGAGATCCTGTCCGCGTTGGAGGCGGTCCACGCCGCCGGTGGGCTGCATCGTGACGTGAAACCGGCCAACGTTCTTCTTCGCGCGGACGGCAGCAGCGTGCTCACCGACTTCGGCATCGCCGCCCTGTCCGGGCACACCGGTCTCACGGGCACGGGCAGCGTGATCGGCTCGGCCGAGTACATGGCCCCGGAGCGCCTGCGCGATCAGCCTGTCGGTCCGGCCAGCGATCTGTTCTCCCTCGGTGTCACGCTGTGTTTCCTGGCGACCGGGCAGACCCCCTTCGCCCGCGGGGACCTCGCGGCGACCACGTTCGCCGTCGCTTATGAGCCGCCCTCCGTCCACGTCCCGGGGCCGCTCGGCGATGTCATCGAGCAGCTGCTGGACAAGGAGCCGGCGAAGCGTCCGTCCGGCGCCCGACTCGCTGAGGCGCTGCGGTCGATCGGCGACGGAGCTCCCCGGACGCTGCAGGCGACACTGCGGCAACCGGTGCTACCGGCGCAGGCTGGGCAGCCCGCACGCGCGAACCGGCGCCGCACGGCGCTCATGGGGGCGACCGCCGCGGTGGTGCTCCTAGCCGGAGCGATCGCGACCGCGTACGCCGTTGGAGACGATCCTGATCCTGAGTCGAAGAACCAGACCGCGCAGACGGCCGCCGGTGTCTCTGCAGGCTCGCCTGTGGATGCGGTGATGCCGGTCCCGGGGGACCGGGGGAGGTTCTGGGTGTTCTCGGGCAGTGAGTACATGGTCGTCGAGGTGGGTGCGGACCCGGCGTCGTCGCGGCGGGTGAGTGGGCCGGATCCGATCGAGCAGTGGCGCCTGACGTTCGGTGGTCTGGATCGGTTCACGAGCAAGATCGACACGGTCCTGCCGGACCCCGGTGACGACCATCGTTTCTGGGTCTTCTCGGGCGATCAGTATCTGCTGGTCCACACCGCGGGCGACCGTTCCGGCAAGGGCCGCCTTCACGAGCCACGACCCCTCACCGACTGGAGCGACAGCATCGGCAAGGCCCCGGGCTTCTCGGATCAGATTGATGCGGTGATGCCGGTTCCGGGGGAGAGGGGCAGGTTCTGGGTCTTCTCCGGCAGCGAGTACATGGTCGTGAAGGTGGGTGCGGACCCGGCGTCGTCGCGGCGGGTGAGTGGGCCGGCTCCGATCGAGCAGTGGCGCCTGACGTTCGGTGGTCTGGATCGGTTCACGGAGAAGATCGACGCGGTCCTGCCCGATCCCGGTGACGACCATCGTTTCTGGGTCTTCTCGGGCGATCAGTATCTGCTGGTCCACACCGCGGGCGACCGCTCCGGCAAGGGGCGGCTCCATGAGCCACGACCCCTCACCGACTGGCCGTCGTTGAAGTCAGCTGGAACTGACTGATCCGTTGAGCACCGATCCCGCGCGAACGTGCGGATAAGCCGGGTCGCGATCCTGGAAGTTCAGGATGCTCGGGTTGCGGATCGCGCCGTCCTGGATCTCGATCGCCCGGGTGACGGTCAGGTCGGTCTCCCAGGCGGCCGGTCCTTCCATGACCGTACGCAGGAACGGCAGCAGCGCCTCGCTGATCTCCCAGGTGGCCGAGTTCCACAGGTACGACGGGGTGTGGTCGACCGCGTAGTAGTTGACGCCGTCGCCGACCGTGAACATCGGGTCGTCGAACGTCGTGGGCTTCGCCCACTCGAACCCCATCTTCTCGTCGCACGAGACGTCGACGATCAGGCTGCCCGGGGCGAACCCCGCCAGATCCTCGGTACGCAGATAGGTCAACGGTGCTGCGACGTCCTGGAGCGTGCAGTTGACGACGATGTCGTGCGATGCCAGGAACTCGGGGAGCAGGACGTCGCCGTCCAACGTGTGCACCTCGCTGAGGTGGACCTCGCCGTCGCCGGTGTTGAGCTGGGCGATGTGTGCGCCGTGGATCGGGGAGCCGACCGCCGCGATGCCGCGCTGGGTGAGGACCTGGATGTCGTGGATGCCCTGCGCCGTGAGCGCGGTCACCGCGCCCCGTGCCGTCGCGCCGAAGCCGATGACGACCGCGCTGCGACGAGGCCCGAACATGCCGGTGGTTCCGATGAGGCTCATGGCATGGAGCACCGAGCAGTAGCCGGCCAGCTCGTTGTTCTTGTGGAACACGTGCAGGCTGAAGTCGCCGCGGTGGCTCCAGTGGTTCATCACCTCGAACGCGATGAGCGTGAGCCGGCGGTCGATCGCCGTCTGCGTCAGCCCGGTGTCCTGCACGCAGTGCGGCCATCCCCACAGCACACGGCCCTCGGGGATCTCCTCCACGTCGGCAGCCTGCGGCTTCGGCAGCAGCAGCACGTCCGCCGCCTCGATCACCGCGGAGCGATCCGCGACCCTGCCGACCCGCGACTCGACGTAGCCGGGCTCCAGCTGGAAGTCAGCGCCGTAGCCGCGCTCCACGATCATCCGCGCGCGGATGTCGGGGTCGATCCGATCGAGGTGGTGAGGGTGGATCGGCAGCCGCCGCTCGTTCTCCATCGAGGAGGCGGCGAGCATCCCGAGGGTGAGCAGGCTGCTGCTCGACGAGCTGGGGACGATGGACAGGGGTGATTCGGTGCCGGACATCCGGACTCCCGTCATTGGGGAACCTGGGCAGCTCCTACCTCGATCGTACGCGCACGCAGTCCTGCGCCTGCGATCGTCAACGGCACTCCCCGGGCGACGCCGTGGCACGTAGGTTGCTTCGTAGCGGAACGTGGTGGTATCCGCTACGACGTCTGAACTGTCCGTGGAGGCAACGATGAGCATCTGGCCGGAATCCGTCAAGAGCGCCTGGGCGAACCTGGTGGGACCGGAGGCCACTCGTACGAACACCACGATCGCCCTCGGGTCCGCCGTCGTCGGAACGGTCGGGGCAGCGATGTGGGCGAAGCGCAGCGGGGCGGGCGCCGGGTCGACGACGACCATGGCCGCGTTGGCCCTCGACCTGATCGGTGGCGCGTACGTGAACAACACCCGAGCGTCCGTCCGGTGGTACGAACGTGCCGGCCAGGACGACGCCGACCACCTCAAGTTCGCAGCCCTTCACGGACATCCTGTCGCGGTCGCGTGGGCAGACCATCGCGTGGGTGCCCGCGACAACGTCGCCTCCTGGGCCCTGGCCCAGTACGGCTACATGATGTTGGCGACCGCCGTCATCCGACGTTCCCCGACCCATCGACGCAGCCTGGGACTGGCTCTGACCGCCGGCGGTCTCGTCCTCGACCGTGCGCTGGGAAGCTCGACCGTCGCGCCATGGCTCGCCTGGTCCTACTACCCCAAGCTGCTGATGGGGCACGCTGCGGGATCGCTCTGGCCCGAGACGGACATCGGCGTCCGGTCATCCCGTGTGTGAGGCGTCGATCAGCCCTATGCAGATCGTGGGCCGTCGCCTCCGTGAGCTCGCGAGGAGCCGTTGGAGTCGGTGTGAGCGTTCCGAGGGTGAGCTGACCCGGCCGGCGGCATCCAAAGCCGTCGGCCGGGTCCGGTCGTGTGTCAGGAGGGCACCTTGTCGAGGAAGCCGCGTACGTCACGGATTCGCTGGTCGTCGTCGAGGACGACCACGTCGAAGCCGATGATGATCGGCTCCTCGCCGGCCGGTCCGAGACCCCACTGGAAGCGGGCCTGCTGGTGATGGGTGTCGACGTCTCCGACAGGGGTGAACACGAAGCCCGGGAACTGTGCGCGTACGGCCTGGATGGTGGCGGCGACCGCCTCCCGCCCCTGGACCTCGGCGAGCGGATCGACATAGACACAGTCGTCGGCCCAGTGAGTGGCCAGCAGCTCGGTGAGTGCCTCGTCGGTCGCGTTCCAGGTGTCGAGGTAGCGCGTCACGATGTCGTTCATGGTGTCTTCCTTCTCTCGATGGGGCTTGTGGAAGAAGGTTCGCCGTCGGGCGGGGCATCGGTCGATGACCTCCGAGGTCATGGCCCTCGCGGTCCGAGGTTGGCTAGCCTCGGGCCGTGACAACGACTCTGACCTCACCGCCATCGTCGGTCGGCAGCGAGCTCCGCCGCTGGCGCGAGCTGCGGTCCTTGAGCCAGCTCGCCCTCGCCACTCAGGCAGAGGTGAGCACCCGGCACCTGAGCTACGTCGAGAACGGCCGCTCGCGGCCGACACCGGAGATGATCGTCCGGCTGGCCGAGGTGATGCGGGTGCCCATGGCCGAGCAGAACCGGCTCCTGCTCGTCGGCGGCTTCGCTCCTCGTTACCCGCAGCGTGCCACCGACGACGACACGCTCGCACCGGTGATGGCCGGACTCCGCAGCCTGCTGGACGCCCACGCGCCGTACCCGGCCCTGCTCCTCGACGACCACTGGGACATCGTCGATGCCAACGAGCCCGTGGACGTGCTGCTCGCCGGCTGCGACCCCGCGCTGCTCGAGCCGCCGTTGAACGTGATCCGGCTCTGCCTGCATCCGCGAGGCCTCGCCGGGGCCATCCGCAACCTGCCGGTCTGGCGAGCGCACCTGCTCCACCAGCTCGGTCGGCGCATCACGCACACCGGCGGTGAGCCTGCCCTGGTCGCTCTCCGAGACGAGGTCACCGCGTACTCCTCTGATGGAGAGCCGTCCGCGCGACCGCTCGCCGACCCCGTCGTCCCGCTGGAGATCGAGACAGGTGGCCATGTGCTGCGCTTCTTCAGCGTCGCCAGCCAGATCGAGAGCGCCGCCGATGTCACGCTCAACGGGCTTCATCTGGAGACCTTCGTTCCCGCCGACGACCGTACGCGGCAGGCGCTCGACCTCGAGACCGAGGCCCTCGCGGCCTTGACTCGCGACTGAGCGTAGAGTCGGATCCCGTGGCCGAGATGTCGGAACCGACCCGGATGATCCGTCTCGACGGAGGCACGTTCACGATGGGGTCGGAGGCGTTCTACCCGGACGAAGGGCCGGTTCACGAGCGCACCGTCGCGGCGTTCGAGATCGATCTGCATCCGGTGACCAACGCCCAGTACGCCGCGTTCGTCGCCGACACCGGCTATGTCACCGTGGCCGAGCGGCCGCTGGATCCGGCCGACTTCCCGGGCGCTGATCCGGCTGACCTGGTCCCGGGTGGGCTCGTCTTCGTGCCCACCCGGGGGCCGGTCGACCTGCACGACTGGCGGCAGTGGTGGGCGTGGGGCGCGGGCGCGAGCTGGAAGTCCCCGTTCGGGTCCGGATCGTCGATCGAGGGCCGGGAGAACCATCCGGTCACCCAGGTCGCCCTGGAGGACGCCCAGGCCTACGCCGAGTGGGCCGGCAAGCGACTGCCCTCCGAGGCCGAGTTCGAGTACGCCGCCCGCGGCGGTCTGGACGCCGCGACGTACGCGTGGGGTGAGGAGGTGCACCCGGACGGCCGCCTGATGGCGAACACCTGGCAGGGCTCCTTCCCATGGCGCAACACCGGCGCCTCGCGATGGGTCGGCACCTCGCCGGTGGGGACCTTCCCGGCGAACGGCTACGGCCTGTTGGACTGCATCGGCAACGTCTGGGAATGGACGACCGATTTCTACACCGAACGGCACGACCCCGAGCGCCGGCGCGATCCGGGGAACCTGCTCGCGGACCAGGGCGGATGTGGTGACGAATGCCGGTGTGGGCCGTCCTCGCGGGAGGAGACTCAGGCGGCTGCGAGCGCCGAGAACGGGTCGACGATCCCGCGTCGGGTTCTCAAGGGCGGCTCGCACCTGTGCGCCCCGGAGTACTGCCTGCGCTATCGCCCGGCAGCCCGCTCACCGCAGGCCGACGACACGGCGACCACGCACATCGGCTTCCGCTGCGTACGGTCGGTCTGATCTTGCTTCCCGCCCGCGGCTCTACCCCTTGACCAGCCGCATCGTCTGGTGGGAGAGCAGTCGGCTCACCGCGGGCAGTCGCGAGATCGTCCCGAGGAGGAGCGTCTCGTACGCCTCGGGGTCGGCGACCTGGACGCGCAGGTAGTAGTCGGGCTGACCGAGCATTCGGCGCATCTCGGTGACCTCGGGAACGGCGACGGCCGCGGTCTCGAAGTCCTCGATGGTCTTGCCGTCGTTGACCGCGATGTCGATCGCGACGATGACCTCGAACCCACGTCCGCCGCTCTTCGGGTCGATGCTGGCGTGGTAGCCCCTGATCACGCCGTCGCGCTCCAGGCGCTGCACGCGGCGCAGGCAGGGCGCCGGGGTGAGTCCGACCCGACGGGCCAGCTCGGTGTTGCTCAGTCGGGCGTCATCTTCCAGTTCGGCAATAATTGCGCGATCCAGGTCATCGAGCGAATGATCATTGCGCATAGTGGCACTTTAGCATCGACGATGGGCAACCCGAGAGCGCCTGAACTCTCCTACGCTTGCTCGCATGCAAGTGATGGAGATGGACACGGCGAGCGACGCGTCGACAGGGGTTCGCGAGGAGATCGCCGCAGGGTGGCGGGCCGTGCTGCCCGCCTGCGTCGCGGTGATCCCGCTGGGCCTCGCGCTCGGCGTGCTGGTGGTCCACTCCGGCCTCGCGTGGTGGTGGGCGCCGGTGCTCGGCGCGATCGTGTTCGCAGGCACCATGGAGTTCCTGCTGGTCGGTCTGCTGGCTGCCGCGGCGCCCTTGGCGCAGATCGCCGTCAGCACCCTGCTGGTGAACTTCCGCCACGTCTTCTATGCGATCTCGTTCCCGTTGCACCGGGTGCACGGCGCCGGGTGGAAGGCGTACAGCACCTTTGCGCTCACCGACGAGGCCTATGCGCTCACGGTGAAACCAGAGTCGGCGGAGTGGTCGCGGGCGCGGATCGTCAGCATCCAGGCGTTCTTCCACCTCGCCTGGGTGGTCTGTGTGGCCGTCGGTGCTGGGGTCGGCTCCCTGATCCCACCGGAGGTCGTCGGCCTCGAGTTCGCCGTCACCGCGCTCTTCGTCGTGCTCGGGCTCGAGGCGTACAAGGTCCGCAGGTCGCTGCCGATCCCGGCTCTCGCGGTCGGCTGCGCGATCCTCGCCGCGCTGGTCTCGGGAGAGAACATGCTGCTGATCGCGATGGGCATGTTCGCCGCGGCGCTCGTCGGCTCGTACGTCTTCGCCGCCTGGAGGAGCCGCAGTGTCTGATCCCTGGTACGTCCTGTCCGGCATCGCCGTCTCCGCGGCCATGACCTGGGCGCTGCGGGCCGCCCCGTTCGCGATGCTGGCGCCGATTCGGCACAGTGCGCTGATGGCCCACATCGGCGAGCGGATGCCCGTCGGGATGATGGTCATCCTCGCCGTCTACACCCTCCGCGACACCGACCCTGTCGTGGCGGCATCGGCCGGTCCGGCCGTGTTGGCTCTCGCGATCACCATCGGCCTGCACCTGTGGCGCGGCAGCATGACGCTGAGCATCTTCGCCGGCACGGCCGCGTACGTCCTGGTCACCTCGGTCATCGCTGCTTGAGCGGGCTAGGTTGACCGCATGACCACAGAGAACAGCGCCAGGAAGTCACGCCAGCGAGGCGACGGGCGGAACGCTTTCGAGCGTTTCGTCGAGGTCGTCACCTCTGTGGTCAGCCATGCTCCCTTCTTCTATGTGATCGTGGGCGCTCTGCTGCTGTGGGCGGTGAGCTTTCCCCTCTGGTCCTCGAGCACCAAGTGGGAGCTGGCCGTGCACACCGGGTCCTCGGTCCTGTCGTTGCTGCTGCTGGTGCTGCTCCAGAACGCCGGGCGGCGCTCGGAGCAGGCGGCCCACGAGAAGCTCAACGTCATCGCCGCGGCCCTCTCCGACCTCATGGATTCCCGGGCTCGTGATGACGAGGACCTCGCCGAATCGGTGCGTACGTTGCGTCAGGCTGTGGGGCTGGAAGAGCGACACTGAGTCGTGGCGACCGCCTCGTCGTGAGCCGGATCATCGCCACGGCGGGCTTACGGTGGTTACGCCATCCGCTGAGAAGGAGCGAACACATGACAGACCAGACGACCCCGGAGCCGGTCGCGGCCTTCATCGAGGCCGTCAACCGGCACGACGAGACCGCTTTCCTCGACGCCTTCACCGAGGGTGGCGCCGTCGACGACTGGGGCCGGGTCTTCACCGGACGGGAGCAGATCAAGGGGTGGAGCGACAACGAGTTCATCGGCGCGAACGGCACCCTCGCCGTCGAGGAGGTCCAGACCGCGGGCGCCGCGGTCACCGTCGTCGGTGACTGGCGCTCGACCCA
Organism: Nocardioides sp.; assembly: GCF_014360585.1. Classification (GTDB taxonomy): domain Bacteria; phylum Actinomycetota; class Actinomycetes; order Propionibacteriales; family Nocardioidaceae; genus Nocardioides. Next base: position 61,766 of record NZ_JACIXG010000023.1, read on the forward strand.
TGCCAACGGACGCTCGAAGTTCGTCTTCGACGTCGACGGCGACCGGATCTCCAGAATGACCATCCGCGAGGGCTGACGTTTGGAGAGGACGTCGATCGGCTGGGGGAGTGGGCGCTGGACCCATCCGCCCGTCGCCGCTGTCGAGCGCGGTTCCGACCTCCTCGTCACCGCCGGCGAAGGGAGCGATGCGTGGCGTACGACCTCCTATGGGTTCGTCCACGACAGCGAGCACGCCCTGCTGGCTCCCTTCGACCAGGACACTGCTGTCGAGGTCGAGTTCACGGCTGCTTTCTCGCAGCAGTTCGACCAGGCCGGGATCTTCGTACGTGTCAGCGAGACGCACTGGGTCAAGGCAGGCGTCGAGTTTGCCGATGGTCGCCCGCAGGTCGGCGCCGTCGTCACCGACGGTAGATCGGACTGGTCACTGGCGCCGGTGCCGGACTGGCACGACCGCAGGGTTCTCATGCGAGTCAGCCGGTCCGGTGACGCGCTCACCATCCGGGCCGCGGTCGACGGCGGCGATCTCCAGCTTGTTCGCCTGGTCCCGTTTGCGCCGGATCTCGTCGCGTCGGCTGGGCCGTTCACCTGTGCTCCCACGCGGGCGGGGCTCACGGTCGCTTTTCATGGTTGGCGTACTGCTTCGGCTGACGCTGCGCTGCACTGATCGGCTCGCTGGCCGCCTGCGTATGGGGCGGCTGGATGTGTGTCCGTTGGTCTCGTGTCTGGTTCCAGCACGGGTGGGGCCAATACGGTGAAGCGCCCCAGGTTTGATGCCGCATCTTTCTGAGTTGGAAGGATGCAGTTCATGCCGAAGAAGATCGATCCCGAGCTGAGGGCTCGGGCGGTGCGCTTGGTGATGGAGCACCGTGGGGAGT
>NZ_JACIXG010000024.1 GCF_014360585.1 Nocardioides sp.
GGAAGCAGGCCGACGGCTCGCCCGTCCTGGTCGGCGTCTACCTCTCCGCGATGGCGGTGATCACCCTGATCTCGCTGCTGATCGGCAAGGAGACCAGGGACATCGCGCTCGAGGAGACGCAGGAGAAGGCCACCGCCTGAGGGTCTAACGTGGCGGGGTGCCCGTCAGGATCCTCTCCGCCGCAGACGTACGCAGCATCTTCACGCCCCGCCTCGCGCTGGAGTCCCAGCGCGAGGCGTTCACCCGGCTGGGAGCCGGGGAGGCCGTCCAGCCTCCTCGGCTCCTCGTCCCGGGGCCGGACGCGTCGGTCTCGTTCTGCTACTCGTCTCGGATCGCCCCCGACGCCCCCGCGGTGAGCAAGTTCGGCAGCGTCAACCCGGCCAACGCCGCCCGCGGCCTCGGCGCCGTGCACTCGGTCATCACGGTCCTCGACCCCGAGACCGGCGCACCACGCGCGATCATCAACGGCGACAGCGTCACCGGCCTGCGTACGTCGGCAGCGACCACCCTCGCCATGCAGCAGGTCGCACCCGACGCCAAGAGCATCCTCGTCGTCGGCACCGGCGCCCAGGCCCGCGCCCACCTCGACGCCTTCGCAGTGACCCACCCCGACGCCGAGCTCCAGATCCACGGCCGCAACCGGGCTGCCGCCGCCGAGCTCGCCGAGTCCCATCGCGCCACTGCGAAGCACGATCTGGAACCAGCCGTACGCAGCGCCGACATCGTCGTCCTCTGCACCTCGTCCCTCGCCCCGGTGATCGAGGACGCCTGGGTCACCGACGGCACCACCGTGGCCAGCGTCGGCTCCTTCGCTCCCGACCGCGTCGAGCTGCCGCCCTCGCTTCTGGGGCGCTCCACGGTCCTCGTCGACCATCGCCCGTCCGCGATGACCGACTCCGGCCCGGTCGTCGACGCCATCGCCTCGGGGCTGGTCACCCCCGACCGGATCACCGACCTCGGCGCGCTCCTGACCGGCGCCGACACGCTGGACCGCGCCCCGGCGGACGTACTCGTCTATCTCTCGGTAGGCGTCGGCGTCCAGGACGCCGCCGCAGCAGAAGTGATCCTGGCCGCTGCCGAGGCGCGAGACGCAGGCACCCAAGCCCACCTCTCCTGACCCCTCGACCGCGAGAGGTCAATTTCTGATCCGCCGCGTCAGCGCGGCGTCAGGAATCGACCTCTCGGCGTCAGATACCGACTACTCGGCGCCAGTCTCTGACTTCTCGGCGGCCAGGGCTGCGGTCACCACGTCCAGGAGCGGGAGGTCGGCCAGGTCGGCGCGGGTCACCCAACGTACGTCGTCGGTCGTGCCGTCCTGCTCGACCACCCGGGGCTCGGCACCATCGGGAACGGAGGCGGCGAAGATGAGGTGGACGCCGTGGAACTCCTCGTGGCGGCCGTTGGGGGCGGTGCCGACGACATTGACGTCGTGCACGTCGAGCAGCTCACCCACCTCGCAGGTGAGACCGCACTCCTCGGTCACCTCGCGCTCGAGCGCCTTGCGCGGATGCTCGCCGAAGTCGAGCCCGCCGCCCGGGAGCGTCCACGAACCCGAGTGGTAACCACGCGGCGAGATCCGGGTGAGCAGCACAGCGCCGTCCGTCGGCCGGGTGATGAAGGCGTACGCAGCCAGGCGCTGGTTGCGGGTCGGCTCGTGCATGTCGAGGGCATCGGTGACCAGCGGAGACGTCGGGATCTCACCGCTCGTGACGGCGGCCAGCGGCACCCAGGCCGCCTCGGCGGTGGAGCCGTCGACCTCCATCGTCTGCGGCGCGGGGGCGTCATGGGGCACCCAGCCGTCGTAGACGATCCGGATGGCGTGGGAGTTGACCCGCCGGCCCAGCCGCCAGGCCTTGGCCTGGTGAACGGAGTAGACCCGGGCGTCGACGCCGATCTCGACCGGCACCCCCGCCTCCTCGTAGACCTCACGCACGACCGCGTCACGCGGGTCCTCGCCGTGGTCGATGCCGCCTCCAGGGAGCGTCCACCGCTCCTCCGGCGTCACCTTCTCCGAGAGCCGGCTGAGCAGGATCTCCGGCTCCTTGCCCGCGCCGGCCCGGATGATGACGGCGTACGCCCCCACCCGCTGCACCTGCGGAAGCTTGCGTCGCCGCCCACCGCGGCCCCGGTTTCGCGTCGCCATCAGCTGAACGGGGGTCGGGAGTCGAGAGCCAGCGAGCGGCGACCGGCCCAGCGCCACACCTTGGCGGCCCGGTCACGGTCCTCGTCGGTGACCAGGTTGCCCATCCACCGCAGGGCCAGCGTCATCAGCCAGTCGGACCGCATCCCCGCAGGTCCGAGGGTGGACACCAGGCGCGGGTGGGTCGCGATCCCGGCCAGCCGGCGGGCGGCGGAGAACGCCTCCCCGTAGTGCTCACGCAGGGTCGCCGGCCAGGCCGTGGCCAGGTCCTCCCCGGCGACGATTGCGTCGGCGACCATCCGCCCCGTCTCCAGGCCGTAGTCGATCCCCTCGCCGTTGAGCGGGTTCACACATCCGGCGGCATCGCCGATCAGCGCCCAGTTGGCACCGGCAACACCGGAGACCGCACCGCCCATGGGCAGCAGCGCGGACTTCTCCGCCCGCAGCTCGCCCTGGAGGCCGAACTCTTCGCGGCACTGCTCGGTGTAGTGCCTCATCAGCGGCTTGATCGCGACCTCCGCGGGCCGCTTGGAGGTGGCCAGCGCACCCGCGCCGATGTTCACCTCGCCCGAACCCCCAGAAATCGGACCCAGCGGGAAGATCCAGCCATACCCCGGCAGCGCCGCACCGGACTCGTCACGCAGCTCGAGGTGGGAGGAGATCCACTCGTCATCGGCCTGGTCGGAGGCGATGTAGGCCCGCCCGGCGACGCCGTAGACGGTGTCGCGGTGCCACTCCCGGCCCAGCACCTTGCCCAGCGGCGAGCGCACGCCGTCGGCGACCACGACCGACCGGCAGGTGACCTCGTGCCCGCCCTCGAAGACCACTGCCGCGATCCGCTCGCCGTCCCACCGCACATCGACCGCGCGTACGCCGTCGACCGCCGTCGCGCCGGACTTGATCGCCACGGTGCGCAGGTGGTCGTCGAGCTCGGTGCGCGGCACCGCCGACCCCCAGGAAGGCAGCGTGCCGCCAGGCCAGGGCAGGTGCAGCGTCTGGCCGAACCCGTGCGCCCGCAGGCCCTTCGAGACCGGGTGCGCGCGCAGCCAGTCCTCCAGCCCGAGCCGGACCAGCTCGTGGGTCGCGCGCGGAGTCAGCCCGTCGCCGCAGGTCTTGTCACGCGGGAAGACGGCCGCGTCGGTCAGCAGGACATCGACCCCGGCACGCGCCAGCCAGGCCGCCGCGGCCGAACCCGCGGGCCCCGCCCCCACGACGAGCACGTCAGCTGACTGCGGAAGGGACGAGGTCATGCGCATATCTTCCCAGAACCGGCCAACGGACCACGAAAGAACCCTCACCTCAGCCCGAACCGAGCCCCTGCTAGGTTATTGCAAGTTCTTCGCATTAGATCCTGGCAGTGAGCTCGGAAGGCCCCCACGTGCACGACCCTCTCGGCGTACACCGCCGTCGCCGGCGCGCGACCATCTGGCTCCTGGGCCTCCTCGCGGCCACCGTGGCGACGATCGTCGTCGCGGTCGGGCTCGGCGCTGCGTACGTCAGTCCGGGGACGGTCGCCCAGATCCTCGGCCACCATCTCCTCGGCCTCCCCGAGGCAGGCTGGAAGGCCACCGAGGGGGCGATCGTGTGGAAGGTACGCCTCCCCCGCGTGCTCCTCGGCGCCCTGGTCGGCGCCGGCCTGGCCATCGCCGGCATGGCGCTGCAGGCGATGGTCCGCAACATGCTCGCCGACCCCTACCTGCTCGGGATCAACTCCGGCGCCTCCAGCGGCGCAGCGGCGGCGATCCTCTTCGGCGCGGGCACCGGGCTGGGGGCGTACGCCCTGCCGGGCTCCGCGTTCGTCGGCGCCCTGGCGGCGTCCTTCCTGGTGTTCGCTCTCGCGCGCAGCGGCGGCCGGGTCACCTCGCTGCGCCTGCTGCTCTCCGGTGTCGCCGTCGGCTACCTGCTCTACGGCCTGACCAGCTTCCTGATCTTCGCCTCGGGCTCGGCCGAGGGCGCGCGGTCGGTGATGTTCTGGCTGCTCGGCTCCCTCGGCCTGGCCCAGTGGAACGGCCTGCTCGCGGTGGTGGCGCTCGCGGTGATCGCCACCACGCTCCTGCTGACCCTGTCCGGCCGCGGCCTCGACGCGCTGGCGATCGGCGACGAGACCGCCCACACCCTCGGCATCTCTCCCGACCGCTTCCGCACCCTGCTGCTGATCATCGTGGCGCTGACCGTCGGCGTGGTCGTCTCGGCCGCCGGCAGCATCGGCTTCGTCGGCCTGGTCGTACCGCACCTGGCCCGTCGCGCCGTCGGTTCCGCCCACGCCGTGGCCATCCCGGCGGCCGCCCTCATGGGCGCGATCCTGCTCGTCTGGGCCGACGTGCTCGCCCGCGTCCTCCTCCAGCCCCAGGAGATCCCGATCGGGATCGTCACCGCGCTCCTGGGCGCACCGTTCCTCATCGTCCTGATCCGGCGTTTCTCGGCGCGCGACGTCTGACCACCACCCCATCACCAGGAGCCCCGACATGATCCGTCCCATGATCGCCACCGCAGCGCTCTTGCTGGCCACGACCACCGCGTGCGGCGCCGGCGCAGACGCGGCCGGCGACGAGGCCGCCGCCGAAGGCTTCCCGATCACCATCGACAACTGCGGCGCCGAGGTCAGCCTCGACGCCCCACCGGAGCGCGTCGTCATGCTGAAGAGCGCCGCGGTGCCCTACCTGCATGCTCTCGGCGTGATGGACCGGGTCGTCGCCCGGGCCGGTGACTACCCCGCCGACTACTACGACGCCGAGACCCAGGCCGAGCTCGACGACATCCCGCTGCTCACCGACGAGATGGACACCAGCGGTCACCTGCAGATCTCCAAGGAGGTCGTGATCGGCGAGGAGCCCGACCTGGTCCTCGGCGAGGTCGAGAACCTGTCCCGCGACACCCTCGACGCCGTCGGCATCGACCTCCTCGAGGAGCCGGCGATGTGTGCCGAGGGCGTCGCAGACCCCGGTTTCGACGACGTCTACAGCCAGCTGGAGACCTACGGCGAGGTCTTCGACCGCGAGGACGAAGCCGCCAAGGCCGTGGCTGACCTGCGTGAACGCGTCACCGAGCTGGAGGCGAAGAAGGTCGGCGAAGGACGCACGGCCGCGGTCCTCTACCCCACCGTCGGCGGCGGGGTGACCTACGCCTACGGGACCAGGTCGATGGCCCACCCCCAGCTGGAGGCGGCCGGCTTCGAGGACGTCTTCGCCGACGTCGACGAGCGCGTCTTCGAGGTCTCGACCGAAGATCTTCTCGAGCGCGACCCCGACGTGATCATCCTGCTCCACAACACCGGCGACCCGAAAAAGGTCGAGGAGTCGGTCACCCAGCTCGCCGGCGCCGAGGATCTCACCGCGGTCAGGAACGGCGACGTGATGGCGCAGCTGTTCAACTTCACCGAGCCTCCCTCGGCGCTCTCGGTCGACGGTCTGGAGCGGATCATCGAGAGGTTCGACCAGTGATCGAGGCCGGCGGCCTGTCCTGGACGTACGGCGCCACGACCATCCTCGAGGACGTCGACGTCGCCTCCCACGAGGGTCGGGTCCTGGGTCTGATCGGGCCCAACGGCAGCGGCAAGACCACCCTGCTCCGGCTGCTCTACGGAGCGCTTCGCGGCAGCGGCACCGTCGAGATCGACGGCGACGAGCTCACCGGGCTCCCTGCGAAGGAGGTCGCCCGCCGACTGGCGGTCGTCGTCCAGGAGTCCGGCACCGCTGACCCAAATTTTTCGGGCGCCCTGACCGCCGGCGAGATGGTGCTGCTGGGACGCACGCCGCACCTGTCCGCCTTCGCCAGGGCCGGCGGGCACGACCTGGAGATCGCCGCGGAGTGCCTCGAGCGCGTCGGCGGGACCCACCTCGGCCCACGCTCCTTCGCCGCCCTCTCCGGCGGCGAACGGCAGCGGGTGCTCATCGCCCGGGCGCTGGCCCAGGAGGCGACCCATCTGCTCCTCGACGAGCCGACCAACCACCTCGACATCCGCTACCAGCACGAGATCCTATCCCTGGTGCGCAAGCTCGGGACGACGGCGATCGTCGTGCTCCACGACCTCAACCTGGCGGCCCGCTACTGCGACGACCTGGTGCTGCTCGACCGGCGCGGCGTCGCCGCCCGCGGCACGGTCGACGAGGTGCTTCGCCCCGAGATCCTGGAGCCGGTCTACTGCATCGGCGTCGAGCGGCTCGAGCTGCGCGAGGAGATCCACCTCCTCTTCCACCCGTTGGGCTGAGCTCAGACCTCCGGGTCCGCCTCGATCCGTGTCTCCGGCGCGGTCTCGTCATCCGGGTCGACGCCGGGAAGATGCGCCTCCCAGAGCTCGACGTCCATCACGTAGAGCCGCAACGACGCCTCCCCGCGCAGCTGCTCGGGCCGAAACGCCCGGGCCGTCCCGATCAGCCGGCGGAACGCCACCGCGCAGCGCTTCTCTAGCTCGAAGTCGGGCACCTGGCGGGCCATCCCGGTGACGTACGCAGCGCTCGCCCCGGAGCCCGGCGGCACCGAGGAGTCGAAGATGACCCCGGCCACGCGCGGATCGCGGAGGATGTTGCGGGAGTGCTGGGCGTCGGGAGCCGAGACCCAGTAGAGGGCCCGGTAGCCGTCGTGCGAGAAGTAGACCGGCGACGTTCGCGGCCGTCCGTCGGGATCCGATGTCGCCAGCACCAGGTAGGCGACTTCGTCGACGATTCCACGGACGTGTCTGTCCAGATCAGCTGCCATACCCCTGAGGGTAGGCGACTTCGCCCGCGCTGCGCGCGGTCAATCTCGCGCGCAGCGCTCGACCTCGTTCACCCTCGTCTCAGCTGCGCCCCTTGTACGCGCGCGGCAGCTTGAACCCGTGCTGTGCCAGCACGTCGCGGAGCACGTCCGGCTTGTCGGTGATCAGTCCGTCGATCCCGAGGCCGATCAGGTGCTCCATCGTGGCCACGTCGTCGACCGTCCACGGCACGACCGCCATCCCGCGGGCGTGGGCCGCATCGACCAGCTCCTGGGTCGTGAACGGCACGTAGCCCGGGTCGGACACCGAGCCGCCCTGCGGATCCCCGTGAACAGGCGAGACCGCATCCGCTCCGAACGAGTCCGCGGCCGCGACGTACCGTTCCTGGAGCGATCCCTCGAAGTCGTCGATGTCGATCCCACCCAGCCACGGCGAGGCGCCCGGCTGTCCCTGCTGGAGGAACTGCTGTCCGTTGGTCAGCGCGACGATCGGCAGCCGCGGCTCGACCTCCCGGACCCGCTTCAGCGCACCCCAGTCGAAGCTCTGGATGGTGACCTGGTTACGAATGTGCGCCCGCCTGATCTCGGCCAGGACGGCGCGCACGAACTGCTCGCGCGGCGCAGTCTGCTCCGGCGCCCCTGCCTCGACCTTCGTCTCCACATTCAGCTCGACCTGGCCGGCGTGGTAGCTGTTGACCAGCGCGAACACCTCCGAGAGCAACGGCATCCGCTCCCCCGGCGACAGCTCCTGTCCGGGGAACTGCGGCTGTCGCATCGACCCACAGTCGATCGTCCGCACCTGGGCGAGCGTCAGGTCCTTGATGTAGGTCCGGTTCGGGACGTACGGGAACTCGGGGTCGCCAGGGAAGGCGGGCTCGGTGTCGACGCACTTGGCCGGGTTCGGGTCCCGATCATGCGTCACGACCGCGTAGCCGTCCTCGGTGATCTGCACGTCGAGCTCGAGGGTGCTGACCCCCAGCTCGAGCGCCCGCGCGAAGGCGGGCAACGTGTTCTCCACCGTCAGCGCGACGCCACCGCGATGCGCCTGGAGGTCGAAGGTACGCGGATCGTTCGCGGCGTACGCCGGTGTGCTGATCGCACTCGCCAGGAGCGCGACGGACACGAGGAGGCCTGCTCGGACACGTCTCATGCCCGCCAGGATCCCGCAGGCGGATGGCCGCTAGTGGAACGCGCGATGAGACAGGAGCGACACGTTCTTGTCCGCACACCCGGTCGTCTCGTGACGGACGAACTGGGAGTCGTAGGAATCCGGCACGTAGACCCGGAACCCGTCCACCTTGGTCGGCTTGCACTTCGAGGCCGGATAGTTCTCGGCCGTCGACTCCGCGACCTCGCTGACTGCCACCTGGCCGGGCTTCATGATCACCGTGCGCCACGAGCCCTTGCGGACCGCCGGCGCACCGATCTGGGTGCCGTCGTCGCCACCGACGTACGAGAGCCCGCCGAAGCCACCCAGGGCACAGGCACGGTCGGAGACGTTGGTCAGCGTGATCTCGCCGAACCGCGACCCCGCGCCCGAATCGGTCGCACGATAGCCGGCCTTCAGGTCGGCGTTGGTGCACTTCGGGGTCGACGGGTCTGCCGCCGCAGGCTCAGAAGAATCAGATGACTCAGTCCTCACCGGCGAACCCCCCGTGGCCGCCGGTGAGGACTGAGACGGGGACGGTGAGCTGCTCGCCCGGGTGGGATCCACGGTCCCGGAGGCAGATGGTGACGAGTCGACCGCCCCATCGTTCGTCGACGCGCAACCTCCCGCCGCGAGCACGCCGAGGATCCCGATTCCGACCAGCACCAGTCGTACGCGCAGCATCTTCGCTCCTCGAGTAGCAGATGCGGCCAGATGAACCCAGCCAGAAACTCATCGTCCCACCCCTGAGACGCGTGGCCCGGCCGGTTCGTTGCGTCGAGCCACGAAGAAATTTTCGCAGCCTCGAAAAGACCGAAGGCCCCGCCTCCGAGGGAGGCGGGGCCTTCAGCTGACTACTGGATCACGACTGGTAGGAACCAAAGTCGAAGTCGTCCAGCGCGACGGCCTGGCCGCCGGTGTTGCCGAACTCGTAGTCGTAGTTGTCGTAACCGGTGACGGAGTACGCCGCGGCGCGAGCCTCGTCGGTCGGCTCGACCTTGATGTTGCGGTAGCGCTCCAGGCCGGTGCCGGCCGGGATGAGCTTACCGATGATGACGTTCTCCTTCAGACCGCGCAGCGAGTCGGAGCGGCCGTTGATGGCAGCGTCGGTGAGGACGCGGGTGGTCTCCTGGAAGGAGGCCGCCGACAGCCAGGACTCCGTAGCGAGCGAGGCCTTGGTGATGCCCATCAGCTCCGGACGACCCGAGGCCGGCTTGCCGCCCTCGGAGACCACGCGCCGGTTCTCCGACTCGAAGTCGATCCGGTCGGCCAGGTCGGACGGCAGCAGGTTGGTGTCCCCGGACTCGAGCACCGTGATCCGGCGCAGCATCTGCCGCACGATGATCTCGATGTGCTTGTCGTGGATGGACACACCCTGGGACCGGTAGACCTGCTGGACCTCGTCGACGAGGTGCTGCTGCGTCTTGCGGACACCGAGGATACGGAGGACCTCCTTGGGGTCCGGCGTACCGACGGTCAGCGGCGAGCCGACCTCGACGTGGTCGCCGTCGCCGACCCGCAGACGCGAGCGACGCGAGACCACGTACTCCATGACCTCGGAGCCGTCGTCGGGAGTGACCAGGACCTTGCGGGCCTTGTCGGTCTCCTCGATCTCGATGCGACCGGCGACCTCGGAGATCGGCGTGACACCCTTCGGCGTACGCGCCTCGAAGAGCTCGACGACACGCGGCAGACCCTGCGTGATGTCATCGGCCGAGGCCACACCACCGGTGTGGAACGTACGCATGGTCAGCTGGGTGCCGGGCTCACCGATGGACTGGGCGGCGATGATGCCGACCGCCTCACCGATGTCGACGAGCTTGCCGGTGGCCAGCGAGCGGCCGTAGCACTTGGCACACGTACCCGTGCGGGCCTCACAGGTGAGGACCGAACGGACCTTGACCTCGGTGATGCCGGCGCGAACCAGCTCCTCGATCTTGACGTCACCCAGGTCCTCGCCGGCGACGGCGAGAACCTCGCCGGTCGACGGGTGCTCGATGTCGACCGCAGCCGTGCGAGCGTACGCAGCGGTCTCGGCGTTGTCGTCCTTGATGACGACGCCGCCCGTGTCGACCCCGATGACCTTCGGCAGACCGCGCTCGGTGCCGCAGTCGTCCTCACGGATGATGACGTCCTGCGAGACGTCCACCAGACGACGGGTCAGGTAACCCGAGTCGGCGGTACGCAGCGCGGTGTCGGCCAGACCCTTACGAGCACCGTGGGTGGAGATGAAGTACTCCAGGACGGAAAGACCCTCGCGGAAGTTCGACTTGATCGGCCGCGGGATGATCTCGCCCTTCGGGTTGGCCACCAGGCCTCGCATGGCGCCGACCTGGCGGATCTGGTTGAAGTTACCCGAAGCGCCCGAGGTGACCTGCATGAAGATCGGGTTCTTGCGGTCGAACGCCGCCTCCATGGCAGCACCGACGACCTTGGCGGCCTCGGTCCAGATCTCGACGAGCTCCTGACGGCGCTCCTCATCGGTGACCAGACCACGCTCGAACTGCTTCTGCACCTTGGCAGCCTGCGTCTCGAACGTCTCCAGGATCTCGGCCTTGTTCGGCGGCGTGGTGACGTCGTCGATGGAGACCGTGACACCCGAACGGGTGGCCCAGTGGAAGCCGTTGTCCTTGAGCGCGTCCAGCGATGCCGCGACCTCGACCTTGGTGTAGCGCTCGGCCAGGTCGTTGATGATCGCGCCCAGCTGCTTCTTACCGACCTCGTAGTTCACGAAGGGGTAGTCAGCCGGCAGGGTGTCGTTGAAGATCACCCGGCCCAGCGTGGTCTCGAGCACGAGCGGGTCGCCCGCGGCCCAGCCCTCCGGCACGTCGTAGCCGATCGGCGGGACGATGTCGTCGAGACGGATCTTGATCTTCGACTGCAGCGTGATCTCGAGGTGGTCGAAGGCCATGATGGCCTCGGCCGGGGACGAGAACGCACGACCCGCACCGACCTCGTCCTCGCGGTCGGAGGTGATGAAGTAGAGACCGATGATCATGTCCTGGGTCGGCATGGTGACCGGACGACCGTCGGACGGCTTGAGGATGTTGTTGGTCGACAGCATCAGGATGCGAGCCTCGGCCTGGGCCTCCGCCGACAGCGGCAGGTGGACAGCCATCTGGTCACCGTCGAAGTCCGCGTTGAACGCGGTGCAGACCAGCGGGTGCAGCTGGATGGCCTTACCCTCGATCAGCTGGGGCTCGAAGGCCTGGATGCCGAGGCGGTGCAGGGTCGGCGCACGGTTCAGCAGAACCGGGTGCTCGGTGATGACCTCTTCGAGGACGTCCCACACGACCGGGCGGGCCCGCTCGACCATCCGCTTGGCGGACTTGATGTTCTGAGCGTGGCTCAGGTCCACCAGACGCTTCATCACGAACGGCTTGAACAGCTCCAGGGCCATCTGCTTGGGCAGACCGCACTGGTGCAGCTTGAGCTGCGGACCCGACACGATGACCGAACGGCCGGAGTAGTCGACGCGCTTACCGAGCAGGTTCTGACGGAAACGACCCTGCTTGCCCTTGAGCATGTCGGAGAGCGACTTGAGCGGGCGGTTGCCCGGCCCGGTGACCGGGCGGCCACGACGACCGTTGTCGAACAGCGAGTCGACGGCCTCCTGCAGCATCCGCTTCTCGTTGTTCACGATGATCTCGGGGGCACCGAGGTCGAGGAGACGCTTGAGGCGGTTGTTGCGGTTGATCACACGACGGTAGAGGTCGTTGAGGTCGGAGGTCGCGAAGCGGCCACCGTCGAGCTGCACCATCGGGCGCAGGTCCGGCGGGATGACCGGGACGGCGTCGAGCACCATGCCGGTCGGCTGGTTGCCGGTCTTGCGGAAGGCGTCAACGACCTTGAGGCGCTTGAGCGCACGGACCTTGCGCTGACCCTTGCCGGTGGCGATGGTCTCGCGCAGGTTCTCGACCTCGGCCTCGATGTTGAAGTCCTCGAGACGCTTCTGGATCGCCGTGGCGCCCATGTGGCCCTCGAAGTACTTCCCGAACCAGGTCTTCATCTCGCGGTAGAGCAGCTCGTCGCCCATGAGGTCCTGGACCTTCAGGTTCTTGAAGGTGTCCCAGACCTCGTCGAGACGGTTGACCTCACGCTCGGTGCGGTCGCGCAGCTGCTTCATCTCGCGCTCGGCGCCGTCCTTGACCTTGCGCTTGACGTCGGACTTGGCGCCCTCCGCCTCGAGCGCGGCCAGGTCGGTCTCGAGCTTCTTGGCGCGGTCGTTGATCGCCACGTCGAGCCGGCTGGTGAGCATCTTGCGCTGCTGGTCGACCTTGGCCTCGAGCGAGGACAGGTCGCGGTGACGCGCGTCCTCGTCGACCGAGGTGATCATGTACGCGGCGAAGTAGATGACCTTCTCCAGGTCCTTCGGCGCGAGGTCGAGCAGGTAGCCCAGCCGCGACGGAACGCCCTTGAAGTACCAGATGTGGGTCACCGGAGCGGCGAGCTCGATGTGGCCCATCCGCTCGCGGCGTACCTTGGAGCGGGTGACCTCGACGCCACAGCGCTCGCAGATGATGCCCTTGAAGCGCACGCGCTTGTACTTGCCGCAGTAGCACTCCCAGTCCCGGGTGGGACCGAAGATCTTCTCGCAGAAGAGGCCGTCACGCTCGGGCTTGAGCGTGCGGTAGTTGATGGTCTCAGGCTTCTTGACCTCGCCGTGGCTCCACGCGCGGATCTCGTCCGCGGTGGCCAGGCCGATCTTGAGCTGATCGAAGAAGTTGACGTCGAGCACGATGGCTTCCAGTTCCTTCGTTAGTTCTTGGAAAGTTCAAAGGGGACTGAGGGAGGGAGGTACGCCGAGGCGTACCTCCCGCTCGTCAGACTTCCTCTACGGAAGAGGGCTCGCGACGGGAGAGGTCGATGCCGAGCTCCTCGGCGGCGCGGAAGACGTCTTCCTCCGCGTCACGAAGCTCGATCGCCGAACCGTCCTGGCTCAGCACCTCGACGTTCAGGCACAGCGACTGCATCTCCTTGACGAGAACCTTGAACGACTCCGGGATACCCGAGTCGGGGATGTTCTCGCCCTTGACGATCGCCTCGTACACCTTCACACGGCCGGGCACGTCGTCGGACTTGATGGTGAGGAGCTCCTGCAGGGCGTAGGCGGCGCCGTACGCCTCCATCGCCCAGACCTCCATCTCACCGAAGCGCTGGCCACCGAACTGGGCCTTACCGCCGAGCGGCTGCTGGGTGATCATCGAGTACGGACCGGTCGAACGCGCGTGGATCTTGTCGTCGACCAGGTGGTGCAGCTTCAGGATGTACATGTAACCCACGGCCACCGGCTCCGGGAACGGCTCGCCGGAGCGGCCGTCGAAGAGGCGGGCCTTGCCGTCGGTGCCGACCACACGCCGACCGTCCCGATTGGGGAGGGTCGCGCTGAGCAGACCGGTGATCTCGTCCTCACGCGCACCGTCGAAGACCGGGGTGGCCACCTTGGTGCCCGGGTCGGCCTTGTCGGCGTGGATCTTGATCAGGCGCTGCTTCCAGGCGCTGTCCTCGGGGTCCTCGGAGAGGTTGAGGTCCCAACCCTGCTTGGCGAGCCAGCCGAGGTGGAGCTCCAGGACCTGTCCGATGTTCATACGACGCGGGACACCGAGCGGGTTGAGCAGGACGTCGACCGGGGTGCCGTCCTCCATGAACGGCATGTCCTCGACCGGCAGGATCTTCGCGATGACGCCCTTGTTGCCGTGACGGCCGGCGAGCTTGTCACCCACGGAGATCTTGCGCTTCTGCGCCACGTAGACCCGAACCAGCTGGTTCACGCCCGGGGGCAGCTCGTCGCCCTCCTCACGGTCGAAGACGCGGACACCGATGACGGTGCCCTCCTCGCCGTGCGGAACCTTCATCGAGGTGTCGCGGACCTCGCGCGCCTTCTCACCGAAGATCGCGCGGAGCAGGCGCTCCTCCGGGGTCAGCTCGGTCTCGCCCTTCGGGGTGACCTTGCCGACGAGGATGTCACCGGTGGTGACCTCGGCGCCGATGCGGATGATGCCGCGCTCGTCGAGGTCGGCCAGCATCTCCTCGGAGACGTTCGGGATGTCCCGGGTGATCTCCTCCGGGCCCAGCTTGGTGTCGCGAGCGTCGACCTCGTGCTCCTCGATGTGGATCGAGGTGAGGTAGTCCTGCTGCACCAGACGCTGGGAGAGGATGATCGCGTCCTCGTAGTTGTGGCCCTGCCACGACTGGAAGGCGACCAGGAGGTTGGCACCCAGTGCCATCTCGGCACCCTGGGTCGCCGGACCGTCGGCCAGCGGGGAGCCGACCTCGACCCGGGCGCCCTCGTCGACCAGCGGCTGCTGGTTGACGCAGTTGCCCTGGTTGGAGCGCTCGAACTTCGCCAGCTTGTAGCTGGTGTAGGTGCCGTCGTCGTTGAGGGTCTCGATCAGGTCGGAGGAGACCTCCTTGACCACACCGGCCTTCTTCGCGAGGAGCACGTCACCGGCGTCGACAGCCGCGCGGTACTCGATGCCCGTGCCGACCAGCGGCGAGTCGCTGCGCACCAGCGGCACCGCCTGACGCTGCATGTTGGCGCCCATGAGCGCACGGTTGGCGTCGTCGTGCTCGAGGAACGGGATCAGCGCGGTCGCGACCGACACCATCTGGCGCGGCGAGACGTCGATGTAGTCGACCTCGTCGGCCAGGAGCTCGGAGACCTCACCGTCGCGCTGGCGGACCAGCACTCGCTCGGTCGCGAACTTCATGTTCTCGTCGACGGCCGCGTTGGCCTGCGCGATGACGTAGCGGTCCTCGTCGTCGGCGGTCAGGTAGTCGATCTTGTCGGTGACGACGCCGTTCTCGACCTTGCGGTAGGGCGTCTCGACGAAGCCGAACGGGTTGATCCGGCCGAAGGAGGCCAGCGAACCGATCAGACCGATGTTGGGACCTTCAGGGGTCTCGATCGGACACATCCGGCCGTAGTGCGACGGGTGGACGTCTCGGACCTCCATGCCGGCGCGGTCACGGGAGAGACCACCCGGGCCCAGAGCAGACAGACGCCGCTTGTGCGTCAGACCCGCGAGCGGGTTGTTCTGGTCCATGAACTGCGAGAGCTGCGAGGTGCCGAAGAACTCCTTCAGCGCAGCGACCACGGGACGGATGTTGATCAGGGACTGCGGCGTGATCGCCTCGACGTCCTGGGTCGTCATCCGCTCACGCACGACGCGCTCCATACGAGCAAGACCCGTACGCAGCTGGTTCTGGATCAGCTCGCCGACCGTACGCATCCGGCGGTTGCCGAAGTGGTCGATGTCGTCGGCGGCGACGTCGGTGACGCCGGCCGGCATCTCGAGCTGCGCACGCCCGTCGTGCAGCGCCACGATGTACTTGATCGTCGCGACGATGTCGTCGACGGTCAGCGTCTGCTGGTCGAAGGCCTCGGTCAGACCGAGCTTCTTGTTGACCTTGTAGCGACCGACCTTGGCGGTGTCGTACCGCTTCGGGTTGAAGTAGTAGTTGTTCAGCAGCGTCTGCGCGGCCTCACGCGTGGGGGGCTCGCCCGGGCGCAGCTTGCGGTAGATGTCGAGCAGCGCGTCGTCCTGAGCGGTGGTGCTGTCCTTCTCCAGGGTCAGCATCATCGACTCGTACTCGCCGAACTCCTCGCGGATCTGCTCGTTGGTCCAGCCGAGGGCCTTGAGCAGCACGGTGACGTTCTGCTTGCGCTTGCGGTCGAGGCGAACGCCGACCAGGTCGCGCTTGTCGATCTCGAACTCGAGCCAGGCACCGCGGCTCGGGATCAGCTTGGCGGTGTAGATGTCCTTGTCGGACGTCTTGTCAGCGGTGCGCTCGAAGTAGACACCCGGGGACCGGACGAGCTGCGAGACGACGACGCGCTCGGTGCCGTTGATGACGAAGGTGCCCTGTTCGGTCATGAGCGGGAAGTCACCCATGAAGACCGTCTGGCCCTTGATCTCACCAGTGTCGTTGTTGGTGAACTCCGCCGAGACATAGAGAGGCGCGGAGTAGGTGAAGTCCTTCTCCTTGCACTCCTCGACGGTGTACTTGGGGTCGTAGAAGACAGGGCTCTCGAACGAGAGGGACATCGTCTCCGAGAAGTCCTCGATCGGGGAGATCTCCTCGAAGATCTCCTGCAGACCGGACTTGTGAGACACGTCCTCGCCCGCTGCTTCGCGGGCGGCGACCTGCTCCTGCCAGCGCTCGTTACCGATCAACCAGTCGAAGCTGTCGGTCTGGAGGGCGAGGAGCTTGGGAAGCTCGAGAGGCTCTGAGATCTTTGCGAAAGAGATGCGGCGAGGGGTGGAGTCACCCGACGAGGTGCGCGCGGCCAAGAGGAATCCTTCGACAAGGTTCGCAGGTGGATTCGCAGCACGCCGACCACCGAACAGCCACCGGGCAGGCTGAGGGGCATATGAAGGCATGCGCAAAGCGCCATCGTACGCTATAAAAGCGCACTTCACAACACCGGGCCCAGTTAATAGTCCGGCGTACCTTCATTCACACCTATGGCGCCCGAGCTTCGGCGTTGGTGGTGCACTGCCTTGTCGAGCATCGCGGATGATCATGCGCCCCATCGGCACCCTGGGTCAAGCGTTCGAGCCAATCGGTCCGCCTCCCGGGAAGTTGTTCCAATCACTTGACAGGTAGCGCAAAGGCACGGCTGACCGGCCCCGATGAGGCCCGACGGCGAGCTAGTCCTTGCTGGGACGCGTCTCGACCTTGTCGACCAGCCACTCGTCGTCGACCTTGGCCATCGTGAGCATCGCGTACTCCTGATAGCCGATCGGGGTGCTCCGCTGGGCGTTGGTGACCTGGCGGTCGACCAGCACCAGGACCTGCACGGTCTCCTCGGAGACCCGGATGACGCCGGCGTCGACCGGCGGGAGCGTCTTCACCACGGTCTTCGTCTCGGGGACGTTGTCGACGAGCACGGCGAAGAGACGGTCGTAGTCCTCGCGGTAGTCCTTCGTCATCACCTCATGAGCCTTGCTCTTCGACTCGTCCATCTTGCTGTGGTCGTAGGAGAGCAGCGGGACGACGGCCTTCTTCGCCGCCTCGAGCGCTTCGCCGCCCTGCTCCTCGACCAGGAGCTTGTGGTTGCGGGAGATCTCCTTGCCGACCGCGCCCTCGACCGTGCTGGTCGTGACGTTGTTGTTGGAGACGGTGACGACCTTCTCCTGGCCGAAGAAGACCACCCCGGCGGCGACGACCGCGGCCAGAGCCAGGACGCCGGCGGCGGCCAGCCCCCACGTCGGGAGCACCGGCAGCGTACGACCGGCGGACTCCTTCACGTCGGCGTCAGCGTCGTCTGCGTCTGCGTCGTCGGCGTCCGGCTCCGGCTCGTCGTGTACGTCGGCGATCGCCCCTGCTTCGACGAAAACGGTCTCGTCGTCGAGCGCCTCCGCGTCCTCGTCGACCGCTGCCTCGTCGGTCGCTGCCTCGTCGGTCGCTGCCTCGTCGGTCGCTGCCTCGTCGGTCGCAGCTTCCTCGCGAGCGGCCAGCTCAGCGTCGTACGCAGCCCGCTTCTCCTCGTCCAGCAGGACGGCAGCGGCTTCGTTGAGGGTGCGGAAGCGACGGTCGGTCGGATCCAGATCGGCGATCGCGGCCTTCCACGCCGCGCGGATCTCGTCGGTGGCGGCGTCGGGCTCGACGTCGAGCAGGTCGTACCAGGTGGGCTGGCTCATGCCGGCACCTCCGTAGAGAGAACCCAACGATACGGAGCCGCCGGCATGTTGAGCCCGTGATTCACTCGCTGACGCTCGCTCATGGGGTCACCCCTTCGCTGGGCTCCGTGGTGGGAGCCTCCTCGGCCGGATACCAGTCGTCGACCAGCCACTTCCCGTTCTGCTTCACGAGCTCCACCTCGGTCCGGGCGAGCTGGCGTGCCGCCTCGACACGCTCCTCGGATCCCTCGGACTTCGGGTAGCTGATCGCGAGCTCTGCCACGACCAGCACGGTCGCGCTGTCCTCGTCGAGGCCGGCGACCGCAGTGCTGTGCACCTCGCTGGTGCGGCCGACGCTCTGCTGGACGACGGTGGCCTCGGCGAAGGCGACGTTGCTCAGGAAGTTCTTCTCGAACTTCGGGGTGAGCAGCTCACCGACCTGCTCGCGATACTCCGGCATCGTCTTCTTGTCGCTGCCTACGTCCTCGGGCCCGTAGGTGTTGACCCGTCCGACGAACTTGTCGGCCGCGGCCCTCACCTGCTCCCGCTGGCTCACCACGGACTCGTCGGCTCCGCGGGTCAGCTGCCAGCCGACGTAGCCGACGGCAGCGAGGATGACGGCGACCAACAGCGCCAGGATGCCCCAGCGGAGCTGGTTGGTCCGCTTGTCGCTCGCCCGGTCGGACGTAGCGCCGGTCTCCGCGTCGGGACCGGGATCGGTCGTGGTGCTCAAAGGATCACTTTTCCTGTAAAGGTGGCGGTCAGTCGCTCGGCGAGGAGCCAGTTCCGAGCATCATCACCGTACGCCGCCGACGGATCGGTCGATGCGGCAGCACTCCGGGACCCCGAGTCCGTGCGGCGGCGTGGCGGTCGGCTGGTCCGGCTACTCGGTCTCCATCGGCTGGAGGTAGAGCCACTTCCAGGCGTCGTCGCCGTAGGAGGACGGAGCCGCGGTCGAGACCGAGGCGTCCTCGGTGTCGCTCCAGGTGAGCTCGCCGGTCTTCGGGTCGAAGGTCGCGATCGAGCCGGTCTCACCAGCAGCCGCACGCGGCAGCTGGCTGGAACCGCGAGCGTTCGACTTGCTCGGGTCCTCGGTGCAGGAGACCTCCGTGTTGAACGGACGGCTCTCCAGATCCAGCGGGCTGCGCTTCTTCGTGCTCTCGTAGCCCTGCTTGCACGGCGTCTGGCTGGTCAGCGCCATCCCGAAGTGGGCCTGCGCCAGGCCGGGGTTGCCGACGTCGACGACCGCGAAGCTGCCCTCGACGACGGTCGGGAAGATCGAGAGCAGGTGCTTGAGGCCCGGGAGGTTCTTCCGGACGACCTTGCCGGTCACCAGCACCTCGTTGAGGAGCTCGCTGATCTCGACCTCGTTCTGCTCGAAGAACTGCCGCAGCTCGACGGAGCTGGCCGAGCCGCTCTCGATCAGCTTGATCAGGTCCTGGTTGGAGCCTGCCAGCGTGCCGGTGAACAGCTCCAGGTCGGACGCGAACGACTTGATCGCCGAGCTGCTGTCCAGCTGTCCCTGGAGGACGGTGTTGCTGTCCCGGATCAGCTGAGTGGTGAGCTCGAAGTTCTGGTCGGCGGTCTCCACGAAGGCGGTGCCGGTGTCGATGATGGTCTGCAGGTCCTGACCGGTGCCGGCGAAGCTCTTGCCGAGCTCGTCGACGGTCGTCGTGAGCGCCTTCTGGTCGACGGAGTTCACCGTCGTGGCGACGTCCTCGAGAAGCTTCTCGGTCGGCAGCGGCGTGGTCGTGGCGGCGCGGGCGATCTCCGACCCGTCCTCCAGGTAGGGCTCGCCCTTCGACTGCGGCTGCAGCTCCACGTACTGCTCACCGACTGCCGACCGGTTGCCGACCACGGCGAGGCTGTCGGCCGGGATCCTGTCCTGCCAGTCCTTGTCGATCTTCAGCGTCACGTCGACACCGGTGCGGTTGAGCACCAGCTCACCGACCTGGCCGATCTTCACGCCTCGGTAGTCGACCTCGGCATCCTCGTAGATGCCGCCGGACTGGGCGAAGTGGGCGACCACGACGTAGTGGTCCTTGATGAACAGGGACCCCAGGCGGGCATAGCGCGCACCGACGAAGCTGACCCCGACGAGGGTGATCAGCAAGAAGACCATCAGCTGCATCTTGGTCCGGCGGGTGATCATGAGACGCCCTCCTGGTGGGTGTTGCTCGAGGTGCTCAGCGCCGGGATCATCAACGAGGTAAGACCGGGGTCGAGCTCCTTGCTCAGCTCGTCGTACGTCACCGCGTGCGTCCCTGGGGTCGCACCGGCACGGCAGAACAGCATCAGGACGCACCCTGAGCCCTCTTCAGCGGTGCTCCCGCCGCCGTTGGGCGTGGCCAGCCCGAGCCCGAGGAGACCTTCGAGGGTCTTCCCGATGGATCGGAGCAGGCCTGTCACGCACTCCGCGGGCGCGTCCGACTGTCCGGTCAGCGCCTCCTGGCAGGTGTCGATCGCACCGGCCAGCCCGCCCTCGTTGCAGACGTTCGTGAGGTTGTTGAGCCAGTCGAGAGCGGTCTTCTCGTCGGGGAGGGTCTTGATATGGCGGTTGATCTCATCGAGGCCCCAGCAGGCGGTGTCACCGAGCCGCGGCGCGTTCTGGAGCAGCGTGTCGAGGTTGAGGTCGACGGTGACGTCGAGGTTGACGAAGTCGCCCTGGTGCAGGTTTCGGGCGGTCTGCGGCGAACCACCGACGGCCGCGTCGACGAACGGGTAGGTGAGGATCGTGTTCATCGACCGGACGAAGTCGTCGCCGGAGTCGGCCAGGTTCGAGAGGACCGGCTGAAGGTCCTTCACGATGCCGATGGTGTTGTCCTTGGACGCCCGGATGACGCGTACGCCGGTGTCGCCGAGCTGTTGGAGGGCCTCGAGCATCTTGACCAGATCGGCGCGCTGCGTATCGATGCTCGAGATCGCCGAGGGCAGCTCGTCGAGCGCGGCATCGATGGAGCCCATCTGTGCGTTGGTGGCCTTCGCCAGCGCATCGAGCGCCTCGATGGCCGCGACGATCTTCTCCTTGTTGTCGTCGAGCTCGCGCGCCAGCTGCTCCACCTGGCGAAGGACGGAGCGGGCCGCGTCCTCCCGACCGGCGAGCGCCTTGTTGAGCTCTGTCGAGATCGTCTTCAGCTGGGCTACGCCGCCGCCGTTGAGCAGCAGGCTCAGCGCACTGAAGACCTCTTCGATCTCCGGGTTGCGGCCGGTCTGCGACAGCGGGATGGTCGAGCCGTCGTCGAGCTTGGTCGGCTCGGGCTCGGCGGGACGCTCGAGGGCGACGAACTTCTCGCCGAGCAGCGAGGTCTGCTGGATGGAGGCCCGCGCGTTGCTCGGTAGGTTGACGTCCTTCTTGAGCAACATCTCTACGGTCGCGACGCCGTCATCGAGCCAGACCTTGTCGATCTTGCCGACGTCGATGTCCTCCAGCTTGACCGTCGACTGCGGCACCAGGTCGAGGACGTCCTGGAACTGTGCCGTCACCGAGATCGCGTCGTCGCCGGCGTCCACGCCACCCGGGAGCGGGAGGTCGTAGACGGAGAAGGTCCCGCAGCCGGTCAGCACCATGGCTCCGGCGATCACGCCGACGAACGTCTGGACGGCGCGCTTCATCGTGGTCCGCACAGCCCTCTTCGGATTCCGCTTCGGCATCATTCCTTCACCTCCACCAGGCCGCCGAGCGACATGTCGTAGGGGACCCCGTAGGACGAACCGGTGCCGAGACCGATCGCGGCGGACCGGTTGAGGCCCGGCAGCTGCCGGATCTGGGAGCAGGTCTCGGCGCTGCTGCCGTTCGTCGCCTGGTCCACGAGGCTGCACAGGAACGACGCCGGGTTCTCGAGGATCTCGTCGAGAACCATGGTGATGTTGGCGTTGGTGTCGAGCGTGCCGGTCTCCGGGTTGTAGGCCAGACCCAGGTTGTTGAGCGCCAGCGGCGCCGTCCGGAGGCTCTCGTCGAGCGCCTTGCGCTGCCGCACGAGCACCTTCGCGATCCGGTTCAGGCCCTGGATGTCCTCGCGCAGGATCGCCTTGTTCTCCCTGACGAACTGGGTCACCTTGGTCAGCGCCACCGAGAGGTTCTTCATCGACGCGGCGAGCTCTTCGCGCTCGCCCTCGAGCATCGAGGAGACCTCCGCGAGGGCTTGGGCGAAGTCACGTACGGTCTGGTCGTTCTCGGCGAGGGTGCCGACGAAGCCCTCGAGCTGCTCGGCGGAGTTGAAGAACTGCTCGTCGCGGTTGTCGAGCGTCTTGGTCAGCTTGCCGAGGTCGCCGACGGTCGAGTTGATCTTCTCGCCCTGCCCGCCGAGGTTCTTCGCGGTCTGCTGCAGCAGGTCGGTGAGGGCGCCGTTCTTGTTGGCGCCGTCCGGGCCGATCGCGACCACCAGGTCGTCGACGCTGGAGTAGATCTGGTCGAGCTCGACCGGGACCGAGGTCTTGGCGGTGCTCAGCACCGCGCCGTCGGCCAGCTTCTTCCCACCGTCGTACGCGGGGGTCGCCTGGACGTAGCGGTCACCGACGATCGAGGGCGAGATGACGACGGCCTTCGCGTCTGCGGGCAGGTGAACGTCGCGGTCGTACGTCATGGTGACCTTGACGTCGGTGCCGTTCGGCTCGACGTCGGTCACCTTGCCGACAGCGACACCGAGCACCCGCAGGTCGCTGCCCTCGTAGAGCGAGACGGTGCGCGGGAAGTGCGCCACCAGCGTCTTCTCGCCGGTGTCGCGCACCAGCGCCCACACTCCGACGCCGAGGACGAGCGCGCCGATGATGATCGGGACGATGATCTTGTTCATGCCGCCACCTCCGTAGCGCAAGCGCCAGGATACGGACGCGGCGGCATGAAGGGCCTCAAGTTCATTCGCTGACGCTCACTCATGGGGTCCTCCCTCCTGTGAGAGCCGGGACGGGAGGCATGTTCTGGATGTAGGTGTCCCACCAGGGGCCGTTGCCCAGGGTGTTGTTGAAGACCTTGTAGAACGGCGCCAGCAGCTGCAGCGACTTCTCCAGGCTCTCCTCGTTCTTCGTGAACACGTCGAGGATCACGTCGAGGCTCTCGAGCGCGGGCTTGAGGTCGGCTCGGCTGTCATCGACCAGCTGGGAGAGCTCCTTCGAGAGCTGCTGGGTGGAGATGAGCAGGTTGTGGACCGCCTCCCGACGCTCGACCAGCGCCGTGAAGAGCTGGTTGGCGTCGTTCATCAGGGTGATGAGGTCCTCGTCGCGCTCGTCGAGCACCTTGGTCACCCGGTCGAGCTGGGTCAGGAGCGACTCGATGCGCTCGTCCTTGGCGGCCAGGTTTCGCGAGAGGTCCGAGACACCGGTGAGAGCGGCCTGGAACTCCTCCGGCGTCGACCGGGTCAGGTCGGCGAGGGTGGTGAGCGCCGCAGCGAGCTGATCCTTGTCGATGTTGGCGGAGGTGTCGGCCAGACCCTCGAAGGCCTCGACGACGTCGTAGGGAGACTCGGTGCGGTCCACCGGGATGGTCGCGCCCGCCCGCATCTGGCCCTCGCCGGCCGGCTGCAGCTCGAGGAACATGTCACCGAGCAGCGTCTTCACCCGTACGCCGGCCCCGGAGGTCTCGCCGAAGTTGACCTTCTCGCGGATCTTGAAGCCGACCTTGACCTGGTTGCCGTCGAGCTCGATCGAGTCGACCTTGCCGACCCGGACGCCGGCCACCCGGACCTCGTCGCCGGTCTTGAGACCACCGGCCTCGGAGAAGTTGGCGTAGTAGGTGGTGCCGCCACCGATCAGCGGCAGGCTGTCGGCCTTGAAGGCCATCACCATCAGCATGACGAGGACGGCGATCGAGACGGCGCCGATCTTGACAGGGTTACGTTCACGGAAGGGAATCATCCGAGGTTGCACCTCGCTTGACCGGGCTTGTAGAGGTCGATGAACTGGTCCTTGCCCTCAGCGTCTCGGATCGTGCCGCGCATACCGCAGAGGTAGAAGTTGAACCAGCCGCCGTAGGTTGCCGTCGCACCGATCTTGTCCAGCTTGATCGGCTGGAGCTGGAGGGCGTCGTCGAGCTGCTTCTTGTCCTTGGCGACCTCGTCGGAGAACCGCCGAGCCTCGCGCAGGTCATTCAGCAGCGGGTCCTTCACCTCGTGCACCAGGTCCGCGGTCTCCACGGAGAGCGCCGAGATCTGGTCGAGCGACCCGAGGATCGCCTCGCGGTCGT
This sequence comes from Nocardioides sp., assembly GCF_014360585.1. Taxonomy (GTDB): domain Bacteria; phylum Actinomycetota; class Actinomycetes; order Propionibacteriales; family Nocardioidaceae; genus Nocardioides. The sequence goes on from NZ_JACIXG010000024.1 coordinate 23,784, forward strand.
TGTTGAGCCCGCCGACGAAGTCACGGAAGGTCACGATCAGCCTGGAGAGCTCCTTCTCCCGGTCGCCCACGTGCTCGAGCACCTCGGTGAGGTTGTCGATCAGGGCGTTGATGATCTGGTCCTTCTCGGCCAGCGTCGAGGTCAGCGAGGCCGTGTGGGAGAGCAGGCTCTCCAGCGTGCCGCCCTCGCCCTGGAAGACCTGGACGATCTCGTAGGAGAGGGTGTTGACGTCGTTGGGCGACAGCGCCTGGAAGAGCGGCTTGAACCCGTTGAAGAGAACCGTCAGATCGAGCGCCGGATGAGTCTGTCCGACCGGGATGGTCTGGCCCTCCTGCATCGCCGACGCGTCGCCCACCAGCTGGTTGGTCAGCGCGAGGTAGCGCTGACCGATCAGGTTGCGGTACTTGATCGTCGCCTCGGTCGTGGTCGCGATCTGCTGCGCGCTGTCCACCGTGAAGGTGACCACTGCGGTGCGCGCGTCGTCGGAGATCTCGATGCCCTTGACCGAGCCGACCTTGACCCCGGCGATGCGTACGTCGTCGCCCTTGTTCACGCCGGTGACGTCGGTGAAGACCGCCTTGTACTCATCGGTCCGGCCGAACGTGACGTTGCCGATCGTGATCGCGAGCAGAGCGGTGGCCAGCGTCGTGACGATGATGAAGACGACCAGCTTCCAGAAGTCCTGGAAGGTCTTGGCGTCGAAGAGCTTCGTTGCGCTCATTCGTAGCTCACCTCCGCTCCACGCGCGGCCGGACCGAGCATGAGCGCGCCGAGGTCGGGGACCTCGTCTGCGCTCATGCCCATCCCAGGGGCGAACAGCTCGTTGATGACATCGGCCTCGGCCGACGTACCGACATAGGACAGGGCCGAGTATTCAGTCGACCCGGTGGCGGAGCGCATGACGCCCTTTCCGGTGGGCTCGTCGACGCCGTCGTCCTTGTTGGGGAACGGGGCGAAGGGCTTGTCCTGGTTCCACGACGCGTTCGGGAGCTCGCCGCACTGGGGACCGCTGTCCTCGCCGTAGCGTGGCTTGTCCTTGGTCGAGTACGGACGGGTCAGGTGCGGGATGGTCTCCAGCGTGATGTGGACGGTGTAGTTGCGGAACACCTCGGTGAACTCGTCGGTCAGGATGTCCATGCCTCCGATCAGGCAGGGGAACATCGGCGCGTAGCGGGCCAGCGCCTGGGTGACCGGCCGGCCGACCTCACCGAGCTGGATCAGCGTGTCTTCGTTGTCGTCGAGGAACCCGTCGGCAGTGTTCGAGAAGGCCGTGACGTCGGTCAGCATCTTGTTGAGCTGCACCTCGCGGTCCTCGAGCGTGGTCGCGGTGACGATGGAGTTGCGGAGGATCTGGCCGATCTCCGGCAGCACGGCCTGGTAGGTGCCCGAGACCTCGGTGGCGAGCTCGAGATCCTCGATCAGCGCCGGGATCTCGGGATTCAGCCGCTTCAGGTAGGAGTCGAGGGTGTCGAGCGACTCGCCGAGCTTGTCGCCACGGCCCTCGAGCGCGGTGGCGAGCGCGTTGAGCGTGTTGTTGAGATCGGCCGGCTGGATCGTCCGCAGCAGCGGGTAGAGGTCACGCAGCACGGCCTGGACCTCGGTGGCCATCTTCGTCTTCTCGATGACGGCACCCCTCTGGATCGACTCGGTGAACTCGGTCTCGGGCGGGACCAGCGAGACGTACTTCTGTCCGAAGAGGGTCTTGGGGAGGATCGCCCCGGTCACGTCGGGGTGGACCTTGCTGATCTCGTCGGGGAACAGCCCCAGGGTCAGCTCGGCGCCCTCGTCGGTCGGCTTCATCTCGAGGACCTCGCCGACGATGAGGCCGCGGACCTTGACGTCGGCACGGTCGGGGAGCTGGAGACCGACGCGGTCGGCCTTGAGAGTGATCTCCTCGAAGTTGCCGAACTTGTTGGTGAACTGCGCCCAGGTCAGGGTGAGCGCCGCGAGGACCAGCGCGATGAAGACGACCCCGAGGACCTTCCCCTTCTGCCTGCCCCAGGCGAGCGCCGCGGCGCTCCGCTTGCGCGGAGCGGGCACGTGGTGCTCGACGCCGTCACGGCTGAGTGTCTGAGTCATCCTGCCAACCTCACCGTCGTCGTGCTGCCCCAGATCGCCATCGACAGCATCAGGTCGAGCACGGAGACGGCCACGATGCTCGTACGCACCGCCTTGCCGACCGCGACACCGACGCCGGCAGGACCGCCGGAGGCGTTGTAGCCGTGGTAGCAGTGGATCAAGATCACCACGATCGCGAAGATCAGCACCTTGCCGAAGGACCACAGCACGTCCACGGGCGGCAAGAAGGTGTTGAAGTAGTGATCGTAGGTGCCGGCGCTCTGGCCGTAGAAGAGGATCACGGTGAACCGGGTGGCGACGTACGAGGACAGCAGACCGACCACGTAGAGCGGGACGATCGCGATCAGCCCGCCGATCATCCGGGTCGTGACCAGGAAGGGCAGCGACGGGATCGCCATCACCTCCAGCGCGTCGACCTCCTCTGAGATCCGCATCGCGCCGAGCTGGGCGGTGAAACCGCAGCCGACCGTCGCCGCGAGCGCGATCCCCGCGACCAGCGGGGCGATCTCGCGGGTGTTGAAGTAGGCCGACACGAAGCCGGAGAAGGCCGACGTGCCGAGCTGGTCGAGAGCGGTGTAGCCCGACAGCCCGACCTGGGCCCCGGTGAAGAAGGTCATCGCCAGGATGACGCCGACGGTGCCACCGATGACGGCCAGCGCGCCGGAGCCGAGGGTGACCTCGGCCAGGATCCGGAGGATCTCCTTCTTGTAGCGTCTGAGCGTGCGCGGGAACCACGCCACCGCGCGCAGGTAGAAGCCGAGCTCGTCACCGAGGTGGTCGAGGCTCTTGGCCGGCTTCTCGTAGATCGACTTGATGGTCGCCATTCGTCTCGCCCTCCTAACCGGACTTGCTCGGGATGATCTGCAGGAAGATCGCGCTCATCACGAAGTTCACGATGAACAGCAACAGGAACGTGATGACGACCGACTGGTTCACGGCGTCGCCCACGCCCTTGGGGCCACCACCGGCGTTCATGCCCATGTACGAAGCCACGATCGCCGCGATCAGACCGAACACGAGCGCCTTCGCGAGGCCCTGCCACAGGTCGGCCATCTGCGCGAGCGCGGTGAAGCTGGCCAGGTAGGCACCTGGGGTGCCGCCCTGGATGATGACGTTGAAGACGTACCCGCCCATGACACCGACGATCGAGACCAGGCCGTTGAGGAAGACCGCGATCATCATGCAGGCGAGAACCCGCGGGACCACCAGACGCTGGATCGGGTCGATGCCCAGAACCATCATCGCGTCGAGCTCTTCACGGATCTTCCGGGCACCGAGGTCTGCGGCGATCGCCGAGCCGCCGGCACCCGCGACCAGCAGAGCGGTCGCGATCGGAGCGGCCTGCTGGACGACCGCGAGGACCGCGGCCGAGCCGACGAAGGACTGCGCGCCGAACTGGGCCACGAGGCCACCGACCTGCAGCGCGATGACCGCACCGAAAGGGATGGCGACCAGCGCGGTCGGGACGATCGTCACCGACGCGATGAACCATGCCTGCTGGATGAACTCGCGGAACTGGAAGGGGCGCCGGAAGACGGCTCGCCCCACATCCAGCGCGAACGCGAAGAGCGAGCCAGCGGTCCCGATCGGCTTCAGGGCCCTGGCGGCGGTCAGAGATGACATCAGTGAGGAGCCTTCGTTGGATCAGCTTTCATGCCGCCCGGCGCCATTGCCGCATCTGCCTGGAACGAGCCCGGAGGCGGGGTGACACCGTTCTCCCGGCACCAGGCGCCCGGCGGGCGCTGGTACTTGCGCGGGATGCCGTTGGACGGCTCGAGCTGCATCGGGATCGGCGGGAGCGGCGGCAGACCCATGTCCTTCTCGGCGGCCAGCTCGTCGGCGTCCTTCTCCTCGGACATACCGATCGGGCCGATCGTCTGAGCGTTGAGGAACTGCCGCACGACGGGCTCCTCGGAGCTCAGCAACATCTCGCGGGGACCGTACATGGCCAGGTGCTTGTGGTAGAGCAGGCCGATGTTGTCCGGCACCGTACGCGTCGAGTTGATGTCGTGGGTCACGATCAGGAACGTCGCGTCGATCTGCGCGTTCAGGTCGATGAAGAGCTGGTTGATGAACGCCGTACGCACCGGGTCCAGGCCCGAGTCGGGCTCGTCGATCAGCAGGATCTCGGGGTCGAGGACCAGCGCACGCGCCAGACCGGCACGCTTGCGCATACCGCCGGAGATCTCACCGGGAAGCTTGTTCTCGGCGCCGATGAGACCGACCAGGTCCATCTTCTCCATGACGATGTTGCGGATCTCCGACTCGCTCTTCTTCGTGTGCTCACGGAGCGGGAACGCGACGTTGTCGAAGAGGTCCATCGAACCGAACATGGCGCCGTCCTGGAACAGCACGCCGAACAGCTTGCGAACCTCGTAGAGGTCCCTCTCCGAGCAGCTGGCGATGTCGACGCCCTCGATGACCACAGAGCCCGTGTCGGGCTTGATCAGACCGATCAAGGTCTTGAGGAGCACGGACTTACCTGTGCCGGACGGCCCGAGCATCACGCTGATCTCGCCCGCAGGCAGCGTCAACGTGACGTCTTTCCAGATGAGCTGCTTACCAAAGCTCTTGGTCAGCCCTTCGATCTTTACGTCTACACCCATCCGGGCCGGCTCCCTTCCTGTTCGCGGGGGTCTCCCTCAAGTCCCCTACTGCCCAACTAACGGCAGAGTGTGACAGTGGTTACGCATTTCCCGCGACACGCGTCACACTTTTGTAAACCATAATGGCCTGCGAACGGTGACGGTGATCACCACCCGAGACGAAGTCCCCCGCTTACACCCGACGATCGGATCGGCGACCGGTCGTGGCTGGCGTGTGTTCAAGATAACGAAACAAACCGCAGGGGGCTACTCCCGAGTAGCCCCCTGCGGTTCGAACGATCACAAAGCCGCACTGCAGCTTGACCGACCTGTGGCGGAACTGTTTCCGCAATGTAGCAAGCCCGGGTCCGGCGGAATTCGCCGAACCCGGGCTGAGCTAGGGCCGAAGCCCTCAGATCACTTGACAGTGACGGTGGCGCCGGCGGCCTCGAGGGCCTCCTTCGCCTTGTCAGCGGTCTCCTTGTTGGCGGCCTCGAGGACAGCCTTGGGGGCGCCCTCGACGAGCTCCTTGGCCTCCTTCAGACCGAGGGAGGTCAGAGCGCGCACCTCCTTGATGACGTTGATCTTCTTGTCACCAGCGGCCTCGAGGATGACGTCGAACTCGTCCTTGGCCTCCTCAGCGGCAGCGGCCGGGGCGCCCGGGGCGCCGGCAGCGGCAACGGCGACCGGAGCAGCGGCGGTGACGCCGAAGGTCTCCTCGAACTCCTTCACGAACTCGGAGAGCTCGATGAGGGTGAGCTCCTTGAACGCGTCGAGCAGCTCTGCGGTGGTGAGCTTAGCCATGATGGCTTCCTTTCTTGGTGGCCCTCTGCGTTTTGGTTTGAGTACGCAGCAGGGCCGGGTTACAGGTGGTGGTTAGTTACGACCGGGGCGATTACGCCTCGGCCGGAGCCTCCTCGGCGGCGGCCGGCTCAGCGGCACCACCTGCGAGGATCGAGGGGTCCTCCGCGGCCTTGGCCTCGAGAGCGGCAGCGAGCTGCGCGGTCTTCGTAGGCAGGGCGTTGAAGGCGTAGAGCGCCTGCGACAGCGACGCGGTCATCGCGCCGGCAAGCTTGGCGAGCAGGACCTCGCGCGACTCGAGGTCGGCAAGCTTGCCCACCTCAGCAGCGTCGATGGCCTTGCCGTCCAGGTATCCACCCTTGATGACAAGGTTGGGGTTGGCCTTGGCAAAGTCACGCAGACCCTTGGCCGCCTCGACGACGTCACCCTGGATGAAGGCGATCGCGGTCGGGCCGGTCAGCAGGTCGTCGAAACCCTCGATGCCGCTCTGCTTGGCGGCGATCTTGGTCAGCGTGTTCTTGACCACGCCATAGTTGGCGTTCTCACCGAGCGAGCGGCGAAGAGTCTTCAGCTCGCCGACGGTGAGACCACGGTACTCGGTGAGCAGGGCGCCGCTCGAGGCGCTGAACTTCTCAGCGATCTCCGCGACGGCAGCCTGCCTTTCAGCCCGCGCCATGGGTCTCCTTCTTCCGGGAATCGATCCCCCCGGCGACGGGCCCGCGAATGACAAACGCCCCGAGCGCAGGCTCAGGGCGTGACGTAAGATCTCGTCTTGCTCTTCACCTACGCGGGCCGTCCGCATCCTGCGGAACCTTCGATCAGGTGCATGCACACCTGACAACCGGCGGTCTCTGGTTTCAGACAACAATTATGCGTACGCCGCGAGGCGCAGCCAAATCGGCGGGCAGTAGGTTTGCGGCATGGAGAGCCACACCTTCGGCAGGATCAGGCGCTCGGCGTCGGTCATCGGTCTCGGCACCTGGCAGCTCGGCGCCGACTGGGGCGAGGTCAGCGAGTCGGACGCCCTGGCGGTCCTCGAGGCCGCGGTGGGTGACGGGGTGACCTTCCTCGACACCGCAGACGTCTACGGCGACGGCCGCAGCGAGCTGGTGATCGGTCGGTTCCTCCGCTCGCACGACGACGTCTTCGTCGCGACCAAGATGGGGCGCCGGGCGGAGCAGGTCCCCTCGAGCTACACGCTGAGCGCCTTCCGCGAGTGGCTGGATCGGTCTCGATCGAACCTCGGGGTCGACACGATCGACCTGGTGCAGCTGCACTGCCCGCCGACGGAGACCATCGAGTCCTCGGCCACCTACGACGCGCTGGACACGCTGGTCTCCGAAGGCGTCATCGCGGCATACGGCGTCAGTGTGGAGACCTGCGACCAGGCCCTGGCGGCGATCGCGAGGCCCAACGTGGCCTCCGTCCAGATCATCCTGAACGCCTTCCGGCTCAAGCCGCTGGACCGCGTTCTTCCGGCAGCCGCGGAGGCCGGCGTCGGGATCATCGCGCGAGTGCCGCTGGCGTCGGGGCTGCTGTCGGGCCGCTACTCCGAGTCCACGACGTTCGCCGATGACGACCACCGCACGTACAACCGTCGCGGCGAGGCCTTCGACGTCGGCGAGACCTTCTCCGGCGTCGACTTCGCCACCGGCGTGAAGGCCGCTCAGGAGTTCGCCGCACTGGTGTCCGAGCACGGCCCCTCAGGCGCCTCCCCGGCTCAGGTCGCTCTCGCCTGGGTCGCCCAGCAGCCCGGCGTCACCACCGTCATCCCCGGCGCCCGCAACCCGGCCCAGGCCCACGCCAACTCGGCCGCCGGCTCGCTCCCGCCGCTCTCCGAGGAGCTGCTCGGCGGCGTACGCCGGATCTACGACACGCACTTCCGCGAGGCCGTCCACTCCCGCTGGTGACGCACCCCAGCCGAGACGTCAGCCCGGTCGGCCGAAGCGTCAGCCCGGTCGGCCGAGTGGGCACCGTATTGCCGATTCGGCCGACCTGAGTGACGTCTCGGCCGACCTGAGTGACGTCTCGGCCGACGGGAGCGACGTCTCGGCGGGCGAAAAAATAGTGAGCATTGGTAAGGAATCCGGCAGAGTAAAGGGGTGACGACGGAGACGACGCCCGGGGAGTTCCGGTTCCGAGACATCGCGGTGGTGGCGTACGCACCCTCGATCGTCAGCGCCATGGGGCACGGCGCGGTGATGCCCGTCCTGGCGCTGCGGGCCACCGACCTGGGCGCGGACGCGTCCATGGCCGCGTTCGTGGTCGCGCTGCTCGGGATCGGTTCGCTGGCCACCTCGCTGCCGGCCGGGTCGCTGGTGGCGAGGATCGGCGAGCGGCGTACGTTGATGGGCGCCGGGGCTCTCGACGCGGTCGCGATGACCGTGGCGTTCCTCAGCAGCTCGGTGGCCGTGCTCGCCGTCGCAGTGTTCGTGAGCGGGATGAGCTGGACCGCGTTCCTGATCGCGCGGCAGGGCTTCCTCATCGATGCGACCCCGCTCTCCCACCGGGCGCGGGCGATGGCGCTGCTGGGCGGTTCCTTCCGGATCGGGGTCTTCGTCGGACCGCTTCTCGGCGCCGGGCTCATCCACGTCTTCAGCCTCCACGTGGTCTTCCTGTTCGCGGCCGCGATGTCGCTGTGCTCGGCGGTGATCGGTGGCTGGATGCCCGAGCTCGGCCGAACCCGATCCCGTGAGCACGTCCATCTGAGCGTACGCAGCGTGCTGTGGGCGTACCGCCGGACCTTCGCGACGCTCGGCGTGGCCGTCGTGATCATCGGGATCTCGCGGTCCGTACGGATCGGCCTGCTCCCGCTGTGGGCCGACCACATCCACCTCGAGGCCTCGGTGGTCTCCCTCCTCTTCGCCGGCGCCGCGCTCGTCGACATCGCCCTCACCTTCCCCGGCGGCTGGCTGCTCGACCACAAGGGACGCCAGATCGTGGCGGTCCCGGTGGTGCTCTCCGTCGGCATCGGCTGCCTGCTGCTGCCCCTCACCGACTCGGCACTCACATTGGGTGCCGTGATGGCGCTGATCGCGATCGGCAACGGCCTTGGGTCGGGGATCGTGATGACGCTCGGCGCCGATGCCGCGCCGGCCGACGGTCGGGCGCAGTTCCTCGGGGGCTGGCGGCTGTGCGGCGACATCGGCGGCACCGGCGGGCCGCTGCTGGTCTCCGGTCTGGCCGCGGTCTTCTCGATCGCCGCCGCGCCGGTCGCGCTCGGGGTCTTCTCGCTCGCTGGGGCGGTCTGGGTCGGCCACTGGACCGGCCGCGCCGACCGGCTGCGGCTCACCGGGCACTGACGAGGCTCGCCGCTGGTCGACCGATCGACCTAGGGGACGATCGCGCGGGTCAAGGCCTCGTCGAGGGCTGCCGAATCGCCGGTGACCTTCAGACCGGCGGACCTCGGAGACAGGCGGCCCCACAGCAGGAGGGCCAGGTCCCGGGCGGAGCCGGAGACGTACACCTTCTGCACCGCGTTCGGAGCCCCGAGCGCCCAGGTGTGGCCGGTGTCGGTGGCGGTGAGCTCGATGCGGGTCACGATCTTCCGGGCGCGCTTCAACGCGATCTGCCGCGGGTACATGACGGTCAGCACCTCGTCGGCTGAGTCGGCCCAGAGCTCCGGGGTCGCCTCGGGCGTGGAGAGGCCGAGCGCCGAGCGGATGTCCCAGAGGTGGACCAGGGTCTCGTGCACCTGACGTCGGAACCAGAAGGAGACCGGCCCACGACCGTCCTCGGTCAGCCCGTTGAGGATCCGGCCGGTCGCGTCCGGTCCCAGTCCGGAGAGCGTCTCGCGCAGCTCGGCGGCCTGCGCCTCGTAGGTCGCGATCAGGTCCAACGGGACCGGCAGCGCCTCCGCGTCCTCGTCGCGCGCCATCGCGGCCGCCCAGTGGTGCACCCCGGCCAGGTGGTCGGCGAGGTCACCGACGGACCAGTCGTCGCACGACGGCACCGGCCGGTCCGGGTCGGCCTGCTTCAACGCGGCCGCGAACTCGGACTGCAGCTCTCCCAGGATCACGAAGTAGTCATCAGGCGTCGGCACGACGCAGACCCTACTGGCAGCGCGCCAGCACCGCGGCGAGCCGTTCCTCGAGCCGCACCAGCATCGCCCGATCGGACCAGATCGGCGAACGACCCGGTGGTGGCAGGAATCCGACGACGTCCATCACGTCGAAGTACGGCTGCGGCTCTCTCCCGGTCCGCGCGACATAGTCGATGGCGAATGCGTCCGCCGGCACGTTGCCCTGACGAACGGCGATGTTCGATGCGCAGTGCGCCACGTCCAGCCACGCCGGCCCGATGGATGTCTCCACCCAGTCGACGACCCCGCTGATCCGGTCCCCCGACCAGAGCACGTTTCGCAGAGCGAAGTCACGGTGGATGAAACACGACTCGTACGCGGGCGGAGCCGTTCGCAACAGGGCGAACGCGTCCTCCCACAAGCCGCGATCGACAGCCCAGTCGGGGACGACGAACTTCGCCTCCCAGGCCCACGACTGATAGATCCGCACCGGGATGGTCGGCTCGATCGCATGGATGTCGGCGAGCAGCTGCGCGAGCAGACCGAGCGAGTCGGTGTCCGTCCTCAGCTGGTCGACCTGCCCGGGAAGCAGCGTCATCAGGTGTGCTGGATGCTCACAGCGTTCCCCCTGACGGTCCAGGGCAAGTGACCGCGGCGCGGGCACTCCACTTCCCTCCAGCATCTCCTGGATCTCGGCCTCTCGACCGTTGAGTGCCGCCCCGTGCGTACGCCACGGTTCGTTGGTCGTGAGCCGCAGGACCGACTCGGATCCAGAGTCGGTTCGCACGCGGCAACCCTAGAAGGTAGTTCGGGACGTTCCTGCCCATTACTCGCCGGTAGATGGACAAGAACGTCCCGAACTACTTCTGGCGAGCGCGATGCGCGGCCGCCTTCACGCGACTCTGGCAGCGGGTGGAGCAGAAGCGGCGGCCGGCGTTCTTGGATGTGTCGACGAAGACCCGGTCGCACGGGTCGGCTTGGCAGACGCCGAGGCGGCCGGCCAGGTCGGAGCCGATGGCCAGCGCCAGACCGGCAGCGATACCCGCGCCCCAGCCGACCACGAGCCCGGACTCGCGTCCGTGGAAGTGGAGCGCCCAACCTCCCCCGCGCGCCCGGTCGAGCTGCGGGACCGAGCCCATCTCCCGCATGAGCGAGTTGACCTGGGTCGCAGCGGCGTCGAGGTCGCCGTTCGCCGCAGCCTCGAACACCACGCGGAGCGATCCGGCCAGCGCGACCAGCCCGTCGGCTGCGGCGTCGTCGACCCGCGGCTGATAGTCGGGACGGGCCAACAGGCCTTGTACGACCCCGGCGCGCTGCCCGAGCGGTGGCGGCTCGACGGCGCGCGTGCCGTCGTGACCGGCGGTCAGGGCGTTGACGAGCTTGCACGCCTGCTCCGTCACCGTGTGCACGTGACTGTCGAAATGTATTTGACCAGTCACCAGAGCTGGATCTACGGTCTCACTCATGACCGTCATTCAACCATTGACCAGTCACCAACGCACGCGATGGCCGCGGGCTCTCGTCGCACTGGTCATCGCCCGGGCGGTCAACCGGCTGGGCTCGTTCGCCATGGCGTTCCTGGCGGTCACCCTGGTCGAGGTCCACGGCGCCTCGCTCACGACCGCAGGAGCCGTGGTGGCCGTCTTCGGCCTCGCCACCATTCCCTCTCGGCTCCTCGGCGGCTGGCTGGCCGACACCGTGGGCCGACGACCGACGATCGTCGCAGGACTGGTCGCCTGCGCAGCGGCTCAGCTGGTCATCGCCGCCTCCCCCGGAGTCCTCGGTGCGCTCGTCGGCGCGACGCTGCTCGGGCTGGCCTATGAGATCTACGAGCCCGCCTCTCAGGCGCTGATCGCAGAGTGCGTCGAGCCGGAGCGGCGGCCGCAGGCGTACGGGCTCTACGGCGCAGCGATGGCGGTGGCCGGCGTCGCAGCAGGTGCGCTGGCGGCGGTCGTGGGCGGCGTCGACCTCCGACTGCTCTTCGTCGCCGACGCCCTCACCTGCCTGTCTGCGGCGGCGCTGGTCCTCGCGCTCGTACGCGACACCAGCGGGCCACGCTCGCCCCGGGACAGGTCCGGCGCAAGCCCCTGGCGTGACCGCCGGCTCCTGACGATGCTCGCCCTCGGCACCGGCTTCGCCACCGCGTGGATCCTGAGCACGGTCGCCCTCCCCCTCACCGTCTCCGCTCGCGGACACGACGCCGCCGCGACCGGCTGGCTGCTCGTGGTCGCCGCGCTGGTCACGATCGCCGGCCAACGCCTGCTCCGCGGCGCCGCCGGGCGGCCGTTCCCGCTGATGCGCGCGGGACTGGTCCTGATGGCGGTCGGCTTCGCCGTGATCGCGTACGCAGCGCCGTTGCCGTTGCTGGCCCTCGGCTGCGCGATCGTCGCCCTCGGCGAGGTGCTCCTGCTCGGCCCGCCGATCGCCCTGGTTGCCGGTCTGGCGACCGACGTCACCAGAGCGGGCTACCTGGCGGCGTACGGGACCTGTTGGGGCATCGCACAGACGATCGGGCCGATGCTCGCGACCGGGCTGATGTCCCTCGGGACACCGATCGTCTGGCTCGCGGGCGCAGGTCTCTGCCTCGCCCTCGCGGCGGTCACGGCCGCTGTCGCCCGCGTCTGTTCACCGAGGGTGACCCGGTGAACAGACGCCTCAGAGCACGCGGGCCAGGAACTCCTTGGTGCGCTCATGCTGCGGGTCGCCGAGGACGTCGGCGGGGAGGCCCTCTTCGACGATGACGCCACCGTCCATGAAGACGACCTTGTCGGCCACCTCGCGGGCGAAGCTCATCTCGTGGGTGACGACCATCATCGTCATGCCCTCGGCTGCCAGATCCTTCATGACGGCCAGAACATCACCGACCAGCTCCGGGTCGAGCGCGGAGGTGGGCTCGTCGAAGAGCATCATGTCGGGGCTCATCGACAGCGCTCGCGCGATGGCGACGCGCTGCTGCTGGCCGCCGGAGAGGTGAGCAGGATAGGCGTCGGCCTTGTCCGAGAGCCCGACCTTCTCCAGGTTGGTTCGAGCGATCTCCAGCGACTCGGCCTTACCGCGCTTGAGCACCTTCTCCTGCGCGACGGTCAGGTTGCGCAGAGCGGTCATGTGCGGGAACAGGTTGAACTGCTGGAAGACCATCCCGATCCGGGCCCGCAGCCCGTCCACGTCGGCGTCCGGGTCGGTGATCTCCTCGCCGTCGACCAGGATCGTGCCGCTGGTCGGCTCCTCGAGGAGGTTCACGCAGCGCAGCAGCGTCGACTTCCCGGAGCCCGAGGGCCCGATGACACAGACGACCTCTCCGCGCGCGATGTGGAAGTCGATGCCCTTGAGCACCTCGTTGTCACCGAAGTACTTGTGCAGGTTCTGTACGTCGATCACTGCCGCGCCGCGCTCGGCAGCCGGTGTCGTCTCGGTCTGGGTCATCAGCGGGCCTTCCCGGACTTGGCTTCCATGCGGCGTACGACGATCGAGAGCGGCACCGTGATCAGCAGGTAGCACAGCGCGATCGTGACCATCGGGGTCAGGTTGGCGAAGGCGTTCATGTTCTCCCGGCCGAACGCGGTCAGCTCGTACTCGTCCAGGGACAGACCGATGACGTAGATCAGCGAGGAGTCCTTGGTGAGCAGGATCAGCTCGTTGGTCAACGGCGGCAGGATGATGCGGAACGCCTGCGGGATCACGATCGTGACCATCGCGCGCGTGTGGGTCATGCCCAGGGTGCGGGCCGCTTCGTACTGCCCCTTCGGCACCGCCTGGATGCCCGCGCGGATCGTCTCGGCCATGTAGGCGCCGCCGACCAGACCGAGCGCCAGCGTCACCGTGGGGATGTTGCCGAGGTTCACACCGAAGGCGATCGGCAGGCCGAGGCCGAGCACCAGGAAGACGACCAACGCCGGCAGCCCACGGAAGAGCTCGATGATGCCGGTGGAGATCCACCGGTAGGGACCCACGCTCGAGAGCCGCATCAGCGCCAAGACCAGTCCCAGCGCCAGACCGAAGACGAAGCCGCAGGCGGTGTAGACGATCGTGTTCTTGAGCGCGATCAGGATGACATCGGGAAACAGCTGCGAGGCGATGTCGATGTCGAGGAACGCCCGCCTGATCTCACCCCAGTCGGCGATCAGGGCGAGGACGACGACCAGCAGCACCAAGATGGCGTACTGGATGTAGCGGACGAGCGCCGCGCGTTTGCGCGGCGACATCCGCTTCTTGGGAACCACTGCCGCGTCAGTCACTGCGCGGCAGCCTCCCCGAACCACTTGGCGTAGACCTCGTCGTAGGCGGCCTTGTCGTTGATGCCCTTGTTGAGCGCCTCGAGCAGCTCGTCGTTGCCGCCCTTCTTGACGGTGAAGCCGTACGCCTCACCGGTCTGGAACTCGCTGGTGATCTCCATCTCCGGGTTGGACTTGACGAAGTCGTAGAGCAGACCGTTGTCGTTGACGCCGGCGTCGGCCTTGCCGGAGTTGACCGCCTGCATCATCAGCGCGGAGTCCTCGAGGGTGATGATCTTGGTGTCCTCGGGGGCGTTCTCCTTGACGTAGTCGGCCCCGGTGGTGGCCTCCTGGACCGCGACGGTCTTGCCGGCGAGATCGTCGAGCGAGGCCAAGCCGGCGCCCTTCTTGGTCATCAGCGCCTGGGTGGCCTCGAAGTAGGGCTCGGTGAAGTCCATGACCTTCTCGCGCTCCTCGGTGATCGTCATCGCACCCGCGGCGACATCACACTTGCCGGAGTTGAGCGCCTCACCGGAGACGATGGTCTCCCAGCCGATGTTGACGACCTCGGTCTCGAGCTTCTCGGCATCGGCCGCGATCTTGAGCACGTCGATGTCGAAGCCGACGACCTCGCCACCCTCGTTGAACTCGAACGGCTTGTAGGGCAGGTGCGTGCAGATGGTCAGGGTGTCGGCCTTGACCAGCTTCGCGCCCGACGGCGACGTGCCCCCCTCGTCGCCACCGCCGCAGGCGGCGAGCGCCAGGGCGAGGGCGGGAACGGTCAGGGCAGCAGCGAGCTTCCGCAGATTCATGCGGGGCACTCTACGTGTCTTTGGCCACGTTGAGCCCGGGACCCTCGCCTAGAGGCGCCATCGTGGCGAGATTGTGAGTCAGCCGATAACCCCTGCCCAGAAGGCGCAGTGGCTCGCCGCGGCGGTGTCGACCGTTAGGATTCCCGCCTTCCCCGGCGCGAGCTGAAGCACGTCGCCAGAGTCTCGGAAGGCCGGCCAGCGCGGAGCGCGCGGCGCGACCGGACGCCCGTGGTGGGCGAACGAGGTCCAGTAGGCGACCATCGTGTCCGACAGCTCCTGCTGCGGCTCGTCGAGCTCACCCAGCAGGCCCGGGAACAGGTAGGTCAGCTCCGTGGCGTGCTCGGCGCCCTCGTCATAGCCCGGCATGTCGATCAGCGGCGGCGCGCCCCGGTCGGCGAACTGGTAGGCGAAGACCGGCACCCCGGCTGCCTCGAGCTTCGCGAAGGCATCCTGGTGCGCGCAGGTGGACAGCCCACCGGCCGAGTCGGTGCGAATGGCCGCCAGCGCGTGCCGCGGCTCGTCGAAGGCGCTGGCCGGGTAGAGCTCGAGGACGGCGTCAGCGGCGGGGCCATAGGTGCTGCGTACGATCTGCTCATACTGCTCCACCGTGATCGGCCGCGGATACTCGAGCCCGACATAGAGCCGCATCTCGTCCAGGGTCGAGCCGTGCATCACCGGCATCCGGTTGAAGTGGCCAGAGTCGATGGCATCGGGATAGGTCCGCGGCAGCACCCGCGGGTCGCCGACGACCGGACCGGCGTTGAGCCCCTCAGCACCGAAGGCCTCGACCAGGTCCTTGGCCGGGGTCGCACGCAGACACTCCGCGACGTCGGCCGCGTCGCCGCAGCCCACCGCGTCGGCGAGCCGACGGCCCTCGGCCTCGGCACCCGCATCGCTCCGGGCCCCGGCCGCGCAGCTCCCGCTCTGCGGGATCGCCTTGTGGAACAGGCCTGCAGCGGCGGGCGAGGCGATCTGGGCGCAGGTGTCGATCGACCCGGCAGACTCCCCGAAGACCGTCACGTTGCGCCGGTTACCACCGAAGGCGGCGATGTTGCGCTGCACCCAGCGCAGCGCGGCCTGCTGGTCGAGCAGTCCGTAGTTGCCGGACTCGTACGCCCCGTCCAACCCGGCATGCGCGAGCCAGCCGATCGCGCCGAGACGGTAGTTGACGCTCACGACGACCACGTCACCGTCGACGGCGAGCTTGCTGCCGTCGTAGCCGGTGCTGGAGCCGGTGGTGTTCCCTCCGCCGTGGAACCACACCATCACTGGCAGCTTCCGCTTACCCGGCTTGTTCGGGGCGAACACGTTGAGGAACAGGCAGTCCTCGTCGAAGGTGGACTCACCTCCGTACGCCGGAGCCAGCTGCGCGCACTGGCTACCCGGTTCGGTGGCGTCCCGCACCCCGGTCCACGAAGCGGCCGGCGCCGGGGCGCGCCAGCGGAGCCGGTCGACCGGCGGGGCGGCGTACGGGATCCCCTTGAACGTCCGGAAGCCGTCGTGGGCGACACCGCGGACCGCTCCCTTGTCGGTCACGACGACTGGGTCGAGGGCGTCGGGTGGCGCTGCTGCCGCGGCAGACAGGCCTGTCGCAGTGAGGGCTGCGGCGGCGAGGATCGGGACGAGAACACGAAGTCTGAGCACCGAGGTTCCTTTCGTCGACCTTCCGACCCTAGGGTCCCGGCACCCTCGTCCGGCAGTGACAGAGGAACAGAAAGAAGACGTACGCAGCGCACAAATGCATCGAGCGCCGCCGCCCGGTCTGGGCGACAGCGCTCGATGCTTAGGTCACACGTGAAGGGTCGATCTCGACCCGCGGTCGCGGCTTCGCAAGCTCAGCCGCGCGCTCGCTCGATCCCTTCGCGTTGTGTCCCTGCTCGTTCCTCGCAGGGTCACAGGCTCAGGCCTCGTCCTCACCCGCGACGTTCTTGATGCGGTTGGGGTCGACCTGGACACCGGGGCCCATGGTGGTCGAGACGGTGACCTTCTTCAGGTAGCGGCCCTTGGAGGAGGACGGCTTCAGACGAAGCACCTCCTCGAGAGCAGCGGCGTAGTTCTCAGCGAGCTGGGCCTCGGAGAAGGAGGCCTTGCCGATGATGAAGTGAAGGTTGGCATGGCGGTCGACCCGGAAGTCGATCTTGCCGCCCTTGATGTCGGACACGGCCTTGCCCGGGTCCGGGGTGACCGTGCCGGTCTTCGGGTTCGGCATGAGGCCACGGGGGCCGAGCACGCGGCCGAGGCGGCCGACCTTGCCCATCATGTCCGGGGTCGCGACGACGGCGTCGAAGTCGAGCCAGCCACCGGAGACCTTCTCGATCAGCTCGTCGCCACCGACGACGTCGGCGCCGGCCTCGCGAGCGGACTCGGCCTTGTCCGGAGCAGCGGCGAAGACGATGACGCGCATCGTCTTACCGGTGCCGTGGGGCAGGCTGACGGTGCCGCGCACCATCTGGTCGGCCTTACGGGGGTCGACACCGAGACGCATGACGACGTCAACGGTCTCGTCGAACTTCTTCTTGCTGGAGCCCTTGGCGATCTTGATCGCGGCCAGCGGGGCGTAGAGCTCGTCCTTGTCGAACGTCTCTTCCGCCGCGCGGTAGGTCTTGCTGCGCTGCATGATGATTCCTTAAGTGGTTAAGAGGAGATGTGGTTAGCGAGCCAGCGCGGCTCTCCCACGTTTCAGTCGGTGGTGACGCCCATGGAGCGGGCGGTGCCCTCGACGATCTTCATCGCGGCGTCGATGTCCTCCGCGTTGAGGTCGGGAAGCTTGGTGGTCGCGATCTCGCGCACCTGGTCCTTGGTCAGCTTGCCGACCTTGTCCTTGTGCGGGACGGACGAGCCCTTCTTCAGACCGGCGGCCTTCTTGATCAGCTCGGCGGCCGGCGGGGTCTTCGTGATGAAGGTGAAGCTGCGGTCCTCGTAGATGGTGATCTCGACGGGGATCACGTTGCCGCGCATGGCTTCGGTCTGGGCGTTGTACGCCTTGCAGAACTCCATGATGTTGACGCCGTGCGGACCGAGCGCGGTACCGACCGGCGGGGCCGGGGTCGCGGCGCCGGCCTGCAGCTGCACCTTGACGAGCGCTGCGATCTTCTTCTTCGGAGGCATTCTTGAGATCTCTTCCTTCTCGTGGTCATGACGAAGCCGCTTTTGCGTTCGGCCTCTGCCACCTGCTGTGTTGCTCTCGCAACTGGTCAATTGTCCGTGATCGAGGTCGGATCCACGAAATCTGCACGCAGGTTCACTGATCGGACCCCTCTTCGTGACGGCGACCACACGTCGCTGACATACTCCCCCCGGGATTTACAAAGGGAGCTCAATTGTTCAATCGACGCCGTCTGTCCATGTACGCCGCACTCGTCCCGCTGACCGCGCTCTCGGCCGCCTGGACCGCTGCCGCCACCGGGACCGGGTTCGATCCCGACGAGCCCGTGAAGCTGCCCGGCGGGGAGATCATGGCGACCTCGATGATCGAGCAACCCGCGAGCGTGACGGAGCCCGCGCCGGCCCAGGGGGCTCGCGAGGGCGCCCGGACCGGCACGGTCGCCATCGCGATGGCGCAGGGCAGCGGCATCCCGATGACCGCACTGGCCGCCTATCAGCGCGCGGCCGCCGTCGTCACCACCGCCGACCGGGCCTGCGCCCTCGACTGGAATCTGCTCGCCGCCGTCGGGATGGTCGAGTCCGACCACGGACGTCTGAAGAGCAGTCGCCTCGACGACGCCGGCAAGGCCTCCCCCGCCATCTACGGCCCGGCGCTGACCACCGCGGCCGGCGACCCCGCACCCGACACCGATGCCGGCGCGGTCGACAAGCTCACCAGCGGAGACCGGGCCGTCGGACCGATGCAGTTCATCCCCTCCACGTGGCCGCTGGTGGCGGTCGACGGAGACGGCGACGGCGTACGCGACCCGCAGGACATCGACGACGCCGCCCTCGCCGCCGCGGTCTACCTCTGCTCGGGCGAGGAGGACGTCTCGACCACCAAGGGGCAGCGGGCCGCGCTCGCGCGCTACAACCGCAGCGAGGCGTACGTCGCCACGGTCCTGAAGATCGCCAAGGGCTACTCCGACAGCCCCTACGGCAGCGACGACATCGAGCTCGCCGCCGCCCCCGCGCACACCGAGCCGAGCCCCACCGCGCGCGGGCCGAAGGCGAAGAAGAGCTCGGACGGGAAGCCGGGCAAGAAGCGCCCGGACAACACCACCCAGTCGAAGCCGAAGCCGACGGCTGGTGCGGACCCGGACGAGAAGCCGAGCTCGAGCCCCTCGACCACACCCACCCCCAGCCCCACCCCGACCGACGACGGCAGCTGGGCCTCGATCCCCGAGCGACGTGGGATCTGCGCCGCTGAGCTGGCCGCCCGCTTCCCCGACCTCGCGCCGGGCTGGGACACCAACCGCGCCATCGACGCCTGCGGCGTCCGACTGCTCGGCCGGACCGTCACCGAGACCAGGGCCGACGCCCCCGGAGTCGTCACCGACATCACCGGGTACGTCGAGTGGCTGATCGACACGCTGCCGTAGACGGCGCGCTGTTGAACGCCCTGCACCCTGATGGGCGCAGGGCGTTCAGACGCGCTCAGTAGGTGGTGTCGCCGTTGCAGATCATGCGGATGTCCGACTCCGACTTGACCGAGGAGTAGAGGCGTACGTCGTCGACAGCACCGTGCCACTTCTGCGACTCCTCGCCCCCGACCCAGCCGGACCCGACCCGCACCGGGCCGGCGGACGACGGCCCGGTCGGCTCGAAGGCCGCCGAGGTCGCCACCGGCACACCGCTGTCGGCCGGGAACGCGTCCGGCGGAGTTCCGATCGCACAGGTGTAGAGGGTCATCTCCTTCGCCGATGCGTCCCAGACCCCCGACAGGTGGACCCACTCTCCAACGGCGACCGGGCGGGCGGAGGTCACCGCCGTCCGAGGGGTGGTGTCGTCCGACTGCATCCAGAACCCGAAACAGGTCGTCATGCCCTCAGGGCAGTCGCCCGAGGCGAGTCGACCCAGCTGAGCAGCGCCGTTGACCTCGCCGCCCTGCGAGACGGCTGCCCTGGTCACCGAGGACGTGTCGTCGACTCGGACGAAGGCGGACATCGTGAACGACGCCGAGGCGTCCAGCACGGCACCCTGGGTGGTCGCACCACTGTCATCGCCGTCGAATCCCAGCGCCAGGTCACCGGGGAAGTCGTCCGGGAAGAACGCCCGGAACGTCCCGTCGGTCCGTTCGACACCCTCCGGAACGTTCAACGGGTGTGCGCCTCCAGGAGCCGAGTCGAGCTCCGGGCTTGCGCCCGTATCCATACGCCAATAGGCGCCCGTGGACACGGACTCGACACTGAACCGGTAGAGACGCGAGTCCGAGACGTTCCCGGCCCGGTCGATCGCCTCGACGCTCAATCGATGCGAGCCCGAGGTCGACGGGGTGAACGTCGCGGTTGCCGACGCACCGATGGCGGAAGGCTCCACGACCGCGGGGGTCGTCCCGTCGAACGAGTAACGAAATGCCTCCGTGTCGCTCGAGCCGGCGAAGTCGAACGTGCCGGAGGTCCCGACTCCACCCGAGATCTGGTCCTCGGGATAGGTCGTGGACGTGACCACCGGGGCATCCGGCCGAACCGTGTCGACAGTGAACTCGCACGGAGCTGCCCACGGGCCCGGCCGGTTGTTCGTGTCCCGGCCCCTGGCTCGCCAGGTGTAGGTCGCCCCGTCGGTCAGCGTGCCCTCGGGCACCGTCACGGCGTGCGTGGAGCCCGAGGCCGCGGCGGCGTCATAGCCGCTGCTCCACACCGACGACCCGCCGGAGAGCACCTCGAACCTCGCCGCGACATTGTGGTCGTCCGGGTCCGCGAACGTCGCCGACAGCACCGGGGTGGTGTCCCTCAGGTACGACTCACCCGGGCACGTCGTCTCCGGGCTCGTCGACATCTCCGTCGGCGCCGAGGGCGCGGCGTTGAAGGCCGACGCCGACGCGGGATGGGCGCTCACACCCAGACCACACAACGCAGCACTCACGACAGCGAGAACGGACAGGCGCATCACACCACTCCAACCATGATCAGAACGACTCAGTAGGACGCGGAAACGACCCCGCGTCAGCGGTCCAGTCCGCAGGCGGCTGCGCGGCCCCGGATCGCCACGTCATCCTTCCCGAGGTCTGTTGATGATCGGCATGCCAGCGGCATCTGATTCGCATGCCGTTGGATTGCGGTTTCATGTCAGAGGGGCCCTAATGATCCGCCCAGCGCTGCACAGAGGGCAACATTCGACCATGCTCCTCGCAGTACCGGCAGCCCCCACCCGCTACAGGAACAAGCACATCGTCATCGACTCCCTCGACGGGCCGCTCATCTTGGATCTCGATGGAATCCGCCTGTACCGCGGCGACGAAGAGGTGGCTCTGACGATCACCGAGTTCCTCATCCTCGGCACCCTTGCCGAGCAGGCCGGGGCGGCCGTGGAACAGAGGCTTCTGCTTCGCGCGGCATCACGGTTGAAGCACCCGCTCCACCGACGCAACCTTCCCCCGCACATCCGGCGGCTCAGGACGAAGATCGAGGTCGATCCCAGCCAGCCGGCGCTCCTCAAGACTGTCCGCGGGTACGGGTATCGGCTCGACGTGCGGTGAAGGCCGGGCCTTTGCGTTCCGGATAGGCTCGCCACAAGGCCACAGTCGTCCAGGTCATTCTCGACACTGGCATGGTGGCAGACCCGAGGCGGCGGCGCATGGCCACACCCGGCGCGGTTCGATCGGCCTCGGAGAACGAGGCCTGGTGGAAGTCAGCGGTGGTCTATCAGATCTACCCGCGAAGCTTCGCCGACTCCGACAACGACGGCATCGGCGATCTTCCGGGCATCGTGGACCAGCTGGACTATCTCCAGGAGCTGGGGATCGATGTGATCTGGCTGTCGCCGGTCTATCGCTCGCCCCAGCAGGACAACGGCTACGACGTCAGCGACTATCAGGACGTCGATCCCCTCTTCGGCACCCTGGAGGACCTCGACCGGCTGATCGCCGCGGTGCACGTACGGGGCATGAGGCTGATCATGGACCTCGTCGTCAACCACACCTCGGACCAGCACCCCTGGTTCCTCGCCTCGCGCGCCTCGCGTGAGGCACCCACCTCCGACTGGTACTTCTGGCGCGACGCCCGGCCGGGGACCGTGCCAGGTGAGCCGGGGTCGGAGCCGAACAACTGGGGGGCGTCCTTCGGCGGCCCGGCCTGGAAGTGGGTGCCGGAGCGCGGCCAGTACTACCTGCACCTGTTCGACCCGTCCCAGCCGGATCTGAACTGGGACAACCCGGACACCCGCGAGGCGATCTTCACCATGATGAACTGGTGGCTCGACCGCGGGATCGACGGCTTCCGGATGGACGTCATCAACTTCATCTCCAAGGATCCCGAGATGCCCGACGGGCCGCTCAACCGCGACGGCTACGGCGACGGGATGCCGCACTTCAGCTACGGGCCCCAGATCCACGCCTACCTGGCCGAGATGAAGCGCCGGGTCTTCGACCCACGGCCGGACACCTACCTCACCGTTGGCGAGATGCCGGGTGTGACTCCGGAGCAGGCCCGCGAGTTCACCCACCGCGAGCACGGCCAGCTGGCCATGGTGTTCCAGTACGAGCACGTCTTCCTCGACGCCGAAGGCGACAAGTGGACCCAGCGCCGGATGAACATCAACGACCTGCGGGACACGCTCGCGAAGTGGCAGACCGCCCTCGGCGACTCCGGATGGAACAGCCTCTACTGGAACAACCACGACCAGCCCAGGGTCATCTCCCGCTACGGCAACGACACCACGTACTGGCGCGAGTCGGCCACCGCCCTGGCGACCGTGCTGCACCTGCACCGGGGCACGCCGTACGTCTACCAGGGCGAGGAGATCGGGATGATCAACGCCCCGTTCGCCGCGCTGGACGAGTTCCGCGACATCGAGTCCCTGGACTACTACGCGAAAGCCGTCGGTACGCACCACGAGGACCCCGCCGACGTGCTGGACACCCTGCGGCGCCGGAGCCGGGACAACTCGCGCACACCGATGCAATGGAGCGCCGCGCCTGGTGCCGGCTTCACCACCGGAAATCCCTGGATCGGACTCAACCCCAACCACAGCTGGTTGAACGTCGCCGCGCAGCGCGGGACGCCAGGTTCGATCTATGAGTACTACCGAGCGCTGATCGCCCTGCGCCACCGGCTGCCGGTCGTCGTGGACGGCAACTTCGTCGCCGTCCACACGGGTCGTGACCAGATCTACGCGTTCCGGCGCCACCTGAGCGACACGACTCTCACCGTCCATGCGAACCTGTCCGACCTGCCCGTCTCCTTCGACCGCGACGACCTGGCGGATCGTGACCTGGTGCTGACCAACTACACCCCGAGCCGGAGCAGGCCCGGTCGGCTGGAGCCCTGGGAAGTTCGCGTCCACGTGCGGTGAGGGTCCACCGGCTACGCTGGAGTCAAGACTGCAGGACACCTGTCGCCCGCCGCGGACACCGCGGAGGCACACGGCAGCGGTGTCGGCAGCAATCCGCAGACAGTTGGCAGATGCCTTCGTACCGCGACGATCGTCAGAAGACAATCGGAAACATCTACTTCGTCTGGAACCCCTACCAACCACTGCCGGCAGGCACCGGGGGAACCGAGAACTACACGATCGGGCACGTCCGCGAGCTCAACCGCCGCGGTATCAAGGCCCATGTCGTCACCATCGGGGTCGGCCTGACGGACGGCCGCGACGAGTTCACCGACATCCCCTTCGTCTCGTTGGCGTCCGTCGCTGACGTCGACGACCTGGACGGGGTGGTGATCTTCGTGGCCGAGTTCCCCGTCGTGGCCACCAGACGACCGGCGTACCAGATGCTGCACGTGCCGCCGCCGGGCGCCGACGTCGACCGAGTGCGGATCGCCGCCACCATGCAGGACCGGTCGCTGATCGCGACCAGCCGGTTCGCCGCCGGGCTGTGGGCCGAGTTCCTCGACGTCGACGTGGACACGATCAGCATCGTCTACCCCTACGCCGAGCTCTGCTTCAGCACCGAGGTCCGACCTCCCGCCGACGACGCCGAGATCCGCATCCTCTACGCCGGCCGGCTGAGCCCGGAGAAGGGGATCTACACCTTGCTGGCGATGCTCGACCTGGTCCCCGCCGGCCGGGACCGGTCCTTCACCTGCACGGCCACGACCGCAGGCGCCGACAAGCCGCACGGCCGCAACATCCAGCGCGTCCTCGAAGCCCATCCCAGGGTCCGGGTCGTCCCCCGTCGGACGACTCCGCGGTCGATGGCCACGCTGATGGCCCAGCACGACATCATCGTGATGCCGTCCAACAGCCAGTACTGGCACGAGACCTTCGGCATCGTCTCGATCGAGGCCCAGCACTCCGGTTGCCGCGTCGTCGCCTCCGACGACGGCGGGCTCCCCGAGACGGACTGCGGCTCGATCACTCTCGTCGCGCCGGACAACCCGGCCGCGCTGGCACGAGGCATCCACGACGCCACGGCACTCGGCCCGGTCGACGAGCTCGTCAGGATCAACGCCGCTGCTCGGTTCACCGTCGACCACTCTGTCGACGGGCTCATCGACGTTCTCCTGATGCCGTCCTCGATCACGCCTGCTGCCGTCGTACGGGACCTGGAGACTCTCGTTCTGCTGCCGGCAGCCGATGATCCGCGGGAGCTCGCCACGTTGCCGACGCCGGTCTGACCGGGTTCGCCAGGAAACACATCAGGCCCCTTGCTCGCAGATGCGGACAAGGGGCCTGATTGTTACGGGAAGGTCGGTCTCGACCCGCTTACACCACTTCGCAAGCTCAGTGGTGACGCTCGCTCGACCTCTTCGCGTTATGACCTGCGACTTCGTCGCAGGTCATAGGCTCAGACCTTCTCGATCTGGTTGAACGAGAGCTCGACCGGGGTCTCGCGACCGAAGATCTCGACGAGCGCCTTGACGCGCTGGGACTCGGCGTTGAGCTCGGTGATGGTCGCGTGCAGCGTGGCGAAGGGACCGTCGACGACGGTGACCGAGTCGCCCTCGGCGAAGTCGACGACCTCGACGGGCTTCTTGGCGGTGGTCGCGGAGCCACCGGTGGAGGACGCGGCCTCACCAGCGGCAGCAGCCTCGGCCTCGGCCTGGGCGACGACGGCCGGAGCGAGCATGTTCTCGACCTCGGTCATCGACAGCGGCACCGGCTGGTGGCTGTGGCCGACGAAGCCGGTGACCGACGGGGTGTGGCGTACGGCGGACCAGGACTCGTCGGTGAGGTCCATGCGGACCAGGACGTAACCCGGGAGAACGGTGCGCTTGACCATCTTGCGCTGGCCGTTCTTGATCTCCGGGACCTCTTCGGTGGGGACCACGATCTCGTGGATGTAGTCCTCCATGTTGAGGGAGACGATGCGGTTCTCCAGGTTGGACTTCACCCGGTTCTCCATGCCGGAGTAGGTGTGGATCACGAACCAGTCACCCGGCTTCGCCCACAGCTCCCGGCGGAACACCTCGAGCGGGTCGTCGTCAGCAGCCTCAGGGGCCTCGCCATCGACGATCTCGTCGAAGGACGCCTCGCCCTCGTCCACGCCGGCGTCGTCGGACTCGCCCGACTCGTCAGCCTCTTCGAACTCAGCCTCTGCAGGCACGTCGGAGGCGGCCTCGGCCGTCTCGAGGACCTCGGTCTCCTCGGTGTAGTCCTGCTCAGACACGTCCTGCTCCAAACCGTTGATTGTGTGTATCGGGTGTGCTCCGCGGGCCGGGGCCCACGCGATCACGCGTCGCGGCCGCCGAACACCCAGAACATCAACTTGCCGAACCCGAGGTCAAGGCCCGCGACGATGGCCATCATGACCAGGACGAAGACCAGAACCACGATGAAGTACGTCGTGAGCTGCTGCTGCGTCGGCCAGACGACCTTGCGGAGCTCGGCCACGACCTGACGGTAGAACGTCGGGAGACTGGTGCGCTTCTCCGTCTTCTTCTCGTTCGGAGTCGGGACTGCCTTGCTGTCCGTCACGCCGCCACCTTCTCTCGAAAACGTTTCCATCGCTGGTCCGGCTTTGCAGGGCACGAGGGACTTGAACCCCCAACCTTCGGTTTTGGAGACCGATGCTCTGCCAGTTGAGCTAGTGCCCTACGGAGGTCTGCATCAGCGGCGCGGTTGAGGGCGCAACTAACCATGTGGGAAGACCACCAACGGTGAGTCTACGCACGCGGCTCAACACGTTCCAAACCGGGACCCCTTGACCCATAGGATTGCTGGCATGACCTCAGATCCCCGCCCCCTCGCCGAACTCTCGCGCGAGGAACTCGAAGCGTTCGCAACGGAGCAGCGCACGGCGTACGACAGCCTGGTGGCCAAGGGCCTGAAGCTGGACCTGACCCGGGGCAAGCCCTCGGCCGACCAGCTCGACCTCTCCGACGGCCTGCTCCAGCTCCCGAAGTCGACGACTGCCCCGGACGGCACCGACACGCGCAACTACGGCGGTCTGGCCGGCGGCATCGAGATCCGCGAGATCTACGCCGAGCTGCTCGGCCTGGAGACCGGCCAGCTCATCGCCGGCGGCAACTCGAGCCTCACCATGATGCGCGACACGCTGATGTACCTGTGGCTCCACGGCGGCGTCGACAGCGAGCGCCCGTGGGGTCGCGAGGAGACGGTGAAGTTCGTCTGCCCGGTGCCCGGCTACGACCGCCACTTCACGCTGCTGGAGTGGTTCGGGATCGAGATGGTGACCGTGCCGATGGGCGCCGACGGCCCCGACGCCGAGGCCGTCGCGGCCCTGGTCAAGGACGACCCCACGATCAAGGGCATGTGGCTGGTCCCGACCTACGCCAACCCGACCGGTGACACCACCTCGCAGGAGATCGCCGACCGGCTCGCGTCGATGCCGACCGCGGCTCCCGACTTCAAGATCTTCTGGGACAACGCCTACGCGCTGCACCACCTGACCCCGGCCGAGACCAAGACCGCCGACATCGTCTCGCTGGCCAACACCGCCGGCAACCCGCACCGTCCGCTGGTCTTCGCCTCGACCTCCAAGGTCACCTACGCGGGCGCAGGCGTCGGCTTCTTCGGCGGGTCGAAGGAGAACGTCGCCTGGTGGCTCGGTCATCTCAGCCACGGCGCGATCGGCCCGGACAAGGTCAACCACCTGCGGCACGCCGAGTTCTTCGGCTCGGCGGCCGGTGTCCGCGAGCACATGGCCAAGCACCGCGAGCTGCTCGCGCCGCGGTTCGCGGCCGTCGAGGACGCGCTCACCGACGAGCTCGGAGCGCTCGGCGTCGCGACCTGGACCAAGCCCGCCGGTGGCTACTTCGTCAGCCTCGACGTCCTCCCCGGCACCGCGACCCGCGTGATCGAGCTGGCCAAGGGTGCCGGCGTCGCCCTGACCCCGGCCGGCTCCGCCTTCCCCGCCAAGGTCGACCCGGAGGACACCAACATCCGGCTCGCCCCGTCCTTCCCGCCGTTGGAGCAGGTCAGCGGCGCCATGGAGGTCGTCACCGTGTGCGTGAAGCTGGCCGCTGCGGAGAAGCTGCTCGCGTGAGGGAACGACGCGACCTACGTACGCTGCCGAAGGCGCATCTGCACCTGCACTTCACAGGTGCGATGCGCCATCAGACCCTGCTCGAGCTGGCCACCCGCGACGGGATCCGGCTGCCCGAGCAGCTGGTCGCGGACTGGCCGCCGACGCTGAGCGCGGCCGACGAGAAGGGCTGGTTCCGGTTCCAGCGGCTCTATGACGTGGCGCGCTCGGTGCTGCGCACCGAGGCCGACATCCGGCGGCTCGTCATGGAGGTCGCCGAGGACGACGTACGCGACGGCGGCAGGTGGCTCGAGATCCAGGTCGACCCGTCGGGCTATGCGGCGAAGTTCGGCGGGATCACCGCCTTCACCGACCTGGTCCTCTCGGCCGTCGCCGACGCCGAACGGGCGACGGGGCTCGGGATCGCGGTGATCATCGCCTCCAACCGCACCCGGCACCCGATGGACGCGCGCACGCTGGCCCGCCTGGCCGGACAGTACGTCGACCAAGGGGTGGTCGGCTTCGGGCTCTCCAACGACGAGCGGCGCGGGCGCACCGAGGAGTTCGACCACGCCTTCCAGATCGCCGAGCGAGCCGGCCTGCGGCTGATGCCCCACGGCGGTGAGCTGCGCGGGCCCGAGCACATCCGCACCGTGCTGCGGTCGCTGCACGCGACCCGTCTGGGTCACGGCGTACGCGCTGCCGAGGACCCGGCGCTGCTCGACGAGATCGTGCGCGCGGGGGTCGCTCTGGAGGTCTGCCCGACCTCCAACGTGTCGCTCGGCGTCTACTCAGACCTCACCTCGGTGCCGCTGCCGCAGCTGCTCGACGCCGGCGCGACCGTGGCGCTGGGCGCTGATGACCCGCTGCTGTTCGGGTCCAGGCTGGCGGCTCAGTACGCCACGATGCGGGCCGCGCACGAGCTCACCGACGAGACCCTCGCCGACCTGGCGCGGATGTCGGTGACCGCCTCGACGGCGCCCGAGTCGACCAAGAAGGGTCTACTCGCGGAGATCGACGACTGGCTCAACGCGCCCTCACAGCCCACGGATTGACTGAGTTAAGACAGAATGTCGGACATGACGAACCCGTCCGACGATCAGTCCGACCCCAACAACCCGGCCGACGGCTCCACTCCGCCTGCGCCGAGCCCGGCCGAGCCGGGCCAGCCGACGTACGGCCAGACCTACGGTGAGCAGCCGCCCAACCCCTACGGCGGCGCGACCTACGACCAGAAGCCGCCGGCGGTCGGCTACGGACAGACTCCGCCGCCGCCCGCCTACGGCGGTCAGCCGAACTACGGCGGCCAGCCGGGCTACGGTCAGGCGCCCTACGGCGCTCCGGGCGGGTACCCCGGGCCGGTCGGCACCCCGGACTCGGGGGCGACCACGGCGATGGTCCTGGGCATCATCGGGCTCGTGGGGGCGTTCCTCTGTGGCCTGCCGGTCGTCCTCTCGCCGTTCGCCCTGTTCCTGGGCCTGAGCGCCAAGAAGCGGATCGACGCTTCGGCCGGTGCCCTGACCGGCCGCGGCAACGCGCAGGCGGGCTTCATCCTCGGCATCATCGGCACCGTCCTGCTGATCCTGAGCATCCTGCTGATCATCGTCATCGTCGTCATCGGGTTCAACGGCGGATTCGACAACCCGTCGAGCTACGACAGCTACGAGCCGTACGACAGCGAGTTCTGAGGGATGACGAGCACACCACCACCGGCGGCTACCAGCCTCCCCCCGCGCCCTACGGCTTCCCGCAGCCTCCGCCCCACCCCGAGGCGAACTCGGCGATGGTCTTCGGGATCGTCGGCCTGTGCCTGTCGGTCATGTGCCTCGGGATCGGCGTCTTCATCGCCCCTTTCGGCTGGATCAAGGGCAAGCGGGTGATGGCCGAGATCGACGCCAACCCGGCGGCCTACAGCGGCCGTGGCAACGCTCAGGCCGGGTTCATCACCGGGCTCATCGGGACGATCTTCGGAGCGCTCTACCTGCTCTTCATGATCGTCTACGTCGTCTTCATCATCGTGATGATCGTCGTCGCCGCCAACGAGAGCGACGTGACCACGTTCGACAGCGTCAACGCGATCCTGAGCAGCCGAATCTGACGGATGGACTGCGACTACTTCACCTCCGGTGCCTGTCGCTCCTGCCGCTGGCTGGAGATGGCGTACGCCGACCAGCTCGCGCAGAAGCAGCGACGGGTCGCCACGGCGCTCGCGTCGGTCGGGCTCGACGAGGAACGTTGGGAGGAACCGGTCTCCAGTCCGGAGGCCGGTTTCCGCAACAAGGCGAAGATGGTCGTAGCCGGCTCGGTGGAGGCCCCGACCCTGGGGATCCTGTCCCACGACGGTCTCGGTGTCGACCTGCTCGCCTGCGGGCTCCACACTCCTGGGCTGCAGGCCGCGCTGCCGGTCCTGTCCCGGTTCGTCACGACAGCGCGGCTCACGCCCTATTCGGTCCCGGAGCGGCGCGGCGAGCTCAAGCACGTGATCGTCACCGAGGCGCCCGGCGGTGAGCTGATGGTGCGGTGGGTGCTGCGCTCCACCGAGGCGCTGTCCCGGCTGCGCAAGCACCTTCCGGCGCTGCTGGACGAGCTCCCGATCGGCGTCGCCTCGGTGAACATCCAGCCGGAGCACAAGGCCGTCATCGAGGGCCCCGAGGAGATCTTCCTGACCGCCCGCGAGACCCTGACGATGGAGGTCAACGGGATCGGCCTGCGACTGCGTCCACACTCGTTCTTCCAGACCAACACCGCCGTCGCGGCCGCGCTCTACCGCCATGCCCGCGATCTGGTCTCCTCGGTGTCTCCGGGCTCGGTGTGGGACCTCTACTGCGGCGTCGGCGGCTTCGGCCTTCACGTCGCCGCGCCCGGGCGGGAGGTGCTCGGCGTCGAGGCCAGCGAGCAGGCCATCGAAGCCGCCGCCTCGACCGCCGCCGAGCTGGGCCTGCCCGGCACCAGCTGGGTGGCCGGCGATGCCGCTGCGTACGCCGTCTCCTCCGGCTCCGCACCCGACCTGGTCATCGTCAACCCGCCGCGGCGCGGCATCGGCGCCGCGCTCGCTGGGTGGCTGGAGCAGTCAGGCGTCGAGCACGTCGTCTACTCCTCGTGCAACGTCGACACCCTCGCCCGCGACCTGCGCGACATGCCCTCGCTGCGACCGGTCTCAGCGCGACTGCTCGACATGTTCCCGAACACCGATCACCACGAGGTGCTCGTACTCCTGAACCGAACCTGACGCCGAGTCGGCTCGTTCTGACGCGCCGACTCGGCAGGCTAGAGGGAGACGCCGAGCATGACGGGCTCGTTGACGAGCACGATCCCGTACGCCGCCTCGACCCCGTCACGCACCTCTCTCGCGAGGACGAGCAGGTCCTCGGTCGTGCCCTCGCCGCGGTTGGTGAGGGCCAGCGTGTGCTTCGTGGAGAGGGAGACGCGGCCGGCCAGGCCGTCGGGCGTGTGGCCCTTCTTGAACCCGGCGTGGTCGATGAGCCATGCAGCGGAGGTCTTGACGGTGCCGTCAGGCTGCGGATAGGCCGGAGCGCCCTCTGGCACATCCTCCGGCGCGACGACGGGGTTGGTGAAGAACGAGCCCGCCGACCAGGTGTCGTGGTCGGCCTCGTCGATGACCATGCCTTTGCTGCTGCGCAGGTTCAGGACGGCCTCACGGATCTGCTTGGACGGCACCCGGGTGCCCTGCTCGACGCCGAGGGCGCCGGCGAGCTGGGCGTACGCGATCGGGGAGCCCGTCTCGCCGTCGGTACCGAGCCGGAAGTCGACCGAGAGAACCACGTAGCGCCCGGGCGTGGCCTTGAACCGCGACCAGCGGTAGCCGAACCCGCACTCCTCAGCGGTGAAGCTGCGCACCTCGCGGCGCTCGCGGTCGAACACCTTGACCGAGGTGATGGTCTGGGAGACGTCCTGGCCGTAGGCGCCCACGTTCTGGATCGGGGTGGCGCCGACACTGCCGGGGATCCCGGAGAGCGCCTCGACACCGCTCCAGCCCTTGTCGACGGCGGTCGACACGAAGTCGTCCCAGGTCTCGCCCGCAGCCACCGTGACGAGTACGCCGCCCTCGACCGTCTCCACCGACACGCCCGTGGTCGCCAGCTTGATGACGGTGCCCGGGAAGCCCGCGTCGGCGACGACCAGGTTGCTGCCGCCGCCGAGGAGCAGCACGTCCTTGCCGGCCACGTCGGCAGCGGTCACGGCCTCGATGATCTCCGTCTCGGTGGTCGCGGTGACGAACTCCGCCGCCGGGCCGCCGAGGTGGAAGGTGGTGTGCCGGGCCAGGGGCTCAGACACGTACGGAGACCTTCGGCATGCCGAGCACCTTCTGGGATTCCCCGGTGGTCGAGCCTGTCGAGACCACGGTCAGGGCGATCGTCGCCAGCCCGTCCTCGACCGACTTGACGGTGCCGCTGATGGTCACCGAGGTGCCCTCCTCGTCATCGGGTACTACGACCGGGTTGGTGAACTTGGCACCGAAGTCGACGACCTCGGCACCGTCGGTCCACTCCGAGACCGCTCGAGCGACCAGAGCCATGGTGAACATCCCGTGGGCGATCACCCCGGGGAGGCCGACGGCGGTGGCGATCCGGTCGGACCAGTGGATCGGGTTGAAGTCACCGCTCGCACCGGCGTAGCGAACCAGCGACGCCCGGGTCACGGGGTAGGTCTTCGGGGCCAGCTCGGCGCCGGCCTCCAGCACGGTGTCGGACATCAGGCGACCTCCGCCGCTCGGTGGACCAGGGTGGCTGAGGTCGTGCACACGAGCGCGCCGGACTCGTCGGTGATCTCGGAGACGGTGCCGATGATGTCGTTGCCGCCGATCTGACGCAGCGAGGCGACGCTCAGGGTCGCGGTCAGCACGTCGCCCGGAGCGATCGGCCGGACGTAGGAGAACTTCTGCTCACCGTGCACGATCCGCGACAGCTCGACCTCGACATCCTCGAGGAAGGCGTTCATCGCGTCGAAGGCGAGCACGATCGGGAACGTCGCCGGGACCCGGTCGCCGCTCTCCCAGCTCATCCCGGTGGCGGCAGCGAGCTCCCGCACCTTCTCGTCGGTGACCCGATAGGGCCTGGTCGGAGGAAACGCGCGCCCTACGAGCGACCCATCAACTGCCATGCGTACAACTCTAGTGGTCCGCCGAGAAGTCGCCCCCGTCGGCCGAAGCGTCACGTACGTCGGCCGAGTTGGGATCGGTCTGCCAACTCGGACGACCGAAGTGACGTTTCGGCCGACCGGAGTGACGCTTCGGCAAATAGACGAACGCCCCGCCTCCCGAAGTGCGGGAGCGGGGCGTTCGGAGCGCTGATCAGCGTCGCGCTCTACCTATGAAGACAGACTTCAGCGGGTCTCTCGGTGCGCCCGGTGGCAACGGCACCGCGGGCAGTACTTGTTGAGCTCGATACGGTCGGGGTCGTTCCGACGGTTCTTCTTGGAGATGTAGTTCCGCTCCTTGCACTCGGTGCAAGCGAGGGTGATCTTCGGACGAACGTCGCTGCTCTTGCTGGCCACAGGAGTTTCCTTACGGTGCTGATCGAGGTGTTGCGGTCTTTGGCGGTAGCGGGGGCGGGGATCGAACCCGCGACCTCACGATTATGAGTCGTGCGCTCTAACCGCCTGAGCTACCCCGCCTCAACAGGAATCAGGCCCGCAACATTCCTGCTGCGGGACCCGAACTCCAGAGCCCCTTTACGGAATCGAACCGTAGACCTTCTCCTTACCATGGAGACGCTCTGCCGACTGAGCTAAAGGGGCGTTGCGTGAGAGAACATTACGGCAGGGGCGCCACGCTCACAAATCGAGGCGATCCTTCCGCGGATCACCCACATCATCGCAGGTCAGCGGGGTCCTCGGCGAATCCGCCGGGCTCCCAGATGCGCGCGAAACCCATCGCCTCCTCGAGCTCGTAGGACAGCTCGAGCAGCATCCGCTCCTGTCCCGGCGCCGCCCCGAACATCATCCCCTGCGGCAGCCCGGCCAACGTCTGCTGAATCGGCAGCGACACCGCCGGCCCACCGACGACGTTCTGCCACGGCGTGAACGCGACCCAGGCCATCAGCCGTTCCATCACCACCTCGTAGGCCTGGCTCGGTGCCAACCGCCCGATCTCCGGTGTCTGGTGCGCGACCGTGGGTGTCAGAACGACGTCGTACGCCGCGTGGAAGCCCTCCGCGATCGCCTGCGCCCTGCGCAGCCGGACGATTGCGGCCGGGACGTACTTCGCGTTCTTCAGCGTGTGCTGGGCCAGGCCGACGGTGAGGTTGTCGAGCCGCTGGCGGTCCCAGGTCTTGCCGCGGAGCGGCCCGGCGTTGACCAGGGCGACGGCGAGAGTGCCCCAGTAGAGGACGAAGTCGTCGGCGAAGGTCGCCGGCACCGGCGCGGGCACGCTCTCGACGGTGTGGCCGAGCTCTTCCAGCACCGCCGCCGTCTTGACCGTGAGCTCGGCGACCTCGGGACTGGCCTCGCGCCCGAGCGCGCCGGTGAAGATGGCGCAGCGGAGCCGTTTCGTCCCGGGCCCGGTGACGTCCCCGATCGGCGGGAGCGAGGTGTGATGAGCCTTCTCGGCCTCCCGGAAGAAGGCAGCGGTGTCGCGCACCGATCGGGTGAGAACCCCGTCGGTGACGATCTTGAGCGGCAGCAGCCCGTAGAGCGGGTCCTGCGGCAGCCGGTCGCGGGTCGGCTTGAGCCCGACCAGCCCGCAGGCTCCGGCCGGGATCCGGATCGAGCCGCCGCCGTCGTTGCCGTGAGCGAGCGGCACGGCCCCGGCAGCGACCAGCGCACCCGAGCCGGCCGACGACGCGCCGGCCACGCGGTCGGTGTCCCACGGGTTGCGCACCGCGCCGAGCCGCGCGTGCTCGGCGGTGCCCGAGAAGCCGAACTCCGAGAGCTGGGTCTTTCCCAGCGACAGCAGCCCGAGCTTGAAGAGCAGCTTGGTCATCTCGCCGTTGCGTGAGGCCGGCGGCATGACGTACGAGTCCGTGCCGTTCCGGGTGGGCGCCCCGGCGACGTCGGTGTTGTCCTTGATCAGGGTGGGCACGCCTGCGAAGAAGCCTGCCCTCGGCGCACGCGCCTGGACCCTGGCCCGGTCGAAAGTCCGGTACGCCATCGCGCCGAGTTGCGGGTCGACCGCCTCGATCCGCGCGATGGATGCCTCGACGGCCTCCGTGGTGCTGAAGTCACCACGCCGCAGCGCCTCGGCGACCCCAACCGCGTCGAGAGTGCCGAGTACGTCGTCGGAGAAGGCGTGCACACGGGCCATGAGATCTACGTTAGAGGCTCCCCGGGCAGAGCCCCGCTCGTGGGACCGGCTCAGAGCAGGAAGTACGCCACCAGCGGGACCAGCAGACACGTCACCACCGCGGTGAGTCCCATCGCCAGCCCGGAGAAGGCGCCTTCGACGCGGCTCTCCTCCAGCATCCGCGCGGTGCCGATGCCGTGGGAGACCGCACCGACCGCGATGCCGCGGGCTCGCGGGTCCCGGATCCCGAGCAGGGTCAGGAGACGGGGTGCCACCATGGCGCCGACGATGCCGACCACGATCGCGAAGGCCGCCGACAGCTCCGGGTAGCCGCCCAGCCGTTCGGTCAGCGCGATCGACACCGGAGCGGTGACGGCCTTGGTCGCCATCGTCCGCTCCAGCACATCGCCGCCACCGAGCCAACGCACCAGCAGGACGCCGCTGACCATCGACACCACCGCGCCGGCGGTCAGCGCGAACAGGACCGGGACCACCATCCCCTTCAGCCGGGCAGCCTGGTGGTAGAGCGGGATCGCCAACGCCACCGTCGCCGGCCCGAGCAGGAAGCTGATCAACGTCGTCGCGTCGGCGTAGTCGTCGTAGGTCGTGCCGCTGAGTGCCAGCAGAGCCCCGACGATCACGACCGCGACCGCGACCGGCTGGGCGAGCGGCGAGTGGGTCCGTCTGCGCAGCCACCGCCCGAGCTCGTACGCAGCCACCGTCACGAACAGCCACAGGACGATGCTCACTGGATCATTCGATCTCCTCCCCCGGAGCGCCCTGGGTGCCGGCGACCTCGGGCACCCGGCGCAGGAACAGCCCGAGCACCCAGCCCACGGTGGCCAGCCCGAGCAGCCAGGAGCCGAGCAGCGCGACGACGATGGGCAGCGCGGCGTCGCGGATGACCGCGAGGTAGGCGATCACCCCGACCCCCGCCGGGATGAAGAAGAGCTGCAGGTGGGAGAGGAAGTAGTCGCCGACCTGGATGATCGGGTCGTCCTCGCCGCCACGGCGACGCAGGACCAGGACGAGGAACAGCAGCAGCATCCCCACCACAGGGCCGGGCAGGGGGATCCCGGTCAGCTCGACGATCGCGGTTCCGGCCAGCTGGCATCCGAGCAGCCAGAGGAGGCCGACAATCACTGCGTGTCGATCAGCGACTCGATCGCCATCGCGGCGCAGCCGACCAGGCCCGAGGAGTCGCCGTGCAGCTGGGCCATGAAGGTGAGCTCGCGGGTGGCGATCGGGTTGGCACGGGCGTAGACGCTCTCGCGCACCCCGGCGGTGTAGAGGTCGAAGGCGCCGGCCATGTCACCGCCGATGACGACGACCTCCGGGTTGAGCAGGTTGACGGCGGTGGCGACGACCTCGCCGAGCTGTCGCCCGCCCTCGCGCAGCAGCCCGCGCGCCACGGCGTCGCCGGCGAGCGCGGCGGCCACCAGATCGCGTACGTGACCTGCGGGGACGCCGGAGTCGGTCAACCGCTGAGCGAGCGCCCAGCCGGACGCGACCGTCTCCAGGCAGCCGGTCGAGCCGCAGCGGCAGGGCCGGTCTCCGGCAGCGTCGATACGGGTGTGACCGATCTCGCCGGCCGCCCCGAGGGCCCCGGTGACCACCTTGCCGTCGGTGATGATGCCCATGCCGAGGCCGGTCGATGCCTTGACGACCAGGGCGTTGCGTACGGGATGGTCGGAGTTGAAGAGCTCCGAGCGCGCCAGCGCGTGCGCGTCGTGGGCGAGGATCAGGGGAGCGTCGGTCAGCGCGGTGAAGTAGGGCGCCAGCTGGACGCCGTCCCAGCCGCCCATCGCCGGGGTGTCGATGCTCATCCCGAGGTCGGGGTTGACCACGCCGGGCAGGCTCATCCCGATCGCCAGGACCGGCAGGTCGATCGAGGTCACCATCTTGGTCATCCGTTCGACGACCTCTGGCATCAGCGCCTCGGCGGAGATGCCGACCTCGTGGTCTCGGGTGTCGCCGGCCAGCTCGCGTCCGGCGAGGTCGAAGACCGCGGCCTGGCTGCGGCTACGGCCCACCGCCACTGCCAGCACGACTCCTGGGTCTGAGGATTCGTCGCTCACGACTGCAGTCTATGCACGGGCGTGGACGCGAGCCTGGACGCCACCTAGGACCGCGAGCGGAGGCGCGCGTTGGGAAGAGGAGGTGCGGGGATCGGCTTCTGGTGGTTGCCCTCGACCACTCCGAAGCGCCCGGCGCCCACATCCTGGGAGTCCTCGACCAGCTCGCCGCCACGAGTGACCTGCTCCTGCCACTCCTGGCGGTAGGCGACGACCTCGTCGTGGGTGCGGCCGACGAAGTTCCACCACATGATGATCGACTCGCCGAACGGCGGACCGCCGAGGAGGAGCAGCCTGGTCCAGGCCTCGCCGGCCTGCAGGATCAGCGTCGTGGCGCCCGGAGGGGCGTAGGCGAGCGAGTCCTTCTCCACGTCGGCCGAGGCCGGACCGGACGGGCCGACACCGGTCATCGAAACCTCGCCGGTGTCCACCAGCACTCCGTGCTCGAACCGGCCATCGACCGGGATCTCGAGCCGGGTGCCGGGCTCGAGCAGGATCTCGGCGCCGAGGATCTCGGAGTAGGTCCGCACCGGCGACGTCGCGCCCAGCAGCGACCCCAAGAAGACCCGGACCGTCGCGCCCTCACGTTCGATCGGC
This sequence comes from Nocardioides sp., assembly GCF_014360585.1. Classification (GTDB taxonomy): domain Bacteria; phylum Actinomycetota; class Actinomycetes; order Propionibacteriales; family Nocardioidaceae; genus Nocardioides. Next base: position 60,719 of record NZ_JACIXG010000024.1, read on the forward strand.
GTCGGGCGGAAGTTCTCGAACGCCGGCTCGACGTCGCGGAACTCGTCGGGGAGGGCGACCCACAGCTGCGCCCCGTGCAGGACGGTGGTCTCGTCCGTCGAGTTCTCCGAGTGGGAGATCCCGCGACCGGAGGTCATCAGATTGACCTCGCCCGGGCGCACCATCCCGACGGTTCCGACCGAGTCGCGGTGCTCGACCTCGCCGGTGAAAAGCCAGGAGACCGTCGCCAGGCCGGTGTGCGGGTGCGGCGGCACCTCCATTCCCCCGGAGACGACGACATCGTCGGGACCGAAGTGGTCCAGGAAGCACCAGGCGCCGATCAGCGAGCGCGCGCGGGCGGGGAGGGTGCGGCGTACGTTCATCGCGCGCGGACCGCCCAGGGGCACGTCGCGCGGCGTGATGATCTGGATCTCGACGCCTTCGTCGCCGTTCCCGCCGACACACTCGACGGGGATGGGGTGCGCGTCCAGGTTCGTCATGGCTCAACGCTACTCCCGAAGAGATCGCCTCGAGCCAATACGTCGCCCCGCCATGCCGGCGTCACATCGAGGTCGCCGACGGGCTACCTCGATGCCACACGATGGGGCCGTGCTCATCGCTCAGCTCGCCAACTTCGTCGGCCCCACCTCCGGCGGGATGA
>NZ_JACIXG010000025.1 GCF_014360585.1 Nocardioides sp.
GGGCCGTTTTTTTTGTTGTGGGCGACGAAGATCTACTTTCGTCGCCCACAACTACCGATTCGGGCCGCCACAACTACCGATTCGGCGGGGTCTGGCTCAGTTGAGCCCTGCGCGGCGCAGGGCGTCGGCCATCGCGCTGTTGGCGGGGGCGGGGGCCGAGCTGCCGCGACCCTGCGGGCGACCGCCGCCCTTGCCGTCCTTGCCGCGCGGCTGGCCCTTTCCGCCGCCGCCACCGCCGCGCTGACCACGCTGACCGCGGTCGCCACCGGCAGCCTTCGGCTCGCCTGCCGCTGGAGCGTCGTCGGAGAGGCGGAGGGTGAACGAGATCCGCTTGCGGGCCTCGTCGACCTCCATCACCTTCACGCGGACCACGTCACCGGAACGGACCACGTCGCGCGGGTCCTCGACGAACTTGTCCGACATCGCGGAGATGTGGACGAGGCCGTCCTGGTGGACGCCGATGTCGACGAAGGCACCGAAGGCGGCCACGTTGGTGACGGTGCCTTCCAGCACCATGCCCGGGCGCAGGTCGGAGACGGCGTGGACGGAGTCGTCGAAGGTCGCAGTCTTGAACTCCGGGCGCGGGTCGCGGCCGGGCTTCTCGAGCTCGGCCAGGATGTCGGTGACGGTCGGCAGGCCGAACTTCTCGTCGACGAACTCCGAGGGCTTCAGCGACTTCAGCACCTGCGGGTTGCCGATCACCGACCCGATGTCGGCCGAGGCCTTGTCGAGGATGCGGTTCACGACCGGGTAGGCCTCCGGGTGCACCCCGGACATGTCGAGCGGGTCGTCGCCGCCCCGGATCCGGAGGAATCCTGCCGCCTGCTCGAACGCCTTCGGGCCGAGCCGCGCCACCTTGGTGAGCTCCTTGCGGGTGCGGAACGGTCCGTTGGTGTCGCGGTGCGTGACGATCGCGGTCGCCAGCGACTCGGTGATGCCGGAGACCCGGCGCAGCAGCGGAGCCGAGGCCGTGTTGAGGTCGACGCCGACGCCGTTGACACAGTCCTCGACGACTGCGTCGAGGGACTTGGAGAGACCGTATTCGGGGAGGTCGTGCTGGTATTGCCCGACGCCGATCGACTTCGGCTCGATCTTCACCAGCTCGGCCAGCGGGTCCTGCAGACGGCGCGCGATCGACACCGCCCCACGGATCGACACGTCGAGATCCGGAAGCTCGGCGGAGGCGTAGGCGGAGGCGGAGTAGACCGACGCGCCCGCCTCGGAGACCATCACCTTGGTCATCTTCTGGTCCGGCAGCAGCTTGAGCAGGTCGGCGGCGAGCTTGTCGGTCTCGCGCGAGGCGGTGCCGTTGCCGATCGCGATCAGGTCCACCTTGTGCTTCGCGCACAGCTTCGCCAGCGTCGCCAGCGATCCGTCCCAGTCACGCCGCGGCTCGTGCGGGTAGACGGTCGAGGTGTCGACGACCTTCCCGGTCGCGTCCACGACGGCCACCTTCACGCCCGTCCGGATGCCCGGGTCGAGGCCCATCGTCGCCCGCGTCCCGGCGGGTGCGGCGAGCAGCAGGTCACGCAGGTTGTCGGCGAAGACCGAGATCGCGCCCTCTTCGGCGGCCGTGCGGATCCGGGTGCGCATGTCGAGCTCGAGCCGGAAGAGGATTCGCGTGCGCCATGCCCACCGCACCGTCTCGCCCAGCCACTTGTCGGCCGGGCGGCCGGAGTCGACGATCCCGAACCGGGCTGCGATGGAGCGCTCGTAGTCGGTCACCACGCCCGGCTCCGGCTCCTCGGTGTAGGGGGAGAGGGTGACGTCGAGAACCTCCTCCTTCTCCGCCCGGAGCACGGCCAGGGTGCGGTGCGAGGGCAGCGACGCGTACGCCTCGGAGAACTCGAAGTAGTCGGAGAACTTCGCCGCGGCCGGGTCGTTCTCGCGGCCCTCGCGGACACGGGTCACGAGCCGGCCCTGCTGCCACATCCGCTCCCGCAGCGTGCCGATCAGGTCGGCGTCCTCGCCGAACCGCTCGACCAGGATCGCGCGGGCGCCGTCGAGCGCGGCCTTGGTGTCCGGGACCTGCTCCCCGAGGAACTTCTCGGCCTCGACGACGGGATCCAGGGACGGGTCGGCGAGCAGGCCGTCGGCCAGCGGCTCGAGCCCGTTCTCGCGGGCGATCATCGCCTTCGTACGCCGCTTCGGCTTGAACGGCAGGTAGATGTCCTCGAGGCGCGCCTTGGTGTCGGCGGCGAGGATCGATGCCTGCAGCTCGGGGGTGAGCTTGTCCTGCTTCGCGATCTCGGCGAGGACGGCGGCACGCCGCTCCTCGAGGTCGCGCAGGTAGCCGAGCCGCTCCTCCAGCGTACGCAGCTGGGCGTCGTCGAGGCCGCCGGTCACCTCCTTGCGGTAGCGCGCGATGAACGGCACCGTCGAACCCTCGTCGAGCAGGGCGACCGCCGCCTTCACCTGTGCGGGGCGCACCCCGAGATCTTCGGCGATGCGGGCCGGAATCGCGGCCATCGAGTCTGCGAGCGTCGGAGCTGATGGAGTTGGTGTCACGGGGCGCCATCCTGCCGTACGCCACCGACATTCTCTCGGACGGCTCGACCACCCGGCCCGAACGTGCCGGGACCGGCCCGCCCCGATACCCTCGACCCATGACGCAGCGCACGTTCGTGATCCTGAAGCCCGACGCCGTACGCCGTGGCCTGGTGGGGGAGATCCTGTCCCGCTACGAGGCCAAGGGCCTCTCGATCGTGAGGCTGGAGCACCGCACCGTCGACGCGGGCCTGGCCGATGAGCACTACGCCGAGCACGTCGAGCAGCCGTGGTACCCGCCGCTGCGCGACTTCGTCACCTCCGGCCCGCTCGTCGCGGCCGTCCTCGAGGGTGACGAGGCGATCGAGGTCGTCCGTGCGCTCAACGGCGCCACCGACGGCCGCAAGGCCGCCCCCGGGACCATCCGCGGCGACCTCTCGCTCTCCAACCGCGAGAACCTCGTCCACGGCTCCGACTCTCCTGAGTCGGCCGACCGTGAGATCAAGCTCTGGTTCGGCGCCTGAGACGAGCGAGGACGTGACCGCGCGAAGCGCGGATCGCCTGACTCTGGGATCGCGCCGGTGGCTACCGGCGCGATTTCATTTGCGTTCGAGAAGGGTCCGTGAGCCGTTCCGCAACACCCGGTGAACACGGGCATCCCCTGCTTCGGCGACGCGAGCTCACCCCGTATCGTTGCGCTTTCGGCGAGCCTCTCCGGATTGGGGCTCGGACCTTCGTAGCCTCGTCGGCAGGCCCGCATCCTGCAGCACGTATCCCCGACGCGGCGCCCCGGGAACGCGAGGACGTATGGCGAGCATCATTGGACGTGACATGGCGGTGGACCTCGGCACCGCCAACACCCTCGTCTACGTCCGCGGCAAGGGTGTCCTCGTCGATGAGCCGAGTGTGGTCGCGCTCAACAAGAACACCGGCCAGATGGTCGCCGTCGGCCATGAGGCGAAGAAGATGCTGGGACGTACGCCTGACGACATCGTTGCGCTGCGGCCCCTGAAGGACGGCGTGATCGCCGACTTCGAGGCGACCGAGCAGATGCTTCGCTACTTCATCCACCAGGTCCATCGCCGCCGCTACTTCGCCAAGCCGCGGATGGTCATCTGCGTCCCGTCCGGGATCACCGCGGTCGAGATCCGTGCGGTGAAGGAGGCCGGCTACCAGTCCGGCGCCCGGATGGTGAACATCATCGAGGAGCCGATGGCAGCCGCGATCGGCGCGGGCCTCCCGGTCCACCTGCCGACCGGCAACATGGTCGTCGACATCGGCGGCGGCACCACCGAGGTCGCGGTGATCAGCCTCGGCGGCATCGTCACCTCGCAGTCCATCAGGACCGCCGGTCACCAGCTCGACAACGCGATCATGACCTGGCTGAAGAAGGAGCACGCCCTGCTCCTGGGCGAGCGCACCGCCGAGGAGGTCAAGATGACCCTCGGGTCGGTCTGGCCGCTGCCCAACGAGCCCGAGGCCGAGATCAGGGGGAGGGACCTGGTCAGCGGCCTGCCGCGCACCGTGAGCGTCTCGAGCGCCGAGGTGCGCAAGGCGATCGAGGAGCCCCTGCACGACATCTTCGACGCGGTCCGCTCCACGCTCGACCAGACGCCACCGGAGCTCGCCGGCGACATCATGGACCGCGGCATCGTGCTCACCGGCGGCGGCGCCCTCCTCCGCGGGCTCGACGAGCGGCTGCGCCACGAGACCGGTATGCCCGTCCACGTCGCGGAGTCTCCGCTGACCTCGGTCGCGATGGGCGCCGGCCGCTGCGTCGAGGACTACGACGTGCTCCGCCCCGTCCTGGTGAACGAGAACAGGAGATGGTGACGTGTCGTTGCTGAGCCCCCGCCCCAGCGAGCGTCTTCGCAAGGGGATGGAACAGCGCAAAGGCCCCAAATCCATGGTCCGTAGGCCGCGGGAGAGGCTCAACCGCCGCGGCAGCCTCGAGACGAGTTCCGGTGGCAGCGGCCCGAAACGCTCTTGGCTGATCGTGCTCATCCTGTGCTGCGCGACCCTGGCCACGCTCGACCAGACCCCCGTCCTGGAGCCGGCCCGCACCGCGGTCGGCGAGGTGCTCTCCCCGCTGGAGACCGGCGCGGCGATGGTGGCCCGCCCGTTCACCGGGATTCCGGAGTGGTTCGACACCCGTGACGACCTGCGTGAGCGGCTCGCCGAGCTCGAGGCCGAGAACTCCACGCTGCGTCGCCAGGTCGAGGTCACCGACTACGGTCGGGCCAAGCTCGCCGAGTACGAGTCGATCACCCGAGCCGCTGAGGACCTCGGCTACGCCCTCGTCCCGGCGCGGGTCACCGCCTTCGGCCCGGCGCAGACCTTCAACCGCACCGTCACCATCGACGCCGGCAGCGCCGCCGGGATCAGGTCCGACATGTCGGTCGTGACCGGCGACGGCCTCGCCGGCCGGGTGCTGCGGGTGACGAAGACCTCGGCCACGGTCCTGCTGATCGTCGACGCCGCTTCAGTTGTGGGCGGCCGCGTCGGCGGTGCCGACACGGGCGGCAAGAAGTCGGGCCAGGTCGGCATGGTCCGGGGCTCCGGAGTGGTCGCCGGCCGCTCCGACGCCGGTCTGCTGACCCTGGACCTCATCGACCAGAGCGCCGCCCCTCTCAAGGGCGACACGGTCGTCACCTGGGGTGACGGCCGAGCCGCTCCGTACGTCTCCGGGCTGCCGATCGGCGAGGTGACCGACACCTTCGCGAGCGTGCGCGACTCCTCGCGGACGGTGCGGATCAAGCCGTACGTCGACTTCGGCTCGCTCGACGTCGTCGGTGTGGTGGTGCCCAACGACACGCTGAGCGACCGCGCCGTCGTCACGCCGGAAGGGGAGCTGCGATGAGCGAGATGGACGCGCGTGCGTCGGGCGCCGCTCCGGTGCTTCGCAACGTCCTGGTCGGCATGCTGGTCGTGATCGCCGTCGTCCTCCAGCTGAGCGTGGCGCCGGCCTTCGCCATCCGCGACATCACTCCCGACCTGGCCCTCCTGGTCGTCGTCGCGGTCGCGCTCACCCGCGGTGGCCAGGCCGGCCTGGTGACCGGGTTCGCGGCGGGCGTACTCCTCGATCTGGCGCCGCCCGCCGACCACACCGCCGGCCGGTGGGCGCTCTCGCTGCTGATCGTCGGCTACGTCGCCAGCCGCGTACGTGAGAGCAGCAACACCCACAACGGCCCGGGCCGTCCCAACGCACTGACCGTGATGGCCACGGTGGCGGCCTGCTCGTTCATCGGGGTCAGCATCTTCGCGGTCAGCGGCCTGATCCTCGGTGAGGCACCATTGACGCTGCTGCCGACCGTCCTGATCAGCGTGGGCTACGACCTGCTGCTGGCGCCGCTGGTGATTCCGATGCTGCTCTGGTTGATCGGTAAGGGGGACTTCTAGTGGCTCGAAGCAGGCTTCCCACCGCGCAGGTCAGCCGGCTGCGGCTGATCGTCATCCAGGCGCTCGTGTTCTCGTTGCTGGCCACGCTCGGGGTCAGGCTCTTCTACCTGCAGGTGCGACACGGCGACGCCTACCAGGCGGCCGCCGCCTCCCAGTCCAAGCGTGAGGTCGTGCGCCAGCCGGTGCGCGGCATCATCGTCGACGCCCAGGGCCGGCCGATGGTGACGAACCGCTCGGCCTGGGTGGTCAGCCTCGACCAGGGCGTGCTCGACGGGCTGGAGGAGGCGGACCGCAAGACGCTGATGGCGCGCGTCGCCAAGGCCGTCGACGTGTCCCCGAAGAAGCAGGACGAGGCGATCGCCAACTGGTCCGGCACCCGCTACCAGCCGGTGCCGATCGCCACCGACGTCTCCGAGTCGACCGCGCTGCGCATCCTCGAGCAGCCCGAGGACTTCCCCGGGGTGGTCGCGGAGAAGCAGACCCTGCGCTCCTACCCGAGCCCCCACGGCATCAACGCCGCCGGCGTGCTCGGCTATCTCTCCCCGATCACCGAGGACGAGAACAAGGACGCCCGGGAGCGCGGGGACGAGTCGCTCAACATCACCTCGATGGTGGGTCGCTCGGGCGTCGAGAAGCAGTACGACCAGTGGCTGCGCGGGATGCCGGGCTACGACACCGTCACCGTCGACTCGCTCGGGCGCGAGATCGGCCGCGGCGACTCGGTCGCCTCCCAGCCCGGCGACACGCTGGTGACCAGCATCGACGCCAAGGTGCAGGGCCGCGCCGAGAAGCTGCTCGCCGAGTCGATCGAGACCGCCCGCAACACCTTCGACAAGATCTCCGGCCGCAACTACGAGGCCGACTCCGGCTCGGTCGTGGTCATGGAGGCCCAGACCGGCCGGTTGGTCGCGATGGCGAACCAGCCGACGTACGACCCCGAGGAGTGGGTCGGCGGGATCACCCAGAAGCAGCTCGACCGGCTCTACTCCGAGAAGGCGGGCTACCCGCTGCTGCCGCGGGCGACGCAGGGCCAGTTCGCGCCAGGTTCGACGTGGAAGCCGTTCATGACGGTCGGTGCCCTCAACAACGGCTACAGCCGCGACTCCCGGCTCGACTGCTCCAGCGGGCTCCAGGTCGGCAACCGCGTGTTCCAGAACTACGAGTCGGCCCCCTACGGCTACATCGACTTCGCCCAGGCGCTCCAGGTCTCCTGCAACACCTTCTTCTACCGGATCGCGGTCGACTACTGGCAGAAGTTCGGCTCCAACCCGGCCGACGTCAACGCCAAGGACCCGCTGGTCGAGACCGCGAAGGCGTTCGGCTTCGGCAAGCGCACCGGCATCGACCTGCCCGGTGAGTCGGCGGGCCGGATCGCGGACCGGAAGTGGAAGGCCGAGTACTACGAGGCCATGAAGGGCTACTACTGCCGGATGGACGAGAAGAAGAACGCACCGTCCCAGTTCCTGCAGCTCTTCGCCCACGAGTTCTGCATCGAGGGCAACTACTACCGCACCGGCGACGCGGTGAACTTCTCCATCGGCCAGGGCGACACGATGGTCACCCCGATCCAGCTGGCCCGGGCCTACGCCTCGCTCGCCAACGGCGGCACGCTCTACGAGCCGCGGATCGGGAAGGCGGTCGTCGGTGCCGACGGCACCGTGGTCGAGAAGATCGACCCCAAGGTCGCCGGCAAGGTGAAGATGTCGCCCAAGAGCATCGGCTACGTCAACGACGCGCTGCTCGGCACCACGCGGACGGGCACCCTGGCCTGGAAGTTCGGCGGGTTCCCGCTCGACGAGGTGAAGGTGCGCGGCAAGACCGGCACCGCGGAGGTCACCGGCAAGCAGACGACCGGCTGGGTCGCGACGTACAACAAGAAGTACGTCGTCATCATGACGATCTCCCAGGGCGGCACCGGATCGGGCTCAGTCGGCGACTCCGTACGCAAGCTGTGGGAGTCGCTCTACGGAGTCGAGGAGGGTGGCGCCGAGGTCCGGCCCAAGAAGGCCGCGATCAAGGGCATCGACCCGCCGCGGAACCTGCCGGCATTCGGCACCGACGGCTCGATCGTCGCGCCGAAGGACTAGGGACACGGACAGGGAACGGGGGAACCGCAGAGCATGAAGAACGACGTGATGGCCTTCGTACGCCGCATCGACCTGGTCCTCCTCGGCGCGGTGCTGGTCCTGGTGTCGCTGTCGACGCTGCTGGTCTGGTCCGCGACCATCCACCGCGACGCGCTCACCGGCGGAGACACGACCGCCTATCTGCGTAAGCAGATGATCAACGTCGCCGCCGGGCTGGTGCTGATGGTGGGCGTGGTCGCCACCAACCATCGCTGGGTCCGGCTCCTGACGCCCGTGGTCTACCTGGGCGCGGTGGTCGGGCTGGTGCTGGTGCTCGTGATGGGCTCCACGATCAACGGCTCGAAGTCGTGGGTGGTCCTCGGGCCGGTCCAGGTCCAGCCCTCGGAGCTGGCCAAGCTGGCCGTGGTCATCGCGATGGCTCTGGTGCTCGCCGAGCGCAGCGAGGGTCGATGGCAGGCCCGGGTCTCCCTGGGGGACGTGATCGCGATGATCCTGGTCGCCGCGGTGCCGATCGCTCTGGTCCTGCTCCAGCCGGACCTCGGCACCACCCTGGTGCTCGGCGTGACCGTCTTCTGCGTCCTCGCGGCGGCGGGGACGCCGCGACGGTGGCTGGCCCTGCTGGCGCTGATCGGCGCGTCGGCTGCCACGATCGTCGTCGCGGCCGGGGTGCTGAAGCAGTACCAGATCAACCGGTTCATGGCGTTCACCGATCCGTCGCTGGACCCTCGCGGGGCCGGCTACAACGTGCAGCAGGCGCGGATCGCGATCGGAGACGGCGGCATCTTCGGCCAGGGGCTGTTCCAGGGATCGCAGGTCCGTGCGGGCTTCGTCCCGGAGCAGCAGACCGACTTCATCTTCACGGTCGTGGGGGAGGAGCTCGGGCTGGTCGGCTCGCTGCTGGTGATCGGTCTGATCGGGGTCGTGCTGTGGCGCGGGCTGCGGATCGCGGCGCGCACCGACGACCTGTTCGGACGTGTGGCCGCGGCCGGGATCGTCTGCTGGCTCGGCATCCAGAGCTTCCAGAACATCGGGATGTGCCTGGGCATCATGCCCGTCACCGGCGTGCCGCTGCCGTTCCTCTCCTACGGCGGATCATCGATGATCGCGACGCTGCTGGCGGTGGGCCTGCTGCTCGGGATCTCGGGCCGCTCGCGGCGCACCGGTCTGGACCGGTCCGGACCACTTCAGGAGCTCCGCTCGCGTGATCGCCTGCAGGTTGCTGCAGTGCGAAAAGATGCCGCGTTTCATCGAAATTAAACTCGATTACGTTCCCTTCCGGTTGCCCTACAGGGCATCCGTGTGACCCCTTGCAGTCTCAAACCCGAGGCTGCTTGACGACGGGAGCAGCAAGATCATGAACCGACCCCACAGAACCCAGCGCCTCGGTGCGCTGGCTGCCGCGACGGTGACCGCCGTCGGTGCGGCTACCACCATCCTGGCCATGTCCGGCCCTGCCGGCGCGGCCGACAGCCCGGCCCCGCTGATCGGTGCCGAGAAGTCGACGGCCATCGACAACTCCTACATCGTGGTGATGGAGGGCAAGGGCTCGACCGCGAAGGCCAACGCGGCTGAGGCCCGTGCGCTCGCCAAGAAGAAGGGCGGCTCGGTGAAGTACGCCTACGACAAGGCGGTCACCGGCTTCTCCGCCACGCTCGACGACGACGCGCTCGACGCGCTCCGCAACGACCCCGATGTCGCCTACATCGAGGCCAACCAGAAGGTGAAGGCCAGCGGTGACCAGGCCAACCCCACCTGGGGTCTCGACCGGATCGATCAGCGCAACCTGCCGCTGAACTCGAACTACCACTACGACTACACCGGGTCCGGGGTGAAGGCGTACATCCTCGACACCGGCATCCGCTCCGGGCACGCCGACTTCGGTGGCCGGGTGACCTCCGGCTACACCGCCATCGGTTCCAGCACCGAGGACGAGAACGGTCACGGCACCCACGTGGCCGGGACGGTCGGAGGTGCGACCTACGGAGTCGCCAAGGGTGTCACGCTCGTTCCCGTCCGGGTGCTCGACGCCTCCGGATCCGGCACGACCGCCGGGGTGATCGCGGGTGTGAACTGGGTGACCTCCGACCACACCTCCGGTCCTGCCGTCGCCAACATGTCGCTCGGAGGCGGGGTCTCCACGACCCTCGACTCCGCGGTCTCGAACTCCATCGCCGACGGCGTCACCTACGCCGTCGCGGCGGGCAACGACTCCGGCGCCAACGCGTGCAACGGGTCACCCGCCCGTGTCGCCGCGGCGCTGACCGTCGGCTCGACGACCAACACCGACGCCCGCTCGAGCTTCTCCAACATCGGTTCGTGCCTCGACCTGTTCGCTCCGGGCTCGTCGATCACCTCGGCGTGGCACACCTCCAACACCGCGACCAACACGATCTCCGGTACGTCGATGGCGACCCCGCACGTCGCCGGAGTGGCCGCGCTCTACCTGCAGGCGAACCCGACGGCGTCTCCCTCCGCCGTCGCCTCGGCGATCAACTCGAACGCCACGACCGGCGTGGTGACCTCGCCCGGGACCGGATCACCCAACCGCCTCCTCTACTCGCTGTGGAGCGGCGCCACGGACCCGACGGACCCGCCGGCCACCGACAACCTGCTGTTGAACCCGGGCTTCGAGTCGGGCGCGACCGGCTGGAGCGCCTCCACGGGCGTGATCGACAGCTCGAGCAGCACTCCCGCTCGTACGGGCTCCTACAAGGCGTGGCTGAACGGCTACGGCAGCACCCACACCGACACGCTGTCGCAGTCGGTCACCCTGCCCACGACCGGCAAGACCCTCTCGTTCTACCTGCGGGTGATCACCAACGAGACGACCACGTCGAGGGCCTATGACAAGCTGACCGTCAAGGTCGGGTCGACGACGCTGGCGACATACTCCAACCTGAACGCGAGCTCCTCGTACTCGTTGAAGTCGTTCTCGCTCGGGTCCTTCGCCGGCAGCACCGTGACGCTGACGTTCACCGGAACCGAGGACTCCTCGCTGGGGACCAGCTTCCTGATCGATGACACCTCTATCGCCTGATCCAAAAGCCTGACCACGCCGGGTCGCTCGCGTAATGCGAGCGGCCCGGCGTGCTGGGTTGCAGACCCTTTCATGCCTTGTTTCCAGGCTGTTCACAGGTGTTCACCTGGGATATCTGCACGTTGCTGCAATGCGATGAGTTGGGTCGTTACGAGCATTACGTAACGTGATTACGTGGTTGACCGAACGCTTCGGGTTGCGGCCGTAGGGAGGGCGCAGGGCGTTCGGCCGGCACGTGCGAGGGCTGCACGGGGGACCGCCCACAGGCGGTTCCCGAGTCCGGTGCAATGAATGGTTGTGGCCTCATCGGGCCGCACGATGACGGGAGTCAGAACGTGTGCCGAACCATCAAGAACCGGGCCTTCAAGGCGCCGGCAGTCATCTCAGCCGTAGCTGTCGGAGCAGCAGCCTCGGCGATCGCCTTCACCGTTCCGGCCGGCGCCGCGGACGGTCCGGCACCGCTGCGCGGCGCGGACGCCTCGACCGCAATCGAGGGTCAGTACATCGTCGTGATGAAGAAGCAGGGCCGCAGCGACGTGGCGAAGTCCGAGGCCAAGTCGGTCCGCAGCGACGCCCGCGACGCGGGTGGTGACGTACGGGAGATCTACAACACGGCCTTCAACGGCTTCTCGGCGTCGCTCGACAAGGACGCGCTCGCCGAGGTCCGCGACAACCCGGACGTCGCCTACGTGCAGGCCAACCACCGCTACACCACCCAGGGCGACCAGGCCGATCCGACCTGGGGCCTCGACCGGATCGACCAGGCCGCGCTGCCGCTCGACAAGAACTACCACTACGAGCAGACCGGTGCGGGCGTGACCGCCTACATCATCGACACCGGCGTCGCGACCGACCACTCGGAGTTCAGCGGCCGGATCGGTGAGGGCTTCGACGCCGTCGACGGGGATACCGACGCGGCCGACGGCAACGGCCACGGCACCCACGTCGCGGGCACCGTCGCCGGCACCACCTACGGCGTGGCCAAGGAGGCCACGATCGTTCCGGTCCGCGTCCTCGACGACCAGGGCTCCGGCACCACCGAGGGTGTCGTCGCGGGCATCGAGTGGGTCACCGAGAACCACACCGACGGCCCGGCCGTCGCCAACATGTCGCTCGGCGGTGGCAACGACCCCGCTCTCGACGCGGCCGTCCAGGCCTCCATCGCCGACGGTGTGACCTACGCCGTCGCGGCCGGCAACGAGAGCGCCGACGCCTGCGGCTCCTCGCCTGCGGCCGTCCCCGAGGCGATCACCGTCGGCGCCACCGACGACTCCGACGCCACCGCGAACTTCTCCAACACCGGTGAGTGCCTCGACATCTTCGCGCCGGGCGTCGACATCACCTCCGCCTGGAACGACGGCTCGACCAACACCATCTCCGGCACGTCGATGGCGACCCCCCATGTCGCCGGCGCCGCTGCCCTCTTCCTCGAGGCGAACCCCTCGGCCACCCCGGCCGATGTCGCCACCGGCCTGATCGGCGCCGCCACCCCTGACGTGGTCACCAACCCCGGCACCGGTTCGCCGAACCTGCTGCTCACCACGCTGTTCTGAGTCCGAGCCTTGCCTGACGCTTGCGTCAGGCAAACGCGAGGAGATCGAGCGAGCACACGGCCGAGCTCGCGAGGCCGTGACTGCGGTTCGAGATCCACTGAGCGCGTTGGGGCCGCCCGGGAGGGGGCGGCCCCAACGCCTCATCCACGTCCGTCTACGCCGGCTTGGTCCAGGCGATGGTGTGCCGGAACCCGAGACGGTGCCGGATCGAGGCGCCCGGCATGACGTCCGCGAGGATGCCGTGCAGTTCGGCGAACGACATCGTCGGGTCCTTGACGGGGACGACCGGCTGCGATGCGCCGTCGTCGCTGGGCCAGGGATGTTTCACGTAGCCGATCGCGGGGTTCGTCACCATCGACGCGAGGTCCCACAGGTGGTCGGTGACGTCCTGGGGAGGAGCGAGACCTACCGACAGGAACCGCCCGTCCGGTTCGAGGATGTCGCGCACCTGCTCGAGAGCGTCGGCGACGTCGAGATGATGCAGGACCGCGACCATCGTGACCAGGTCGACCGGCCCGTCGATCCAGGTGCCGTCGTGGATGGTGACGTTGGACAGGCCGGCGCAGCGGGTAGCGGCCTGCCCCCTCATGGCGCCGTCGCGATCGGTGCCGTGGACCGTCGTGAACCTCGGCGAGAGTGCGGCCAGCAGCCCGCCCTGACCGCAGCCCACGTCCAGCGCGGTGCGTCGCCGGGCGGGGAGGTTCGCCAGGATCCAGCTGTGGAAGTGGTCGTTGTGGCTCCAGGGGTGACGCGCGTTGAGCGTCGCCACGGCGTCAGAGATGATGCCCCCGGCGAACTGTTCCGACCAGGTTCGCAATGCCATGACGACATTCTTACCTGCGGACGTCGGGGAGGCCGCCCGGCGACGCGAGGTTTGGTGGGGGAGTCAGGGGGCGGCGTACGCTTGGCGTTGATCGTTCCCGAGCTTTGAGGTGCCCATCGTGACCGTCGCCCAGAGCGACCTCGTTCCTGAATCCGTGTTCCCCCGGCTGGAGCCGCGCCTGGCGCTGGTGTCCAAGCCGATCCAGTACGTCGGCGGCGAGCTCAACTCGACCGTCAAGGAGTGGAACGACGTCGAGGTGCGCTGGGCGCTGATGTATCCGGACGCCTACGAGGTCGGGCTGCCGAACCAGGGCGTCCAGATCCTCTACGAGGTGCTCAACGAGCGTGACTGGATCGCCGCGGAGCGCACCTACGCGGTGTGGCCGGACCTCGAGAAGATCATGCGCGAGGGTGACGAGCAGGGCCCGATCCCGCAGTTCACCGTCGACGCCCACCGTCCGGTGAAGGCGTTCGACCTGTTCGGGCTCTCGTTCTCGACCGAGCTCGGCTACACCAACATGCTCAACGCGCTCAGCCTCGCCGGCATCCCGCTGCACGCGGTCGACCGCGGCGACGACGACCCGGTGGTGCTCGCCGGCGGCCACGCCGCGTTCAACCCCGAGCCGATCGCCGACTTCCTCGACGCTGCCGTGCTCGGCGACGGCGAGGAGGTCGTGCTCAAGATCTCCGAGGTCGTGCGCGAGTGGAAGCAGGAGGGGCGCCCCGGCGGGCGCGACGAGCTGCTGCGGCGGCTGGCCGTCTCCGGTGCCGTCTACGTCCCGAAGTTTTACGACGTCAACTACGCCGCCGACGGCCAGATCGAGGCCGTGGTGCCCAACCGTCCCGACATCCCGTGGCGGGTGCGCAAGCACACCCTGATGGACCTCGACGCCTGGCCCTACCCGCGCAACCCGCTGGTGCCGTTGGCCGAGACCGTCCACGAGCGGTTCTCGGTGGAGATCTTCCGCGGCTGCACCCGCGGCTGCCGCTTCTGCCAGGCGGGGATGATCACCCGTCCGGTGCGTGAGCGCTCGATCAAGACCATCGGCGACATGGTCGAGAACGGGATCCGGAAGTCCGGCTTCGAGGAGGTCGGGCTGCTCTCGCTGAGCTCCGCCGACCACACCGAGATCGGTGACGTCGCGACCGGCCTGGCCGACCGCTACGAGGGTTCCAACGTCTCGCTGTCGCTCCCGTCGACGCGCGTCGACGCCTTCAACATCACCCTGGCCAACGAGTTCTCTCGCAACGGCCGTCGCTCCGGCCTGACGTTCGCGCCCGAGGGTGGCTCGGAGCGGATGCGCAAGGTCATCAACAAGATGGTGACCGAGGAAGACCTGATCCGCACCGTCGGTGCCGCCTACTCCCACGGCTGGCGCCAGGTGAAGCTCTACTTCATGTGCGGCCTGCCGACCGAGACCGACGAGGACGTGCTCCAGATCGCCGAGCTCGCCAAGAAGGTCATCGCCAAGGGCCGCGAGGTCTCGGGCCGCAACGACATCCGCTGCACCGTCTCGATCGGTGGCTTCGTACCCAAGCCGCACACGCCCTTCCAGTGGGCCTCCCAGCTCGACCACGAGACCACCGACGTACGCCTTCAGAAGCTGCGCGACTCGGTCCGCTCCGACAAGAAGTTCGGCCGTGCGATCGGGTTCCGCTACCACGATGGCAAGCCCGGCATCGTCGAGGGCCTGCTGTCGCGAGGCGACCGCCGGGTCGGCCGGATCATCGAGCAGGTCTGGCGCGACGGTGGCCGCTTCGACGGCTGGAGCGAGCACTTCTCCTACGACCGCTGGATGTCCGCCGTCGAGAAGGGCCTGGAAGGCACCGGCGTCGACCTCGACTGGTACACCACCCGCGAGCGTGAGTACGACGAGATCCTCCCCTGGGACCACCTCGACTCCGGTCTCGACAAGGACTGGCTCTGGGCAGACTGGGAGGACGCCCTCGCGGTCGCCAACGGCGAGGACATCGAGGTCGAGGACTGCCGCTGGACGCCGTGCTACGACTGTGGCGTCTGCCCGGAGATGGGGACCGACATCCAGATCGGCCCCACGGGTCAGAAGCTGCTCCCGCTGTCCGTGGTGTAGGGCTCAGCTGATCGCGGCGGTCGCCTCGATCTCGATGAGCACGTCGGGGCGGAAGAGGCCGGAGACCTGGAGCAGCGAGCTGGCGGGCGGGTGCTCGACGTCGACGAACTCGTCGCGTACCCGCCGGATCATCGGCAGCTCCGTGGTGGAGACGACGAAGTAGGTCAGCTTCACCGCCTCTGCCCAGGTGGCGCCGGCCGCGGCCAGTGCGACGCCGAGGTTGGCGAAGGTCTGCCGGATCTGGGCCTCCCAGCCATAGGCGACGGTGCCGTCGGCGGCCATGCCCACCTGCCCGGAGATCACCACCAGCCTGGCGCCGGGGTCGGTGATCACCAGGTGGCTGTAGCCGGCGGGGGCGGGAAGGTCCTCGGGGGACACGAAATCCATTGGGCGAAGGTAGACCCGGCTTCGCAGACGCGCCAATGTTTACTTCTGCGGCTAGGTTCTGGTCTGTGATCGACACCTTCGACGTACGTCTGGCCGGGCCGGCGGACGCCCCTCTTATGGCAGGACTGCGCCGGACCTGGGTCGAGGAGGCGGCGACGAGCTCGGTCGACGACCCCGGGTTCGAGGAGCGCTTCGACGAGTGGATGGTCAAGGAGCGTGAGCAGCGGCTGACCTGGCTCGGCTGCGTCGGTGGTGAGCCGGCCGGAATGGTCAACATGCTGATCTTCACCCGGATGCCGCGACCTGGCCAGGTGCAGCCGTCGCGCTGGGGCTACCTGGCCAACTTCTACGTCCTGCCCGAGCACCGCAACAGCGGCCTCGGCACCGAGATGCTCGACGCGCTCACCGACCACGCGGACGCGGAAGGATTCGTACGCGTCGTGCTGAGCCCCAGCGAGAAGTCGATCCCGTTCTACGAGCGGGGCGGGTTCCGGGCGGCGTACGACCTGATGGTCCGGCCTCGGCCGACCGGGCGGACCCAGCGGCGCCAGTCCTCCTGAGGCTCGTAGCCCAGGCTCTTCCACAGCGACTGTCCCAGATCGTTGTCCTCCAGGACCATCGCGTCGATCCGGCTCGCGCCGAGGGCGACGAGACGGTCCTCGGCGTGGGCCAGGAGCCGGCGGGCGAGCCCCTGGCGGCGTACGTCGGGGTGGACCGCCAGCCGATAGAGGTGAGCGCGCCAGCCGTCCCATCCGGAGATCAGCGAGCCGACGACCCGTCCCTCGGCAGTCACCGCGACCGTGCAGGCGTCGGGGGCGCGCGCGATCAACGCCTCCACCTTCGCCGGGGAGTCGGCCGGTCGCGAGTCGTTCTCCGCCGCCACCTCCCACAACCCGATCAGCGCAGGCACATCAGCCACGGCGGCAGGGCGAAGCTCGATCACGGCCGGAAGTCTCTCACGCAGTCGTATCGGCTTCGCAGCCTAGCCGCGAAGCGACCCGGCCCTCAGCGCACCAGTTCCCACGGTGCACAGCACCCTTCGGTCGCCCTCGCTCCAGCTCTGCTCGACGGGCAGGAAGTAGATCACTTCCAGAGTGCTCGAGTGGTAGGACTCACCTGTGAAACCTTGAAACGCCTCGGCGCACCCGCCCTCGGCGAGCCTGCCGACCTGCATGTCACCTGGCCACTGCCCGTCCTCGAGCTTGAAGCCGTGGTAGGCCTCCCACTGGTGCGATTCGGAGCAAGGCACCACCTTGACGGTGCCGACCATGACCACCTCGGACTCGGGCACCTCGGTGTCATTGTTGAAACAGTCGCCGACCCGGAGTGCCGTGGTCAACACCGTCCCGCTCGTTGTTGCAGCGCCATCTTGGTCTCGGTCGAGGTTGGTGCCGTTCTCCAGCGTCGCCAACCACGTGAACAGGCCGAACATGATCATCAGCCCGCACAACCCGATCGCGATGCCCGTGACTGCTTTGCCGGTGCCGTAGTTGCGCGTCGGGGTCGACTTGACCAGGACTGCGATCGCGAGCCCGATGCCGACGATGGCGGCCAGAGGGATGAAGAAGATGCAGCACAGCACCAGCGCGACGGTGGCCATCGCCTGCGACGGCGGCTGCTCGCCCCGTGGCGGCGGAGGATATCCGCCTGGCGGTGCTTGGTGATACGGATTCGGTTCATACGCCGGACCCGGCGCGTTGTAGGACATGGGCGGGATGTTCCCATGCCCGGTGAGTGCGCGCCTAGAAATCAGCAGTCCGCGGCGCCGCGCATGGAGAAGTCGATGGTGACGGCATGGTGGTCGGACAGGCGGGTGGGGGAGACGCGGCCGTCGCCGGCGGCCAGCCAGGAGTTGGGGAGCAGGTAGTCGACGCGGCCGCCACCGTCGTGGCTGGCCCCGAGGGCGGCGCCGGCGTCGGTCAGCGTGGCCAGGGCGGTGCCGAGGACGCCCGAGCCGGAGCCGGCGTTGAGGTCGCCGCCGAGGAGCTTGGCGCCGTCGTAGGCGTTCACCTTGGCCATCACGGCGCCGATCTGCGCCTGCCGGAGCGAGTCGGAGGTGTGGTCGAGGTGGGTGTTGAAGACGACCAGTCGCTGGCCCTCGACGATGATGTTCGCCCGCAGCAAGCCACGCTGCTCCTTGCCGCCGCGGTTGGGCAGGTGGGTGTTGTCGTAGCCCTCGATCGGGAAGCGCGACAGGATCGCGGTGCCGTAGCCACCGCGGCTGGTGATGTAGGCGTTGGCGCCGAAGACGGACTGCATGCCCAGCTGAGAGGCGATGATCGCGGGCTGGTCGACGTTGCCCGAGCGACGGCGGTTCTGGTCGATCTCCTGGAGGAGTACGACGTCGGCGCCGGCCGAGCGGATCACGTCGGCGATGCCGCCGAGCTCGCCGGGAGAGACCTTGCCGCCCTTGATGTTGAAGGTCATCACGCTCAGGCTGCGCGGGACCGCGCACGGGTCGATCTTCGGCTTCTTCGGGATCTTGTCGATCGCGGGCGGCGCCTTGAACGTCTTGAACTCCGGCAGCGGCTCCGGCTCAGCGGACGGGCTGGTCTCGAGCGGCTCGGCGCTCGGTGAGGGAGAGTCGATAGAGGCGTCGGCGGAGGCCTGTCTCGAGTCGCCCAGCCGGGGTGCGAGGACGGTCAGGGCGGCGATGGCGCCGACGGTGAGGACAACCGCAAGGATCGGCAACAGCTCTTTGAGGCGTACCGAGAACTGCCTGCTCCTGTGGTGGCTCACCGCGGAAGTCTCCCATTTTTCGTACGCGAACCGTTACCGCCAGTTTGCGTCGCATTCGCCGGATGGGCCATCGCGCCCCAGGGCAGACATAATCGACTCGTGCGTCAACAGCCCGAACAGCAGGCCCCACCGGTCCAGCGTCTCCGCATCCGCTACGCCAAGCGCGGCCGGCTCCGGTTCACCAGTCACCGCGACTTCAGCCGTGCCTTCGAGCGCGCGGTCGCACGGGCCCGGATCCCGGTGGCCTACTCCTCGGGGTTCAACCCGCACCCGCGGATCTCCTACGCCGGCGCGGCGCCGACGGGAGCGGCCAGCGAGGCCGAGTACGTCGAGCTGGGGCTGCGTGAGGTCGTCGACCCGGCCACGACGAAGGCTGCCCTGGACGAGGTCATGCCCGACGGTCTCGACCTGATCGACGTCGTCGACACGGCCACCTCGCCCAAGGGTGCGCTGGCCGACCTGCTCACCGGCAGCGAGTGGATCATCGACCTCCCGACCACGCCGGAGGACGCCGCCGCGGCGGTCGAGGCGTTCGTCGGCGCCGAGGAGGTCATCGTGTCCCGGATGACCAAGAAGGGTCTGCGCGAGTTCGACGCCCGGGCCGCGGTCGTACGCCTCGCCGCAACGCCACGAGAGGGCGGCTCGCGGTTGGAGCTCCTGCTCAAGCACGGCACCCCGGCCGTACGCCCCGACGACGTCGTCACCGGCCTGGAGCGCATCGGTGGGCTGAAGGTGGGCCCCGAGCACGGCGGACTCCCGCTGCTGACCCGGCTCACCCAGGGCGTCTTCGACGAGGAAACGGGCGCGATCGGCGACCCGCTCCACTAACGTGCCCGCGATGAGGCTCTGCCGATGAGAACGGTCACCGACCGCGAACGCCGGGCGAGGCTGGCTCGCCAGCATGGGCTCGCCCCCGCCCACAGGTACGCGGACGTGGCCGCGGCGACGCAGGCGATGACCGCCTGGCACGCGACCGAGGCGGCCACGGTCCACCTCGCGCTGCACGCGCGGGTGCACGACCTCCGGGTCGAGGACGTCGAGCGTGCGCTCTACGAGGAGCGCTCACTGGTCAAGCAGCTGGCGATGCGGCGTACGCTCTTCGCCTTTTCCCGAGATCTGCTTCCGGCGGCCTTGGGCAGCGCCTCGGTTCGGGTGGCGGCCCAGGAGGAGAAGAACCTCCACAAGTGGCTGACCGCGGGTGGCATCGACGAGGACCAGGACGGCTGGATCGAGAAGGCGTTCGCCGCGACGCTGGCGGCGCTCGCCGACGGGGAGCCGCGCACGACGGCACAGCTGCGTGAGCTGGTGCCGGCGCTCGACGTCCGGTTCCGGATGGGCGCGCCGGACAAGAAGTGGGGCGGGGAGTTCGCGATCGGCCGCTGGGTGATCGGCACCCTCGCCGCGCAGGGGAGACTGGTGCGAGCGAACAATCTCGGCCACTGGCGGCTGAGCAAACCGACCTGGACCCTGGCCGAGACGTGGCTGGGCGAGGCGCCCGCTCCGCTTACCGCCACCGACGGGTACGCAGCCCTCGTCCGCGGCTGGCTGGGCACCTTCGGCCCCGGCACCGAGACCGACCTGGTCTGGTGGCTCGGCTCAACGAAGACGGCGGCACGGGCCGCGCTCGCCGAGGTGGGGGCCGTGCAGGTCGGGCTCGAGGGCGGCGGCGTCGGCTGGGTGCTCCCCGACGACCCGATCGCCACCACGATCGAGCCCGAGATCGAGCCGTGGGCAGCTTTGACGCCCACCCTCGACCCCACGGTCATGGGTTGGAAGGAGCGCGGCTTCTATCTGGAGGCCGACGACGTGGCGTACCTCTTCGACTCCAACGGCAACGCCGGCAACACCGCCTGGTGGGACGGCCGGATCGTGGGAGCGTGGGCGCAGGACGAGGGTGGCCGGGTGCACCCGATCGTGCGCCATGACATCGGCGAGGCCGGACGGAAGGCGCTGGAGGCCGAAGCGGCGCGCCTCACCGAGTGGCTCGATGGGGTCGTGATCGTGAACGTCTACAAGTCGCGCCAGATGAAGGCTGGCAATCTCGAGCCTGGCACGCTCCCCTGAGCCTTGTTCGATGTCCGGATATCGGTCTGTCGACAGGGAGTATGCGATACTCCGAGACGACTGCTCAAACATTCGGGCCCGACCCGAGGAATGAACAGTCCGACGACGCCTCGCCGGCGTGGGTCCTTCGGGGCCGCACTCCGGCACGCAGGAGGTAGGTCGTCGCCAGACCGCGACGCAGGCCTAGCAGGTCAGTGAGAGCGACTCGCCCGGGAAGGTCCCGGACGGCCGAGCGACCGCGGCAGGTGACGAACCGCCGCCTGTGACGCACCGCAGCGGAGGATGCCGCCGCCCTGACAAGCTTTGCGCCGCGACGCGGCTGCTACGTGGAAAAAGTTCGATACTGCGCAGCGCCCGTTTCCCGGCACCTGACTATCCGGCACCTGTGAAGGTCCCGGATGAGGAGAACGGCATGGCCGACGAGACCACTGTCGAGAACACCGAGAACGGCGCTGAAACGGCGCAGACTCCGGTGACCGACAACCCCACCACCCCCACGACCGACGCGGAAGCGACCGGCGAGACTGCTCCGGCGAAGAAGACCGCGGCGAAGAAGACCACGCGCAAGCGCACCACCAAGAAGGCCGCCGCTCCGGCGGAGGCCGCCGAGGCTCCCGCCGCTGAGACCGCCGAGAACGCTGAGGCCGCTGACGCCCCCGCGAAGAAGGCTGCGGCGAAGAAGACGACCCGCAAGCGTACGACCAAGAAGGCCGCCGCTCCGGCGCCGGCCGAGGTCGAGACCGCCGCCGAGGCCGCCGCCCCGGAGGGCGGGACTCCCGCCGAGACCGTCGAGACTCCCGCCGAGACCGTCGAGGCTCCGGCCAAGAAGACGGCGGCGAAGAAGACCACTGCCAAGAAGGCAGCCGCGAAGAAGTCCACCGCCAAGAAGACCGCTCCGGTCGTCGAGCCCGTCGAGGCCCCTGCGGCCGACGCCGCCGACGAGACCGACGAGGAGACCGAGGCCGAGCAGGCCGGTCCGGTGGCTCCCGCGGTGCTGTTCCAGCCGCCGACCAAGACGACCACCCGGCGACGAACCCGTAAGGCGGCCGACCCCAAGCCCGTCGAGGAGCCTGTCCAGGCTGCCGAGACGCCCGCCGTGGACGAGCCGCAGGCCGCTGAGCCCGTCGCTGAGCCGACCGTCGAGCCCGCCGCGGAGGCCGCCAAGGAGGAGGCTCCGGCCCGCTCCCGCAGGCGCAACGGCCGCAGCGCCGCGCCGGCCGAGGAGAAGGCCGCCGACGAGGAGCAGACCGAGGCTGCCGCCGAGACGGCGACCGCGACTGACACCGAGTCCGAGACCGAGTCCGACGAGAGCTCCGCCGACGATGGTGAGGGTGGCGGCAACGGCCGTCGCCGTCGTCGCCGTGGCGGCCGTCGCCGTCGCAAGGGCGCCAACGGTGACGACGGCCCCGACGCCGACTCCGACAGCAAGTCCGAGGACTCCGAGGCCGAGAACGACGAGGCCGGCAAGGACTCCGACGCCGATCAGCAGGGCGAGGGCGGCACCTCCCGTCGTCGTCGCCGTCGCCGTCGGGCCGGCGAAGCCTCGGGCGACGGCGGGGACGACCCGGAGAACACCGTCACCAAGGTCCGTCAGAGCCGCACCGGCGACGACCAGATCACCGCGCTGGCGGGTTCGACCCGTCTGGAGGCCAAGAAGCAGCGCCGCCGTGAGGGCCGCGAAGCCGGTCGCCGTCGTGCCCCGATCGTGAGCGAGGCCGAGTTCCTGGCCCGCCGCGAGTCGGTCGAGCGGGTCATGGTGATCCGCGAGCGCGAGGACCTCACCCAGATCGCCGTCCTCGAGGACAAGGTCCTCGTGGAGCACTACGTCGCCCGCGAGTCGCAGACCAGCCTGATCGGCAACGTCTACCTGGGCCGTGTCCAGAACGTGCTGCCGAGCATGGAGGCCGCGTTCATCGACATCGGCAAGGGCCGCAACGCGGTGCTCTACGCCGGTGAGGTCAACTGGCCCTCGCTCGGCTGGAAGGAGGGCCAGCCCCGCAAGATCGAGTCGGTGCTGACCTCCGGTCAGAAGGTGCTCGTCCAGGTGACGAAGGACCCGATCGGCCACAAGGGCGCCCGCCTGACCTCGCAGATCTCGCTGGCCGGCCGATTCCTGGTCTACGTGCCCGACGGCACCACCTCCGGCATCTCCCGCAAGCTGCCCGACACCGAGCGCAACCGCCTCAAGACCCTCCTGAAGGAGATCGTCCCCGACACGGCCGGCGTGATCGTACGCACCGCCGCGGAGGGTGCAGCCGAGGATGAGCTGACGCGCGACGTCGAGCGTCTCAAGGCCCGCTGGGAAGACATCGAGAAGAAGGCCGGCGGCAACGGCCCGCAGCTTCTCTACGGCGAGCCCGACCTCACCCTGAAGGTCGTCCGCGACCTGTTCACCGAGGACTTCGCCAAGCTCGTCATCGCCGGCGACTCGTCGTGGGAGACCGTCAAGGACTACGTCCAGTCGGTGGCTCCCGACCTTGAGGAGCGGGTGGAGAAGTACGACGGCGACGTCGATGCCTTCGCTGCGTACCGGATCGACGAGCAGATCGCGAAGGGCCTGGACCGCAAGGTCTGGCTGCCCTCGGGTGGATCGCTGATCATCGACCGCACCGAGGCGATGACCGTCGTCGACGTCAACACCGGCAAGTTCACCGGCTCCGGCGGCAACCTGGAGGAGACGGTCACCAAGAACAACCTCGAGGCTGCCGAGGAGATGGTCCGCCAGCTCCGGCTGCGTGACATCGGCGGCATCATCGTCGTCGACTTCATCGACATGGTCCTCGAGTCCAACCGTGACCTGGTGCTCCGTCGCCTGGTCGAGTGCCTGGGCCGCGACCGGACCCGTCACCAGGTTGCCGAGGTCACCTCGCTGGGCCTGGTGCAGATGACCCGTAAGCGGATCGGCACCGGCCTGCTCGAGGCCTTCTCCGAGAACTGTGACGCCTGCGCCGGCCGTGGTCTCGTGATCCACGAGCACCCGGTCGAGGCCGGCAAGTCCTCCGGCGTCGCGCCCGACGAGCCGCGCTCGCGTCGCCGCGGTGGTCGCGGCACCAAGGGCAAGGGCAAGGACGAGACCGGCAACGAGTCCCGTACGGATGCTGCGGAGGAGTCCGCCAAGGCGCCCTCGCCCGCCGAGTTCGCCGCCATGGCCAAGCAGAACGAGGCCGCTGCTGCGGTGACCGAGCCTGCCGAGGCCGCGCCCGAGGTGGAGACCGTCGAGCCCGCCGCGGTGTTCGAGCCTGTCGAGACCCCCAAGGTCACGACTCGTACGCGTTCTCGCCGGTCCAGGGCGTCGAAGTCGGACGAGCCTGTGGTGGCCGAGACCGTCGAGGCGGTCGAGACCACCTCCGAGGTGGCCGAGACGACGCCCGCAGAGCCCGAGGCGCCGAAGGTCACGACCCGTACGCGTTCCCGCCGCTCCAAGGGGTCGGCCCCGGCCGAGTCCAAGCCGGAGTCCAAGCCGGAGTCAACGCCGGAGTCCAAGCCTGAGGCACGGACCGAGACGCCGGTCGAGCCCGCCGCTGAGCCGGAGGCCCCCAAGGTCACCACGCGGACCCGCACCCGCCGTACCGCGACGACCGGTCGTCCGGTCCTGGCTGCCGTCGTCGGCAGCTCGTCCGTCAAGGAGTCGAAGCCGAAGCCGGAGCCCGTGGCGCCGGAGCCGACGCCCGCCGAGCCGGTCGTCGCAGAGCCGGTCGCCGAGGCGCCTGCTCCCGTGGCCCCGCCCGAGCCCGAGGTGACCCAGCCTGAGGCGACCCAGCCCGAGGCGGCCGACGTGGCACCGGTGAAGGCCGAGCCGGTCGACTCCAAGCCGAAGGTGGTCACCCGGCAGCGCCGCGGTGCCCGCCGCGAGGTCGTGACCACCGGTGAGGGCGCTGTGATGACCGCGACCAAGTCGGAGGCACCGGTCGTCAGCAACGGCACCGCCTCGATCCCGGCTCCCAAGGTCGTCACCCGCACCCGCGGCGGCGCCAGCCGCGACACGGCGCAGTCGAACGACAGCTGAGGTAGGCCACGAAGCCCCGGCTCCCGCACCAGCGGCAGCCGGGGCTTCGCCTTCCCCGCCGAGAAGGTAGAAGTGGCGTGCCGAGAAGTGACTTCTGGTGGACGAAAGTAGAGTTTCGTCGCCCAGAACTACCGACTCGGCGAGGGCGGGGTCGAGCGACTATCCACGCGAGGCGGGTCTGACGCCTGAGGCGTTCGACGACTCGCTCGACCTGGCGACGTACTTCTCCGCACCTGCCTCGCTGAATCCCAGGTCGCCTTGGGGCTCGACGGAGAGACCTGCGATCGGAAGCACGATCGCCCTGGTCACGGACTCGAACGCGTTCGCCGCCCGGCGGTCAGCGGCGACGACGACATCCAGAGCCCGCTGCCGTCCGGTGCGGGGCAGCGTCTCGGCTGCGGCGACCAGCTCCTCGCGGGTCAGTCCGGTGACCAGTCCATCGCGCAGCGCCGAGTCGGCGACGCACAGCGCCGCATCGAACGGAAGGTCGCGGGCGCAGTCGACCACGGTCTGCGCCCGCGAGGTGATGGCGCCGGTCGAGCCCGCGCCGCGCCGTAGATCCCGACGGCGTACGACCACACCTGGTCGCGCCTTGCGCGAGCTGTTGCGCGGCACGGTCACCTCGATGTGGCTGGGCTCATGCTTCAGCGACCAGCCCCACACACGTGCCGCGCTGAGCCCGGAGACGACCCCGCCGAGCGCGAGTGCGGCCGACTTGTCGTCGGGAAGTCCGGGAAGCGCCACCCGGGCACCGGTGAGAGCGACGAGCTTTCCTGCTGAGAGGGCGGTGTCCAACTCGTCACGCAGCCCCAGGTCGAGCAGCTCTTTGCGGGTGATTGCCCCGCCACGTACGCGGAGGACGTCTGTGAGGTCGGGAGCGGCGCACACAGTTCACCTCGAGGGTCGACGTTTGGGCAGGTCGGCTGCCGGCATGAGGCCAACCTGGTGCATCGATGCACACGGTTCAACCTCGATTCGGCGCCGACCCGCCCAGACTGCGCGAACTGTGTGTCAGGTCTCCCAGGACTCGAGAGTCTTGCGCGCGCCGACCGCGTGCAACGACGCCAGCGCCTCGGCGTACGGCTCGGTGAACTCAGGGGAGTCGATGAGGTCGCCGAAGAGGTCAGGGTCGCGGAGGAAGGCGAGGGGATCCTCGCGCTGGGCGATCGCGCGGCCCATCACCTCGGACCGACGCCGGTCGACGATGTCGATCGGCGCGCCCTGCTCGTCGACACCCTCGGCGTAGCGGGCCCAGGAGGCGATGACGAGCGCCGATCGGCGCACGGACCCTCCCGAGGCGAGCTGGGCCGAGACGACGGGTACGAGCCACTTGGGGATCCGGTCGGAGCTCTCGGCGCACAGCCGCGCCAGGGTGTCGCGGATGTGGGGGTTGGCGAAGCGGGAGATCAGCTCCCGCTGGTACGCGGCCAGGTCCACGCCGGGCACCTCCGGCAGCGTCGGGGTGGCCTCCTGCGACATGTAGCCGAGCAGGAAGTCGACGAAGAGCGGGTCGGCGCAGACGTCGTGGGCATAGCGGTAGCCGGAGAGGTAGCCGAGGTAGCACAGCGCCTGATGGCTGGCGTTCAGCAGCCGCAGCTTCATCAGCTCGTAGGGCTCGACGTCGGGCACCATCTCGACCCCGACCTGCTCGAACGGCGGCCGGCCCTGCGGGAAGTGGTCCTCGAGCACCCACTGGGAGAAGGGCTCGCTGACCACCGGCCAGGCGTCCTGGATCCCGAACCGCCAGCCGACCTCCTCGATGTCGGCATCGGTGGTCGCCGGGGTGATCCGGTCCACCATCGAGCTCGGGAAGGCCACCTCGGCTGCGATCCAGTCACCCAGGTCCGGGTCGCGCAAGGATGCAAACGAAGAGAGCATCGCCCGGGCGACCTCCCCGTTGCCGGCGATGTTGTCGCACGACATCACGGTGAACGGAGCGATCCCGGCGGCGCGACGGCGCGCCAGCGCCTCCACCACGTAACCGAACGCGGTCGTCGGCGCCGCCCCCGGCTGCAGGTCGGCCTGGATCCCGGGGTCGGAGGCGTCGAAGCCGCCGGTCGCCTGGTTGACGTGGTAGCCGCCCTCGGTGATGGTCAGCGACACGATCCGGATCCGCGGGTCGGTGAGCAACGCCAGCACGGCCTCGGGGGAGTCGGGCGCGAAGAGGTAGTCGATGATCGAGCCGATCACCCGCCTGTGCACGTCCCCGTCCGGAGCCCGCTCGAGGAGCGTGTAGAGGTGGTCCTGGGCGGCGAGCGCGTCCCGCATGCGTACGTCCTGGGGCATCAGCCCCACGCCGACGATGCCCCAGGCGCTGACGCCCGAGGCCAGCAGGTCGTCGACGTAGCGCGCCTGATGGGCGCGGTGGAAGCCGCCGACCCCGAGATGCACGATCCCGGGCGTGACGGCGGTCCGGTCGTACGCAGGGACGGCAACGGCCGCGGAGAGCTCGCCGAGCCTGGCCGTCGTGAGTCGTGCCTCGGTCATTTGACCGCCCCCAGGGAGAGGCCCTGGACGAGCTTGTCCTGGGCGGCGAAGCCGGCGATGAGCACGGGCAGCGAGATCAGCGTCGCCCCCGCGGCCAGCTCGGCGAGGTAGGCGTGCTCGGTCTGGATCAGGGTGTTCACGTAGACCGGACCGGTCTGCGCGGCGACGCTGGTGAGCACCTTGGCGTAGAGCTGCTCGTTCCAGGCGAAGATGAAGCAGATCAGCGAGGTCGCCGCGACGCCAGGCATGGCGATCGGGGCCACGATGCGGGTCAGGATGCGGAAGGTGCTGGCGCCGTCGATCGAGGCCGCCTCGATGATCGCCGTAGGCACCTCGACCAGGAACGAGCGCATCATCCAGACCGCGATCGGCAGGTTCATCGCGGTGTAGATCAGGATCAGGATGATCACGTTGTCAGGCATGTTGATGACCTTCGTCGTGAACAGGTAGAGCGGCAGGATGCCCGCGACCATCGGCAGCATCTTGGTCGAGAGGAAGAAGAACATCGTGTCCGACCATCTCCGCACCGGCTTGATCGCCAGGGCGTACGCCGCGGGGATGGCCAGGGCGAGCACGAGCAGCGTCGAGATCATGCTGGTGATCACGGAGTTGATCAGCGCCGGCGTGATCGGGTTCGCCGAGCTGAACAGGCCGGCGTAGTTGTCGAGCGTCAGCGGCGCACCCCAGCTGGGCGGATAGGTCTGGGCGTCCTGCGGTGCGTGCAGCGAGGTCAGGACCATGTAGAGGATCGGGATCACGAAGATGATGCCGATCAGCCATGCCGCGAGCGGGATGACGATCTTCGCCACCCGGCGCCGGTTCCATGTACGCATCAGCTCTCCTCCTCGAGCAGGGACGACACGACGCGCAGCGCGAAGGTCGCGACGATCAGCGATCCGATGACCACGACGACGCCCAGGGCCGAGGCGACGCCGTAGTCCTTGGCCGAGTAGAACGTCTCGTAGACGGCGAACGGGACGTTGGTGGAGTTCAGGCCGCCGGTCATGCCCAGGACCGAGTCGAAGTTCTGGACGATGAAGATCGTGCCGAGGACGATCGAGAGCTCCAGATAGCGGCGTACGTGGGGGAGCGTCATGTGCACGAACGTCTGCCACCCGTTGCAGCCGTCGATGCTCGCCGCCTCCAGCACCTCCGGATCCTGCGACTGCAGGCCGGCGAGCAGGATCAGCATCATGAACGGCGTCCACTGCCAGATCAGCTCGATCTCGATGGCGAGCTTTGGATGGTCGGTGAGGAACGCGATGTTCTGAGCGTCTGGGACCCCGAGCTGACCGAGCACCCCGTCGACCAGGCCGAACCCGGTCATCAGGATGCCGTTGCCCCAGAAGACCGCGGCCGCGATCGGCACGATCAGGAACGGCGCGATCATCATCGTGCGCACCAGGCCGCGGCCGATGAACGCGTGGTTGAGCAGCAGCGCGATCCCGAGGGCGAGCAGGGCGCTGACCCCGACGACGACCACGGTCATCTCGATGGTGTTCAGGACGGCCGTGCGGTAGGCCGGCGTCGTGAACACCGTCTTGAAGTTGTCGAAGCCGGCGAAGCTGCGCTCCGGGGCGTCGGGCTGGGCGCTCCAGCTCATGAACGACATCACCAGCGTCGCGACGAACGGCAGCTGCGTCACCACGATCAGGAAGATCAGCGCCGGCAGCAGGGGCGCGCGCAGCTTCCAGGACTCGCGGCCCCACTTCTTGTACGCCGTGGGCGGCCGCGCCGCCGTCGGCTCGGTCGGCTCCGCAGCTGCGGGCGGGGGTGCGGTCACGGCGGCCATCACTGCTTCTCCTTCTGGACGTCGCCGTAGGCCTGGGCGAGCGACTGGCATCGGTCGAGGGCCGCGTCGGTGGTCTTCGAGCCCGAGATGGCGCTCGAGAGCTGCTTGGCGCACTCGGTGCCGAAGTCGGTGAAGCTCGGGACCCCGACGAACTGGATGCCGGTGTAGGGCCGCTTCTGGACCCCCGGGTTGTCGGCCTGGGCGTTCTTGATCGCGTTCATGGTGGGCGTCGCGAAGGAGCCGGCCACCTCGAGGTACTCGGGGTTCTCGTAGGTCGAGGCGCGCTTGCCCGCCGGGACGTTGGTCGGGCCGCCGGTGTCGTTCTCGGTGTCGGTCATCACCAGCTCCTCGTACTCCTTGCTGGAGGCCCAGGCGACGAACTCCTTGGCGTCCTCCTGGTGGCGCGAGGCCTTCTGGATCGCCCAGGCCCAGGTGTAGAGCCAGCCGGCGTTCTCGGTCTGGTCGTGCGGGGCGGCGACGTAGCCGACCTTCCCCTTGACCGGCGACTCGGGCGCCTCCAGCGACCCGGCGCCGGAGGTGGCGTCGTACCACATCGCGACCTTGCCCTGCTGCATGGCGTTGAGGCACTGCGGGAAGCTGAAGGTCGCCGCACCGGCCTCACCGTGCTCGCGGACCAGGTCGACGTAGAAGTTGGCGGCCTTCTTGAAGCCACCCTTGTTCACCTGGGCGTTCCAGTCCTCGTCGAACCAGGTGCCGCCCATGGTGTTGACCACGGTCGTGATCGAGGCGAGGTTGTCGCCCCAGCCGGCCAGGCCGCGCAGGCAGATCCCACGCATGTCCGGCTCGGCCTCGTTGATCGTGGCGGCGAAGCCGGCGACCTGGTCCCAGGTCGGCTCGGCCGGCATCTCGAGGCCGTGCTTCTCGAAGAGGTCCTTGCGGTACATCAGGAACGACGACTCGCCGTAGAACGGCTGTCCGTAGACCTTGCCGTTGGCCGAGAGCGCCTCGGTCATGGGGGTGAGGATGTCGTCCTGGTCGAACTCGGGGTCGTTGGCGATGCTCTCCATGTCCGAGATCCAGCCGGCTTCGGCGTAGTAGGGGATCTCGAAGTTGGACAGCGTCGCCACGTCGTAGATCCCGGACTGGTTGGCGAACTCGGTGCTCGCGGTGTCGCGCATGTCCTGCTCGACCTTGACCACGAAGTTCACCTCGATCCCGGTCTCTTTGGTGAAGTGCTCCTCGGTGAGCTCCTGGAGCTCGAGCATCTGTGGGTTGTTGACCATCAGCACCGTGATGCTGTGCTCGCCCGCGCTCGTGCCGCCGGCACCGAGCCCGCCCGTCCCGCAGGCGGTCAACAAGACCGTGGCCAGTGAGAGCGCTGTGAGCGCTGCGGAGGTCCGTCTCCGTGCCCGCATCTGTCTGCCTCCTCGCAGTGTGACTGTCGTCACCGACCACGATGGCGTAGTTTCCGCCGAACCCCCTAGCCCGGTCGATGTGCCCGGAGCGCCCGGTTGCTGCCCGTTCTCAGGCTCATCTCCCGGGTCTTTCAGGCCCGGACGACCCGCGGTCCGAGGGCCGCGAACCGACGTGCCTCGGTGGCCGAGAGCTCGGTGCCGGTGATGAGGAGCTCGAAGTCGCGTACGCCCGCGAAGCGGCACAGGCTGGAGGCCCCGAACTTCGTGTGGGCGCCAAAGAAGATCCGGCGGCGGGAGCGTTCGATGGCGGCACGCTTGACCGCGGCCACCGACGGGTCCTGGGTGGTGAGGCCCTGTTCCCTGGAGATCCCGTTGGCTCCGATGTAGGCCAGGTCGATCACCAGGTCGGCCAGCATCCGGGTCGCCCACTGGTCCACGACGCCGCGGGTGATGGTGCGGACGCGCCCGCCCAGGACGATCACGGTGAGGTCCGGGTCGGCGGAGAGTCGCGTGGCCACCGGCAGGGACGGGGTGATGATCGTCGCCGGCCCGTGCCCGAAGAGCTCCTCGGCCAGGAACTGGGGCATGGTGCCCTCGTCGATGTAGATCGTCTCCGCGCCGCGCCGGTGCTGGAGGGCCGCCCGCGCGATCCGGTGCTTCTCGTCGACGTCGCGGCCGGCCCGGAACTCGAGCGAGGTCTCGAAGCTGCCGCTCTCCAGGGCGACCGCACCGCCGTAGACCCGCTCCACGACGCCGCGGTCGGCGAGCACCTTGAGGTCGCGCCGGATCGTCTCGACGCTCACCCCGAGATCGGGGGCGAGCTCGGTGACGGACACCCGCCCGGTCGCGCGTGCGCGCGCCAGGATCTCCTCCTGCCTGGCCTGGTTCGCGTGCGATGGTTCGGTCGGCGTCATGAGCGCATCATGCCCGCAATCGTGCCCGGTTCGCAGCGGACAGGGCCGAACCGGGCGCCCGGTTGGCCAGATCCTGGCCCTCGGGTGCACAATGTCCCCGGCATCGTCCAAGCGGACGGTGTCGCGGCGTTTTGCGGCTAACTGGCCGCGTACGTAAGATTGAATCTCGGCGTGCGCAGTGCGCCGTTCCTGCAGGCATCTGCTGGCACCTATCGCTTCGGGGTCCGGTCTGCTTTGCCGCGGGGCGACACAAGACTTTGAGTTCGGAGCAATGAAGGAGACCGCGGTGTACGCGATCGTGAAGGCTGGCAGCAAGCAGCAGAAGGTCGTTGTCGGCGACGTCATCGAGATCGACCGCCTCGACGGCGAGGCCGGTGCTGCGATCTCGCTGCCCGTGGTCATGCTCGTCGACGGTGAGACCGTCACCACGACCGGCCTCGACAAGGCCTCTGTGGCTGCTGAGATCGTCGGTGCCTCCAAGGGCCCGAAGATCATCATCCAGAAGTACAAGAACAAGACCGGCTACAAGAAGCGCCAGGGTCACCGTCAGAAGTACACCCAGGTCAAGGTCACCGCGATCAACGCCTGATTCCGGCGTTCTAGAGACACCTAAAGGACTGAGAAGATGGCACACAAGAAGGGTGCAGCAAGCACCAAGAACGGTCGCGACTCCAACGCCCAGCGCCTCGGTGTGAAGCGCTTCGGCGGCCAGGTCGTCGGCGCCGGCGAGATCATCGTCCGCCAGCGTGGCACCCACTTCCACCCCGGCACCAACGTCGGCCGTGGCGGCGACGACACCCTGTTCGCCCTGCAGCCGGGCGCGGTCGAGTTCGGCAAGCGCCGCGGCCGCCGGGTGATCAACATCGTTCCGGGCGACGCCTGAGTAACGCCTTTCGAAGGGCCCTCTCCTGCGGGAGAGGGCCCTTCGGCGTCTTCGGGTGTGCCTTGACGAAGGATCAGAGGTCCGCCGCGCGAGCCGCGATCGCCTCGAAGACGTCCCACGACATCTCCCACTGGGTCCCGGCACGGGGCCAGTGGATCGCGATGTCGGTGATCCCGATCTCGGCGTAGGAGCAGGCGAGGTCCTCGAACGCGTCCGCAGACTCGGTCCACGGCTCGTCGGTGAAACCGGACATGAAGAGCTTCGGAATCGCGGCGTAGTCCCGGCCCGTCTCCTCGCAGGCCGCGCGGAGCATCTCGAGCCGTTGGGCGACGTACGCCTTCGGGTCCTCGCCCTGGGGGTTCGCGATCCAGCCGTCGCCGACCTCGGCGGCCAGCCGGATCCCGCGGGGGCCGTTGCCGGCCAGCCACAGCGGCGTACGAGGCTGCTGGACCTGGCCGGGCGAGACGGTGACCTCGTGGGTCTGCCAGTGCTCGCCGTCGATCGTGACCGGTGACTCACGCAGCAGCCGGTCGACGGTGCGGGTCCACTCCGCGAACCGGTCGGCGCGCTCGCGAGGAGTGAACTCCCGCCCGAGCACATCTCCGTCGGAGGTGTGGTCGTCGCCGCCCGCGCCGATGCCGATCGTCACCCGCCCACCTGAGATGCGGTCCAGGCTGCGGATCACCGCGGCGGTCGGGATCGGCGTACGGAAGTTGGGGGTGGTCACCAGGGTCCCGAGCCGGATCGTCGAGGTGAGGGCCGCGGCGGCGGCCATCGACGTGAACGCCTCCTCCCAGGGGCTGTGCCCACGCCAGGCCAGATGGTCATAGACCCAGGCCGTCTCGAACCCGAGCTGCTCGGCCTGAACCCAACGCTCGCCCATCGCCGGCCAGTCCTCGATCGGCCACATCACTGTTCCTACTCGCATGGACTCAAACTTAGTGCCGAGTCGGCAGGTCCGCGGGTTGGCCGATCGCGGATAGCGACTGTGGGGCTTGCCGTCGGTAGGCTGGAGGCATGGCTGTACCCACTTTTGTCGACCGTGTCACCCTCCACGTCGAGGCCGGTCGCGGCGGGCACGGGGTGGCGTCGGTGCACCGCGAGAAGTTCAAGCCGCTGGGCGGTCCTGACGGCGGCAACGGTGGCACCGGCGGGTCGATCATCCTGCGCGTCGATCCCGATGTGACCACGTTGATCGACTACCACCACAGTCCCAAGCGCAAGGCCGCCAACGGGGGCCAGGCTGCGGGCGACTTCAAGAACGGCGCCCGCGGCGAGGACATGGTGCTCACCGTTCCTGACGGCACGGTTGTGACCGACCCGCAGGGCAACGTGCTCGCCGACCTGGTGGGCCCGGGTTCCGAGCTGGTCCTGGCCGAGGGTGGGCGTGGTGGGCTCGGCAACGCGGCCCTTGCCTCCTCCAAGCGCAAGGCACCGGGGTTCGCGCTCCTCGGCGAGCCGGGCGAGGCGCGGGAGATCGGCCTGGAGCTCAAGGTCGTCGCCGACATCGGCCTGGTCGGCTTCCCCAGCGCCGGTAAGTCGTCGCTGATCGCGGCGATCTCGCGGGCCCGGCCGAAGATCGCCGACTATCCGTTCACCACCCTGGTGCCGAACCTCGGCGTCGTGAAGGGCGGCGACATCACCTTCACCGTCGCCGACGTGCCGGGTCTGATCGAGGGGGCTGCTGACGGTCGAGGCCTCGGCCACGAGTTCCTGCGCCACATCGAGCGCTGTGCCGCGCTCGTCCACGTCATCGACACCGCGAGCATCGAGCCGGGCCGCAACCCGATCGACGACCTCGACGTCATCGAGAACGAGCTCTCCCGTCATGGCGGCCTCGAGGACCGGCCGCGGCTGGTCGCGCTCAACAAGGTCGACGTCCCGGACGGTCGCGCGATCGCCGAGATGACCATCGACGAGTTCGAGAAGCGGGGGATGAAGGTCTTCGAGATCTCAGCCGCCTCCGGCGAGGGCACCCAGCAGCTGATCTACGCGATGGCCGAGATCGTTGCGGCCTCCCGCAAGGACGTCCCTGCGGCAGCACCGACCCGGATCGTGCTGCGCCCCGAAGGTGTGGAGGGCAAGAACGGCTTCACGGTCAAGGTCTCGAAGAACGGCGAATACCTCGTCCGCGGCCCGCAGCCCGAGCGCTGGGTGCGCCAGACCGACTTCGAGAATGAGGAGGCCGTCGGCTACCTCGCCGACCGCCTCAACCGGCTCGGCGTCGAGAAGCGCCTGGTCGAGCTCGGGGCCGTGGAGGGCGACACCGTCATCATCGGCGACCCGGCCAACTCGGTCGTCTTCGACTTCCGCCCCTCGATCGACACCGGCGCCGAGATGCTCGGCCGCCGTGGCGAGGACCAGCGCTTCTACGAGGAGCGGCCCGCCGCCTCCCGGCGACGCGAGATCGACGCCGGGATGGAGACCAAGGAAGAGTACGAAGCCCGCGCCGACATCGCTCGGCGGCTGCGTGACGGCGCCGGCCCGGTCTCGTACGAGATCGGCGGCGAGGACGACCCGGACAGCGACTGGGCCGAGAACGACCCGTCGGCGGACTCGGAACAGCGCTCGGGGGAGTAGCGGCTCCGCCCGACCGGCGGAAACCTGCGGAGCGATCGGCTTCGGCGCCGGTAGGATCCGGCGCAGCAGGAGCACAGGCTGACGTACGAGGGGGATCGGTGCAGCGCGAGGTCGTGACCGGGGCACGCCGGGTGGTGGTCAAGGTCGGATCGTCCTCGCTGACCACGGCCTCGGGAGGCATCGACCCCGACCGGTTGAGCGCTCTGGTCGACGTGCTCGCGAAGACCCGGGCCACCGGCACCGAGGTCGTGCTGGTCTCCTCGGGGGCGATCGCGGCCGGGCTCTCGCCGCTGGGGCTGGCCAAGCGTCCGCGGGCGCTGGCCAAGCAGCAGGCGGCGGCGAGCGTGGGCCAAGGGCTGCTGGTGCACCGCTACACCGACGAGCTCGCTCGGCACGGCATCATCGCCGGCCAGGTGCTGCTCACCGTCGACGACCTGAACCGGCGGGCGCACTACCGCAACGCCGACGCGACGCTGTCGAAGCTGCTCGACCTGGGTGTGCTCCCGATCGTCAACGAGAACGACACGGTGGCCACCTCCGAGATCCGGTTCGGTGACAACGACCGGCTCGCGGCGCTGGTGGCCCACCTGGTCAAGGCCGACCTGCTGGTGCTGCTCAGCGACGTCGACGCACTCTACGACGCACCACCGTCCCAGCCCGGTTCACGGCGGATCGATGAGGTCGCCTCGCTGGCTGATCTCGCTGGTGTGACCATCGGCAAGGCCGGCGTCGCCGGGGTCGGCACGGGCGGAATGGTGACCAAGCTCGAGGCGGCCCGGATCGCTGTCGACGACGGCGTTCCGGTCGTGCTGACCTCGGCGGCTCAGGCCGAGGCGGCGCTCGCGGGCGAGCCGGTCGGCACCCTGTTCCACGCCGTCGGCAGGCGGCGGCCGGCGCGGCTGCTCTGGCTGCAGCACGCCACCGAGCCGGTCGGCTCGATCACCGTCGACGCCGGCGCTGTCGCCGCGATCAGTCGCCGCGGGGCCTCGCTGCTCGCCGCGGGGGTCACCGGCTCCTCGGGGGCGTTCCACGCCGGTGACCCGGTCGATGTCGTCGACCCCTCGGGGGCGGCCGTCGCTCGTGGCCTGGTGAACTACGACGCCGACGAGATCCCGCGACTGGCCGGGCGCTCCTCGGGCTATCTGGAGGCCAACCTCGGGGCTGCGTACGCTCGGGAGGTCATCCACCGCGACGACCTGGTCGTCCTGTGAAGCGGGCGCGGTGGGTGCCGTTGGTGCTGGGCTGGGGAGTGTTGGTCCTCTGCGGTCTGCCCGCGCTGGCGATCACGCTCTCCCGGGCGCTGGCGAGCACGGATCTGCGGGCGGTGCGTCTGGCTGCGTTCGCGCCGTTCGGTGTCGTCCTGTACGCCTTGTGCCTGGTCGCGATCCTGGTCCTGGTGTTGCTTGCCGCCGGTCGTGGTCGGATCAGGCTCGCCGTCGTCGCCGGGGTCGTCGCGCTGCTGCTCGCGGTGCACGTCGCCTGGCAGGCGCCGTTCTACGCCGGGTCCCGGGCGACCAGCGCCGGTGAGCCGTTGACGGTGATGACCACCAACCTCTTGGAGGGCAAGGGCGACACCAAAGCGGTGGTCGATGCCGTGCGCGCCAACAAGGTCGACGTGCTCGCCGTCCAGGAGATCACTGCGGAGGCGCTCGAGAAGCTGACGGTCGCGCTGGGGGACCAGCTGCCCTATCGGAGCGGCGAGGCGGCCCCCGGCACCATGGGCACGATGCTCTTCGCCGACCGTCCGATCACCAAGTCACGCCGGATCGAGACGGCGATGGGGTCGTGGGCGGCCGACGTGGGAGAGTGGCGGGTCGTCGTCGCCCATCCCGCCCCGCCCACGCTCGCGGTGTGGCCGGCCGAGCAGGAGTTGATCATCGAGGCGGCGGCTGCGGAGAAGCCGGACCTGCTCCTGGGAGATCTCAACGCGTCGCTCGACCACCACACGACCCGGCGACTGCTCGACGACGCGGACCTGCAGGACGCTGCCCGGGCGAGCAACGCCGGCTGGCAGCCGACCTGGCCGACCGAGGGGTTCGCCGGCATACCTCTGCCGCCGGCGACCGCGATCGACCATGTGCTCATCGGTGACGCCCTGGTCGCGCTGGCGACCGAGACGGTCGAGGTGCCGGGGTCCGACCACTTGGCGCTGGTCGCCTATCTCGGTACTCCTGAGGGGTAGCCTGCGGCGGTGACGAACAACTCGGACGGTCTGATCCGCTCTGCGCTTCGTGGGAACGAGGAGACCGCCTCGCGGCTGCGACGTACACAGCTGCTCGGTGTGCTCGCGCTGGTGGTCGCGACCCTCGCGTCGCCGGTGGTCCGGCTGGCCGACGACGACGGGGACGTCGACCGCCAGCTCAACATCTGGGCGGCCATCCAGTGGATCGCAGATGCGCGAGACGCCTCCGACGGTCTGCCCGCGTCGTTCACCTGGCTCGCGATCGCGCTCTACGTGGCGCTCCTGTTCGTGGTCTCGGCTCCGGTGCTCGCGATCGTGCTCGCCGTACAGCGGGGCGGTGCGGCCCGCCTCGCCGCCGGGATCGCAGCGTGTGTCGGGTCGGTCGTGACGCTGTCGTGCTGGCTGGTCGTGATCGGGGACTCGCCCGAGGGGTTCGCCGACCTCCAGCCGATCTGGGGCGTACTGCTCCCGATCGTCCTCGGGCTGTGGACGGCCAACATCCTGGAGACCGACGACTAGGGTCGATCTTCGAGGTGGCCGAACCACTGCTCCGCGCCGTACGCGGTGAACCGCTCGACCTCGACGAACCCGAGCCTTCGTGCGAGCCGGAGCGAGCGCTCGTTGGCGACCTGGGTGGTGAGGACGACGGGCTCGCCGGGGAGCGTCGCGTCGATCCAGCCGAGGACCGCCCGGACTGCCTCGTTCGCGACACCCGCGCCCCACGTCGTGGGTAGGAATTCGCAGCCGATCTCCACTTCGTCGCCCTCGTCGCGTACGTGGTGTGCCCATGCCGGATCCCGGCGCTGGACCGTGATCCTTCCGATGAACTCGCCGTCGCGTTCAACGGCGAAGATGCCCGGTCTCGTGTTCGGGTCGACCGGGATCAGCTCCTCGAGCTGCTCGCGGGTGTGCTGTGGGCCGCCGAGGTATGCCTGCACGATCTCGGACGAGAGCAGCTCGGCCAGTGCTGGTCTGTCTTCGGTCCTGGTCTCTCGGAGGGTCAGGCGCTCGGTGACGATCGGGGTCGGGGGCCAGGGGACGGCACCGAGGGGCTTCATGCGGTTGGACGGTAGCGGATGTGGGACGTCGGTGGTCGAGCTTGTCGAGACCTTCCTGTCCCGCTTGTCGAGACCTCGCCCCGCTGGCCCGAGCTTGTCGAGACCCCGCCCCGCTGGCCCGAGCTTGTCGAGACCTCGCCCCGCTGGTCGAGCTTGTAGAGACCGCCCCCCGGTGGTCGAGCCGCCGGAGCCGCTAGGCGGAGGCGTGTCGAGACCAACACGGTCGCCTCGGTGGTCGAGCCTGTCGAGACCTCCCTGCCGGAACGTCCCACCCGAAGGCCGGTGTGGGCCGCCGACCCGGCTTCGAGGGTCTTCTCGAGGAAACCCGGAGTAAAGGACGGCCTTCGGCCGCCGGCTACGCCGGCCGCTTCGCGGTCCTTGACACCGGGCTCCCTCGAGAAAGATTTGGCTGGCTATCGGGGCGGCGGCCCGGGTGTGGCGCAGCGCATTCTCGCTTGGGAACGGTGATGCGCGTGGGGTGGCAGGGGTGGCCCTTCGGGCCACTTAGCGTCCACAGGTTTGAGGGCGTTCGCTCACCGCGAAAAGTTGGTTTGACCTGCACAGATAGGTGTTCAAGAAGGCTTGCTGGGAGTAGAATCGGAGGCACTACGACACGCCTTTGAAGGGAGGTGACAGCAGTGAGCATCGACCACTGGGGCACCAGCCCGGGAGACCTCGTCTCGTCGGCTCTTGCTGCCATCGAAACCTCCCTTGAAGAACTCCTTGCGATGGACCCGACCTACTGGCGCACCAGTCAGAAGAAGGACTACCTCGCGAAGGTGGAGAAGCTCCAAGCACAACAAGCTGCATTGACGCTGCGGGTGCTCGCTGTCTCTGGGGATATCGCCGCAGAGACTGGCGACAAGGACGCCTCCTCCTGGATGCGTGCCGAGCTGCTAGTCGACAAGGGCGCCGCTCGTTCGCAGATCAAGCTCGCTGCGGGAGTGGCGAGATATGAGTTGGTTTCTGCCGGCCTTGCTGCCGGTGTCGTCTCCGAGGCGAAGGCCCGAGTGATCACCAAAGCGCTCGACAAGGTCGAGGCCGACCCGTTGGCCACCCGCGAGCATCTGGTCTTGGCTGAGAAGTTGCTGGTCGACTACGCGACCCAGTTCACCGCCAAGGAACTGCGGATCGTCGGTAAGCGGATCCTGGTCGAGGTCGACCCCGCCCGGTTCGAGGAAGCCGAAGCCAAAGCCCTTCTCGCTGAAGAAGAGCGTGCCCAGCAGAAGACCGCGCTACGCGTGTGGGACAACGGCGATGGAACCGTCGGGTTCGAGGGTGTACTGCCTGTGTCGATCGGGATGCGGTTCAAGAAGCAGGTCGAGGCCTGGGCCCAACCGCGCAAGCAGCAGCTGGTCGAGAAGGGTGCTCCGTTGCCGCCGTGGGAGCGGTTGATGGGTCAGGGGTTCGCGCGGTTGATCGAGACCGTCGACCCGAATGCGCTGCCCAGGCACGGTGGTGACGCGACCGTGGTCAACGTGGTGATCTCCCTCGAGGAGCTCCGCAAAGACCTCGGCACCGCCACCCTCGGGTTCGACGAGACCAACGGCACCACGATCACCGCCGCCGAGGCCCGCAGGATGGCATGCAACGCCACCATCATCCCCTGGGTCCTCGGCGGGGACAGTGAGGTGCTGGACATGGGCCGTGGGAGCAGGGTCTTCGTGCCGATCCAGCGCAAAGCGCTCCGGTTGCAGCAGAAGTGCTGCCAGGCCGAGGGCTGTGACATGCCACCGGAGTGGTGTGACGCCCACCATTTCAAACCCTGGGCCGCCGGCGGGAGAACGGATCTGAAGGACGGGGTCCTGCTGTGTCCGCACCATCATCGTCTGGCGCACAACCCTGCCTACGTTCATGAGCGGTTGCCCGACGGCACCGTCCGGTTCACCCGGCGGCCCTAAACCGGCACGTCGAGACCACCCCCGCAGCGGTCGTCCCGCCAAGTCCCCCGGCTATGCGCGGGCACTTTCGCCTGCCCTGGGCCAGGCCGGCTCTGCTTGCGCCGTTGATGTGGACCTGGGTGGCATCGCGTCAACGGCTCGGATCTGGTCGACCCCCATTCACGGGAGGCTGGGAAGGACTCACGCCCTCCTGCCACCGCCCACGTGCCACCGCCCACTGCGGCCATTACTCCTCGGGACTTGGCCGCCCATCCGGCCGGGTGCTCCCGAGCCGGCGGACCTTTCCCACTCGTGCAGATTCTCTCCCCACTCCAACGCAACTTCCCCACGCCCGGGAGGGTGGGGAACCTCCGTCCGGGAAGGGACGGTGCGAAAGAATCGGAAAACCCCGTCCCGTGGGTCATCCGCCTGTTGGGGCAGCCTTGTGATCGATTCACAAGGTGTCATCGTCTAGTACAGCGCCCGGCAGACCTTTCTCCTGGCAGGACCGGCCAACCCCGGTCCCCAAGCCCGTACCCAACCCGAACTCGCTGCGCCAAACCCCGCCGCCGACCCGATAGCCAGCCAAAATTCTCGACGGATCACGGTGTCAAGGATCGCCGCAGGCGACCGGCGAAGCCGGCGGCCGAAGGCCGTCCTTTACTCCGGGATTCGGCGTGAACACCATCCAATACAGGGTCGGCGGCCCCACCCTCAGAAAAACACCAACCCACCAAATCCGAAGTTGAGCCGCCCGTAAGAGAGGATGGACGCCATGCGCGTCCACATCGGCTGTGACCACGCCGGTCTCGAACTGAAGTCCCATCTGATCAACCGTCTGACGGAGCTCGGCTATGAGCCTGTCGACCATGGCCCGTTCGTCTATGACGCACTCGACGACTACCCGGTCTTCTGCATCCGGGCGGCAGAGGGTGTGGTCCGCGATCGGGAGCAGGGGCTCGACAGCCTCGGGGTCGTGATCGGGGGGTCGGGCAACGGTGAGCAGATGGCGGCCAACAAGGTGACCGGGATCCGGTGCGCGCTCGCTTGGAGCGAGGAGACCGCCAAGCTCGCCCGTGACCACAACAACGCTCAGGTCGTCGCGGTCGGTGGCCGGATGCACAGTCTCGAGGACATGACGAAGTTCGTCGAGATCTTCCTGGCCGAGCCGTTCAGCGACGAGGAGCGGCACGTACGCCGTATCGACCAGCTCCACGCCTACGACGCCGACGGCGTGCGGCCGGCGCTTCCCGACTCGGCCAAGGGCCTGGGGCCGGCCGAGGACCAGGACTGATCCGGCGATGCCCGAGGGGCACACCCTCCACCGCCTCGCCCTCGACCTGAGCGGTGCCTTCGCCGGCGAGCAGGTCCGGGTCAGCAGCCCGCAGGGCAGGTTCGCGGACTCCGCCGCACTCCTGGACGGTCAGGTCCTCGTCGGGGCCGAGGCCTGGGGCAAGCAGCTGTTCGTCGAGTTCCCGGGGGAGCAGCACGTCCACATCCACCTCGGCCTCTACGGCAAGCTCGACCTGTTGCCCTACACCGCCGAGCCCCCTCTTCCCGTCGGCCAGGTCAGGCTCCGCCTGGTCTCGGCAGGGTCGACCACCGGAAGCGGGACGTACGCAGACCTACGTGGCGCCAACACCTGCAACCTGGTCACCGCGGCCCAGCGTGACGCCGTGGTCGCGAAGCTCGGGCCGGACCCGCTGCGCGACGACGCCGACCCTGGCCGGGCGTGGCTGCGGATCAGCCGGAGCCGCACGAGCATCGGCGCGCTGCTGATGGACCAGTCCGTCCTGGCCGGAGTGGGCAACGTCTACCGGGCCGAGGTGCTCTTCCGGCACCGGATCGACCCGATGCGACCGGGCAACACCCTGCGCCGGAAGCAGTGGGACGCCATCTGGGACGACCTGGTCGAGCTGATGAAGCTCGGCGTCCAGGCGAACCGCATCGACACCGTCCGCGAGGAGCACACGCCGGAGGCGATGGGTCGCCCGCCGCGCAAGGACGACCACGGCGGCGAGGTCTACGTCTACCGCCGCAGCGGTCAGCCCTGCCTGGTGTGCGGCACGAACGTACGCACCGTCGAGCTGCAGCAGCGCAACCTCTTCTGGTGTCCGAAGTGCCAGCGCACCTACCGGCCCCGCACGAACGCGAAGTAGGAGCCCGCACTACTCTCCGGCCTGCGAGAACGACCACGCAGCCCCCACCTCGAGACCTAGAGTGAGGCCATGTCGAGCCATGCCTTCGCAGGCCGTTTGCGGAGCAACGCGATCCGCCGCAGGTTCCGCGACCCGGAGCTGCGAGCGGTGCTGTGGCTCGGACTGCTCACCGTCCTGCTGACGGTGCTCGCGGCGGCTCAGGTCGGCTGGCTGCAGGTGGTCCCGGTGGCGGTGCTCACGGTGCCGTTGCTGCTCGGTGCGGTGCTGCTCGGCCCGCGTACGCTCAGCTGGTTCGTCGTCTTCGTGATGGTGATGATCGTGGTGGCCGCCAGCCGGGTCACGCTCTCCGACCGCGACGCCGCCTCCATCGGGGTGCACTTCCTGCTCGGCGCGATCGTGCTGTCCGTCGCGATGCGCCGCACCTACCTCGGGGTCGGCGGCCTGAGCGACGAGCTCATGCTGCTCGACCTGACCCACCGGCTCGACCAGGGTGCGATCCCCCCGATGCCTCCGGGGTGGCTCGCCGACTCGGCGGTCCTGCCTGCGGGCGGCACCCGGTTCGCGGGCGACTTCGTGGTGGCCGCTCGGGTGGAGGACCGGCTGGAGGTGGTCGTCGTGGACGTCTCCGGCAAGGGGGAGCGAGCAGGCACCAGAGCGCTCCAGCTGTCCGG
Source organism: Nocardioides sp. (assembly GCF_014360585.1). GTDB lineage: Bacteria > Actinomycetota > Actinomycetes > Propionibacteriales > Nocardioidaceae > Nocardioides. The sequence continues at coordinate 42,654 of NZ_JACIXG010000025.1, forward strand.
AGCGTTCGGCGGCCTCCTCGGCGCCGTGCCGCCGGGTGACTTCCTTCCCGCCGCCAACCGCTACCTGCTCCGCCAGGACTGGCAGGAGGGCTTCGCGACCGCGGTCTATCTCTCCATCGACCTCAGCGACGGCGCCTACGAGATCCGCACGGCCGGCCACCCGCCCGCGCTCGTACGCCGCGCGTCCACCGGCCGCTGGGAGGAGGCCGACAGCGTCGGCCCGGTGCTCGGGCTCATCGACGACGTCGACTTCGATGCCTGCACAGGCACGCTCGGCGTGGGGGACATGGTGATGCTCTACACCGACGGAGTCGTGGAGGCGCGGGGCGTCGACCTCGAGGACGGCATCAGCAACCTGGTCGCCACCGCCGACCATCTCGCCGTCACCGGACGGGGTGGCGGAGCCCGCCGCCTGCTCGAGGGGATGAGCGCCAGCGCCGACGATCGCGCACTCGTTGCGGTCGGCAGACGGCGCTGAGATCCGCACCGAAACGACCGGACCAACCGGTCAGTAGGGGAGCCGGTTACAGGTGTGAGCCAGATCTATGGCAGGATTTCGCAGGTTGCACGAGGGCGTTGGCTCTCGCGTACGCGGATGTAGCTCAATGGTAGAGCCTCAGTCTTCCAAACTGATTACGCGGGTTCGATTCCCGTCATCCGCTCCAAGTGCCATTCCCGCTGATTGGGGAGGGGCTCTTGACGGGGCGTAGCGTAGTGGCTAGCGCGCCTGCTTTGGGAGCAGGAGACCGCAGGTTCGAGTCCTGTCGCCCCGACATCTTTCTCGAAATTTCATAGCCCCTGCACGCGACATCATTCTCAGAAACAAACGACAGGAGACACCCTGTGAAGAGCGCCGTCGAGACGTTGAGCCCGACCCGGGCCAAGCTGACCGTCGAGGTGCCCTTCGAGGAGCTCAAGCCGAGCCTCGACGCGGCGTACAAGCAGATCGCCAAGCAGATCAACGTCCCCGGCTTCCGCCGTGGCAAGGTCCCGCCCCAGGTGATCGACAAGCAGGTCGGCCGCGGTGCGGTGCTCTCCGAGGCGGTCAACAACGCCCTCCCGCAGATGTACTTCGAAGCCCTCCAAGAGAACTCGCTCGAGCCGCTCGCGCAGCCCGAGATCGAGGTCACCAAGCTCGAGGACAACGAGACGCTGGAGTTCACCGCCGAGGTCGACATCAAGCCCGAGATCACGCTGCCCGACTACGAGGGCATCGAGGCGAAGGTCGAGGACATCGAGCTCACCGACGCTGACGTCGAGGAGCAGATCCAGGCGATGCGCGAGCGCTTCGGCACCCTCAAGGACATCGAGCGCCCCGCCGCCGACGGCGACTTCGTGGTCATCGACCTGAAGGCGACCAAGGACGGCGAGGACGTCGACGGCGCCGAGGCCGTCGGGATGAGCTACCAGGTCGGCAAGGGCGGCATGCTCGACGGTCTCGACGAGGCCCTCACCGGCCTGTCGGCCGGCGAGTCCGCGGACTTCAAGAGCACCCTCGTCGGCGGTGAGCTGGTCGGCCAGGAGGTCGACGTCAACGTCACCGTCAACCAGGTGCAGGAGCAGGAGCTCCCGGAGTACGACGACGAGTTCGCCCAGCTCGCCAGCGAGTTCGACACCGTCAAGGAGCTCGAGGAGGACGTTCGCGGCCGCCTCGGCAACGGCAAGCGCCTCGAGCAGGCCGCTGCCGCCCGCGACGCCGTCCTCGAGGCGCTCCTGGAGAAGGTCGAGATCCCGCTTCCGGAGACCATCGTCGCCGACGAGCTCAACGCCCGTCGCGAGGGCATCGAGCAGCAGCTCGGCTTCGCCGGCCTCACCTTCGAGAAGTACCTCGAGGACGAGGAGCAGACGATCGAGGAGTTCGAGGCCGACCTCGAGCGCCGCGTTCGTGACGCCGTCGCCGCCCAGCTGATCCTCGACCAGATCGCCAAGGAGAAGGAGATCGGTGTCGAGCAGCAGGAGCTGACCGAGCACATGATGCGCCGTGCGCAGCAGTCCGGTCAGGACCCGCAGGAGTTCGTCAACCACATGCTCGAGCACAACCACGTGCCCGAGCTGGTCCAGGAGATCCTGCGCGGCAAGGCGCTCGCCCAGCTGGTCGAGGCCGCCACGGTCGTCGACGAGTCCGGCAACCACGTCGAGCTGAAGAACCTCCGTCCTGACGGCACCATCGGCGAGCCCGAGGCAGAGGCCGCCGACGAGAGCGACGAGAGCGACGAGGCCGCCGAGAAGGCTGACGCCTGAGCATCAGACGTACGCCGCCCCTGCCCGATCCGGGCAGGGGCGGTTTCGTCTGTGACGCCTGGTGGATGGAGCCTGGCGGATCTACTGCTGGCGGATCTACTGGGAGTCGTAGTTGTCCGTCGGGGCTCCCGAGACCTCCAGGCGCTTGGCTGCACAGTCGGTCCGGGACAGGCCCTGCTCGACGCACCACTCCAGCGCGGGCCCGGAGGTGTCGCTGGGATAGGGCACGACGACGGCGTACATCCCCGGCTTCACGTACGAGCTGGGCCACTCGCCGGTGTCGAGGAGCAGCACGTCGGGGTGGTCGGTCTTGATCTCCTGGTAGCGGTTCAGCGCCTTGTGCCAGTCGGCGTCGCCGCCGTCGCCTGCGCCGACCGCCGCGAGCTGGGGGATCCAGCTGCCGATGAGCTTGCTGGCGGCCTCGGTGTCGAGGCGGGAGATCCGGAGCAGCTGGTTCTCGGGAGGGGCGTTCGGATCCAGGGTTGGCTCGCCCAATGGGGTGCGCGAAGGCTTGCTCGCGGGCTCGCTCCCGGCGGGGTCGGTCGAAGGGTTCGCCTCGGGTCGTGCGGGGTCGACCCCGTCCTTGCCGAAGATGAACCCGAGTGCCCCGGCCACGAGCACGAGCACCGCGATCACGGTCAGGATCGCGGCGGTGCGGCCCTTGCGTCCTGCCGGAGGTGGCGGGGGAGCGTCGTCGAAGAAGAAGCCGCGCGTGCTCCGCGGGGTGGCGGTCTCGTCGCTGATCTCGTCCACGAAGAGCGGGCGGTGGGGCTCCGGGGGAGCCAGCAGCGGAGCGCCGCAGCCGATGCAGTAGATGGCCCCGGGAACCCGCGAATCACCGCACGACGGGCAGTGTGACTCCAACTCGTCGCCCACTGACCGACACCCCCTTCCCAGTCCGACGGTAACCCGTGAAGACCGCCATCGTCACGCAACATCCGTAACAACAGCATCACAGACACCATACGCGCGAGTGAACGCAAACGTACGGAATGCGGGTGGTGCGATGTGATCTGAGGCACAGACGCGCCTGTCAGGCGGCACAGGTGAGTCCTCCGCCCGGGCTCAGGCTCTACGCTTCCAAGCGTGAGCTCCAGTCCCGAGACCGTCCGCGCCGTGGTCCTCAACGTCGAGGACACCCCGGTGGACCCCGAAGCCGAGGAGCAGCTCGATCGCGGTCAGGGCAGGGTGGCCGGCCTCGTCGGTCTGGCGAGGTTCGCCTGGCGCATCACCGCCTTCGCGCGGCGTCCGTTCGTGGCCCCGTTCGCGCTCGCGACCCCGATCGTCCGCGGCGTCGCCGGCACCGAGTCCGGGCCGGCTGTCGCGGTGCGCCATGACGGCCGCACGGTCAGCGCGCGGGAGTGGGCCGCTGCGCACCAGCTCGCCGGGGCGAGCCCTCGGGTCCTGGTCCTGGTCCCGCCGTCGGGCAAGGACGAGACGGTGTGGGACGAAGGCTCCCAGGCGACCGGTGCGACGTACGCCGATCGGCTCGCCGAGCTGCTCGGCTGGCTGCCGCTGCACCTGCATGTGTCGGCCGGCACCAAGTCGGTCTCCGCCGCGGTCGCGCTCAGCAGCCGGATCCAGGAGTGCTTAGACGCCCTGGCGGCGGAGCCGCACAGCGATGCCGCCGGCTCACCGCGCATCGTCCTGGTCGGGTACGCCGGCGGTGGTCTGATCGCCCGCAACGCGCTCGGGGTGGCCACCCCTGGAGCCCGGCCATGGACGACGTACGTCTCTGAGCTGATCGCGCTCGGCACGACTCCCTATGCGGTCACTTCCGCTCCGATCTCGCGCGGGGTCGGCAAGCAGATCGACGAGCATCTGGCCGGGATCGCGGTGGTCGGGCCGGACGAGGCGATGCTGCCGCCGCGGCCGGACGTGGACTATCTGCTGGTCACCGACAAGGCGACCTCGCGGCCCAACCGGGTCGGGCGCCTCTTCGGGGAGATGCTGTGGTGGCGACACAAGACCCCGCTGCGGTCGCGACGGGTGCGTGACCTGTTCCCGACCGCGGAGCGCTTCACCCTCTCGACCGCCGAGACGCCGCTGTCGAACCACCCGGCGGTGCACGACGCCCTGCTGCGCTGGCTCGCCTAGCGCGGCACTCGCGCTCCTTCCGGCTCCGGCGCGCTGCGCCGATTGCGGAGCAATCGCCAACAGCACAGTTCTGCCGTCGGCGAACAACGGCACACCAGCCGTGGAACAACTGGCTTCGGCGGCTAGTGTCGATCCTGTGAACATCGACTCCAGCGCGGCTGACGCTCACGCCGGTGCCCCAGGGCTCTCCCCGAGCCTGGGCGGCAACGGCGGTGGTCTGAGCCTTCTCGACGACAACATCTACACCCGACTGCTGCGGGAGCGCATCGTCTTCCTCGGCTCCGAGGTCCGTGACGCGAACGCGAACGCGATCTGCGCGCAGCTCCTGCTGCTCTCCGCTGAGGACCCGGAGGCCGACATCTTCCTCCACATCAACTCGCCCGGTGGCTCGGTGGATGCCGGCATGGCCATCTACGACACGATGAACTACATCCCCAACGATGTCGCCACCGTCGGCATGGGGCTGGCCGCCTCGATGGGGCAGTTCCTGCTCTGCGCCGGCGCGAAGGGCAAGCGCTACGCGCTTCCCCACGCCCGGATCATGATGCACCAGCCCTCCTCGGGCATGGGTGGATCGGCCTCGGACATCAAGATCCAGGCCCAGCAGTCGCTGCACATCAAGAAGGTGCTGCTCGATCTGATCAGCGAGCACACCGGTCAGAGTGTCGAGCAGGTGACTGTCGACGCCGACCGCGACCGCTGGTTCACCGCTGCCGAGGCGCTCGACTACGGCCTGGTCGACCAGGTGATCCGGAGTGCCAAGGAAGCCTCTGACGAGGGCCGCCCCGCCCACAAGAAGGACTGACGACATGAACTACTACATCCCGCAGTGGGAGGAGCGTACGTCTTACGGCGTGCGCCGGATCGACCCCTACGCCAAGCTCTTCGAGGACCGGATCATCTACCTGGGCACCCCGATCAGCGACGATGTCGCCAACGCGGTCATCGCCCAGCTGCTCTGCCTGCAGTCGATGAACCCGGACCAGGACATCTCGATCTACATCAACAGCCCGGGTGGCTCGTTCACCGCCTGCACCGCGATCTACGACACGATGCAGTTCATCAAGCCGGACGTGCAGACCGTCTGCATCGGCCAAGCCGCCTCGGCGGCCGCGATCCTGCTCGGCGCGGGCACGCACGGCAAGCGGATGGCGCTTCCCAACAGCCGCATCCTGATTCACCAGCCGTACACCGAGGGCACCTTCGGCCAGACCTCCGACATCGAGATCCAGGCCAACGAGATCCTCCGGATGCGCGAGCTGCTGGAGAAGATGATCGCCGACCACAGCGGCAAGTCGATGGACGAGGTCAGCCACGACATCGAGCGCGACAAGATCCTCACCGCCGCTCAGGCAGTGGAGTACGGCCTGATCGACTCGGTCCTCGAGTCGCTCAAGACGCCGGCGCTCGTTTGACCCTCGGGCCCCGCGCCGCTCCCACATCGAAGGCGCGGCGCGGGGTACCGTCAGTAATTATTCGGACCTAGCAGTCAAGTCGGGGAAGGAAGGCCACTCGTGGCACGCATCGGCGACGGAGGTGACCTGCTGAAGTGCTCCTTCTGCGGGAAGAGCCAGAAACAGGTCAAGAAGCTCATCGCGGGTCCCGGCGTGTACATCTGCGACGAGTGCATCGATCTCTGCAACGAGATCATCGAGGAGGAGCTCAACGAGGGCTCCGAGGTGGAGATCGCCGACCTCCCCAAGCCGAAGGAGATCTTCGACTTCCTCAACTCCTACGTCATCGGTCAGGAGCAGGCGAAGAAGTCGCTCGCGGTGGCGGTCTACAACCACTACAAGCGCGTCCAGGCCGGTCTGCAGCCCGGAGGCCCGCAGGGCCCCGGCAAGCACGCCAAGGAGGAGCAGGTCGAGGTCGCCAAGTCCAACATCTTGGTGATCGGCCCGACCGGGTGCGGCAAGACCTATCTGGCGCAGACGCTGGCTCGGATGCTCAATGTCCCGTTCGCGATCGCGGATGCCACCGCGCTGACCGAGGCCGGGTACGTCGGTGAGGACGTCGAGAACATCCTCCTCAAGCTGATCCAGGCCGCCGACTACGACGTCAAGAAGGCCGAGACCGGCATCATCTACATCGACGAGATCGACAAGGTGGCCCGCAAGGCGGAGAACCCCTCGATCACGCGCGACGTCTCCGGTGAGGGCGTGCAGCAGGCGCTGCTGAAGATCATCGAGGGCACCACCGCCTCGGTGCCGCCGCAGGGTGGCCGCAAGCACCCGCACCAGGAGTTCATCCAGATCGACACCACCAACATCCTCTTCGTGGTGGGCGGTGCCTTCGCCGGTCTGGAGCACATCATCGAGCAGCGCGTCGGCAAGAAGACCCTCGGCTTCACCGCCGAGGTGCGCGGCAAGGCCGAGAAGGAGTCCGAGGACCTCCTCAAGCTCGTTCGCCCCGAGGATCTGACCAAGTTCGGGCTGATCCCGGAGTTCATCGGCCGGCTGCCGTTGATCGCGAGCGTCGAGAAGCTCGACCAGGCTGCGCTGGTGCAGATCCTGACGGAGCCGCGCAACGCGCTGGTCAAGCAGTACCAGAAGCTCTTCGACCTCGACGGCGTCGACCTCGAGTTCACCGAGGACGCGATCACCGCCATCGCCGACAAGGCCCTCGAGCGCGGCACCGGCGCCCGTGGCCTGCGGGCGATCATCGAGGAGGTCCTCCTCTACGTGATGTACGACGTGCCCTCCCGCGGCGACGTCGGCAAGGTGATCGTCACCCGCGAGGTGGTCGACGACGGCGAGATGCCGACGCTCGTGACTCGCGAGAAGGAGACCAAGAAGAAGTCGGCCTAGACCCGGGACTCGAGAGTCACGGCCCTAGTCCGTTTGGGTCATTTCCGCCGTCCGGGTCGTTATCGGCCCGGGCGGTCGGACACAATACGCACTGATGATCATCTGTACCTTTACAGGTCCGTCACTCGGTAGGGAAGTGGGCACGTGAGGTTCCAGAGGGGCCCGGTGATGGCCTATGCCGCCGTGGTGCTCATCGGCCTGCTCGTCATCATCCAGACCCTCAGCCCGGACGTCTCCTCGTTGCACCGAGTGCCGCGTACTCTCTCGGGCCAGGCCGAGTTCACCGTGATCCCGCCGGCGCCTTCTGCCGGCGTCTCCGGGGTGTCCAAGATTCCCAGCGCCGCGGCGGAGGAGAACGGGGACACCGGCCAGGGCGCCGCCGCTGAGCCCGATGAGCAGGCGGAGAAGAAGCCGGAGAAGGCGCCGCCCGCGCCGCCGGCCGAGCAGCAGCCCGACGCGCCGTCCCCCGACCAGCCGGCGGAGCCGGCTGACCCCGGTGGGGACGAGGGCGGGGCGAAGCCGCCTACGCTGGTGCCGCCCGTGGGGCCGATCCCCGGCATCATGGCGCCGCTGCTGTGGCCGTTCGTGGCCGAGAAGGACGCCAGACCGGTCGACCAGGCCGTGCCGATGTTCCTGCAGCAGCTGCTCGCCGCCGAGGCCGGCGTCCCGGTCGAGTCGCTTCCGATGAAGGACCCGAAGGACGCCCGAGAGGCGGAGGAGTCGACCGGAGAGTCGAAGGAGCCCGCCCCGAAGCCGGACGGGCCGGGCTCCGAGGCCGAGCGGATCGTGGAGGGCGTCTGCGAGCTCACCGCAGCGATCGCCGAGGACCTCAAGGAGCTGCCGGGGGCGAGCGAGGCTCCCGAGCCGCGGGCCACGCCGGAGTGCGGCGAGGCGTGCACTGAGCCGAAGACACCGGTAGGGTCGTCGCCCGCAGCCGACCCTGAGGCCTCTACCGATTCCGCCGAGCCGTCCGACGCTGAGACGACGGAGCCGCCGGAGCGGTCGGAGCAGCCGAAGGACGGCAGCAAGGACGAGAAGACTTGCGCCGAGAAGTCGGTGCAGTAGAGATCACTCCGATGGCGACCAGCACCACGCCAGAGTGACCGGCCGAGCGAGTCCCCCCGGGCGCTTGGTCGGAGTGAGGGACGAGGCAGGCCCCGGACCGCATCGCGGTCCGGGGCCTGCTCCGTTCGTTCTGATTCCGTCGGTGCCTCAGGCCTCCTCGGGGACCTCCGCCAGCGGTGGATTTGATCTCGACACGCGGGTTCGCGGCTTCGCAAGCTCAGCCGCGCCGCTGCTCGATCTCCTCCACCTGGAACTAGCCGACTTCGTCGGCGAGTTCGGCGGCTACGGAGATGGCCGTGGCGTTCTCGTCGACGGTGAAGAACAGGTCGCCGACGATGTTGCCGACCCGCTTGAGGTCAGGCGCGGCGGCCTCGGCGTCCTTGACCAGCTTGGCGGGGCCGGTGACCTCGGCCTTGGCCAGCGGGTGACGCATCTTCACCTTCGCGGTGGACTTCGCGCCACGGATCCCGGTCAGCGTCGCCGCGACGGCGTCGAGCGTCGCCGGGTCTGCGGCGGCGGCGGTGCCGAGCTCGAGCTCACGCGGCCACGCCGAGGTGTGGACCGAACCGGTCTGCCACCACGACCAGACCTCCTCGGTGACGTACGGCAGGAAGGGGGCCAGCAGGCGGAGCTGGACGTGGAGAGCGGTGGCGAGGGTGGCGCGCGCGGACTCGGTGGCGAGGCCGCCGTCCTCGTCGTAGGCACGCTCCTTGACCAGCTCCAGGTAGTCGTCGCAGAACTCCCAGAAGAACTTCTCCGAGGTCTCCAGCGCCGTGGAGTAGTCGTAGGCGGAGAAGGCGTCGGTCGACTTGGTGATCGTCTCCTTGAGGCGAGCCATCAGCGCGCAGTCGACCGGCTGGGTGATCGCGACCGGGTTGAGGGTGCTCGCGCCGACGTTGCCGAGGACGAACTTGGAGGCGTTGAGGATCTTCATCGCCAGTCGGCGACCGACCTTCATCTGGGTCTCGTCGAACGGCGAGTCCATCCCCGGGCGAGTCAGCGCGGCCCGCCAGCGAACGGCGTCGGCGCCGAACTTGTCGAGGATCTCGGTCGGGACGACGACGTTGCCCTTCGACTTCGACATCTTCTTGCGGTCGGGGTCGAGGATCCAGCCGGCGATCATCGCGTGGCTCCACGGGACGGTGCCGTCCTCGAGGTGAGCGCGGACGATGCGGCCGAAGAGCCAGGTGCGGATGATCTCGTGGCTCTGGGTGCACAGGTCCATCGGGTAGACCCGGCTGAACAGGTCGGGGTCGGACTCCCAGCCGGCGGCGATCTGCGGGGTCAGCGACGACGTCGCCCAGGTGTCCATCACGTCCGGGTCGCCTTGGAAGCCGCCGGGCTTGCCGCGCTGCGCCTCCTCGTATCCGGCCGGGACGTCCGTGGACGGGTCGATCGGCAGCTGGTCCTCGCTCGGCAGCAGCGGCTTGGCATAGTCGGGGTTGCCCTCGGCGTCGAGCGCGTACCAGACCGGGAAGGGGATGCCGAAGAAGCGCTGCCGGGAGATCAGCCAGTCGCCGGCGAGGCCACCGACCCAGTTGTCGTAACGGTGGCGCATGTGCTCGGGCAGCCAGGTCAGCTCGCCACCGCGGGCCAGCAGCTTCTCGCGCAGCTCGGGGTTGCGGCCGCCGTTGGTGATGTACCACTGCCGGCTGGCGACGATCTCGAGCGGCTTGTCGCCACGCTCGTAGAAGTTGGCCATCCGCTGGGTCTTCTTCGGCTCACCGTCGAGGTCGCCGGACTCGCGGATCATCGCGACGACGGCCTCGCGGGCCGAGTGGACCGTCTTGCCCTTCAGGTCCTCGTACGCAGCGATACCGGCCTCGTTGGTGATCCACTCCGGGGTGTCGCGGGAGAAGCGGCCGTCGCGGCCGATCAGGGCTCGGGCGGGCAGGTTGAGCTCTCGCCACCACTGGACGTCGGTGAGATCGCCCCAGGTGCAGCTCATCGCGATGCCGGCGCCCTTGTCCATCTCCGCGGCCTCGTGGGGCAGGACCGGGATCTCGACACCGAAGATCGGCGAGGTGACGGTCGAGCCGAACAGGTCCTTGTAGCGGTCGTCGTCGGGGTGCGCGATCAGCGCGACGACGCTCGGGATCAGCTCGGGACGGGTGGTCTCGATGTGGACCGGGGTGCCGTCAGCGCGGTGGAACGCGACCCGGTGGAAGAAGCCGGGGTAGTCCTTGGCCTCGAGCTCGGCCTGGGCGACAGCGGTCTGGAAGGTGACGTCCCACAGGGTCGGCGCCTCCTGCAGGTAGGCCTCACCGCGGGCGAGGTTGCGCAGGAACGCCCGCTGCGAGGCGGTCTGGGAGACCTTGCCGATGGTGGTGTACTGCTGGTCCCAGTCGAAGGAGAGGCCCAGCGTGCGCCACAGGTCCTCGAAGACCTTCTCGTCCTCGACGACGAGCTGGTTGCACAGCTCGACGAAGTTGGGGCGGCTGATGGAGATCTGGCGCTTCGGGTCCGGCTTCTCGGGCGGGGTGAAGTCGGGGTCGTAGGGGAGGCTCGGGTCGCAGCGGACGCCGAAGTAGTTCTGCACCCGGCGCTCGGTCGGCAGGCCGTTGTCGTCCCAGCCGATCGGGTAGAAGACCGACTTCCCGTTCATCCGCTGGAAGCGGGCGATCAGGTCGGGGTGGGTGTAGGAGAACACGTGGCCGACGTGCAGGCTGCCGGAGACGGTCGGCGGCGGGGTGTCGATCGAATAGACGTTCTCGCGCGGCTGGGTGCGGTCGAAGGCGTACGTCTTCTCGTTCTTCCACCGCTCGGCCCACTTGGCCTCCAGGCCCTCGAGGACCGGCTTGTCCGGTACGGCGACTACGCGCTGCTCAGCGGGCGTAGTCGTCTCCGGTGCGGTCTGCGTGGGCGTGGTCTCAGTCATGGGACCAAATCCTATGGGCGCGCGGTTGCTGGCGCGAAACCGGTTGAGACCGGCGTTGCGCACTCGCCATGCTTCGGTGCATGGGCACCATCGAGTTCTTCACCGATCCAGCCGAGTTCCTCGCCGTCGCGCGGGACTACCTCGCCGGGGAGCCGGTGGCCGCCAACGTGCTCGCCACCAACGCTGAGAAGGCGACCCGGGTGGCCCGGGAGGGGCCGTACCGCTGGTTCGCGGTCGCCCGGGAGGGTGGCCGGGTCGTGGGCGCGGCGATGCGGACGGCCGGCTTCGAGCCGTACCCGCTCTACGTCTGCCCGATGCCCGAGTGGGCGGCGCTCGAGCTGGCGCGGGCGGTGCACGAGAGGGGCGAGTACGCCGGTGGGGCCAACGGCGCGCTACCCGCCGCCCGGACGGTGGCGGAGGAGACCGTCCGGCTCACCGGCGGCCGGGTGGGCGTCGCGATGGCGTCGCGCCTGCACGAGCTCGGCTCGCTGGTGATGCCCTCGGGCGTGCCCGGGCACGCCCGACCGGCGACGTACGACGATCTCGAGCTGTGCCGGGACTGGCTGAGCGACTTCGGGCGTGCGGCCCGGGAGCAGTCCGAGAACGAGGACTACGCCCACGAGCACGCCGCCGTGAGCGAGGACGAGGTGCGGCGCCGGATCGAGGAGTTCCTGCTGCTGTGGGAGGTCGACGGCGAGGTGGTGTCCCTGGTCGGTGCGACCCTGCCGGCCCACGGGGTGGTCCGGATCGCGCCGGTCTACACGCCGAAGGAGCAGCGAGGCCGCGGCTACGGGACGGCGGTGACTGCCGAGGCCTCGCGTCGTCTCGGCGCGGACGGCACCCGGCTGTGCCTCTTCACCGACGTGGACAACCCGGTCTCCAACCACGTGTACGCCAAGATCGGCTACCGGCCCGTCGTCGACATGGCCAACCACACGATCGTTTCCTGACCTGCCGAGTCGGCTCGAACTGACGAGATTCCCGCCGAGTCGGCTCGTCAAGACGAGCCGACTCGGCGGGGAATACGGTCAGGACGAGCCGGCTCGGCGTCTCAGTCGACGGTGAAGCGGCGGCCGAGGTAGTGGTCTACGGCGGGCCAGAGGTGACCCTCCTCCTCGGCGGCGTCGGTCCAGTGCAGGGACCAGCCGTCGCCGGCGGCGGTGGTGATGTCCGCAGTGAGGCGGCCGCTGGTGCCGTGCTTGAGGTGGATCGCGCGGATCCGATCCCAGGGGACGAAGGCGGCCTGAGGCGTCGCGGCGAGCTCGGCGGGTGGCCTGTCCAAGGCTCGTTGGATCAGCTTTCTGCCGGGCGAGCCGGAGGTCACCGTGGCCAGCCCGGTGGCGAGACGGTCGGATCCCGACGGCTTGAGCAGCATCAGGCCGGCGTCGGTCAGCAGCAGCGTACGGAAGCCGGCGCCGGAGACCGGGGCCAAGGCGCCGATGTAGCCGTCAGCGGCCGGCGCCTGACGCCGTGGGTCCCGTGTCCGGGCCGCGGTCCCGGCGTCGGCCTGCACGTCGAGCTGGTAGACCCAGGCGCGCAGCGCGGCGGCGTAGCCGGGGGAGTCGAGGGCCTGTTGGGCGAGGCCCTCCGGGTCGACCTCCTGGCCCGCGATGTCGACCAGCCGCCACGGGCCCGCCCAGCTGAGGTCGAAGCGGGCCTTGTCCTCGCCGACCAGCTCGTGGGCGATGGCGGCGCCGAGGAGGCGGGCGATGACCTTCCGTCGCGTGTCGCCCGCCGTGCTGCCAGGATCCGCTGCGGTCGTGGGATCGACCTCGACCAGACCCAGGAGGATCTCGAGGTTGCCCGAGGCGATCAGGTCGAGCGCACCACGGACCGTCGCCGGCACAATCCGGTTCGCCCGCATCGCGTTCAGGAGGATCTCTGCGTCGACCGCCGCGGCACGGGCACCGGCGAGGCTCACGATCTCGGCCATCGGCGCCGGGGTCAGGCCCGAGCCGGCGAACGTCTTGTCCTCGAGGGCGAGGAAGCTCTGGGACGGATACCGCAGGACGCTGGCGGCGTTGCCGGACCTGTCCGCCTTGTCCGCCTTGTCCGCCTTGTCCGCCTCGTCCGCTTCGTCTGCGGAGGCCATCGCCTCCAGTCGCTCGATCCGCTCCGACAGGGGCGGGTGCGAGTCGTAGGCCGACGCCGCCGTCTCGGGTGGCGTCGCGCTGATCCTGGCGAGCTCCTCGAGGCGCTCGGGGTCGCTCATCAGGTGGGTGAAGCTGTCGAAGAAGCGGGTGGGTCGCAGCCCGTAGTGGGTGCCGGGCTCGACGTACTGCTCGAGGTAGATGTGCCAGGCGGCGTCGAGCGCCGGGAGCGTGCGCAGGGTGACCGCCGCGGTCCGTGGACCGGTGACCATGGCGCTGAGCCGGTCGGCGTCGATCTCGTGGGCGTGCGCGAGCGGGCGGGTGAGGGCGAAGAAGAGCCGGGCGTACGTCCGGAAGGGCCGCTTCGCCAGCGGGTTGGCGAGGCCGGCGGCGACCTCGGCGATCGCCAGGCGGCTGCGGTGGACGAGGGGGCCGAGCCGGGAGCGGGTGGTGCTGTGGTGACCCAGCTCGTGGGCGAGCACGGCCTGGAGCTGGTTGCGGGAGAGCCCCTGGAGGAGAGGTACGCCGAGGAACATGCGCCGGGTGCCGGCCCGGAACCCGAGGAGGCTGGTCTCCTCGCTGACCGCCGCGTTGACCTCCGGCACCAGCCGGATCTCGTCGGGAGAGCGGGTCCCGACGGCGTCGGCCAGCTGGCGGACCTCCGCCCACAGCGCCGGCTGGTCCTGCTCGGTGAGCACGAGTCCACCGGGGTCCGCCGCGGTCGCGGAGCGGCGCCCTGGGACCACCTGCTGGACGAGGAGGACGAGGGCAGCCGACACGTAGGCACCGGCCAGTAGCGAGAGTGCGAGAGCAGCCCGGAGCGTACGCATGAATGGTGGACCTTGTGGGGGATGGGGATCAGTCCGAGATCAGGTGGAGGGTAGCGGGTCTGGCAATTCGCAGGGAAGCGGCCACGGCTTAGACTCGACCTGATGAGTGAGACTCCCGCGCCGCGCCTGGCGGCCACGATCGAGGAGGTCTGGGAAGCGCTGCAGTCGCGCTGGCCCGAGACCCGCCTCGAGCCTTCCCTGGACCGGATCCGTGCACTGGTCGAGATCCTGGGTGATCCGCAGAACGCGTTCCGGATCATCCAGCTGACCGGCACCAACGGCAAGACCTCCACCTCCCGGATGATCGACACGCTGCTGCGGTCCCTGGACCTGCGGGTGGGGAGGTTCACCTCGCCGCACGTGGAGCGGATCAACGAACGGATCTCGATCGACGGCGAGCCGCTGTCGGACGACGACTTCGTAGCCGCGTTCAACGACGTCGCCCACTACCTGAGCATGGTCGACGACGACCAGCCGCACCCGCTGTCCTTCTTCGAGACGACGGTCGGGATGGCGTACGCGAAGTTCGCCGAGGCCCCGGTCGACGTCGCCGTCGTCGAGGTCGGGCTGGGCGGCGGCTGGGACGCCACGAACGTGGCCGACGCCGACGTGGCGGTGGTGACCCCGATCTCGATCGACCATGCGAAGTACCTCGGTGACACACCGGTCGCGATCGCCCGGGAGAAGGCCGGGATCATCAAGCCCGGAGGCGTCGCGGTGATCGCCGATCAGAGCGTCGATGTCGCGGCCGTGCTGGACCAGCACGCCGCCGAGGTCGGTGCCCGGCTGCTGTGGGAGGGCACCGACTACGCGGTCGTGTCCCGGACACCGGCCGTGGGCGGACAGATCATCACGCTGCGCGGACTGCACGGGACGTACGAGGACCTCTTCCTGCCCCTCTACGGCGCCCACCAGGCGCAGAACGCGGCAGCGGCCCTGGCCGCGGTCGAGGCGCTCCTGGGTGAGACCGTGCTCGGCGACGAGATCGTGCGCGACGCCTTCGCCAAGGTCGACTCGCCCGGGCGGCTGGAGATCGTGCGATCGTCGCCGACCATCCTGCTCGACGCCGCCCACAACCCGGCCGGTGCCGAGGCAACGGTCGCCGCCCTGGAGGACTCGTTCTCCTTCTCCGGTGTCGTCGGTGTCATCGGCGTGATGGAGGACAAGGACGTCGAGGGTCTGCTCGTGGCCTTCGAGCCCGTGCTCGAGCATCTCGTCGTCACCCAGAACTCCACCGAGCGCGCTCTTCCCGCCGTCGAGCTCGGCAAGATCGCCGTCGAGCTCTACGGCGAGGAGCGGGTCTCGGTCGTTCCCCGCCTCGCCGACGCCATCGACGCCGCGATGGGTCTGTCGGAGTCCTCCGCCGGCGGCTCGATCTCCGAGGGCGCGATCCTCGTGACCGGCTCCGTGGTGACCGCGGGCGAGGCGCGTACGTTGCTGGGGAAGCGCAGCTCGTCCGGTGTCTCGGCGGCGACCGCTCGGGTCGTGCCGACCGAGGACCCCGAGCTGGCGGCCTATCTGGACGCTGACGCAGATGACGACTGAGCGGGAGAAGTCGCCGCGGCGCGGGATGTGCGCCGCGATCGTGTCGATGGAAGGGCTCGCGGTCGCGCTGGCCACGCCGGTGATGATCTCCATCGGTGGGGTTCCTGCCGGGCTGGCGGTCCCGCTCGGCCTCGGCTTCTTCGTGGCCTGCATCATCGTGGCTGGTCTTCTGCGTCGCCCGTGGGCCTACTGGCTCGGCTGGGCGCTGCAGGTCGTCGCGATCGGGATGGGCTTCCTGATCCCCGTCATGTTCGTCGTCGGCGTGATCTTCGCGTTCCTGTGGGGCCTGGCCGACTTCCTCGGTCGCAAGATCGAGCGTGAGCGCGCGGCAGCCTTCGAGGCGTTCGACCAGATCCTCGCCGAGGAATCGACCGGGGAAGAGTCCGAGCCCAGGTAGGTTTGCGGTTGTGTACGAGCGCGACGAGCTGCAGATGGCGACGGACGAGGCGGCGACCGACTGGGCGCTGTGCCCGGCGTGCGGGAACGCGCTGGTGCTGCGGCGTCCGCGGACCCGGACGGCTCACTACGCTCACAAGGCCGGGGAGTCGTGCCGGCTCGTCGGCGCGCAGCTGCGGCGCACCAGCACCGGCTGGTCCGTCGGCGGTGGCGAGGACGACCCGGACAGCCTGGAGAATCTCTTCGACCTGATCGAGGACGACGGGCCGGGTCGTTAACCTCGCAGCGCGCCGGTGACGGCCGTGAGCGCCTGGTCCAGCTCGGTGTCGCTGACCCCGCCGAAGCCGATCACCAGGCCGGTCAGCCCGCTGGTGCGGGCGTAGCCGGAGAGCAGGTTGATCTCGAAGCCGGCGGCTCTCGCGGCGTCGCGGGCCCGGACGGCGTCGGTCTCGGGCAGCAGCCAGGTGGAGTACATGCCCGCCAACGGACCGGCGAGACCGGCGTAGGGGCCCATCGCCTCGGCGACCCGCGGGGCACGCTCGGCGTAGACACGGCGGGCGGAGCGTACGGCCCGGTCGAGCCAGCCGTCGCGGAGCAGGGTGAGCAACGCACGCTGGGAGGGCCAGGCGGCCCCGGCGTGGGTGATGGTGCGGCGGCGCAGGACCAGCTCGTGCAGGTCGGGCGGGGCGACCAGCCAGCCCAGGCGGAGAGTCGGGACGACCGACTTCGCCGCGGTGCCGAGATAGGCCACGCGGCCGCGGTCCAGCGTCGCCATCGCGGGCACGGGCGCGACGTCGTAGCGGAACTCCGAGTCGTAATCGTCCTCGATCACGACCGCCTCCGCGCGCCGGGCGGCCTCGAGAAGCGCCAGCCGGTCGGTCGCCGGCATGACCCTTCCCAGGGGGTGCTGGTGCGCCGGGGTCACGTACGCAGCCACCGCGTCGCCGAGGTCACCGACCGTCTCCACGGCGGGCAGGTCGACGACCTCGCGGCCGTAGGTGAGCACCGTCTCGGCCGCGGCCCGGTAGCCCGGATCCTCGACCGCCACCGGTCCCGGGCGCAGCTCAGGTAGGAGGGCGCGGAGCCCGTCGGTGGTGCCGGCGGTCACGATGATCTCGTCCGGGTGGAGGTCCATGCCGCGGGTGCGCCCGAGCCTCGCCGCCAGCGCCTCGCGCAGCTCGGGCAGCCCCCGCGGGTCGTCGTAGCCGCGGGGCGGGGCGGTCACCGAGACCTCCCGCCAGGCCCGCCGCCACCCCAGCTCCAGCCGCGGGTCGAAGAACGGCGTGCCCGTATCCAGCCGAGACGTCACGCCGGTCGTCCGAGACGTCACGCCGGTCGGCCGAGACGTCGCCCCGGTCGGCCGAGACGTCGCCCCGGTCGGCCGAGACGTCATCTGGGGTGCTGCTGCGGTGATCGTGGTGTGGGTCGTGGCGACGTACGTCCCCGACCCGCGGCGGGCCTCGAGCCAGCCTTCGGCGGTGAGCTGGTCATAGGCCTGCTCGACCACCGCGCGCGAGACGCCCAGGTCTGCGGCGAGGGCGCGGCTTGAGGGCAGCCGGTCGCCGGTCCCGAGAGTGCCGGAGAGCACCAGTGAGCGGACCTGGCCGGCGAGCTGGGCGGGCAGCGGCTCGCTGGAGGTGCGGTCGAGAGTCACGGGAAGCATCGTTCGAATGGCCTGTCGGAGTCAGTCAGAATTGGCCCGTGTGCGCAGGCCACTTCGCTATCAGGATGGTGCCATGAGCACGACGTTGTCACCCACCCCACGCACCCAGGTCAGTCGAGGCAAGAACCGCGCCGTCACCGACCGCGAGCGACTCCACACCTTCCTCGGTGAGGCACTCGTCGCCCACCTCGGCATCATCGTCGGGTCGGGCGGGGATGCCCACCCGGTCGTCCTGCCCACGGCGTACGGCTTCGATCTCGACGGCCCGGACGCCGGCGGCTCGCTCTACCTGCACGGCTCGGTGGCCGCCGGCTGGCTCGCGCGGGCGCTGGAGCGCGACGTGTGCGTCACGATCACCGAGCTCGACGGTCTGGTCGCGGCACGCAGCGGGTTCCACCACTCGATGAACTACCGCTCGGCTGTCGTCATCGGCCGCCCGCGTCTGGTCGAGGACTCCGGCGAACGCGAGCACGCCCTCGCGCTGGTCGTCGACCAGATGATCCCCGGTCGCTGGGCGACGCTGCGCCCCGCCACCCGCAAGGAGCTCGCCGCGACCGCCGTCATCGCCCTCCCGCTCGCCGAGGCGTCGATGAAGGCGCGCGCCGAGGGGCCGGTCGACGACCCCGCCGACATCGACTCCGGCACCTGGGCGGGCGTGATCCCGATCCACCGAGTCGCCGCCGCCCCGGTCACGGCCGACGACGCGGAGGGCGCACCCCCGGAGGACGTCGTACGTCGCGCCGCCCAGCTGGGCGCTGAGGCGATCTCGTGAGCCTGCCGAAAGCCAGCTCGCCCCAGCCCGGCCCCACCGGCCGAATCGGTAGTTGTGGCGCTGCGAGTCCGTAGATCCTGCGGGCCGAGAATGTAGTTGTGGGCGACGAAGATCTACTTTCGTCGCCCACAACTACCGATTCGGGCCGCCACAACTACCGATT
>NZ_JACIXG010000026.1 GCF_014360585.1 Nocardioides sp.
GTTGCACTCGTATCCAAATTTTACCGGGGTGTGCGGACTGGTTTGCCATTTTGCGCACCCTTGGCAGCACACCGCCGGGTTAGGCGGCTTTTGGCACTCCTAGTCTTCGCAGGTCGCGGGCCAGGCGCTGTGGCTCGTCGCGGATCTCACGTGTCGTGCACCGGACGATGACGCGGTCCGGCGCGGACAGGGCGCGCTGCCGGGCCAGATCGTCCTCCCAGTGCTCGACCTCCATGTGGAAGCCGCCATCGATCTCGAGCACGAGCAACCGCCCATCGGGAAGCGGCCACTCGCAGTCGGTGTAGCGCACCCTGCCGTCGCTGTCGCGGCGCTTCGTCTGCTGCGCCGGTCTCGCGATCCCGAATCGGCGGCACATCCGCCTGAACTCCATCTCCGACAGCGACTGAGCACCCTCGCTCATCTCAGCCAGAGCCCTTCGGAACAGCGGGGCCTTGCGCAACGGCTTGAGGTCCCTGAGCCAGGCGGCGAGCGACTCCGGAGTCGTCAACCGCTGCTGGACCACTGCGGCCAGGACCCCCTGCGACGTACGGTCGCTGCGTTCCTGAGCCGCCCACATCAGGGCCGCCGGTTCGAGCTTCATCAGCGGCAGCTCGCTCGACGTCGACCTGAACGAGTCGATCGCCTTCCGGGTGCGCACGAAGTCGATGCCGTCGAGCGGCTCCTGGATGTCGTCGCCGTACGGAACGAGCACCGTGATCGTCTCACGGTGCCAGTTGGCCAACTTGTGCGCCTCGGCAGCGGTGAGACCGCCGACCAACGCCCGCGGCCCACCCTGGAGCACGCCCAACCACATCAGCTGGTCACGGGACATCGAGCCCGTGAAGGTGCTGATCACGGTCGAAGACCGCTCCACCCACCGCTCCGCGGCGAGCTGGTTGCGCACGCGCCACCGTGAGATCCCGAGCGCACGCAGCTGCGCCCGAGTGACCAGCCCGCCCTGCCGCGCCGCCAGGAGAAGCACATCGAAATCCGCCATACGGTCACGCTGCCAGCCCCCACCGACATTTTCGCGGTGTGCTGCCAGGGGTGCGCTATGGCGCACTCCTGGCAGCACACGACGTCATTTCTGGGTGCTGCACAGCCACTCGATCGGCTCGAAGCCCATGGCCTCGTTGACCTGGATCATGTGGGCGTTCACCTCGGCGTTGTAGGTCGTCAGGGTCGGCGCCTCGGGACGCTCGGACTGGAGCAGCCTGAGGTTGGCGACCTTCACCGCCAGCCCGAGCCGGTGGCCCCGGTGAGCCTTCTCGACCAGGGTGCCCCACTGATAGCTCTTGCCGTCCATGCTGGAGTAGCCGATCACCGTGTAGGCCACCACCCGGCCCTCGGCATCCAGCGCCACCGAGTGGTAGAGGGTCCGCTTCTGGGCCTCGACCAGCTCCTCCATCTCGCGCACCTTCGCCACATCGGGCTCTGGCGCCTCGACGTCCAGGTCGCCGGTCGGCGCCTCGGTCTCCAGGCTGGCGTCGAGCACCGCCCAGCTCTCGACGATGTCGTCGGGTACCCGGCCGACCCAGGACCGCAGCGTGTAGGAGCCGTGCCGCTCGGCGGCCTGCGCCGCCAGTCGGTCGAGGACGTCGCCCGGCACCGGGAGCCGCAGCAGGCGGCGTACCTCGACCAGCGCAGCCGCATAGCCCCGGGCGAGCCCGAACTCCCGTCCCGGCGAGCCCTCACCGCTCGACCCGAGCGACCAGGGCCACCAGACCTCGCCCGTCAGCGACGTACGCCCCTGGGCCCGCGCCGCCGCCTCGACATGGTCGAGCAGGCTGGTGCCATGGCCCTGCCGGCGGTGGGCCGGCAGCACCGCCACCACGAGCGTCGCCCGGTGGAGGTTGTGGGTCAGCGGCATGGCCATCCAGGCGGCGGCGACCACCTCCTCACCGACACGGCCGGCGTACGCCCTCCGGTCGGTCTTCGCGGTCTCCTGCTGCAGCTCGACGCGCAGCTCCTCACGTGCCCACAGGTCCGCGTCGGGGCCACGCACGTCCAGCCACGACTGGGTCATCACGTCGTACCACGCGTCGAAGGCGTCCCCTTCGAACGGATCCACCCGCTCGACCACCAGCTCACTCATCGTGACCTCTCCACTCTCGTCTCGTCCCAGACCGGCTCCGGGGACTCGTAGACGTCTCCGTCCGCGCCGTAGACCAGGAACCGGTCGAAGCCACGGGCGAACCAGCGGTCGTGGGTGACCGCGACGACCGTGCCGTCGAACGACTCCAGCCCGGCCTCGAGAGCCTCGGCCGACTGAACGTCGAGGTTGTCGGTCGGCTCGTCGAGCAGCAGCAGGGTGGCACCGCTCAGCTCGAGCAGGAGGATCTGGAAACGCGCCTGCTGCCCGCCCGAGAGCGACTCGAAGGTCTGCTCGGAGGCGTGGGCGAGCTCGTAGCGGTCGAGGACCCGCGAGGCCGCCTCGCGACCCATCCCCGAACGCCCGCGCCCGTCGGGCGTGGCCTCCCCACGGTGGAGGATGTCGAGCAACGTACGCCCCACCAGCTCCGGATGGGCATGGGTCTGGACGAACCAGCCCGGCCGCACACGGGCGCCGAGCTTGGCCTTCCCACGGTGGCGTACCGGTTCGATGGGGGTGTCCTCGACCGGGCGATGCTCCACGTCCGGGTCGGTGCCGCCGCGGGCGAGCAGCCGCAGGAAGTGGGACTTGCCCGAGCCGTTGGAGCCCAGCACAGCAACCCGCTCGCCGTACCAGACCTCCAGGTCGAACGGCTTCATCAGTCCGCTGAGCTCGAGCGCCTCGCAGACCACCGCCCGCTTGCCGGTCCGGCCGCCGCGCAGCCGCATCTGCACCGCCTGCTCTCGGGGCTGCTCGACGGGCGGGCCGGCCTCCTCGAACTTCCGGAGTCGGGTCTGGGCCGCTCGGTATTGGCTGGACATCCCGTCGTTGTACTCCGACTTGACCTTCAGCCGCAGGACCAGCGCTTTGATCTTGGCGTGCTCCTCGTCCCAGCGACGGCGCTGCTCCTCGAACCGCAGGAACCGGTCCTTGCGGGCCTCGTGGTAGGAGGCGAACCCACCAGGGTGGGTCCACGTGCTGTTGCCGGCGCCGGACGCGCCGAGCTCGACCGTGACCACCCTGGTCGCGGTGTTGTCCAGCAGCTCACGGTCGTGACTGACGTAGAGGATCGTCTTCGGAGACTCCCGGATGCGCTGCTCGAGCCAGATCTTGCCGGGCACGTCGAGGAAGTTGTCCGGCTCGTCGAGGAGCAGCACCTCGTCGGGGCCGCGCAGCAGATACTCGAGCACCAGCCGCTTCTGCTCGCCGCCCGACAGGGTGTCCAGGGAGCGGTAGCGGGCGCGGTCGTAGGGGACGCCGAGCCCGGCCATGGTGCACACGTCCCAGACGACCTCGAGGTCGTAGCCGCCGGCGTCGGCGTACTCGGCCAGCGCGGTCGCGTACCGCATCTGCAGCCGCTCCTCCTCCGAGGACATCAGCTCCAGCTCGCAGGCCTCCACTGCTGCCGCCGCCTCGCGCACCCGCGCGGGCGCCACGGAGAGCAGCAGCTCACCGACGGTCGAGGAGCCCTTGCCCACCATCTGCCGCATCACGCCGAGGCCGCCCGAGCGAACCACGGATCCGGTCGTCGGGGTCAGCTCCCCGGTGACGATCCGCAGCAGCGTGGTCTTTCCGGCGCCGTTGGCACCGACCAACGCCACCTTCGCGCCCTCCCCCACCCGGAAGGAGACGTCGTCGAGAAGCACTCGCCCATCAGGCAGCTGGAACCGCACTCCAGCAACGTCCACATGTCCCACAGCCGTCCAGTCTGGCATCCGTGTCGAATGGTTATTCCGGCCCGGTTGGGTCGAAACGGTCCCATCAGTAGAACGTGATGCTCGACACATTTCAGCGAATACCGATATGACTTACGCCATGCCTCCGCTCGACAGCCAGATCGCCGACCTGCTCACTCTCTACGCGTTGGGCGAGCCCCTGGAGTCGTACGACCCGCCGACGGCACGAGCGCTCTTCCGCGCATTGAGCGAGGGCGTTCCACTTCCACCGGTCGCCTCGGTCGAGAGCTCGGTGATCCCAGGTCCGGCCGGCGACCTGGACGTACGCATCTATCGGCCCACCACCGAGGGGCCGCTGCCGACGATCGTGATGTTCCACGGCGGCGGCTGGGTCGTCGGCGACCTCGACACCCACGAGGACCAGGCCCGCAACCTTGCCTCCAACTGCGACGCCGTGGTCGTCTCCGTCGACTACCGCCTCGCACCTGAGCATCCCTTCCCCGCCGCCTACGACGACGCGCTGGCGGCCGCCCGCTGGGTCAGCGACAACGCGGCGACGCTCGGGGGTGATGGCCGGGTGGCTGTCGCCGGCGACAGCGCCGGCGGCAATCTGTCGACCGTGGTCGCCCAGGTCTTCCGGGCCGAGGGGCGCGAGCTCGCCGGCCAGCTGCTGATCTACCCGGCGACGGACATGACCAGCGGCTACCCCTCCTACGCGGAGAACGGCCACGGCTACTTCCTCGAGCTGCCGACGATGAAGTGGTTCTCCGACAACTATGTCGGTGGCGGCGACCGCGCCGACCCGCGGATCAGCCCGATCAAGGGCAACCTGGAGGGTCTGGCCCCGGCGGTCGTGGTGACCGCGGAGTTCGACCCGCTGCGCGATGAGGGCATCGCGTACGCCAAGGCGCTGGAGAGCTCAGGGGTTCCCACCACCTACATGCACTGCGACGGTCTCATCCACGGCTTCTTCGCCATGGGGCAGCATTCGCAGACGGCACAGCTCGCGATCGAGGAGACGTGCGCGCTGTTCCGGGCCGTGCTCCACGGGTGATCCCTTAGGTGTGCCCCAGGGGTGATCGAGGACATACCGTGAAACCAGGGGTATTCCTGATGACCGTGCCCTGACGATGGGTCAGACTGGGCCGCATGCAGATTGCTGCCCAGGTACGTTCCTCTCTAGGGGCGATGACGCGACCGCTGACCGAGCGGGTCCGCAAGCTCGCCCTGCAGTTCGCGATGCGGGGCAAGGAGTCGCCGATCCCCGACATCACCACGCTGCGCAAGATCCCCGAGCACCTGACCTTTCCGCTGCTCCGTGACGGCGTCGACCCGGTGCCGATGCTCGCCGAGAGCCGTGAGCAGGCGCCGGTCACCAAGCTCGGCTCGGTGCTCGGGCTCGACATCGTGCTGGTCACCGGCCATGCCGAGTCCAAGCACGTGCTGGCCGACAAGACCGCGTACTCCAACGACATGCGCCACCTGCTCGGCACCCGCAAGCGCTCCGACGCCGAGAGCATCGGCGGCCTCGGCATGACCGACCCGCCCGACCACACGAAGCTCCGCGGGCTGCTGACGCCGGAGTTCACCATGCGGCGCCTGGGTCGCCTCACCGAGATGATCGACCGGATCGTCACCAACGCCCTCGACGACATGGAGGCCCACGGCCCCGAGGTCGACCTGGTCCAGCACTTCGGCTTCGAGATCCCGTTCCGGGTGATCTGCGAGCTGCTGGGCATGCCCGAGGACGTACGCGAGGAGTTCCACAAGCTCGGCATGGCCCGGTTCGACCTGTCGGAGGGCAGCGCCGGCTCCTTCGGCGCCGCCACCGAGACCCGGACGTTCCTCATCGAGCAGGTCCGCCAGCAGCGCGCCAACCCGGGCGAGGGCATGATCGGCGAGATCATCCGCAACAAGGGCTCGGAGTACGACGACGTCGAGCTCGGCGGCCTCGCCGACGGCGTCTTCCTCGGGGGCTACGAGACCTCCGCCTCGATGCTCTCCATGGGCGCCTACGTCCTGATGCAGAACCCCGAGGCGTACGAGATCCTGCGCTCAGGCGAGCGGGCCGGGGTCGACAAGGTCGTCGAGGAGCTGCTCCGCTACCTGTGCCCGGTGCAGCTCGCCTTCCCGCGGTTCGCCCGCGAGGACCACGACCTCTTCGGTCTGCCGGTCAAGAAGGGCGCCGTCGTCCTGGTCAGCCTGACCGGGGCCAACCGCGACCCTGCGGTGGTTCCGAAGCCGGAGCAGTTCGACCTCCGCAACGCCGACACGATGCACTTCGCCTTCGGCCACGGCATGCACCGCTGCGTCGGCGCCGAGCTGGCCCGCATGGAGCTCCGTGCCGCCCTCACCGGCCTCGCCCGCCGGTTCCCCGACCTGGCCATGGCCACCGACGACCCCGGCGCCCTCGGCTGGCGCGACCTCTCGGTCGTCTACAGCCTCGACCGCCTCCCGGTCCGGCTGGCCAAGGACCTCGTCCCGGTCTGATCCTCGCTATCAGCCGCGGCGGGTCTCGAGGACCCGGAACCCCTTGGCGCTGCCGATGCGGGTGGTGGGGTAGCCCTGCTCGGTGATCCAGCGCTGCAGCGAGTCGCCGCCGAGGTTCTTGCCGACGACCATGACCGCACGACCACCGGGGGCGAGGCGTGGCAGCCAGGTGAGCAGGAGCTCGTGGAGGGCCGGCTTGCCGATCCGGATCGGCGGGTTGCTCCAGATCTCGTCGTACGTCACCTCGGCGTCGACCTGGCCAGGTGTCCGCGCGACGTAGCGGTCTCCGAGACCGAGCTTGGCCGCGTTCTCGTTCGCCAGCAGGACCGCCCGCTCGTTGACGTCGACCCCGGTGACGTACGCCTCCGGCACCGCGACCCCCAGCGCGAGCCCGATCACGCCGTAGCCGCAACCGAGGTCGAGGATCCGCGCGCCCGGCTTCAATGACGGCGGGTCGGTCTCCTTGAACAGCACCGAGGTGCCGATGTCCAGCCGCCCCTTGGCGAAGACCCCCGACCCGCTCACCAGGTCGAGATCAATGTCCCACACGGTCGTCGAGACCGGGATCCGCTCGAAGGCCACCGACGGGTCGGCGGAGAAGTAGTGCTCGTCATCGGTCCCGGTCAAGCTCGCTCGCCTCTCTGCGATTCATGGTGCGTTGGTGCTGGGCAGCCAGCATCTCGTCGGGCGGGTAGGCGACCTCTTCGAGGGTCAGCCCGTTGGCCGGCGCGATCGGGATCGAGGAGGACCGGGTGCGCGATGCCAGTGACTCCTTCGCCCAGGTGACGTCCTTGCGCCCCTCCCCGATCACCATCAGGCAGCCGACCAGGGATCGCACCATCGAGTGGCAGAAGGCGTCGGCGAGGACGGTCGCCTCGATGATCCCGTCGGGGCGTTGGTCCCAGGTGAGCTGGCGCAGGTCGCGGATGGTGGTCGCACCCTCGCGCGGCTTGCAGAAGGAGGCGAAGTCGTTGAGGCCGACGAGATCGGCGGAGGCGACGTTCATCGAGGACAGATCCAACCGCCGGGTCCGGTAGAGCACGTGACCGCGCTGCAGGGGATCGACGTACGCCGGATCGTCCACGATCCGGTAGACATAGCGTCGCGACAGGGCCGAGAACCTGGCGTTGAACCCCTCCGGCGCCTCGGTCGCCCGGTGAACCCGCAGGTCAGCTGGGAGGATCCCGTTCAGGCGGCGCACCAGCGAGTCGAGCGGCGACTGCTCCGTCCGTCCCCGCGAGGACTCGAGCACCTCTGCGTCGACGTCGAAGTGCGCGACCTGGCCGCGGGCGTGCACTCCCGAGTCCGTACGCCCCGCCACCGTCACCCACACCTGGGACCGATCGTCGATCGCCGGCATCCGCAGGGCCGTCGCCAGCGCGTCCTGCAGCTCTCCCTGCACCGTGCGCAGC
The DNA here is from genome assembly GCF_014360585.1 of Nocardioides sp. Taxonomy (GTDB): domain Bacteria; phylum Actinomycetota; class Actinomycetes; order Propionibacteriales; family Nocardioidaceae; genus Nocardioides. The sequence continues at coordinate 7,671 of NZ_JACIXG010000026.1, forward strand.
CCCGGCTGGGTCGCCCAGCCGTGGAACATGGTGCCGTCGTAGGCGAGGTCGATCCTGATACGCACGTCGCTCATTGTCCCAGCAACACCGGCTCCGGACGGAATGCGCGAGGCAGCTTTCGCCGGACTCTGACCGTCGGCCCTCGAATGGAGTGGCCAAGCGGGCAGCGGATCCGACAGGCTGCCCGCCATGAGCCACTCAGCGTCGCCTCCCCCACCGCCCCCGACGCCCCGCTCAGGGGCCGACGGCACCGGTAGCGCCGCTCGATCGACCAAGGCAGTCACCATCGCCGTGATCACCGCGGTGGTGCTCCTGCAGATCGGGATCGCCCTGATCGGCCTCGTCCTGGTCTACCTCCTCGGCGGCACCGCGGCCGCCATGACGATCGTCACCATCGTCACCATCGTGCTCAACGCGCTGCTGTATGCGGTGGTGGCAGGCGGCGCCGCAGTCATCGCACGCACCCCGACGGGCCGGCTCCTGGGCATCGCGCTGCCGATGCTCGCGTGGCTCTTGAACACCGTGCTCTGGCACGCCCTCGTCGAGCTGTTCCAGTTCTACAACCCGATCGTCGTCGGCCTGCTCGCACCGCTGGTCCTGCTGTTGGTCCTCGCCGGTTGGGGATGCGCCGCTTGGACCGGTCGCCGGTGGCTGATCGGGCTCCCGGTCACATATTTCCTGCTCATCGTGGTGCACGTGCCCCTGTCCCTCGCGGCGCCGCAGACGGTGTCTTTCGACAACTACGCCGCGGCGCAGCTGTTGTCGGCTCTGTCCGCCTTGGTGACGACGGTGGCCATGGTCCTCGGCGGGGTCGTCTGCTGGCTGCTGGCCCGATCGGAGCAGGAGGCCTGGAAATGACGGCGGCCCGTCACCCTCGCGGGTGACGGGCCACTGTTTGAAACCAGATCAGGCCTTGGCCTCGTCCTTGGTCTCCTCAGCAGGCGCCTCGTCGGCAGCAGCCTCGGTGGCCTCGGTCTCCTCGGCAGCAGCCTCCTCGGCCGGCGCCTCGTCGGCCGGGGTCTCCTCAACGGGGGCAGCAACCGGAGCCGCGGCAGCCGGAGCAGCCTTGGTCTTCGGCTCGTAGGCCTCGTTGACGAGCTCGATCACAGCCATCGGAGCGTTGTCGCCCTTGCGGGGACCGATCTTGGTGATCCGGGTGTAGCCACCCGGACGCTCCGCGAACTGCTCGGCGATCTCGGTGAAGAGGGTGTGCACGACCGACTTGTCGCGGATGGTCTTGAGGACCTCGCGACGGTTGTGCAGGTCACCCTTCTTGGCCTTGGTGATCAGCTTCTCCGCGACGGGGCGGAGAACCCGGGCCTTGGCCTCGGTGGTGGTGATGCGGCCGTTCTCGAACAGCGCGGTGGCGAGGTTCGAGACGATCAGCTTCTGGTGCGCGGGCGAACCGCCGAGGCGGGCACCCTTCTTCGGGCTAGGCATCGAGCCTGCTCCTTCTCTCCGGCCGTACTAGGTACCGGGGTAGACGCCCAGATGGGCGGTTTTCTCATGGATTACGCCGGGCCGCGGCTGCACCGCAAACCCATGGCGAAACTGTCCGCCCGGCCGTGGCGGAGCCGCCTGGCCGGGCGTAACAACTCAGTACTGCTCGTCCTCGACGAACGCGTCGTCGTCATCGTCGCCGTAGGCGGCGAGGGCGGCGGACGGGTCGAAGCCCGGGGCGCTGTCCTTGAGCGACAGGCCCATCTCGTGCAGCTTCAGCTTGACCTCGTCGATGGACTTGGCGCCGAAGTTGCGGATGTCGAGCAGGTCCTGCTCCGAGCGGGAGATGAGCTCACCCACGGTGTGGATGCCCTCGCGCTTGAGGCAGTTGTAGGAGCGGACGGTCAGCTGCAGGTCCTCGACCGGGAGGGCGAGGTCGGCGGCGAGCTGCTCGTCGACCGGCGACGGGCCGATGTCGATGCCCTCGGCGTCGACGTTCAGCTCACGGGCCAGACCGAAGAGCTCGACCAGGGTCTTACCGGCCGAGGCGATCGCGTCGCGGGGAGCGATCGACGGCTTGGTCTCGACGTCGATGACGAGCTTGTCGAAGTCCGTGCGCTGCTCGACACGGGTGGCCTCGACCTTGTAGCTGACCTTGAGGACCGGCGAGTAGATCGAGTCGACCGGGATCCGGCCGATCTCGTTCTCGGCGCCCTTGTTCTGGACCGCGGAGACGTAGCCGCGGCCACGCTCGACGACGAGCTCGAGCTCGATCTTGCCCTTGTCGGACAGCGTCGCGATCTTCAGGTCGGGGTTGTGCACCTCGACACCGGCCGGCGGCGCGATGTCGGCAGCGGTGACGTCACCGGCACCGGACTTTCGCAGGTACATGGTGACGGGCTCGTCGTGCTCGGAGGAGACGACCAGACCCTTGAGGTTGAGGATGATCTCGGTGACATCCTCCTTGACGCCCTCGATGGTCGAGAACTCGTGGAGAACGCCGTCGATCTTGATCGAGGTGACCGAAGCACCGGGGATCGAAGAGAGCAGGGTGCGCCGAAGAGAGTTGCCCAGCGTGTAACCGAAGCCCGGCTCGAGGGGCTCGATCACGAAACGGGAGCGGAACTCCTCGACGGACTCTTCCGACAGGGTGGGGCGCTGTGCGATAAGCACTGATTTGTCCTTTCCGGGCCGACCGCTATTTGACGGACCCGAACTTCAAGGGGTGATGACGGAAGGCTGTGGGGGCGGCAAGGCCCCGGCGTACTTCTTCTGTGAAGTTTGAACGCCGGGGACTCGCCGTGGTTACTGCATAGGGCTGATCAGAGCTTCGAGTAGTACTCGACGATCAGCTGCTCCTGGACCGGGACGTCGATCTGAGCCCGGACGGGGAGCTGGTGAACCAGGATGCGCATCCGGTTCGGGACAGCCTCGAGCCAAGCCGGGACGACGCGCTCGCCGTGGGTCTCGCGAGCCACGATGAACGGGGTCATCTCCAGCGACTTCTCGCGAACGTCGATGACGTCGTGAGCCGAGACCTGGTACGAAGGCACGTTGACCTTCTTGCCGTTGACCAGGAAGTGGCCGTGAACGACCAGCTGGCGGGCCTGGCGGCGGGTGCGGGCGAACCCGGCACGGTAGACGACGTTGTCCAGGCGGCCCTCGAGGAGCACCAGGAGGTTGTCGCCGGTCTTGCCACCGCGACGGTGGGCCTCGGCGTAGTAGGAAGCGAACTGCTTCTCCATCACGCCGTAGGTGAAGCGAGCCTTCTGCTTCTCACGAAGCTGGAGGAGGTACTCGCTCTCCTTGATGCGGCCGCGGCCGTGCTGGCCGGGAGGGTAGGGGCGCTTCTCGAACGCCGCGTCGTTGCCGACAAGGTCGACACCGAGACGGCGCGACTTGCGGGTCATGGGTCCGGTGTAACGGGCCATTACTCTTCAGTCTCCTTCTATGTCTCGGTGGGGATCAAACGCGACGGCGCTTGGGCGGACGGCAACCGTTGTGCGGGGCCGGCGTGACGTCCTGGATGGTGCCGACCTCGAGGCCGATCGCACCCAGGGAACGGATCGCGGTCTCGCGGCCCGAGCCCGGGCCCTTCACGAAGACGTCGATCTTCTTCATGCCGTGGTCCATCGCACGGCGACCAGCGGCCTCGGCGGCCATCTGAGCGGCGAACGGGGTGGACTTACGCGAGCCCTTGAAGCCGACGGTGCCGGCCGAGGCCCACGAGATCACCGCACCGGTCGGGTCGGTGATCGTGACGATCGTGTTGTTGAACGTGCTCTTGATGTGGGCTTCGCCCTGAGCGACGTTCTTCTTCTCCTTGCGACGAACCTTCGTCGCACCCTGTCGGGTCTTCGGAGGCATGCATTAACTCCTGAGTTGGCTGGTCTGTGAGATCGAGGCGAAGGCCGGATCAACGCTGCCCGGAAAAGTCCGGTACAGGCGTCGAATCACTTGGCCTTCTTCTTGCCGGCGACGGTGCGCTTCGGGCCCTTGCGGGTGCGCGCGTTGGTCTTGGTGCGCTGACCGCGGACCGGAAGGCCCTGACGGTGGCGGCGTCCCTGGTAGCTGCCGATCTCGATCTTGCGACGGATGTCGGCCTGGACCTCACGACGGAGGTCACCCTCGGTCTGGATGCCCTGGGCTTCGATCTCGTCGCGGAGCTTGACCAGCTCGTCCTCAGCCAGAGCGTGCACCCGGGTGTTCGGGTTGACGCCGGTGGCCTCGAGGAGCTTCTGCGAGGTGGTACGGCCGATGCCGTAGACGTAGGTGAGAGCGATCTCCACGCGCTTGTCGCGCGGAAGGTCAACACCTTGGAGGCGTGCCATTGTGATCCTTACGTTGCGTCAGAGGTGTCGGTCGGGTCGCGTCCCGGGGTGGCACCCTCGGGCTCCGGCCTCTGCTCCGGAGGTGAGTTCGGACCCAGAAAGTTCTGGCCTGTGTCCTAGCGACTCGATGAAGTATTCAGTTGTGCTGCGAGCTGGGACTCAGCCCTGGCGCTGCTTGTGGCGCGGGTTCTCGCAGATCACCATGACGCGGCCGTGGCGACGGATCACCTTGCACTTGTCACAGATCTTCTTAACGCTCGGGTTGACCTTCATGTCAGCCCTTTCTTGATCGTCGGCTGGCTACTTGTAGCGGTAGACGATCCGACCGCGCGTCAGGTCGTAGGGGGACAGCTCCACCACCACGCGGTCCTCAGGAAGGATCCGGATGTAGTGCTGCCGCATCTTGCCGCTGATGTGGGCGAGAACCTTGTGTCCGTTGCTCAGCTCCACGCGGAACATAGCGTTGGGGAGGGCCTCCACTACGGTGCCCTCGATCTCGATCACGCCTTCTTTCTTCGGCATGCCCTCTGCAATCTGTTGGTCGGTCATCTACCGTTCAAACCACGGATCGGATGACCCGCGGGCGGTCCGGGAACCTCTCCGAATACCGGAGTGGACCTCGTGAAGCCATCTGCATGTCTCACCCGCGAACGCGCAGAAGCGCGCTGACCGGGCAGCCGCGAGGCACGACGGGACAGACCCACGTTGGACCGACTACCAAGCGTAGTCCCGTAGAACAGCAATGCCCTAATCGTCAAGCCGCCGCCTCCGTAGAGCACTGCAGAGAATACGGAAGCGGCGGCTTGAACCTCTGTGATCGCTCGCTGACGCTCGCTCAGGCCCGGGCGGCTGCGTCCGCCTCCGCGACCTCTGCGATGTACGCCATCGCCGCCTCCGGGTCGCCGAGGAACGGTCCGAGATCCTCGGGGTGCGGGAACAGCCGGGTGAACCGGTCCGCCACCGCCTGGTGCTGGGTGGCCGCGCCGAGCACCTGCTGCACGTGCTCGGGCAGCGGGTTGAGCAGCGCGTCGGTCATGCCGGTCGAGTGCTGGGCACGGGTCTCCCAGAAGGTCTCGAAGGTCGCCTGCATCCATTCCGGGTCGAACGGCTGGTCGCCACGCTCGACGATCGCCTTGGTGTAGATCCCGGCGCAGTGGGCGGCGTTGTTGGACCCCTGACCCGCGATCGGGTCGTTGACCACGACGACGTCGCCCATGCCGAAGACGTAGGTGCCGTCGGCGACCTCGGCGTACGGCTTGCGGATCATGCCGGTGAAGGAGCCCGAGAGCGAGGCGCGGGCGTCGGTCGGCACGCACTCGCGCATCAGCTCGCCCTCCCACGGCATGTGCTCGAGCATCAGGTGCTGGAGACGGCGCAGGTGCTCGTCGGGACGCGGGCGGTCCCAGAAGCAGTCGAAGGGGCCGTCCGGGACCGCCTCGACGAACGCGACCCGGCTCGGTCCGGCGCTGGTCAGGGCGGGGATCACGAACAGCTCCCCCACCCCGGGCGCGACGTTGATCCGCATGCTCCCGGCCGGGAAGTCGTCCGGCTCGACCCAGTTCTGGAGATAGATCGCCGAGAGCGTACGGCCGGGGCTGGTGTACTTCGAGCGGACGGGGTCCCGGTCGAAGAGGTCGACGATCTCGCCCTTGCCCGCGGCGATGAGGGTCAGGTCGTACATCGGCGCCAGGCCGGCCAGGTCGGAGGTCATCACGGGGTGGTAGATGATCCGGCCGCCGCGGTCCTCGAACAGCTCCAGCCAGGTGGACATCTTCAGCCGCTGGTCGACGGACATGGCGTACGGCTGCCACGGCCCGTCGAACTTCAGCGCCCGGACCCCGGGCTCAGGGCTGACCGAGATGCCGACCGCGGGGATGCGCGGTGCCTCGTCCTCCCAGAGGTTCAGGTCGTAGGCACGCTCGTAGGCCAGGGCGGGCTCGAACATGACCTGCGTCGACATCGGCCAGCCGTCGCGCAGCTCGTCGGGCGTACGCGCGGACATGACCGTCACCTCATAGCCCTCGATCTGGAGGCTGAGAGCGAGCTGCATGCCCGCCTGTCCGGCGCCGACGATCAAGATCTTGCGCAAGGAAACTCCTTCGGAGTGGGGACGCCTCCGGGGTCAGGCGCGGGTGGGGGTGGTTTTCATCGTGTGTGCCAGGCAGGCGACCAGCGTCTTGGCCGTGGACCTGCGGTCGCGGGCATCCACGGTCACCAGCGGCGTCTTCTCGTCGAGGCAGAGTGCCTCGCGCACCTTCTCCAGGGAATGGGTGAGCTTTCCGTCGAACAGGTTCACCGCCACGACGAACGGTACGGCGGAGTCGTTCTCGAAGTAGTTGATCGCGGGGAACGACGCATCGAGATGGCGGGTGTCGACGAGCACGACGGCACCGCTGGCGCCGCGGCACAGGTCGTCCCACATCGGCCAGAACCGGGGCTGCCCCGGCGTACCGAACAGGTAGAGCAGCAGGTCGGGGGCGAGGGTGACCCGGCCGAAGTCCATCGCGACCGTCGTGGTCGTCTTCGCGCTCGAGTCCGAGAGCGGGTCCACCGACTCGCCGGCCTGCGTCATCCAGGCCTCGGTGTTCACCGGCGGGATCTCGGAGACGGAGGCGACCAGGGTCGACTTCCCGACACCGAAACCTCCTGCGACCACGAGCTTGGCAGAGGTGACGGACAGCGACTGGCGGTCAGCCGAGCTCGGAAAGGCCATCGATAACTCTCTTCAACAGACGGTGGTCGAACGGGGAGTCGTAGGCCCCCTCATTGATCTGCAGGTGCTCGGTCGAGGCAAGGTCCTCGAGCAGCACGCGAGTCACCCCGAGTGAGATCCCGCAATGCGCGGACAGCTCCGCGACCGACTGTGGCCCGAGACGTACACGGTCGTAGAGCCGGCGCGACTCTGGCGTCAGCTTGGACGCCGCTCGCGCATCGAAGTGCGACGCCGAGATCAGCGTGTGCACGTACAGCTGGTGGTTCGTCTGGGTCCGGCCGCCGGTGAGCACATAGGGCCGTACCCACGGATTGGAACTCATGGTGCCCCCTCCGCTCGCTGACGTTCGTTCACGCCCGCTCCCCCGCCATCGAGCTGACCGTCATCTGGCGCAGCTCGTCGCGCATCTGGGGAGTGAGTACGTGGCCGACGGCGTCGACCAGCTGGGCCATCTTGTGGGCGACGACGCCCAGGTTCGCACCGGCGCCGACGAGGACGGCGAAGCCGGCGAGGTCGCCGATGCCCATGAAGAGGAAGTGGCCGCTGTGGAACTTCAGCATCACCTGGTCACAGCCAGGCTCACCCACCTCACGCGCGATGTTGTTGCCGAGACTGATCACCCCGGCGGTCATCGCGGCAAGAGGGTCGGCGACGTTGGCGGACATGCCGCCGGCACCGATCAGCGGGAGACCGTCGGAGGAGACGATGAGCGCATGGGTCACACCGGGAGTGGAGCTGGCGAAGTTGTCGATCAGCCAGCTGAATTCCTTGGGGTCGCGGGGAACGACCGGGCTTTCCATTACGAAAGGGTTCCTTTCACTGCTGGGACTTAGCTACCAAGGGAGAACGCGTCGAGGTCGTCTGCGAAGGAGTGCCGGGCCGCCGACTGGCCCTCCGGTGAGGAGTCCTCGGTCTTCGGTCCGACGGCTGCTTCAGGCACGGTCTGCTTGTTGCGCAGGCTGACCGGCTCCCGGCGCGGGAGCGCACCGGACTCTACTGGTCCGCTCTGTTCAGCGGGCACGGAGGCCTCGTTCGTCTCATCCGCCCCACCCGTTTCACCGGGGAGCGGGATCGGCGATTTCAGGGTGTCGGTCGACGGATCCGGCGAGGCCTGCTGGCTGGGTGCGGGCGCGAACTGGGCCTCCGGCCGCTGCGGTGGCTGCTGCCCGGGGTGCTGTCCGGTCTGTGCCTCCGGGTGCGGCTCGGTGAACGGATCGGTGAGCGGGTCGGTCCGATGCGTTGGCCGCCGCGCGGGGTCGATGGGCTCGACGGGCTCGAGCGGGGACCGCCGAGTCTCCAGGCGCGCAGGCTGGGCTGCCGGCTGTGACACGGGCTGCGAGACCGGCTGTGACACCTGCTGGGGGCCTCGCCGCCGCGGGGCGGGAGGCAGGACCGCGACGCTGCTCGCGCTGGAGCCCCTCGGCAGCTCGGCCGGCTCGATCGGAGCGACCGGCACCTCGCACAGCAGCTGAGCCGGGACGGTCACCATCGCGATCATCCCGTTGCCGGGTGCGGGCCGGGTGGCGAGGCGTACGTCGATGTCATACTTGCGGGCGATCCGGTGCACCACCGGAAAGCCGGTGTGGCTGCCGGACTTGCTGACCAGCTCCACGACCGGGCCTGCGAGCAGCGCGTTGAGGCGTCCCACCGACCGCTCCGGGATGCCGATGCCGGTGTCCTCGATCCGGAAGAGCACGTCACCGGCGTCGGCCAGGTGGACGTTGACCGTCACCGCTCCAGGGGAGTACTTGGTCGCGTTGTCCAGCAGCGCGGCGATCAGGCAGGCGACATCGTCGGCGGCATAGCCGATGACGGCCAGCTCGCTCACCCGGCCGATCGTCACCTGGTTGTAGCGCTCGATGCTCGACAGCGCCATCCGGATGATGTCCAGCAGCGAGGTGTCGATGCCGCCCATCTCGTCCTGAGCCCGGCCGGCGAGCGTACGCAGGTCGCGGCTGGCGCGCCGCATGCGAGTCACCGCGTGGTCGACCTCGTAGAGCTTCCGCAACCGCTCGGGATCGTCCTCGTCGGCCTCCAGACCGTCGAGCGAGATGCGCATCTGCTCGGCCAGGCTGATCAGGTGGAGCCCGAACTGCTCCATGATCTCGGGCCAGGCCTCGTCCTCCTCCTCCGGAGGCAACGCAGGTGTCGAGGAGACCGGCATGGAAGCAGGTGTCGGCGGCGCGACGGGGTTCGGTGGCACCGGTGGAAAGGGCGCGGCATGGCCGTTCGTCGGAGGGAATGAGCGAGCAGGACCCGGATCTGACTGCTCAGCGAGCGTCGCAGTCTGGGGCGCCCCGCGCTTCAACAAGCGCAGGCTCCAGCGTGTCATGAGGCGGCACTTTCAAATGTGGAGAAGGAAAGGAGCGGTGATCAGATTGGCACAACCCGTGCCCGAGCGCAGAGTTACGCGCCCAGAAGCAGACAGTGTCCTAGGTCCCTCTTCCCGAGTGGCTCAGGCGCGCCGTCACCTTCCGACGGGGTGGGCCAGATCCTACGCCGCCGCCCGACTCAGCTCGCCAGCAGGCGCAGGGTCTCCTCACGGGCCGGCGCGGTGCGCGGATCCGTTCCCTCGTACGCAGATCCGACAGGGTTCACCATGACCTCGTCCACGCCGTACTCGTCGGCCATTCCGGCCAGGCGCGCCTTCGCATACTCGGCGGTGCCGATGATCCAGCGGTGGCGCATGGTGTCGACGAGCCCCTGGTGGGCCTCGGGGATCTCGGTCTTCTCGGCCTCGTCGATGCTGGGCTGCGCGGTCAGCGGCTGGCCCGTACGCAGCTTCAGCATGGTCAGCAGCTGCGGCAGGGCCCGGCGGTCGGCCTCCTCCGCGGTCTCGGCCACGCTCGCGTTCACCGTGAGGAACGTCTTCGGCTCACGGAGGAGCTCCGACGGTCGGAACGTCGACCGGTAGAGGTCGATCATCGCCTTGGTGTCGGTGCCGTTGCCCGCGAAGTGGTGCGCAAAGACGTACGGCAGCCCCTTCTCGGCGGCCAGGCGCGCCGAGTAGTCCGAGGAGCCGAGCAGCCAGAGCTCGGCGACCGACGCTGCCGACGGGGTCGCGTGCAGGACGTGCTGGCGACCTCCGGCCATCAGCCCCACACCCTCGGGTGCCATCATGGAGACGATGTTGTCGAGATACCCTGGGAACCGGTTCACCGCGTCGTCGGTCACTCCCCCGGCACCGTGGCGCAGCGCCCACGAGGTGACCGGATCGGTGCCCGGCGCGCGGCCGATGCCGAGGTCGATCCGCCCGGGGAACGCCGCTTCCAGCAGCGCGAACTGCTCGGCCACGACCAACGGGGCGTGGTTGGGCAGCATCACACCGCCGGAGCCGACTCGGATGCGCTCGGTCGCGCCGGCCACCAGCGAGATCAGCACTGGCGGGTTGGTCGAGCCGACCGCGGGCATGTTGTGGTGCTCGGCGAGCCAGTAGCGCTCGTATCCCAGCTCGTCGGCGATCTTGGCCAACGACAGGGTCGCGGCCAGGGCATCTGCGGAGGACTGGTCCTTGCGGACCGGGACCAGGTCGAGAACGCTCAGCTTCACGTGAGGGCTCAACCCCCACCGAGGCGTCGTTTATTCCGGGGGCAGCAGAGCGCGGAGTCCGTCGGCGACGGCTGAACGCCACCAGGCGTAGTCGTGGCCGCCGTTGTGCTCCGCGGACGTGACGTCGATCCCGGCCGCCCGGAGACGGTCGACGAGGTCGTGGTGGAGCTCGTCGAGGACCCACTCCTGGGTGCCGTGCGCCAGGTGCACGCGGGTCCTGGCCTCCGGCGTGACGGCGTCGGCGAGGTCGTCGAGCCACAGCGAGGCCGACTGGCTGGCTACACCGTGGATGTGCTCGGGATAGGTCAGTCCGGCCCGCAGCGCGGTCACGCCGCCGAGGCTCTGGCCCACGACGTACGTCTCCTCGGAGACCGCACGACGCTCGCGCACCCACGGCAGCAGCTGGTTGACGATGTAGTCGGCACCCTCGCCACCGGCCAGCTCCTCCCAGCGCTTGTCGCGGCCGCCGGAGGCGGGCAGGACGCAGCGTACGTGGCGGAGGTGGCCGTCGGCGATCAGGTTGTCGAGCGTCGTCGGCAGCGAGTGGTGGTCGGTCCAGATCTCGCCGTCGAGCGCGACCACGAGCGGCAGGTCGACGTTGAGCCCGGCGCCTGCCGGGTCGTAGAGCCAGACGTCGCGTCCGTCCGGGCCCGCCTCCAAGGTGACGGTGCCGGGGACGACGTCGTCGCGGCGGGGCAGCCACGGCTGCAGCGGAGCGTCGGGCAGCGAGACGACCGACTGCTTGATGCCCTGCCGGTTGTGGCACCAGTCGGGGTTGAGCGGGTCGAGATATCCGCGGTGCAGCACGGCACGGAGCTCGATCTGCCCCTCGCTCTCCCACGGGGCCAGCTCGCCGGGGTGCTTGCACAGGAAGGCGTAGGAGGCGCGCCAGTCGGCCTTCATCAGGAACGAGGCGTGCCACAGGTCGGTGCCTGCCTTGCGCTCGAGCATCGTCTCGTCGAGGTGACGCTCGTCGGAGAGCCGATTGGCGAAGAGGAACACCTCCTCGGCCTCGTCGTCGCGCCAGCAGAAGGTGACGACGACCTCGTCGTGCGCGCCACCGGGGCCGGTCTCCTCGATGAGCGGGAGCGAGGTGGCGATCTGGTCCCAGAACATCTCGATGTCCTCAGGACTGAGTCGATCGATGATCGCGCTTCGCGTCCGTGCTGATGGATTGGGTCGCGCCGCCATGGGTCGTCGCAACTGCGTACTCATCCGGTTATTCCTCCCGAGTACGGGGCTCTCCCTGTCCCCGCGGGCTGACCAAGTTACTCACAGACGGGCCGAGACGCGAGGTGCCGAGGTCCCTTTCTCTGTCAATCGACAGGTGATGTCGCATAACCGCTAGTCAAACGCGTGGACAACCGGGTTTCGTTCAGTTTCCTATCAGTTTTCGGTCCGCATGTCGGCACAGATCGCGACGGCGCCGAGAAATCCGGGGCCCTCCCACTGGGTGATCCGGAGGTCGCCGAACTGGTCCATCGGGCCCTCCTCCGCGAGAACGTCGAGGCGCTGCGCGGCCGCCATGCTGCCGTGGCCGGCCTTCACCAACGCCTCCTTGCGCACCCACAACCGCGTGAACGCGTACGCAGCGTCCGGCTGCCCCGACACCCAGGCCGCCTCGAGCGGCGAGAGCGCCCGGTCGGGCCCGCGCACGACTCTCTCCACGTCGATGCCGCACCGACGGGTGGCGGCGACCGCCGCGACCTGCCCGCGAGCATGGCTGAGGCTCACCTGGACCGCGGACCGCGCCTGACCGGCCACCGACGGCGCGCCGTGCTCGGTGCTGCCGCACCGAGCGCAGCGCTGCTCGATCACGATCTCCTCGCGCGCGAGGCCCAGCAGCTCCGCAGCGCACTCGCGGACGAGGACGTGCGCTGCCGCGTACGCCTCTTGGTCGGCCTCGGCCACCAGGCGCTGGTGGCGGGCCCGCTCCGCGGCGGTCAGCAACCCGAGATCGGCGGCGACCTCGTCCACCGGCGCGAAGCGCACGATCTCAGTCATCCCGCCACTCGACCCTGCCGCGGCTCAGTGACCGCCCCAGGGGACGCCGAGCTTGCCGAGCATCTCCTCGCCGCCGTCGAGTGCGGTGAGCACCCAGGCGCCGTCGGAGGTGAGCGCGAAGGTGTGCTCGAAGTGGGCGGCCCAGGAGCCGTCGTCGGTGACGACGGTCCAGTCGTCCTCGAGGGTGGTGACCTCGGGGCCGCCGAGGGTGAGCATCGGCTCGATGGCCAGCGCGATGCCGCGCTGCAGCTTGGCGCCCTTGCCCGGCTTGCCGTAGTTGAACACCGACGGCTCCATGTGCATCTCGGTGCCGATGCCGTGGCCGCTGAACTCCTCGAGGATGCCATAGTCCCCCTGGGAGTCGACATAGGTCTCGATGGCGTGGCCGATATCGGTGACCCGGCCGCCGAGGCGGGCGGCGGCGATGCCGTGCCACATGGCTTCCTCGGTGACCCGCATCAGCTCGGAGACCTCGTCGGAGACCGATCCCATGGCGACCGTGATCGCGGCGTCGCCGTGCCAGCCGTCGACGATGGCGCCGCAGTCGATGGAGATGATGTCGCCGTCCTTCAGCTCCCGGGACCCCGGGATGCCGTGGACCACGACCTCATCGACCGAGGCACAGATCGAGCCCGGGAAGCCGTGGTAGCCCTGGAACGACGGGACGCCACCCCGGGACCGGATCGAGTCCTCGGCGATGGCGTCGAGCTCGAGAAGCGTGACTCCGGGCCGCGCGGCGGCCCGGAGCACCTCGAGCGTCTCGCCGACCACGAGGCCGGCGATACGCATCTTCTCGATCTGCTCAGGGGTCTTGATCTGGACCTTGTTCAAGAAGCCCACTGCTCCCCCGTTGCGTAAAGATGTTGTGGTTCAGGACTCGTGAACGATGTCGAGCTCATCGAAGATCCGCTTGGTGACATCGTCGACGTCGCCCATGCCGTCGATCTCGTGGACCAGGCCACGGCCCTTGTAGACCTCGATCAGCGGCGCGGTCTCCTCGAGGTAGACCTCCTGGCGGCGGCGGATGACCTCTTCGGTGTCGTCGGAGCGACCCTCGAGCTCAGCACGCTGCAGCAGCCGCTGCACGATCTCGTCCTTGTCGACCGTCAGCACGACCACCGCGTCCAGCGCGTGGCCGGTGAACTTGATCATCCCGTCGAGCTCCTCGACCTGCGCGAGCGTCCGCGGGTATCCGTCGAGCAGGAACCCCTTGGCTGCGTCGGGCTCGTCGATGCGGTTGCGAACCATCAGGTTCATCACCGAGTCCGGGACGTACTCGCCCTTGCTCATGTACGAGTCGGCCTCGACGCCGAGCGGCGTCCCTGCGTCGACGTTCGCCCGGAGGATGTTTCCGGTCGAGATCGCGGGGATGCCGAAGTGCTCGGCGATGAACTTCGCCTGGGTGCCCTTACCGGCACCCGGCGGGCCCATGATGATCAGTCTCATCGGAGGAACCCTTCATAGTTGCGCTGCTGGAGCTGGCTCTCGATCTGCTTCACCGTGTCGAGGGCAACGCCGACCATGATCAGGATCGAGGTGCCACCGAACGGGAAGTTCTGGTTCGCATTGATGAGCGCCAGCGCGATCAGCGGGATGAGCGCAACCAGACCGAGGTAGAGCGAGCCCGGCAGGGTGATGCGGGACAGAACGTAGGACAGATAGTCCTCGGTCGGCTTCCCAGCCCGGATTCCCGGAATGAAGCCGCCGTACTTCTTCATGTTGTCGGCGACCTCCGGCGGGTTGAAGGTGATCGACACGTAGAAGTAGGTGAAGAAGATGATCAGCGCGAAGTACGTCGCCATGTAGATCGGGTGGTCACCCTGGACGAAGTAGTTGTTGATCCAGTCGACCCAGATGGGCGGGTCCTGCGCGTTCTGGTTGAACTGCGCCGCCATCGCCGGAAGGTAGAGCAGCGACGAGGCGAAGATGACCGGGATGACACCGGCCTGGTTCACCTTCAGAGGGATGTACGTCGAGGAGCCGCCGAACATCTTGCGGCCGACCATCCGGCGGGCGTACTGAACCGGGATCCGGCGCTGGGCCTGCTCGATGAAGATGACCGCGGCCATGATCGCCAGACCGATGATGAGCACGATCGCGAAGGTCCACCAGCCCTTGTCGTTCTTGACGGCCCACATGGTGGCCGGGAAGGTGGCGACGACCTGGGTGAAGATCAGGATCGACATACCGTTGCCGATACCGCGCTCGGTGATCAGCTCACCCAGCCACATGATGACGGCGGTGCCGGCGGTCATGGTGACGACCATGACCAGGAAGGTGGCTGTGCCGTCGTCGTGCAGCAGAGGCTGCGTACAACCCTGGAGCAGGTCGCCGGAGCGGGCCAGCGCGACGATGCCGGTGGCCTGCAGGACCGCGAGGCCGAGCGTCAGGTAGCGGGTGTACTGGGTGATCTTCGACTGCCCGGCCTGGCCCTCCTTCTTGAGCCGCTCCAGTCGCGGGATCACCACGACGAGCAGCTGCAAGATGATGCTCGCGGTGATGTACGGCATGATGCCGAGCGCGAAGACGGTCAGCTGCAGCAGCGCCCCGCCGGAGAAGAGATTGACCAGGTTGTAGAGGCCGGCGCTGTCACCGGTCTGGGCTGCGTCAAGACACTGCTGGACGTTCGCGACGTGAACGCCAGGAGCCGGGATCTGAGACCCAGCCCTGAAGATCACGACGATCAGGAGAACGAAGAGCAGCTTCTTGCGCAGGTCCGGGGTACGGAACGCTGATGCGAACGCGCCAAGCACGAATGGATCCTCTTTCGACAATCAGGGGTCGCAGGGCCTGCGCCGATGCGAAAACCCGTGGCAGCCTAACAGCCTCCACGGCAGCTCATGCACGTAGGGCTGAAACAGCGGGAGCGCGGTCGGGACCCCGAAGGGGCGACCCGGCCGCGCTTCCACGTGACAGGCTCTACGTTAGTAGAACTGTCAGAGAACCGTGACAGTTCCGCCAGCGGCCTCGATCTTCTCTTTGGCAGAGCCGGAGAAGGCGTTGGCGCTGATCTCGACCTTGACGGTCAGGTCGCCCTGACCCAGAACCTTGACGGGGAGGTTCTTGCGAACCGCGCCCTTCTCGATGAGCGTCTCGGGGGTGACGGTGCCACCCTCCGGGAACAGCTCGTTGAGCTTGTCGAGGTTGACGACCTGGAACTCCACCTTGAACGGGTTCTTGAACCCCTTCAGCTTGGGGAGCCGCATGTGCATCGGGGTCTGGCCGCCCTCGAAGGCAGCCGGGACCTGGTAGCGGGCCTTGGTGCCCTTGGTGCCGCGACCCGCGGTCTTACCCTTGGACGCCTCACCACGACCTACTCGGGTCTTGGCCTTCCTGGAGCCGGGAGCCGGCGCCAGGTTGTGCACCTTGAGTGCCATATCAGTCGACCTCCTCGACCGTCACCAGGTGACGGACGGTCTGGACCATGCCCCGGATCTCCGGGCGGTCCTCCTTGACGACCACGTCGCCGATCCGCTTGAGACCGAGCGTACGCAGAGTGTCTCGCTGGTTCTGCTTCAGACCAACGAGGCCCTTCTTCTGCTGGACCTTGAGCTGTGCCATCAGGCCGACACCCCCGCCTTGGGCGCCGCAACCTCGGCCTGCGCCTTGAGCAGCGCCTCCGGGGCAACGTCCTCGACCGGGAGACCACGACGCGCGGCAACAGCCTCGGGCGTCTCGAGCATCCGGAGCGCCTCGACCGTCGCGTGGACGATGTTGATCTGGTTGGACGACCCGAGCGACTTGCTCAGGATGTCGTGGATGCCGGCGCACTCCAGGACGGCGCGCACCGGGCCACCGGCGATAACACCGGTCCCAGGAGCGGCCGGGCGGAGCATGACCACACCAGCGGCCTTCTCGCCCTGCACCGGGTGCGGGATCGTGGCCTGGATGCGGGGAACGCGGAAGAAGTTCTTCTTCGCTTCCTCGACACCCTTGGCGATCGCCGCGGGAACTTCCTTCGCCTTACCGTAGCCGACGCCGACCAGACCTTCGCCGTCGCCGACGATCACGAGGGCGGTGAAGCTGAAGCGACGACCACCCTTCACGACCTTGGCAACTCGGTTGATCGCGACGACCTTCTCGATGTAGGCGGTCTTGTCGGCACCTTGGTTGCGACGATCGTCGCGACCTCGGCGCTCGCCACCACGCTGTCCGCGCTGGGCTCCGCTCATCAGACTTTCCTCTTCTCTCGTTCGATCGTTGCGATCAGAAGGTCAGACCGGCCTCGCGCGCGCCATCAGCGAGCGCGGCGACACGGCCGTGGTACTTGTTGCCGGCGCGGTCGAAGACGACGGTCTCGACCCCAGCGGCCTTGGCACGCGACGCGACCAGCTCGCCGACCTGCTTGGCCTTGGCGGTCTTGTCACCGGAGGCGGACCGCAGGTCGCCCTCGATGGTCGAAGCCGAGGCAAGCGTCTTGCCGGCCAGGTCGTCCACGACCTGGGCGGTGATGTGCTTGGCCGACCGGGTCACGACGAGGCGCGGGCGCGCCGGCGTACCCTCGATCTTCTTGCGACCGCGGGCCTGACGACGCAGGCGCGAGCGGACACGGGAAGCGGTGTGCTTGTTGTTCGACAGCGAGATGGCCATCACTTACCAGCCTTTCCGACCTTGCGGCGGATGTTCTCGCCGGCGTAACGAACGCCCTTGCCCTTGTAGGGCTCCGGCTTGCGCAGCTTGCGAATGTTGGCCGCAACCTCACCGACGAGCTGCTTGTCGATGCCGACGACGCCGAGCTTGGTCGGACCGTCGGTGGTGAAGGTGATGCCTTCGGGGGCGTCGAAGACGATCGAGTGCGAGTAACCGAGCTGGAACTCCAGCTTGGTCGGACCCTTCGACAGGACGCGGTAACCCACGCCGACGATCTCGAGCTTCTTCTCGTAGCCCTCGGTGACACCCAGGACCATGTTGTTGACCAGCGTGCGGGACAGGCCGTGGAGGGCCTTGTTGTCCCGGCTGTCGTCGGGGCGCTTGACGTCGAGGACGTTACGGCCCTCGTCGTCCTGAGCCTTCTCGACGGTGATCGGGTCGACCACGGTGTGCGACAGGGAGCCCTTGGGGCCCTTGACGCTCACAACCTGGCCATCGATGGTGACGTCCACGCCGGCCGGAACCAGGACGGGGAGCTTGCCAATACGCGACATGTTCTTCTCTCTCCCTTCCCTGATTACCAGACGTAGGCGAGGACTTCCCCACCTACGCCCTTCTTGTTCGCCTGGCGGTCGGTCAGCAGACCCTGGCTCGTCGAGATGATCGCGACGCCGAGGCCGCCGAGCACCTTGGGGAGACCGGTGTGCTTCGCGTAGACACGCAGACCGGGCTTGCTGATGCGGCGTACGCCGGCGATCGAGCGCTCACGGTTGCGGCCGTACTTGAGGGTGATGGTCAGGGTCTTGCCGACCTGGCCCTCGGTGGGCTCCAGCACCTCGTACTTGGTGATGTAGCCCTCCTGCTGGAGGATCTCAGCGACGCCCTGCTTCAGCTTGCTGTACGGCATCGAAACCGTATCGTGGAACGCCTGGTTGGCGTTGCGCAGACGAGTGAGCATGTCTGCGATCGGGTCAGTCATCGTCATTGGCCGAACGGCCCTTTCTCGTAGTGGTTTCCTCGCGACACAAAGCCACGAGGACCTTCAACGTCAGTGGTTGTGGTGAATCTGGTGATCGAGCCTGTCGAGATTCACCAGGAGGACTTGGTGACGCCGGGCAGCTCGCCGCGGTGGGCCATCTCACGCAGGCAGATACGGCACAGGCCGAACTTGCGGTAGACAGCCTTCGGGCGGCCGCAGCGCTGGCAGCGGGTGTAACCGCGAACCGCGAACTTCGGCTTGCGGGCGGCCTTCACCTTGAGAGCGGTCTTCGCCATCTCAGTTCTCCTTGAACGGGAAGCCGAGCGCCTTGAGCAGCGCGCGACCCTGGTCGTCATTGGTGGCGGTCGTCACGAGGGTGATGTCCATGCCCCGCGAGCGGTCGATCTTGTCCTGGTTGATCTCGTGGAACATGACCTGCTCGGTGAGACCGAAGGTGTAGTTGCCGTTGCCGTCGAACTGCTTGCCGTTGAGGCCGCGGAAGTCCCTGATTCGGGGCAGCGCGAGCGAGAGCAGGCGGTCGAGGAACTCCCACATCCGGTCGCCGCGCAGCGTGACGTGCGCACCGATCGGCATGCCCTCGCGCAGCTTGAACTGCGCGATGGACTTCTTCGCCTTGTTGATCAGCGGCTTCTGGCCGGTGATCGCGGTCAGGTCGTTGACAGCGCCCTCGATCAGCTTGGAGTCGCGAGCAGCCTCGCCCACACCCATGTTGACGACGATCTTGGTCAGACCGGGGATCTGCATGACGTTCGGGATCTCGAACTCGGCCTGCAGGGCCGGGGCGATCTCCTCGCGGTACTTCGTCTTGAGGCGCGGGGCCACAGCGGTGTCGGTCATGATCAGATGTCCTTACCGGTCTTGCGCGAGATGCGAACACTGCGCTCGGCGGCGTAGGTCGAACCGTCGGCGCGACGCTTCTGAACCGTCTCACGGCGGTAGCCGACGCGAACCGGCTCGCCACCCTCGAGCAGCTGGACGTTGGAAACGTGGATCGGGGCCTCGGTGGTCACGATGCCGCCGGTCATGCCGGCGCGGCCGCCCTGGTCCTGGACCTTGGTGTGCTTCTTGATGAGGTTGATGCCCTCGACAATCACACGGTCCTCTTCGGTGAAGACAGCGATCACCTTGCCGGAGCCGCCCTTGTCCTTACCAGCGATCACCTTGACGGTGTCGCCCTTCTTGATGTGCGAGCGACCCATCACAGCACCTCCGGCGCGAGCGAGATGATCTTCATGAACTTCTTGTCGCGCAGCTCACGGCCAACCGGGCCGAAGATGCGGGTGCCTCGCGGCTCGCCGTCGTTCTTGAGAATGACGGCGGCGTTCTCGTCGAAGCGGATGTACGAGCCGTCAGCGCGGCGGCGCTCCTTGACGGTGCGCACGATGACGGCCTTGACGACGTCACCCTTCTTCACGTTGCCACCGGGGATAGCGTCCTTGACGGTGGCGACGATGGTGTCGCCGATGCCGGCGTAGCGACGACCGGAACCGCCGAGCACACGAATGCAAAGGATCTCCTTCGCACCAGTGTTGTCGGCGACCTTGAGTCGCGACTCCTGCTGGATCATTACTTCTCCTTGTCGAGCTGGTTCTCTCCCCGCTCCAGGGCGGGTGAGCCTTGCCGAACGTAATGGGATTTGATGGGCACAGGCCCAGCGAACAATGGTCGCTGGACCTGCACCCTTTGGTCAATTTGGCGACGTTTGTCGCCGGCCGGATCCGTCGCGTGTGCGACGAGGATCACTTGGCGCGCTCGACGACCTCGACGAGGCGCCACCGCTTGGTCGCGGACAGCGGCCGGGTCTCCATGACCAGGACGCGGTCGCCGACGCCGGCGGTGTTCTGCTCGTCGTGAGCCTTGAGCTTGCTGCTGCGGCGCATGACCTTGCCGTAGAGCGGGTGCTTCACGCGGTCCTCGACCTCGACGACGATGGTCTTGTCCATCTTGTCGCCGACGACGAGGCCCTCGCGCACCTTGCGCGTGTTGCGCTCAGTGCCCTCGGTGGGCTCTGCCTGGGTGGACTCTGTAGCCATCTCAGGCCTCCTCAGTGGTCTCGGCGCCCGGGGCCACGCGGATGCCGAGCTCGCGCTCACGCACCACGGTGTAGATCCGGGCGATGTCCTTCTTGACGGTGCGGAGCCGACCGTGGCTCTCCAGCTGGCCGGTGGCCGCCTGGAACCGGAGGTTGAACAGCTCCTCCTTCGCCTCGCGCAGCTTCGCCTCGAGGTCGACGTCGGTGAGCTCGTCCAGCTCGAACGCCTGCAGGGAGTTAGCCATCAGAACTCACCAGCCTCTCGCGTGATGAAACGGCACTTCATGGGCAGCTTGTGCATCGCGCGGCGCATGGCCTCGCGAGCCGTGTTCTCGTCGACACCGGAGAGCTCGAACATGACGCGGCCCGGCTTGACGTTGGCAACCCACCACTCGGGCGAGCCCTTACCGGAACCCATGCGGGTCTCAGCGGGCTTCTTGGTCAGCGGGACGTCGGGGTAGATGTTGATCCACACCTTGCCGCCTCGCTTGATGTGACGAGTCATCGCGATACGCGCTGCCTCGATCTGGCGGTTGGTCACGTAGTGACCCTCGATCGCCTGGATGCCGTACTCACCAAACGCGAGCTTCGTGCCACCCTTGGCCATACCAGTGCGCTTCGGGTGGTGCTGCTTGCGGTGCTTGACTCGACGGGGCATCAGCATGGGTCAGCCCTCCTGGGTCGTGGTCTCGGCGGCGGGAGCCTCAGCGGCAGCCGGCGCCTCAGTCTTCGCCGCGCGGTCAGCGCGGTTCGGGCGGTCACCACGGGTGCCACGCGACGGACGGTCGTTGCGGCCACCGCGACGATCGTTGCCACCGCGACCCGGGACGCCCGCACGGGCGGCCTGGGCGGCCTGACGCTCAGCGCGCGAGCCGGAGACCTCGCCCTTGTAGATCCAGACCTTCACGCCGATACGGCCGAAGGTCGTGCGGGCCTCGTAGAAGCCGTAGTCGATGTCGGCACGCAGCGTGTGCAGCGGAACGCGGCCCTCGCGGTAGAACTCGGTACGCGACATCTCGGCGCCGTTCAGACGACCCGAGCACTGGATCCGGATGCCCTTGGCACCGGAGCGCATGGTGGTCTGCATGGCCTTGCGCATCGCGCGACGGAACTGCACGCGACCGCTGAGCTGCTCAGCGACACCCTGGGCGACCAGCTGAGCGTCGACCTCGGGGTTCTTGACCTCGAGGATGTTCAGCTGCACCTGCTTGCCGGTGAGCTTCTCCAACTCGGTCCGGAGGCGGTCGGCCTCGGCGCCGCGGCGGCCGATGACGATCCCGGGACGCGCGGTGTGGATGTCCACACGGACGCGGTCACGGGTGCGCTCGATCTCGACCTTGGAGATGCCGGCCCGCTCCATGCCCTTGCTGAGCAGCTTGCGGATGTTGACGTCCTCGCCGACGTACTCCTTGTACTGCTTGTCGGCGTACCAACGCGACTTGTGGTCGGTCGAGATGCCCAGGCGGAAGCCGTTCGGGTTGATCTTCTGACCCATTACTTCTTACCGCCCTTCTCGACGACGTCGGCCGGCTGCACGACCAGGGTGATGTGCGAGGTCCGCTTGTTGATGCGGGTCGCACGACCCTGGGCGCGGGGACGCCAGCGCTTCATGGTCGGACCTTCGTCGACCATGGCGACCGAGACGACGAGGTCGTCACGGTCCAGACCCTCGGCCGACACCGCGTTGGCGATGGCGCTCTCGAGGACCTTGTAGACAGTCTCAGAGGCTGCCTGCGGCGCGAACTGCAGCAGGGACAGGGCCTCGTCGACGGGCAGACCGCGAACCATGTCGACGACCCGGCGCGCCTTCATCGGAGTGATCCGCACGAAGCGGGCACTCGCGAAGGCACCCGGCTGGTCGCCGAGCAGGGACTCGCGGCGGGCGCTTACGCGCACACGCTCGGTGGTGCTCATCGACGCCGTCCCTTCCGATCGTCCTTGATGTGACCCTTGAAAGTGCGGGTCGGTGCGAACTCGCCCAGCTTGTGACCGACCATCGAGTCGGAGACGAAGACCGGGACATGCTTGCGACCGTCGTGCACCGCGATGGTGTGACCGATCATCTCGGGCACGATCATCGAGCGGCGCGACCAGGTCTTGATCACGTTGTGGGTGCCCTTCTCGTTCTCGGCGTCGACCTTCTTCTGAAGGTGATCGTCGATGAAGGGGCCCTTCTTCAGGCTGCGAGGCATTGCTTACTTCCTACCCTTCCCGCTCTTACGGCGGCGGATGATCTGCGAGTCAGAGGCCTTGCGCTTACGCGTGCGGCCCTCGGGCTTACCCCAGGGGCTGACCGGGTGACGGCCACCAGAGGTCTTACCCTCACCACCACCGTGCGGGTGGTCGACCGGGTTCATGACGACACCACGGACGGTCGGGCGAACGCCCTTCCACCGCATCCGGCCGGCCTTGCCCCAGTTGATGTTCGACTGCTCGGCGTTGCCGACCTGGCCGACGGTGGCGCGGCAGCGCACATCGACGAAGCGCATCTCACCCGAGGGCATACGCAGCGTGGCCTTGGAGCCCTCACGGGCGACCAGCTGGGCGCTCATACCGGCGGAGCGGGCGATCTTCGCGCCGCCCCCCGGACGCAGCTCAACATTGTGGATGGTGGTACCAACCGGGATGTTGCGCAGCGGCAGGTTGTTGCCGGGCTTGATGTCAGCGGCGGGGCCGGACTCCACGACGGTGCCCTGCGAGACGCCGACGGGCGCGAGGATGTAACGCTTCTCGCCGTCGAAGTAGTGCAGCAGGGCGATGCGGGCGGTGCGGTTCGGGTCGTACTCGATGTGAGCGACCTTGGCCGGGACACCGTCCTTGTCGTAGCGACGGAAGTCGATGATCCGGTACGCACGCTTGTGACCGCCACCGATGTGGCGAGTCGTGATGCGACCCTGGTTGTTGCGGCCGCCCTTTTTGGGAAGGGGCTTGGTCAGCGACTTCTCCGGCGTGGTCCGAGTGATCTCGGCGAAGTCGGCCACCGACGAGCCACGACGGCCCGGGGTGGTCGGCTTGTACTTACGAATAGCCATGTTCAGTCAGTCCTTCTCACGCGCCGAAGATATCGATGCGGTCGCCCTCAGCCAGGGAGACGATCGCGCGCTTGGTGTCGGGGCGCTTGCCCAGGCCGTAACGAGTACGACGGGCCTTGCCCTTGCGGTTGATCGTGTTGACCGAGGTCACCTTGACGTCGAACACCTTCTCGACCGCGATCTTGATCTCGGTCTTGTTCGCGTCAGGGCGAACGACGAAGGTGTACTTGTTCTGGTCGAGGAGGCCGTAGCTCTTCTCGGAGACCACGGGCGCGATCAGGATGTCGCGGGGGTCGTAGTGCAGCGTGCTCACTTGTCAGCCTCCTCAGCCTTCTTCTTGCCGGCCTCGACGAAGCCTGCGGCGATGGCGTCCTCGGCGGACTTGAAGTAGAACTCCGCCTTGGTGGACTCGTACCAACGGCCGCCCGGGGCGTGGAACTTCTTGTCCTTGCCCTTGACGTTGCCCTTGATCTCGAAGCCCTCGGGAGCCGAGCCGTCCTCGAGCGGCGCGACAGCGCCCTCGGGGAGGTCGTTCTCGTCGGCGGGCTCGACAGCGGCCTTCTTGCTCGCGTCCTTCTCGACCTCACCGATGGTGACGGTCTCCTTGGCAGCGACGACCGGCTTGCCCGAGACGAAGATCTCGTAGGCCGGCTTGGAGAAGACAACATCGTCGGAGACGAGGACGTCGTAGGTGTTGAGCTGGTCGGCCCAGAGCAGGTGAACCTCGGGCACGTTGCGCAGGCTCAGCGCGGCGACGGACTCGGAGCGGTCCAGGACGACGAGGTAACGCTTGACGTCCGAGATCGCCTTGAGGGCGGTCAGCGCGGTCTTGGTCGAGGGCGCCTCGAGGGCGAACTCGGCGACGTGGATCTGGCCGGCACGTGCCCGGTCGGAGAGGGCTCCGCGGAGAGCCGCGGCCTTCATCTTCTTGGGGGTGCGCTGGCTGTAGTCACGCGGCTGCGGGCCGTGGACGATGCCACCACCGGCGAACTGCGGCGCACGGGTCGAACCCTGGCGGGCGCGACCGGTGCCCTTCTGCTTGTAGGGCTTGCGGCCACCGCCGCGGACTTCGCCGCGGGTCTTGGTGGAGTGCGTGCCCTGGCGTGCAGCAGCCTGCTGCGCGACGACGACCTGGTGGATCAGCGGGATGTTGACCTCAACATCGAAGATCTCAGCCGGGAAGTCGACCTTGACGGTCTTGATAGCCATGATCAGGCCTCCAGCTTCTTAGCAGCCGAGCGGAGGACCACGAGACCACCCTTGGGGCCAGGAATGGCGCCCTTGACCAGGATGAGGCCCTTCTCGGTGTCGACGGCGTGCACGGTCAGGTTCTGGGTGGTGACGGTGTCAGTACCCATGTGACCGGCCATGCGGACGCCCTTGAAGACGCGACCGGGCGTGGCGCAAGCGCCGATCGATCCCGGCTTGCGGTGGTTGCGGTGAGCACCGTGGGAGGCACCGACGCCGTGGAAGCCGTGACGCTTCATGACACCCGCGAAACCCTTGCCCTTCGAGGTGCCCGTCACGTCGATCTCCTCGCCGATGGCGAAGGTGTCGACGGGGAGCTCCTGGCCGGCGGCGTAGGACGCGGCGTCGGCGGTGCGGATCTCAGCCAGGTGACGGCGCGGCGTGGTGCCGGCCTTCACGAACTGGCCGGCGCCCGGCTTGTTCACCTTGCGGCCGTCGATCTCGCCGTAGCCGATCTGCACGGCGTTGTAGCCGTCGACCTCGGGGGTGCGGACCTGCGTCACGACGTTGGTGTTCGCCGCGATGACGGTCACAGGGACGACGATGTTGTTCTCGTCCCACAGCTGGGTCATGCCGAGCTTGGTGCCCAGGAGACCCTTCACGTTGCGTTCGATCGTCATGTCGTCAACCTCAGAGCTTGATCTCGATGTCGACACCAGCAGGCAGGTCGAGCCGCATGAGGGAGTCAACAGTCTTCGGGGTCGGGTCGATGATGTCGATGAGGCGCTTGTGGGTGCGCATCTCGAAGTGCTCGCGCGAGTCCTTGTACTTGTGGGGCGAGCGGATGACGCAGTACACGTTCTTCTCGGTCGGCAGCGGCACCGGGCCGGCGACCTTGGCACCCGTACGGGTGACCGTGTCCACGATCTTTCGCGCCGAGGTGTCGATCACCTCGTGGTCATAGGCCTTGAGCCTGATGCGGATCTTCTGTCCCGCCATCTGTCTCTCTCGTCCTTCTTGGTCAGCGTGCCGCGTGCTACAGGCTTCCTCCGGCTGAGTCGGCCCGGTTGCTCACCTCTGGCTCCGACCCCCGCGGTCGGGCGTGTCGCGGATGATGTTCAGAGGAACACCAATGCAAACAACGCCGACGTCACGTCGGGACTTTCACCATCAGCTTCACTGGAACCACGCCTTCGGGATGGGCACACGGCGACCACAGACCACATCCGGACAGGCTGACAGCCTGCTCAGGTGACGCGATTCAGTAGTCAAGGTGTGCGCACCCCAGCGAACGTTCACTGGAGCAACCAGAGAATCTTGGCACGCGTACGCAGGTGGCTCCAAATCAACGATGTCCTCTGGGTCGCTCTGAGAGGATGCCCCCAACCGAGCGAGATCGCCGGTCGTCGTGACGAGGAGCATCAGGATGTCAGGAGCGTGGCCACCCCCACCGGGTGAGCAACCTCAGCAGGGTGCGGCCGACCCGTCCACCCCTCCCCCACCGGGCCAGCCGGCGCACCCTCAGCAGGTGCATCCTCACCCCGCCCAACCGACGTGGACGCAGCCGCTGCCCCCTGCCCACAAGCCAGGAGCGATCCCGCTGCGCCCGCTGGGCCTCGGCGACATCCTCGACGGCGCCTTCCGGCTCGTCCGTTTCAACCCGGGCGCCACGGTCGGCGCCTCGGTCCTCGTGGCCGCGGTGGCGATGGCCATCCCGCTGGGGGTGAGCGCGGCGATGACCTTCTCCGGCGACAGCCTGGATTGGTTCGGGGCCACCCTCGAGGACCCCGACTACGCGCCCAGCAATTCCGAGATCCTCAGCATCGTGGCGGCCGTCGGCTCCCTCGTCCTCGGCACGATCCTGCAGGTGATCGGCGCGATCCTTGTCGCCGGGATGATCTCCCACGTGGCCCACGCCGCCGCGATCGGCCGCAAGCTCACCCTCGGCCAGGCCTGGACAGCGACCCACGGCAACCGCTGGCGGCTGATCGGGCTCGCGCTGCTGACCACGCTGGTCTTCATCCTGGTCCTGGCGGTCGCGATCACGCCCGTGGTCGTGGCCGCCGTGGTCGTCGACAGCCCCGTCCCGGCCATCCTGGTCGGGATCCTGATGTTCCTGCTGCTGATCGCGGTCTTCCTCTTCCTGACGGTGCGGCTCTACCTGCTCTCGGTGCCGTCGCTGATGCTCGAGAACACCGGTGTCTTCGGCGCCATCGGCCGGGCCTGGCGGCTGTCGGCACGCCAGTTCTGGCGACTCTTCGGGATCTGGCTGCTGGCCAGCATCATCGTCGGCTTCGTCTCCCAGATCGTCGCCTTCCCGATCAGCATGGTCGCCAGCGTGGTCGGCGTCGTTCAGCCGGACCTCTACTTCTTCGCGACCATCGCCGGCAGCGCCGTCTCGACCGTCGTCGCTGCCGCGATCGTGGCTCCGTTCAGCGGCGCGGTGACCAACCTGCAGTATCTCGACCAGCGTATCCGCAAGGAGTCCTACGAGGTCGAGCTGATGGAGCAGGCCGGGCTGCTGAGCAGATGATCCTCCTACAGACACCTCCACTGGATCCGTCGCCCGAGGAGGGTCGCTCCTGGCTCCGGCGCGAGCTGGCCGACCCGGAGTACCACGAGCTCGACCTCGTCGAGCAGATCCTGCGTTGGATCGAGCGCACCCTGTCCGGTGGCATCCCGTCAGCGGGCGACGTGCCGTGGGCGCAGACCGTCGCCGCCATGGTCGTCTTCGCGGTGATCCTGGTCGGGCTCGGCCTGCTGGTCTCACGCGCCCGCCGCAGTCCGCGGGCAGCCCGCGACCGCGACGGGGACGTGCTCACCGACGAGTCGCTGTCGGCGGCCGCCCTCCGGGAGCGGGCCGAGGCTGCGTACGCGTCAGGGGACCATGGCGCCGCCGTGATCGACGGTTTCCGGGCGCTGGCCAGGCGTCAGGTCGAGCGCGGCCGGCTCGCGGAGGACCTGGGGCTGACCGCGGCCGAGGTCGCGGCGAGCCTGGAGCGGGAGATGTCGCTCGATGGCCGGGCCGGCCGGGCCGCGGAGCTGTTCAACGAGGTGCTCTACGGCAATCACCCCGCCACGCGTGAGCAGGCCGAGGGCGTGCTGGCTCTCGAGCAGGAGCTGGCGGTGAGCCGATGAGCACCACGACCGACGAGGTCTCGACAGGCTCGACCACCGGGCGGCCAGGCTCGACCACCGGCTCGGCCGGCTGGTTCCGCCGGCACCGTCCGTTGCTGGCTGTCACGCTGGCCTTCGTGGTCGCGGTCACCCTGGCCTACATCGCGACGCCGAAGGGCGGGGAGTCCTTCGCCCCCTACGACCCCGAGAGCCCCGATCCCGACGGCACCCGGGCGCTGGTCCGGGTGCTCGAGGACCACGGGGTCGAGATCGACGTCGTCCGGTCCGCCAAGCGACTCGAGAGCGCCGAGATCGGACAGGACACGACGGTCTTCGTGACCGGCACCGACGCGCTCGGCAAGAACACCGCCACCAGGCTGCGCGACCGCACCGACGACGCCGACCTGATCCTCTCCGACCCCCCGCCTTACGTCTCGGCGATGCTCGACATCCCCTACGCGCTCTCCCAGACGCCCGAGACGATCGAGGCGGACTGCGACGACCCGCGCTGGGAGGGACTCAGCATCCAGGCCGACGCGGTCACCGCGTACGACGCCGGCTCCTGCTTCCCGCACGAGGGCGGTGCGGTGCTCGCGCCCGCCGACGGGCTCACCGTCTGGGGCGCGCCACAGGTGCTGACCAACGACCAGATCCTGCGGGCGGACAACGCCGCGGTGGCGCTGCGGCTGCTGGGCGGCAACGACCGCCTGGTCTGGTACATCCCCTCCTTCGACGACCTCGCTCCCGACGAGACCCACTCCGCCGGGTCGCTGCTGCCGGACTGGATCAGGCCGGCCCTGTGGATCCTGCTGCTCGCGGTCGTGGCCTTCGCGCTCGCCCGCGGGCGACGGCTGGGTCCGCTGGCGGTGGAGCCGCTGCCGGTCCATGTCCGCGCCGCGGAGACCACCCGCAGCCTGGGCAGGCTCTACCGCCGCTCCGGCGACCGCGCCCACGCAGCGACGACGCTTCGGCACGCCGCCCGCGCCCGCCTCGCCCGGCGGCTGCGGCTGGACCGCGATGCCAGCACGGAGGCCGTCGTACGCGCCGTCGTCCATCGCACCGGACGATCCGACCTCGAGGTCTCCGCGCTGCTCACCGACTCTCCGATGAAGAACGACCAGGACCTGATCACGCTGGCCAACGCGCTGGCGGCCCTTGAGGAAGAGGTACGACACCCATGACCCAATCCGAGACCATGTCCCACGTGTCGCCAGACGCCGCGCGCGAGCGCCTCACCGCGGTCAGGGCCGAGGTCGCCAAGGCGGTCGTCGGGCAGGATGCCGCGGTCTCCGGGCTGCTGGTCGCCCTGGCGTGCGGCGGCCACGTGCTCATGGAGGGCGTGCCCGGCACCGCCAAGACCCTGCTGGTGCGGTCGCTGTCGGCGGCGCTCTCCGTGGAGACCCGGCGGGTGCAGTTCACCCCCGACCTGATGCCC
Source organism: Nocardioides sp. (assembly GCF_014360585.1). Lineage (GTDB taxonomy): Bacteria > Actinomycetota > Actinomycetes > Propionibacteriales > Nocardioidaceae > Nocardioides. The sequence goes on from NZ_JACIXG010000026.1 coordinate 36,602, forward strand.
GGTGACATCACCGGTTCGATGGTGGTCGAGTCCTCCCACGGCTCGCTGACGTTCCGGGAAGGACCGGTCTTCACCAACCTGCTCCTCGCCGACGAGATCAACCGCACCCCGCCGAAGACGCAGTCGGCGCTGCTCGAGGCGATGGAGGAGGGGCAGGTCTCGGTCGACGGGGTCACCCGGCCGCTGCCGAAGCCGTTCCTGGTGGCCGCGACCCAGAACCCCATCGAGTACGAGGGCGTCTACCCGCTCCCCGAGGCTCAGCTGGACCGGTTCCTGCTCAAGGTCGTCCTGCCCGTGCCCGAGCGCGCCGACGAGGTGCAGATCCTCACCCGACACGCCTCCGGCTTCGACCCGCGCGACGTCGCCGCTGCCGGGGTCACGGCAGTGGCGTCGGGCGCCGACATCGAGGCCGCCCGCCGGTTGGTCGGCTCGGTCCAGGTCTCCCCCGAGGTCACCGGCTACATCGTCGACATCGCCCGGGCGACCCGCGAGTCCCCGTCGCTGTCCGCCGGGGTGTCGCCGCGTGGCGCCACCGCGCTGCTCCGCGCCGCGCGCGCCTGGGCGTGGCTCGCGGGTCGTGACTTCGTCACCCCGGACGATGTGAAGTCGCTGGCCCACGCCACTCTCGCCCACCGACTGGCCCTGCGCCCCGAGGCCGAGCTCGAGGGCGTCCAGGTCTCCCAGGTCCTCTCCTCCGCCATCGGCGCCGTCCCCGTCCCCCGATGACCATGCCCCGAGAAGTCATCTTCTGGCGCCGAGAGGTCAGTTTCTTGGCTCGAGACGTCAGTTTCTCCGAGTCGAGGCGGCGCTGATGGCGATCACCTGGCGCGTCGCGCTGCTCATGCTGGCCGGCATCATCCCGGTCGTCCTGCGGCCGGGGGCGGACACTGCTGCGATCTGGATCGTGCTCGTGGTCGTGCTGGTGCTGGCCGATGTCGTCCTGGCTCCGAATCCGGCGGCTCTGGAGATCGGCCGGAAGCCGCTCGGCGGGATCCGGCTGGGCGACTCGACGACCTCGGAGCTGGTGCTCCGCTCCCCCGGTCGGCGCGTCAGAGCGATGGTGCGCGACGCCTGGCAGCCCACGGCCGGCGCGACTGGCAACCGACACCGGATCCGGCTCGGTCGAGGCGAGAGCACCAGGCTGCGTACGCCGCTGCGGCCGCGCCGCCGCGGAGACCTGCGCGCGCTCGGGGTGACGGTCCGGAGCTTCGGGCCCATGGGCCTGGGCGCACGGCAGAGCACCCGCCCAGTCGGCGGCTCGGTGCGGGTCCTGCCCGCGTTCGAGTCGCGTAAGCACCTCCCGTCCCGGCTTCAGCGTCTGCGTGAGCTCGACGGCCGGGCCGCTGTGCGGGTGCGCGGGCAGGGGACGGAGTTCGACTCGCTGCGGGAGTACGTCCGAGGCGACGACGTACGCTCCATCGACTGGCGCACCACCGCCCGCTCCCGCACCGTCGTGGTCCGCACCTGGCAGCCGGAGCGGGACCGCCGCGTCGTGCTGGTGCTCGACACGTCCCGCACCTCGGCCGCCCGGGTCGAGGGCACCGGCGGTGGGGTGCCGCGGCTCGACTCGGCGATGGATGCCGGGCTCCTGCTCGCCGCCATCGCCTCCCGGGCAGGCGACCGGATCGACTTCATCGCCGGCGACCTGCGCGTCCGCTCCCGGGTCCGGCTCGCCGGACAGCGCGACGTCACCCAGCGTCTGCAGGAGGCGATGGCCGACCTCGAACCGGTCATCGCCGAGGCCGACTGGTCCAATCTCGCCGGCGCAGTCGCGGGTCTCGGTCGCCACCGCGCGCTCGTGGTCCTGCTGACGCCCCTCGATCCGCACGCGATCGAGGAGTCGCTCCTTCCCGTACTGCCGGTCCTGACCCAGCACCACCGCGTCGTCCTCGCCTCGGTCCGCGACCCCGAGCTCGAGGCCACAGCAGCCGCGCGGGACACCCTCGAGGACGTCTACGCCGCGGCCGCCGCCGAGCAGACCCTCCGCCGCCGCGAGCACACCGCCGCCATGCTCCGCACCTTGGGCGTCGACATCGTCGACGCCGACGCCGAGTCCCTCCCACCCGCTCTCGCCGACCACTACCTCCAGCTCAAGGCCACCGGTCAGCTCTAGGCCATGGCCTACGCCTGGGTGGCGACGCGGTCCTCGAGCAGCCGCTCGTCGATGTCACCCGTCTCGCCGCGAGAGGCGGCGGCGCGGCCGACGATGAAGACGTACGCGAAGAACGCGACCTCGGCGAGGATGCCGATGCCGACGCGGGCCCAGGTGGGCAGGGGCGATGGGGTGACGAAGGCTTCGATGATGCCGGAGATCAGCAGCACGACGATGAGCCCGAGGGCGATGCCTCCGGCGGTGCGGCCCTCCCGGGCCATCGACTGACCGCGCGTCAGCGGCCCGGGGTCGATCCAGGACCAGAAGATCCGCAGCCCGACGGCGCCGGCGACGAAGACCGCAGTCAGCTCCAGCAGGCCATGGGGCAGGATCAGGCCCCAGAACTGGCCGCCGCGGTCATGACGGTGCATCAGGGTGCCGAGGATCGCCAGGTTGGAGATGTTCTGGAACATCGAGTAGATCACCGGCAGCCCGAGCACGCCCAGGGCGATGCAGATGAACGAGACCCAGACGTTGTTGACCCAGACCTGGGTGGCGAACGACGAGGCCGCATGCTCGCTGTAGTAGCCCTCGATGTCGTGCTCGACGAGCTGCCTGACCTGCTCCGGGCCGAGCAGCGACTGCTCGACCTCCGGGTGACGCAGGAGCCACCAGATCATCACCGCGGTGACGACCACGTTGGCCACCAGCATCCCCAGCCACCACCAGCGCAGCCGGTAGAGCGCGGCCGGGAACCGACGGGTGAAGAACCGCAGGACGCCGGACCAGGTGCTGGTCCGGGTGCCGGTGGTGCGGTTGCGGGCCGCGGCCAGCAGCACCGAGAGATGCTGGACCACCGTCGGGTCCGGGGCGTTGCTGCGTACGACCGAGAGCTGGGTGCTCACCCGTTGATAGAGCTCGACCAGCTCGTCGGCCTGGGCACCGCTCAGCCGGCGCTCTGCCAACAGCTCCTCGAGCCTGGTCCGGTCGGCCGCGGTCGCGGCCAGATACGCATCGAGATCCACGCCCGCAGCGTACGCTGACCGCCATGACCCTCGCGCCGCAATCGCCCGAGCGACGTCCTCAGGAGCAGAGCCTCCCCCAAGAACGTGAGCTGCTGACCGACGACGACCTCGTCACCGGCGACGCGGTCGCCCTCGACCTGCCGGCGGCCGGGCTGGGGATGCGGCTGCTCTCAGGGCTGATCGACGTGCTGGTGACCTGCGTCCTGCTGGTGGTCTTTCTGATCCTCTTCATGACCGCGACCTTCGACACCGACGAGGCCCTCGCCTGGGCCGCCTACATCGCGGCGACCGCCGCGGTCCTGGTCGTCTTCCCGACTGCCATCGAGACGCTCACCCGCGGCCGGTCGCTCGGCAAGCTGGCGCTCGGACTGCGGACGGTGCGGGACGACGGCGGCGCGATCAGCTTCCACCACGCGTTCATCCGTGCCTTGGTCGGCGTCGTCGAGATCTACGGCACCAGCGGTGCCGCTGCCCTGATCACGGCGATGATCCACCCCCGCGGAAAGCGCCTCGGCGACATCGCGGCCGGGACCTACGTCATCCGCGTCCGGGTTCCGCTGAACCGTCCGGCGCCGGTCCAGATGCCGCCCGGGCTCGCGGCCTGGGCCTCCCGTGCGGACGTCGCTGCCATCCCCGTCGGTCTGAGCCTGGCGGTGCGCCGGTTCCTCTCCGGCGAGGTCGGCACCTCCACCGATCCGGTCCGCCGCCACGCACTCGCCGAGCGCCTGGCGACCCACGTCCAGACCTACGTCGCCCCTGGCCCTCCCCCGGGCACACCGCCCGAGGCCTACCTGGCCGCAGTGCTCGCAACCCGCCGCGACAGGGACGTCGCCCGGCTAGCCCGCGACAAAGACCTCCGCACTCGCCTGACGTCGCGAAGTTAGGGGTCGACGGGGTAGTCCGGTAGCGAACTGCCTATTACTCGCCGGTATATGGGCAGTTCGCTACCGGACTACCCCTTCAGTCCAACGGACCTCAGCTCCAGCGCGGCCAATTTCGCCACCACGTCGGGATCGCCGTCGCGCCAGGCCCTGACAGGGTCGTCGCTGATCTTCACCAGCTTGTGCAGCGGTTGGGTCGATATCGCCCTGAGGGCGAGCAGGTCGGCGCCGGTGCCGGCCTTCAGGAACCGCTGCGTCGAGGTGGCTCTGCGGATGAACCGCCACCGCAGAGGCACGTAGACCAGCATCCACATCAGCACCGGAACGACCACGACCGCGATCGCCAGCCCGATCGCGATGCTGGCCACGGCCTCGACCTGCGCCTCGCCGGCCGCGGCGAGCTGGTCGGCCGCCTTCGCGGCCCCCGTGAACGGCGCCGCGATCCCGTCCTTGACCAGCGGCAGGTCATCGACCCTGCCGGCCGCCTCGAGCATCCTCTCGGAGAGCGAGGTGCCGGCGGCGTCCATCTTCTCGCCGGGCAGGGCGAGCGCCGAGACCATCTCGTGGACGAACCTGCCGATGAGGACCCACCCGACGACCCACACCACCGTCAGCAGGTCGGCGAACAGCTGGGCAACGCGCCGCGTGGGCGTATCGGCGTACCACTTCATGGCACTGATCCTTGCGGCTCCAGCGCCACAGATCAGTCACGACACGGGTAGTTCGGGTCAACGCCTCCGGTAGAGCAGGTCGGTGATGACCCGATCCTTGGCCAGCCCCTTCCGCTCGAACTTGGTGATCGGACGCTCGTCCCAGCGGTCGACCACGCCACCGCTCAGCAGCGGCTCGGCGTCGAGGACCTCGACCATCTGCTCGGCGTACTCTACCCAGTCGGTCGCCAGCCGCCAGGTGCCACCTGTCTGGAGCCGTTCGGCGACCATCCGCGCGTTGGCGGGCGTGACCAGGCGTCGCTTGTGATGACGGGTCTTGTGCCACGGGTCGGGGAAGAAGGTCCAGACCTCGCTGACCGACTCGGGGGCGACGAGGTTCTCGAGGGTCCAGAGCGCGTCGACGCTGCAGAACCGTACGTTGGTCGCCCCGGCTGCACCCACCCGGGCGAGGCTCTCCGCGACGCCGGGCCGCCAGACCTCCAGCGCCAGGATGTTGGCCTCGGGACGGTTTGCCGCCAACACCGCGGTCGCCTCCCCCACGCCCCCGCCGATGTCGACGATCAGCGGAGCGTTGCGACCGAACCAGCTCTCCAGCGAGAAGCCCGGCTCGTCGACCGCCTCGTCGGGGATGACCCAGTCTGCTGCGTACGCGTCCCAGGCTTTTTGCTGCTTGGCGTCCAGGCGGCTGCCGCGGCGGGCGTAGGTGAGGACCTCTCTTACCGTGCGGCCGTCGTCGAGCAGCTTTTGGTGAGGTCTTGCTGGGCGGATTGGGTCTGTCACGTTTCTTACCTTGGTCTCGTGGCGCGCCGACGCGGCGCAATCCGGTCCTCGCTTCGCTCCGGTCCGTTTGCGCCGAGTCGGCGCTTACTAAGCAAACAAGGAGCATCTAGTCCAACGCGAAAGGCCCCCTTCGCCTTGCGGCTCCGGGGACCTTCCACGTTGGATCAGACGATCACTTACTTGATGATCTTCGTGACGCGACCCGCGCCGACGGTGCGACCGCCCTCACGGATAGCGAACTTCAGACCCTCGTCCATCGCGATGGGCTGGATGAGCTCGACCGACATCTCGGTGTTGTCACCCGGCATGACCATCTCGGTGCCCTCGGGGAGGGTCACAACGCCGGTCACGTCCGTGGTCCGGAAGTAGAACTGCGGACGGTAGTTGTTGAAGAACGGCGTGTGACGGCCACCCTCCTCCTTCGAGAGGATGTAGACAGAGCCCTCGAAGTTGGTGTGCGGGGTGGTGGTGCCCGGCTTGATGACAACCATGCCGCGCTCGACGTCCTCGCGCTTGGTGCCGCGGAGCAGCAGCCCGACGTTCTCGCCGGCCTGGCCCTCGTCGAGCAGCTTGCGGAACATCTCGACGCCGGTGACGGTCGACTTCTGCGAGGTCTCGCGGATGCCGACGATCTCGACCTCTTCGCCGACCTTGACGATGCCGCGCTCGATACGACCGGTGATGACGGTGCCACGACCGGTGATCGTGAAGACGTCCTCGACGGGCATCAGGAACGGCTTGTCGGTCTCACGAGCCGGGGTCGGGATGTAGTCGTCGACGGCCTGCATGAGCTCGGCGACGGAGTCCATCCACTTCTCCTCGCCCTGCAGGGCGGGGAAGGCGGCAACGCGCACGACCGGCAGGTCGTCACCCGGGAACTCGTACTCGCTGAGGAGCTCACGCACCTCCATCTCGACGAGCTCGATGAGCTCCTCGTCGTCGACCATGTCGCACTTGTTGAGCGCGACGACGATCGACGGCACGCCGACCTGGCGGGCCAGGAGCACGTGCTCCTTGGTCTGCGGCATCGGGCCGTCGGTGGCGGCGACCACGAGGATCGCGCCGTCCATCTGCGCGGCACCGGTGATCATGTTCTTGATGTAGTCCGCGTGACCCGGGCAGTCGACGTGAGCGTAGTGACGCGACTCGGTCTGGTACTCGATGTGCGCGATCGAGATCGTGATCCCGCGCTGGCGCTCCTCGGGGGCCTTGTCGATGTCCTCGAACGCGAACTCCGGGTTCAGGTCCGGGTACTTCGCGTGCAGCACCTTCGAGATCGCCGCGGTAAGGGTGGTCTTACCGTGGTCGATGTGACCGATGGTGCCGATGTTGACGTGCGGCTTGTTCCGCTCGAACTTCGCCTTAGCCACTGTGGGCTCCTCCTGGTGTGATTTTCTTACTGACTCGTACTGAAAGGTGGTGCTGCCGAAGTCCCTGGACGGGCGACCCGAAGGTCACTCGCCACGGGCCTTCTTGATGATCTCGTCGGCGACGTTCGTGGGAACCTCGGCGTACGAGTCGAACTCCATCGAGTACGACGCCTGACCACTGGTCTTGGACCGGAGGTCACCGACGTACCCGAACATCTCGGAAAGCGGGACGAGCGCGTTGACGACCATGTCGCCGTGACGCTCCTCCTGCGAAGACACCTGGCCGCGGCGGGAGTTGATGTCGCCGATCACGGTGCCCAGGAAAGTGTCCGGGGTGGTGACCTCGACGGCGAACATCGGCTCCAGCAGAACGGCCTTCGCCATGCGGGCGGCCTCCTTGAAGGCCTGGTTGCCGGCGATCTTGAAGGCGAGCTCGGAGGAGTCGACGTCGTGGTAGGCGCCGTCCTCGAGCGATACCTTCACATCGACCATGGGGAAGCCGGCGAGGATGCCGAACTCCATGGCGTCCTGCGCACCCTGGTCGACCGAAGGGATGTACTCCTTCGGCACGCGACCACCGGTGACGTTGTTGGCGAACTCGTAGCCCGCGCCCTGGCCCGTCTCCTCGTCGATGTTGGGCTCGACGGAGATGACGACCTTCGCGAACTGACCCGAACCACCGGTCTGCTTCTTGTGTGTGTAGCTGTGGTTCGAGACCTTCTTGCGAAGCGTCTCGCGGTAGGCGACCTGCGGCTTGCCGACGGTCGCCTCGACCTTGAACTCGCGCTTCATCCGGTCGACGAAGACCTCCAGGTGGAGCTCGCCCATACCGGCGATGATCGTCTGGCCGGTCTGCTCGTCGGACTTGACCGTGAAGGTCGGGTCCTCCTCGGTGAGCCGCTGGATCGCCGTGCCGAGCTTCTGCTGGTCGCTCTTGGTCTTCGGCTCGATGGCGACCTCGATCACCGGAGCGGGGAAGGACATCGACTCGAGCACGACCGGGTTGGTCGGGTCGCACAGGGTGTGACCGGTCTTGGTGTCCTTCAGACCCATGACGGCCACGATCTGACCGGCGCCCACCGACGCGATCTCCTCACGCTTGTTCGCGTGCATCTGGTAGATCTTGCCGATGCGCTCCTTGCGGCCGTTGATCGGGTTGACCACGGTCGCACCCGCCTCGACCTTGCCGGAGTAGACGCGCAGGTAGAACAGCTTGCCCAGGTGCGGGTCGGAGGCGATCTTGAAGACCAGACCGGAGAACGGCTCGGACTCGGAAGGCTGGCGAGTGACCTCGACCTCCTCGTCCTTGACGTCGTGGCCGATGATCGACTCGACATCGAGCGGCGAGGGCAGGTAGTCGACGACCGCATCGAGCAGGGGCTGGACGCCCTTGTTCTTGAACGCGGTGCCGGTGAGGATCGGGTTGAGCTTGTCGGCCAGGGTCGCGCGACGGATGGCGGCCTTCAGGGTGGGCACGTCGAAGACGTCGCCCTCCTCGAGGTAGACCTCCATGATGTCGTCGTCGGCCTCGGCGAGGGTCTCGACCAGCTTCTCGCGGTATTCCGCAGCCTTGTCGGCGAGGTCGGCGGGGATCTCCTCGACCGTGTAGTCCTCACCCATCTCGGTCTCGCCGCGCCAGACCTTGGCGTGCATCTCGACCAGGTCGACGACACCGATGAAGTCGGACTCGGCACCGATCGGCAGCTGCAGCACCAGCGGGGTGGCGTGCAGCTTGTCGACGATCGAGTCGACGACCATGTAGAAGTCGGCACCGGTGCGGTCGAGCTTGTTGACGAAGCACATCCGCGGGACGGCGTACTTGTTCGCCTGACGCCACACGGTCTGCGACTGCGGCTCGACACCGGCAACACCGTCGAAGACGGCGACGGCACCGTCGAGGACGCGCAGCGAGCGCTCCACCTCGACCGTGAAGTCGACGTGCCCCGGGGTGTCGATGATGTTGATCTGGTGGTCCTTCCACCAGCAGGTCGTCGCGGCAGACGTGATCGTGATGCCGCGCTCCTGCTCCTGCTCCATCCAGTCCATCGTGGCTGCGCCTTCGTGGACCTCACCGATCTTGTACGAGATACCGGTGTAGAACAGGATGCGCTCGGTGGTGGTGGTCTTACCGGCATCGATGTGCGCCATGATGCCGATGTTGCGGACCACATTGAGGTCCGTGGTGATGTCGACGGCCACTGTCTTCAGCGTTCCTTAAAGAGATTGTCTTCGGTCTGGAGGGGCGGGGTGCCCCCATTGTGCGGTAGGCACCCCGCCTTACGTCACCAGCGGTAGTGCGCGAAGGCCTTGTTGGACTCGGCCATCTTGTGAGTGTCCTCGCGCTTCTTCACAGCGGCGCCGAGGCCGTTGCTCGCGTCGAGGATCTCGTTCATCAGACGCTCGGCCATCGTCTTCTCACGACGGTCCTGGGCGTAGCCGACGAGCCAGCGCAGAGCGAGCGTGGTGCCACGCGTGCCCTTGACCTCGATCGGAACCTGGTAGGTCGCGCCACCGACCCGGCGGGACTTGACCTCGATGGCCGGCTTCACGTTGTCCATCGCACGCTTGAGCGTGACCACGGGGTCGGTGCCGGTCTTCTCGCGGCAGCCCTCGAGCGCGGTGTAGACGATGCGCTGAGCGACCTGCTTCTTGCCGTCCTGCAGGACCTTGCTGACGAGCTGGGTTACGAGCTGCGAGCCGTAGACGGGGTCGACGACGAGCGCACGCTTGGGAGCGGGACCCTTACGAGGCATGTCACTTCTCCTTCTTCGCGCCGTAGCGCGAACGGGCCTGCTTGCGGTTCTTGACACCCTGGGTGTCGAGCGTGCCGCGGATGATCTTGTAGCGAACGCCGGGGAGGTCCTTCACACGACCGCCACGGACGAGCACGATGGAGTGCTCCTGAAGGTTGTGACCCACGCCCGGGATGTAAGCGGTGACCTCGACGCCGGAGGAGAGGCGCACACGGGCGACCTTCCGGAGGGCGGAGTTCGGCTTCTTCGGGGTGGTGGTGTAGACGCGCGTGCAGACGCCACGGCGCTGCGGCGATCCCTTGAGGGCAGGCGTCTTCGACTTAGTCGCCTTGTCCTCGCGGCCCTTGCGGACCAGCTGGTTGATTGTGGGCACCTCGGTGGTTCCCCTTCTTTTCTGCTCTCACTACGCGGCGCTCTACCGCGAAGGATCCAATGTTGTGCGTCCAGGTGGTGCGATACCAACTGGTTCCGCCTCGCCCCCGAGGTCGGGCGTGTCGCCCATACCTCAACAGCATGAAGACGGATCTTTCGAACCGAATCCCCGCTAGAGGGCGCCGAACCCGGGTCCGAGACCTTTTCTCGAGCTTGTTCCGGGCACGCGCGACGGCCTGGTTGTCCCAGACACGCTTCAGAGGCTACCCGGCGGCCTGAGAGGGGGTCAAAACGGCCCGGATACCACCTCGGAGCGCGACCAGGAGCAGGACCCCCGCAAGCGTGCCGAACAGGACCATGGTGCCACTGGCGTACAAGGTCGTGCGGGCGCCGAAGTGCTCGCCGATGAAGCCGATGAGCGGGGCCCCGAGCGGGGTGCCGCCCATCAGGACGGTCATGTAGATCGCCATCACCCGGCCGCGGAACTCGGGTGCCGCCTCGGTCTGCATGGTGGCGTTGCAGGCGTTGAGCACCGTGATCGTGCAGAACCCGACGATCGGGCCGGTCAGGGCGAACAAGGCGTACGTCGGCATGAACCCCGACATGATGACGGACAGCCCGAACCCGATCGAGGCCGCCACGATCAGCCGGAGCGGGATCCGGGTGCGGCGGGCGCCGAGCAACGCGCCCGAGAGCGAGCCGACGGCCAGGACGGTGCCGAGGAGGCCGTACTCGCTGGCGCCCTTGCCGAACTCCTCGGTCGCCATCAGCGCCGAGGTGATCGGGAAGTTCGCCCCGAACGTGCCGACGAAGAAGACGATGACGAGCACCATCAGCATCTTGGGCTGCGTACGGATGTAGCCGACCCCCTCGCGCAGCATCCCGCGCCGCCGGGCGACCGGGTCGGGCGAGCGGAGCTCGCCGGTGTTCATCCGCTGCAGCTGTCCGATGACGGCAAGGTAGGAGACGGCATTGATGAGGATGACCCAGCCGGTCGCCTGGGGACCGCCGCCCAGCGCGCCGATGAGCAGACCGGCCGTCGCCGGTCCGACCAGGCGGGCGAGGTTGAACGAGGCCGAGTTGAGGCCGACGGCGTTGGTGACATCGTCGGGGTGGACCATCTCCGAGACGAACGACTGCCTGCCGGGGCCGTCGAAGGCGGCACCGATGCCGAAGAGGAAGGCGACCAGGTAGACCATCCACACCTCGGCGTTGGCGCTCACCGCGAGCACACCGAGGAGCAGCGACATCAGCGCCATCCAGCCCTGGGCCACCTGCAGCAGGCGGCGCTTCGGGAAGCGGTCCGCGATGACCCCGGCGTAGGGGCTGAGCAGCAGGATGGGCAGGAACTGCAGGCCGGTCGTGATGCCGAGCGCCGCTCCCCCGCCGCCCAGACTCAGGACCAACCAGTCCTGGGCGATGCGTTGCATCCAGGTGCCGACGTTGGAGACGACACTGCCGGCTAGGTACAGGCGGTAGTTGTGGCTGCGCAGGGAACGGAACGTGGGGCTCAACTGGTAGCGATTCTCTCCATGATCGAAGCGGCAGTGCGGATAGCGGCGAGCTCGTCGGCATCGAGGTCGACGAGCTGCTGGGCAAGCCAGGCGTCCCGACTGAGCCGGTCCTTGCGTACGGTCCGGCGACCCTTGTCGGTGATCGAGACCAGCACCTGGCGGCGGTCGGTCTCGCCCTGGCGGCGTACGACGTAGCCGCCCTCCTCGAGGAAGTTGACCATCCTGGTCATGCTCGGCGGCTGGACCCGCTCGCGTCCGGCGAGAGCGCCGAGGGTCATCTCGTCGTTGGCGTACAACGCCCCGAGCACCGCCATGGACCCCAGGGAGAGGTCGTTGTCGGGGTGGCGCTCGTTGGCGAGACGGCGGCGCATCCGCATGACGGAGGTGCGCAGCACCGACGCGACCTCGGGGATGTCAGAGGTCGCGTCGGACGCGGGAACGGGCTGTGCGATAGGCATGTCGGCAAGCATAACTACTTACCGGAACTAACTATTCCCGGAGAATCACAGATCGGTGCCCGATGGCGAGCCCGGCGCGTGGCCGGTCGAACAGAACGGCTCGGTCAGGACATCGCGGCGAGCATCAGGATGTCGTCGCGGCTGTAGGTGCGGCCGGGGTGAGCCTCGGCGAGGTGCTCCTGCACCTTCTCGACCAGCTCGTCGTCGGTCTCCGTGCGGAAGTTGGTGCCACAGGGGCAGCGAAGCGAAGCCATCAGGAACCTCCCAGGTCGTCGGGCCATGCCGAGACCTGCTCGGCAGGCCCAGACTATCGCCCACCCAAGGCCCACTAAGGTTGGGAGGCATGAGCGAGCGCCAGCGAGCGACCATAGGCCTCAGGCCGCCGCGTCCGTATTCTTCGCCCACATCGACGGAGGCGGCGGCATGAACGACCAGTACCGCGACGAGGACTACTCCGGCGCCTACCCGGAGCAGCAGTACGACGGGTACGACGGCGGCCACTACCCCGAGGTGGGCGGCTACCCGCAGGACTACGGCTACGAGGAGCCGCCTGTCGAGGAGCCCGCCGCGGAGCGCCCGGAGCCGAAGATCGAGCTGGTCGACGAGGACGGCATCCGGGCGTTCGAGCTCGCCACTCTCGGCTGGCTCGTCGGGTTCGTCGCCCTGCTCCCGTTCTGGGGGCTGCTCAACGACCGCGGCTGGACCTGGTGGATCTGGACCTGCCTGGCGGCCTTCGGCATCGGCGCCATCGGCATCGAGCTGACCCGGCGCCGCAAGGTGCGCCGGCTGCGCGCCGAGGGGCTGCAGCTCTAGGGCAGCGCCAGAGCCTGAGAGGCCTAGAAGGTCTCGACGTCGGCGCTGATGGTGTCGAAGACCGGGTCCGGCAGCGGCAGCGGCTCGTGCTTCTTCGCCAGCCGCACCTCCGAGTGCGCACCGCACCCGTGGTTGAGGCTGACCACCTTGCCGTCGTCGTTGGCGTCGCCGTTGGCGCAGACGCCGAAGCTCGACGCGAGATGGCCGGTCAGCCGGACCAGGAAGCCACAGCTGTGGCACTGGTCGGGGGCAGCCTGCGCGAGCGGCGCCTCGGGACCACCGTCGCCGGTGTACCAACGCTCCGCGGCGGCGTCGAAGCCGGAGGTGGACAGGGTCCGGACACGGCCGAGGCCGAGGTCCTTCGCGACCTCGCGCACCTGGGCCTTCTCGTCGGCGTCGAGCGGGTCGTCACCGAAGGCGTACGTCGGGACCAGCCGCGCGTCGTCGTCCTCGACCGGGAGGAGATCCCCGGGCGAGAGGTCGCCTGGCTTGATCCGCTCGCGGTAGGGCACCCAGGCGGGCGCGACGATCGCAGCGTCACCGGGGACCAGGACGATCTCGTTGATCGTCACCGGAGCGTCGACGCCGAATCCCGGACCGTCCAGGGTGGGCACGGTGACGAGCGTGACCGACCAGTGCCAGCCCACGTACCCCTTGCGGGAGCAGGCGAACAGGTGGGTCACGACGCCTGGGCCGGCGCCCTCCTCGGCCACATGGCCGAGGTGTTCTCCGACGTCACCTGCTGGCACGTCGGACAGGAGCGCGGCGCGGGCCTCGTCGACGGCAGCGACGGCCGTCGCATCGGCGTACGGGGTCGAGATCACGATCCACATCTTCGCCCACAGGCGTCTCAGGTTCCACTTCGGGGTCACCTTGCGCCACCACAACCTGAACTTCCGCACAACGCGTGATCCTCCCAGACGTACGCCGCTACTGCACAGTCACGGCATGTATTGAGACGACAACACCCGCCGAGCATGGCTACGGCGGGTGCTGGCTGTCGCTGGATTACTGCAGAGCGCGCGTGGAGACCATGGAGAGGACGTACTCGACGAGCGAGATCAGCGTCGCCTTGGTCGACTGACGGTCGCGGGCGTCACAGGTGACGATCGGGATGTCCGGGCGCAGAGCCAGAGCCTCGCGGATCTGCTCCGGCTTGTAGGCCTGGTTGGCGCCGAAGACGTTGTGGGCGACGACGAACGGCACGTTGCGGGACTCGAAGTAGTCGATCGCGCCGAAGGAGTCGGCGAGACGACGGGTGTCGATGAGCACCACAGCGCCGATGGCACCCTGGGTCAGGTCGTCCCACATGAACCAGAACCGGTTCTGACCGGGTGTCCCGAACAGGTAGAGGATCAGGTCGGAGTCGAGGGAGACCCGGCCGAAGTCCATCGCGACCGTGGTGGTCTTCTTGTTCGGCACTGCGGAGAGGTCATCGACGCCGGCGGTCGCCTGCGTCATCACGGCCTCGGTCGTCAGCGGAACGATCTCCGAGACGGAACCCACGAAGGTCGTCTTACCAACGCCGAACCCGCCGGCGATGACGATCTTCGCAGACATTGTCGCCTGCTTGGAGTCGGTGGTCACTGCAATACTCCTGTCAAAGCTTCCTCAGGCCGGACAGCACGCGCTCGAGGAGAGCGGTGTCCGGGGCGTCCGGGACCTTGCTGGCGTGCACCTGCACCACGCCGCGCTCCGCAAGGTCACCGATCAGGACTCGGGCGACACCCAGGGGCACCCGGATGAGCGCCGCTACCTCGGCGACGGAACGGCTCTCACGGCAGAGCTCTGCGATCGTCCGCTCCTCGGGCGACCGGACGTAGCCGTCGATCACGTAGCGGTCCGTGATCACCAGGGCTTCTATCGGGAAGACGCGCTTGGGTTGCGTGCGGCCACGGGTCAGGGCATACGGCCTGACCAGCGGCGGCGGTTCGGATGCGTGGTTGCTCACGATCTCGGTCCTAGGGTCGGGGCACTGATCAGGCGCCGGTTCTGGTGTCGGGGGTGAGGGCGGTGGCAACACGCGAGATCAACAGCTGCATCTGGTAGCCAACCTGTCCCAGATCGCAGTCGGGGGCGGCAAGGGCAGCAAGGCTGGAGCCCTCACCAACCGCCATGAGGACCAGATAGCCACCATCCATCTCGATGACCATCTGCTGGACATTACCCGCCGCGAAGCACCGAGCTGCTCCCTGGGTAAGACTGGTGAGACCGGAGGCGATCGCCGAGAGCTGGTCGGCCCGGTCCGGGGGGAAGTCGACGGAGCTGGCCATCGGCATGCCATCAGCCGACACCAAGATCGCGTGAGCGATGTCAGGGGTGCGCTGGGTCAGGCTGTCGACAAGCCAGTCCAGTCCTGCGGGGGCCGTTGTCACTGCTGCTCCTCACCTTCGGGGTTGCTTTCCGCCTCAGCGGGGTTGTTGCGGGCGCGGCTGACGCCCTTCTGGAAGCTGGACAGGCCACGGGTGCGGCGAGCGTCCATATTACGCGGACCTGAGGCCGCTGGGGTGACGGCTGGGGCCGCACCTGGGATCAGGTTCTGACCCGGGACACGCACCGGGAGGCCACCTTGGGTCACCGTCGCTGGCTCCTGCTCCTGCAGCTGCTCCAGCTCCTGCGCCCGTCGCCAACCCTCGTCACCCGGCGAGGACCAGCTCGTCGGCGTGGTCGGTTCGTCGTCCTGAGCCGCCGGCTCCTCGACGGGAGCACCCGCCGGGGCGGCCGCAGCAGCGGCGTCGCCGGCCCTGGCACCGGTGTCGGTCTTGGCGGCCGGAGCAGCGATCGGGTCGGTGAGCGGGTCGCCCTTGGCCTCCATCGCCCGGCGCGCGCCCAGCGGGCGACGGCGGGTGAACCACTCGGACTGGAGGTCGTCGAAGATCGAGCTTCCCTCGTCATCGAGGATCGGAACCTCGGTGGTCGAGTCGAGCGGGTTCGCCGAGTTGGTCGGCTCCGGAGCCATCGGGCCCATCGGGCTCGGGGCGATCGCGTCACCGGCAGGACCGAACGGGTCGTCGTCGGGACCGAAGCCCGGCGGCGGCGTGCGCGGCGTGGTGCGCTCGTTGGGACGCTCGAACGTGCGGAACGCGCCGGTGTCGGTGCCGAACGGGCTGCCACCCTGGCCGCCCGGTTCGCGACGAGGGAGCTCGCCGGCGTCGGTGCTCGGGTCGAAGCGACCGTCGGGGAAGCGCGCAGCCAGGTCCTCGGCCTTGCGAACCGGGAGCATGCTGGACAGGAAGTTCTGCTGCGGGCCGCTCTGGTTCTGCTGCGGGGCCGGCGGCTGATGGGAGCCGAACGGGTCCGCACCGAACTGCTGCTGGCTGCCGCTGAACTGCTGCGGCTGGGCCGGGAAGCTGCCCGTGCGTGCGGTGTGCGGCTCGAAGCCGGGGTCGCCCGGCATCGGCGGGACGCCACCGTAGGCGGGCTGCTGACCCGTGTGGGTGCCGGTCTGACCGTAGCCGTTGTGCTGGCCGGACTGACCGTCGCCGCCCTGCTGTGCGAAGCCCGCCGAACCGCCACCGGAGAGGTTGGGGTGGTTGGAGGCGCCGGGCGTACGGCTCGGCAGCGCCGGGGGCGCTGCGGCGGAGGCCATGGGTGCCTCGGGCGCCGGAAGGGCGCCGACAGGCACGTCGTAGGGGTTGCCACCGGTATGCGGCTGGGCGTCGTAGGCCGGCATCCCGTACTGCATCTCGTAGGGGAGCTCGCCGGTGCCCGGGTAGCCGCCGGCCTGCTGGCCGTAGCCGCCCTGCTGGAAGGCGTAGGCGTCGAAGCCCTGCTGCTGACCCGACGGGGCCTCGACGGCGTGAGCGCCGACGATGGTGGTGACCGGCATCTCGACGCGCGCGACCACACCGCGGGGGCGGTTGGGCACGAGCTCGATGTAGAGGCCGTGACGCGCCGCCAGGCGCGCGACCACGACCAGACCCATCATCCGGGCGACGTCGGCGTCGAGGCCGGTCGCGCGGCGCAGCTTCATGTTGGCGGCGTCGAGCTCCTCCGGCGTCATGCCGATGCCGAGGTCCTCGATCTCGACCAGCAGCGGCGCGGCCGGACCGGCGCGGAAGGTGCGGATCGTGACCGCGGTGTCGGGCGGGGAGAAGTTGGTGGCGTTCTCGATCAGCTCCGCGAGCAGGTGCACGAGGTCACCTGCGATCGCACCCTCGAACTCGGCGTTCTCGTCGGAGTCGATGTCGACCCGGGCGAACTGCTCGATCTCGGAGGCCGCGGCGCGGAGCACGTCGAGGACCGGGACCGGGCCACGAGCGGCGTGGCCGATCTCGCCGCCGGCGAGAACCAGGAGGGACTCGTCGTTGCGGCGCATTCGGGTGGCGAGGTGGTCCAGGCGGAACAGGTTCGCGAGGTCATCCGGGTCCTGCTCGTTGGCCTCGAGCTGGTCGATGAGCTGGAGCTGGCGCTCGACGAGGCTCTGCGAACGGCGCGAGAGGTTCATGAACATCTTGTCGACGTTCGTACGCAGCTCGGCCTGCTCGCCGGCCAGTCGGATCGCCTCGACGTGGACCGCGTCGAACGCGTCCGCGACGTCACCGATCTCGTCTCGGCGAGCGATGTCCAGGGGCTCGACATGGGTGTCGACCGGGCCTTCGGCCTGGTTCATGTAGGCGACTCGCTCAGGCAGGTCGTGGTTGGCCAGGTTGTAGGCCAGACGACGCAGCTGGCTCAGCGGCGACAGGATGGAGCGGGCCGCGACCAGCCCGACGGCGAGGGCGAAGATCAGAACGCCGAGGACCAGCAGGCCGATGATGATGGCGTCGCGGCTCGCGTCGGACTTGATCTGAGCGACGTCGGCGCTGATCTCCTCGGCGGTCTGGACGATCAGCTTCTGCAGACCACGGATGAACTCCGTGCTGGCCTCGGTGTACTGGTCCGGGGTCATCTTGACCCGGTCGATGCTGCCGCTGGAGATCACCTGGTTGACGACCCGGTGGGCAGGCGCCCCGATCGAGCCCTGCTCGGTGGTCTCGTTGGTCAGCTCGTCGAGAACCTGACGGATCTCGTCGGACGTCTTCACGTAGTAGTCCGCCGTGGACAGGCGCCACTTGGCCTCTGCGCGGGCGAGCTCGGCGAACTGGGCGTCGCTGAGGACGTCGGGGTTGGTCTCACCCCTCCCCTCGGCGGCGGCCTTCTCGTTCAGCGCCTTCATCATGATCGCGCGCTCGACACCCATGGCCTCTGAGGCGGAGCGCACGTTGCTGATCGCGGAGATCTTCGAGAAGACCTCGTCGTCCTCGAGCGTCGGCATCTGCGCCGAGATGCCGAAGAGGTTGTTCATCACGGTGGTGTAGGCCAGCTGGGCCTCGACCTGGGTGTCCTTCTCCTGGATCTGCGCACGCAGGTCGTCGATGCCGTTCAGCGCCTGCTGGATCTCGACGATGCTGTTCTCGAGGTCCTTGTCCTCGCCGGCGTCGATCTCCTTCGCCTTGGCGCTCCACGCCTCGATCGACTCATCGGTCGTCTGCTGCAGCGGCCGCATGACGACCTCGGGAACACCAGCGAGCGCACCGTCACGCTCGAAGAGGATGTTGATCGCGAGGTTGTAGGTGTCAGGCAGCGCCTGGGCGACGGTCTCGGCCTGGCGTGCTTCCGCCTGGGCGGAGAGGGCGCGCGAAATGCTCAACCCACCGAACACCATCGCCGCGATGGTCGGGACGAGCAGCACGAAGATGAGGCGCGCTCGAATTCCCTGCCAGGGCTTACGTTCCGGACGGTGGGCTGTGCTTGCGTATGGCTCGGCCATTACTCCCTCTCGTGGCCATGTCACATCAATCCCGAGAGGCGCGCACCATCTGTGGCGCACACCCCAGTCCCCCGCCGCGAAGACTGCTGGCACCCGGGCGTACCTGTCTGCAGTCTTTGGCGACGTAAACTTACGTCATAAGTGGTCTCGATTACCAATGGTGTACGAAATCATTTGCAAATCTATGGAGGGGCAGGCGGAGTATATGCCCCACCCGCGTGAGGGACGATACGTCGAACCATCCGATGCCCGTCGATGCCGCCGATGACCGGAGAGGGGAATACCCCACGCGTCTCTGGGCGGCGAGGACTAGGCTCTTCCGCGTCGGCCGTCAAAGTCGCCGGACGACGTACGTTTGAAGCGCTGATGCGCGAGGAAGGGGCAAGCTGCCGTGCCTACTGGCAAGGTCAAGTGGTTCGACGCCACCAAGGGCTTCGGGTTTCTGTCACAGGACGACGGTCCGGACGTGTACGTCCACGCCGACGCGCTCCCAGAGGGCACTGCCAAGACCTTGAAGGCCGGCACCCGGGTCGAGTTCGGCATCGCCCAGGGGCGCCGTGGTGAGCAGGCGCTCTCGGTGACCATCCTGGAGCGCGCGCCTTCCGTCGCCGGGCGCCAGCGGGCCGCCAAG
This sequence comes from Nocardioides sp., assembly GCF_014360585.1. GTDB lineage: Bacteria > Actinomycetota > Actinomycetes > Propionibacteriales > Nocardioidaceae > Nocardioides. The sequence continues at coordinate 55,714 of NZ_JACIXG010000026.1, forward strand.
CGCCGCAACCCCGAGGAGATGGAGCTGATCGTCGAGAACGTGATCAAGCTCCTCGACGACATCCGGGACGGCTACGCCCAGGGGCGCCCGCCCACGCGGGAGCTGGCGAAGAAGGTCTCCCCCGCGCTGCGCCAGATCGCCGACGAGTTCGAGCTCTGATCCTCTAGATCCAGCTCAAGTCGGGGATCAGGGTCTGTACGCCGACCACCAGGCCGGCGAGGTTGACGGCCAGCAGGACGAGGATCCAGAGCACAGACGGGATGCCGGTCAGGCCGGCGAGCTGGTCGGGGTCGGATCCCCGGCGGCCTCGCTCGCCGCGGCCGAGGAGCTCGAGGAGCGGCCGCGGCGAGGCGAGCAGGAGCAGCCAGGTCACCAAGGTGGCGACGATCGTCTGGAGGCGGCCGTCGGCGTACCAGCTGATCGCGCCCAGTGCGGCGCCGAGCACCAGCAGGACGACGAGGCCGTAGCCGTTGCGTACCCACAGCAGGAGCACGAGCATCGCCGCCACCAGCAGCCACAGCAGTCCCAGGGCGTGGCTGGCCGCGAGCATGGTCGCGCTCAGCAGACCGAGGAGCGCCGGCGCGAGATAGCCGGCGGCGAGCATCGCCACCATCCCCGGCCCGGTAGGCTTGCCTCGGGAGAGCGTGACCCCCGAGGTGTCGGAGTGGAGCTTGATCCCGGACAGGCGCCGGCCGACCAGGACCGCCACCACCGCGTGGCCGGCCTCGTGGACCACGGTGACGCCGAGTCGTACGGTGCTCCAGCTCCCACGCCATATGACCAGCGTCAGAGCGACGAGTCCGGCGCCGATCAGCCAGGGCGCTTCGGGGACGGTCTGGGTCGCGGTGATCGTGTCCCAGAACTCCCTCACGCCGCCCCCTCCGTAGCGCAAGCGCCAGAATACGAAGGCGACGGCGTGTTGCGCTCGTGGTTCACTCGCTGACGCTCGCTCACTTGGCTGCCTTCTGGTTCATCGATCCGGAGCGGAAGCCGCGTGGGTCGATCTCCACGGCGGTGAATCCTGCGTCGGTCACGGTCTTGAGCACCTCGTCGGCATGGTGGGGTTCGAGAGGCAGGAGGGTAGCCGACAGCTCCACGGTGGCCTTCTCCCCGTGGTCGCGCACCCGCAGGTCCACCCTGGCGGCGTCGTGGCCGCGGGCGGCCAGGACGCGGCGTACGCCCTGCTCTGCTCTCTCCACGCGCGCGAGGCGCCTCGGCGTGACCTCGAGGCCATAGGCGATCCGGCTCGAGAGACAGGCAGCGGCCGGCTTGTCCCAGGTCGGCAGCTCCCAACGGCGTGAGGCCTCGCGGATCTGCGCCTTCGTCAGGCCGGCGTCCTTGAGCGGGGTGATCGCGCCACGCTCGGCGGCCGCGCGGATGCCGGGGCGGAGACCGTGGAGCCCCTCGACCGCGTCGTCGGCGTTGGTGCCGGTGGCGACATGGGCCAGGCCGAGCTCGCCGGCCAGCGGGATCAGAGTGTCGAGCAGCTCCGCCTTGCAGAAGAAGCATCGGTCGGTGCCGTTGGCGCGGTAGCCCTCCCGCTTCATCTCGTGGGTCTGCGGGGTGACGAGGCGTACGCCGAGGCTCCTCGCGAACTCCGCGGCCGGGTCCCGCTCCGCGATCGGGAGGCTGTGGGAGTAGCCGGTCGCGGCGGCGACGTTCGCGCTGGTCAGGGCTCTCGTCGCGGCCGCCAGGAGGAAAGCGCTGTCTGCGCCCCCGGAGAAGGCGACCAGCACGCTCCCCCGAGACTTGAGATCCGCTTCGAGAGCGCTGAGCCGTTGATCGAGGTCGGACACGCTCTGACCCTATCCGCGTACTCCAGGGGCTGCCGCGGAGCAGCGACGCGAGGCCAGGACGACCAGCACGACAGTGAGCACGATGACGAGCACGGCCAGGAGACCCACGACGGCGACGGTCAGGACGACCGCGGTCAGCGCGGCTCGAGTCTCCTCGTCTCGCTCGACCCGCAGGTCCTCGACGATCTCCTGCACCGCGGCCCTGAGCACGCCCTGCAGATCCCGCATGAACCCAGTGCTGGACATGACGTAGACGTCCGGGGCAGCGGCGGACGAGTCGGCGCCGCTCTCGGCGATGACCTGGTTGACGATCTGCTGCGCAGGGACGCCGACCGCTCCTTCGGTGGCCGTGCCCCGGGTCAGCCGGTCGAGCGCCTCCCGCTGCTGGTCGGAGGTCTTCTCGTAGAAGTCTGCGAGCGAGCTCCGCAGCCCGGCCTCGGCCTCGACCAGGGACGCGAGCTCCTTCTCGCCAAGCCGTTGCACGCCGGGCCTCTGCGCCCTGGACAGGAAGGTCGTCATGAGCAGGCGCTCCTGGCTCAGCGACTCCCAAGTCTCGGGGGCGCTGCCCAGCGCCTCGATCATGGAGGCGGTCCGCGCATCCGTGACCTCCGGCAGGTGCGCGGCGATGCCGAACAGGTCGTTCATCAGGTCGGTGTATCGCTGCTGCGCCTCCTCGCCGGGCTCGCGGGCCTGCGTACGCAGGTCGTCGATGTCGGCGAGCGCCCGATCGATCTGATCGAGCGTCGCGTCGAGCTGCTCGTCCTCACCGCGGTCGATGTCCCGTACGCCGACACGCCACGCCTCCGCCGCGAGGTCGGTCCGTTCCTGCAACGGCCTGGTCACTACGGGAGGAACGCCGGCCAGGGCCCCATCACGCTCGAAGCTCAACGCGGCCGCGAGGTCGACGGTCGGCACCAGAACCTCGGCGAGTGCCGCGGACCGCTGGATGGTGGCCGCCTGGTCCGTCGCTCGGGAGACACCCACCTCTCGGGTCCGGCGGGGAGTGGAACCCTAGGACAGGACGGACACTTCGCGCCCATGATTTCCGGATCGCAACCGGCGGGGCACCGTCTGGATAGGGTCTGACCATGGGGGCAGAGCGGGAGACGTCGGCGAAGTCGGACCGACGGTCGAGAAGCACTCTGGGCTCGATCGTCGAGATCTTGATCATCGCGGTGATGGCGATCCTGCTCACGGTCGTCATCAAGACCTTCCTCGCCCAGGCGTTCTACATCCCCTCGGAATCGATGAAGCCCGGGCTGGAGGTCAACGACCGGGTGCTGGTCGAGAAGCCGTCCTACTGGATGGGCACCCCTGAGCGCGGCGACGTCGTCGTCTTCGCCGACCCTGGCAACTGGCTCTCGGCCAACGAGGTCCCGCCCGCGCCGACCGGCTTCAAGGCCGCGCTCGCCAAGATCGGGCTCTACCCGTCCGGTGACCACCTGGTGAAGCGGGTCATCGGGGTCGGCGGCGACACCGTGGAGTGCTGCGAGTCGGGTCGCATCGTGGTCAACGGCACTCCGCTGGACGCGTCCTCGTTCATCGCCCCCTCAGGCACGTGCGACGGCCCGATGGCGCAGGACAACGGCACGTACCCCCGCGGCGGCTGCCGGGGCTGGAAGGCCGTCGTTCCCGAGGGCCGGCTCTTCGTGATGGGCGACAACCGCGCCAACTCCGCCGACTCGTCGTTCCACCTGTGCAGCCCCGAACGCCAGAGGTCGGGCGACGAGGCCTGCGCGAGTGCCTTCGTACCCGTCTCCGACGTCGTCGGCCGCGTAGCCGTCGTCTTCTGGCCCACCGACCGCTTCGGCATCGAGCACCGCCCCGAGACCTTCGACGCCGTCAACTGACCCTCGCCGAGGCGTCACGCATGCCTCAACCTGGCCGTCACGGGCGCGGTTTTCGCCGAGCCTTCGCCGCAGGCCGAAGCCGCCTATGAGCGTGGCGTCGCCGCGCAGCGCTCCGGCGAC
>NZ_JACIXG010000027.1 GCF_014360585.1 Nocardioides sp.
ACAGCTACCTCCCGTAGGGAAGTGCTCCGCGGACACACCCGGGCCGCCGCCCCGATAGCCAGCCAAATCTTTTCTCGACGTGGTCCGGTGTCAAGGACCGCGTAAGCGGCCGGCGTAGCCGGCGGCCGCAGGCCGTCCTTGACTCCGGGGCAGGTCGAGAAGACCGTAGAGATCGGGTCGGCGGCCCACGCCAACCCCGAAATAATACCGGTGCCAAAGGCGTGCCGAAACGAGAAATGAACGCCAGCCCTCAAGGCTGATAACGAGGATCAACATCCTCGGCAGCGATCCCGAGCAGATCGGCAACCTGCTCCACCACGACCATGAGCACCATCGCCTCGACCTCGGAACGCGTCTGGCAGCGGTGCTCGATCGGCCGCCGATAGATCACCAGGCGAGCCGGGGTCGCGCCGGAGCCGCGCTCCAGCGAACCGAGCGGGATGTGGTCCTCGACGGTCCACTCCTTGGGGATGTCCGGCGACTCCTCGACGGCGTACTCGATCAGGCCGAGCCGCGACTGCCAGCGGGCGTCGATCTCGGTGACGATGGCGAGCGCGATGTCGTCGAAACGCTCCCGGCGAGTGCGCAGGGTCGGCACCTTGGGGTCGGCCGGCACCGCCATCGGACCACGTCGTCCACGGCCGTGCCGATCCCTGTGCCTGATCATGTACGCGAGCCTAACTGCGCGGCTGGCCTCAGGGGAGTACGGTTCACCCGTGACTGCTCGTCGTTGTTCGCGTACCGCTTGCCAGCGCCAAGCCGTCTGCACGCTCACCTATGTGTACGCCGATCAGACGGCCGTTCTCGGCCCGCTGGCGACCTATGCCGAGCCGCACGCCTACGACCTGTGCGAGGAGCACGCCGAGCGCCTCTCCGCGCCGAGGGGCTGGGAGGTCGTCAGGCTGGCCCGTGAGCCGGTCGACCCGCAGCCGAAGGGTGACGATCTGCTCGCGCTGGCCGATGCCGTCCGTGAGGCAGCGCGGCCGCCCGCTCCCGCCCCGCGAGGCCCCACCGGCGCTCCCGGACAGAAGGCTCCCGACGAGTCCGGGCCGAACGACGGTCAGCCCCGCCCAGGCGGCACCCGCCGCGGCCACCTCCGCGTGCTGACGTCGGAGTAGGGCACTAGAGTTCCGGACATGCCGGAGAGAGTTGACCCCGACATCGCCAACGCCGTGTTCAAGGCGTACGACGTCCGTGGCACCGTCCCTGACCAGATCGACGAGAACCTGGCCCGGCTCGCCGGACGGGCCTTCGTGCACGTCGTCGGCGCGTCGCATGTCGTGGTCGGCCACGACATGCGCCCCAGCTCCCCGGCGCTCTCGGGAGCGTTCGCCGACGGTGCGACCGAGGCCGGCGCAGACGTGACGATGATCGGGCTGGCCTCGACCGACGAGCTCTACTTCGCCTCCGGCCACCTCGGTCTGCCGGGCGCGATGTTCACCGCGAGCCACAACCCGGCACAGTACAACGGCATCAAGCTCTGCAGGGCCAACGCGGTCCCGGTCGGCGCGGAGACCGGTCTCGACGAGATCCGTGACCTGGTCATCTCCGGTGCGGCTCCGATCGCCGGGGTCGCCGGCAGCATCAGCGAGACCGACGTGCTGGAGGCGTACGCCGCGCACCTGCTCAGTCTGGCTCCGGTCGAGGGTCGCAGGCTCACCATCGTCGCCGATGCCGGCAACGGCATGGCCGGCCACACCGCCCCGGCGGTCTTCGGCCGCCTCGGCGAGGAGGCCGTAGAACTGATCCCGATGTACTTCGAGCTCGACGGCTCCTTCCCCAACCACGAGGCCAACCCGCTCGACTCGACGACCCTGGTGGACCTGCAGGCCAAGGTGCGCGAGACCGGTGCCGACGCCGGCCTGGCCTTCGACGGTGACGCCGACCGCTGCTTCCTGGTGGACGAGAAGGGCGAGGTGGTCAACCCGAGCGCGATCACCGCCCTGATCGCCGAGCGTGCGCTGGCCAAGGAGCCGGGCGCGACGATCATCCACAACCTGATCACCTCTCGCGCGGTCCCCGAGATCGTCACCGAGCTCGGCGGGATCCCGGTGCGCACCCGGGTGGGCCACTCCTACATCAAGGCCGTGATGGCCGAGTCCGAGGCGATCTTCGGCGGCGAGCACAGCGGCCACTTCTACTTCCGCGACTTCTGGCGCGCCGACTCCGGCATGCTCGCCGCGCTGCACGTCCTCGGCGCCCTCGCCGAGACCGACGAGCCGCTGAGCCAGCTGCTGGCGGCGTACGCCCGCTACCCGATGAGCGGCGAGATCAACTCCACCGTCCCCGACCAGGCCGCGACCGTGGCCGAGATCGAGAGGACGTACGCAGAGCGCGACGGCGTCACCGTCGACAGGCTCGACGGGCTGACCCTCGCCCACGCCGACTGGACGGTCAACGTCCGAGCCTCCAACACCGAGCCGCTGCTGCGGCTCAATGCGGAGGGTAAGGACATACTCACCATGGAGCGCGTGCGCGACGAGGCGCTCGCGATCATCCGAAAGGACAATGCACGATGAATGGCGCAACGACCCCCCTGGGCCTCAGCGAGAAGCTGCTGGAGATCATCGTCTGCCCGCAGTGCCATGGCGATCTGCTGCCGGTGGAGGCAGACAGCGAGCTGGTCTGCCAAGGGGAGTGTGGCCTGGCCTACCCCGTCCGTGACGGCATCCCCGTCCTGCTCATCGACGAGGGCCGTCCCACCAAGGGTTCTTCCACCAAGGCTCAGCCGACGGAGGGGTGAGGCCACGATGACCTGGTTCGACGAGTCGAGGCTGGACGACGAGCGGGCGCTGGCCGGGATCGACCAGCTGCTGCGGTCGCTGGCGGCGTCCGGGGCCCGGGTCCGGCGCGAGGCCGCGGGCGCCTTGGAGCCCCTGCAGGAGGCCGTACGCCGCGCGGCAGAGACCGGGCGTCCCCGGGCAGTCGTCGCGGCAGGTCCGGACTCGCGCCTGCTGCGCGCGGTCCTCGAGCCGTACTGCCCGGTGCCGTTCGTGGCTTGGCCGGCCCCGGGCCTGCCCGGCTGGGCCGGCAGCCTCGACCTCGTGGTCGTGCTGGCACCGACCGGTTCCGACCCGGGGGAGGCCTCGGCCGCCGCCGAGGCCGTCCGTCGTGGCGCCCAGCTGGTCGTGGCGGCCCCGGAGAAGTCCCTGGTCGCCCAGCACGCCGAGGGCCGCGACAGCACGCTGCTCCCGGTCGAGGGCGGCGACACGCTCGCGATGTCGATCCTGATGCTCACCTATCTCAACTCGATCGGCCTCGGCCCGGAGGCCGACGCGGACAAGGTTGCCGACGCGCTCGACGACGTCGCCACGGCCTGCTCGCCGCATCGCGACATCTCGGTCAACCCGGGCAAGATCCTGGCGCTCTCCCTCGCCGACTCGCTCCCGGTCGTCTGGGGTGGCTCCGTCCTGGCTGCCCGGGCGGCCCGCCGTGTCGCCGAGAGTCTGCGCCGGGCCAGCGGCCGCGGTGCGATCGCCGGTGTCGCCGACGACCTGCTCCCGGTCCTCGAGGCGGCCCGGCCCCGCAACGTCTTCGACGACCCGTTCGCCGAGGAGCAGTCGTCCGTACGCCCCGTCCTGGTCATCCTCGACGACGGTGCGACCGATCCCATCATGGTCGAGCAGCGACGCTCGCTCACCGGGGCGGCGGACACGCGCGGCGTACGGGTGGAGGTCGTGGAGGCGAATGCGTCCACGGAGGTCGCCCGCTACGCGTCCCTGCTGCTTCAGGGCACGTATGCGGCCGAATATCTGCGTTTGGGTCTGGTCGCCGACGGCTGAGTCCAAATAGTGGGCGTGATGTGTGATCTGAGTCACACGCCACGCGGGAAGTTCGGTCACGGAACGTGTCGATGATGGTCGAAAACCTGGACGCGGGCGACCTGTCCGGTGTTTGATGCAACATCGTCCGGCCACTCCTTGGCCAGCACGTCTCGGATTCTCGGCGCCGACGTGACGGGCATGCCCCACCATCCCGAAACCACAGGACTTCCGCATGAATCACATCAAGTTCGTCGTCGCCGGCGCCCTGGCCCTCTTAGGGGTCTTGGTCATCGGCGGCTATCTCGCTGACCCCGCTCCGCAGGCGACCGACCGGGCAAGCGCCGCAGCCGCCGGCGGCACCTTGCGGATCGGCGTCGACGGCACCGAGCCGGCCTACTTCAAGGTCGACGGCGTCACCAAGGGCTTCGACTACGAGATGGCCCTCGGCGTCGCCGAAGGGCTGGGCGCCAAGCCGGAGTTCAAGATCATGCCATTCAGTGACCTCTTCACCGCGCTCGAGGCGGGCGAGATCGACGTGATCGGCTCGCAGGTCACCGAGACCGCCGAACGCAAGCAGGACTACGACTTCACCACGCCCTACTTCGTCACCTACCTCTCCTTCCTCACTCCCGAGGACTCGACCATCAAGAAGCGCGGCGACATCGACGGCAAGAACGTCGCGGTCGTCGACGGCACCATCCACGAGCGCTATCTCGCCGAGCAGTACGAGGACGTCAACGTCATCAAGGCCAAGGACGAGGACGGAGCGATCCAGGCGATCGCCAGCGGCAAGGCCGACGCGTTCTTCTACGACGCCCCCTACACCGCGCCGATCATCAAGCGGGCGCCGATCGCGCTGAAGGAGTCGATCGTCTATCCGGCGGACGACGCCCCGATCGGTTTCGTCATGCAGAAGGACGACCCCCGCAAAGAGCAGATCGACGGGATCCTGGAGCAGATGATCCTCGACGGCGAGTGGCTGAAGCTCAAGAAGACGTACTTCAAGGAGTACCCGCTCTCCGAGGTCTTCAAGGACAAGGGCGCCTGATGCCGTTCGCCCCTCTTCGGGGCGCTTGAAGTCCAGTAGCCTACGATGCCCGCTGGCCCGGCTCAGCCGAGTTCGCAGCGTCTCGGCGCAAACCTCCCCCCAACCAGGACGTCGTATGAAATCCCTCAAGTTCATCCTCGCGGGCGCGGTCACCATTCTGGTGATCCTGATCGTGGTCTCCAACACGGTCGAGCCGACCGGCCCCTCCACCGCCAAGCGCAGCAGTGCCGCCGATGACGGTCAGCTCAAGGTCGGGGTGCTGAACAGCGCCCCGGTCTACTACACCCAAGGTTCCGTTGCGAAGGGCTTCGATTACGAGATGGCCCTCGGCGTCACCGAGTCGCTCGGTATCAAGCCGTCCTTCGTACCGATGGACTTCGCCGACCTGTTCACCGCGCTCGACGCGGGCGAGATCGACATGATCGCATCCCAGGTGAGCGTGACCGAGGAGCGTGAGAAGGCGTACGACTTCTCGCACCCCTACTTCGTGACCTACCTGTCCTTCACGACGCCGAAGAACTCCCCGATCAAGAAGCTCAAGGACGTCAACGGCACCCGGGTCGCCATCGTGGAGGGCACGGCGCAGGAGAGCATTCTCGAGGCGCGTTTCCCCAAGGCGGAGATCGTGAAGCGGAAGAACGAGGGTGCCGCTCTCGAGGCGGTCGCCGCGGGCAAGGCCGACTCGTTCTTCTACGACGCACCGTTCACCGAAGGGTTGATCAAGAGCGCTCCAATCCCGATGGAGGAGCGGATCGTCTTCCCCTCCGACAAGGCGCCCATCGCCTTCGTCTTCCGCAAGGGGGACGGGCTCCAGGAGCAGGCCAACGATGCGATCGACGAGATGATCGTCAACGGCGACTGGCTGCGGATCAAGACCGACTATTTCCGGGAGTATCCGCTCTCCGAGCGCTTCCGCGAGCAGGGCGTCGAGTAGCGAGTCGCAACCGCTAGAGTTCCGGGCATGAGCGCCGGTCTTTTCGCACTTCTCGACGACGTAGCCGCCATCGCCAAACTGGCGGCTGCGTCGGTCGACGACGTCGGCGCCGCCGCCGGCAAGGCCTCGGCCAAGGCCGCTGGTGTCGTCATCGACGACACCGCGGTGACGCCGCAGTACGTCCAGGGCATCGCCGCCGAGCGCGAGGTTCCGATCATCAAGAAGATCGCCCTGGGCTCGCTGCGCAACAAGCTGCTGCTCATCCTGCCGGTCGCGCTGATCCTGGCGCAGTGGGCGCCCTGGGCGATCACCCCGATCCTGATGCTCGGTGGCGCCTTCCTCGCCTACGAGGGTGTCGAGAAGGTGCTGGAATGGGTCCGGCCGCACGCCGAGACCCATGACACGCCCGTCGTCCTGGAGGGTCCCGAGGCCGAGAAGAAGATGATCGCCGGTGCTGTGCGCACCGACCTGATCCTCTCCACCGAGATCATGGTGATCGCGCTCAACGAGGTGATCGACCAGGGGTTCTGGATGCGTCTCGGCGCCCTGGTTGCGGTCGCCTTCCTGATCACCATCGTCGTCTACGGCGTGGTCGCCCTGATCGTGAAGATGGACGACGCCGGCCTCTCGCTCTCCCAGCGCTCCAGCGCGGGTGCCCAGCGGCTCGGCCTGGGCATGGTCGCGGCCATGCCGAAGGTGCTCACCGGGATCTCGATCGTCGGCACCGTGGCCATGCTCTGGGTCGGTGGCCACCTGCTCCTGGTCGGTGTCTACGACGTCAACGGCCTCGCCGCCGGTCACCCCGGCTGGTCGTGGCCCTACGACACCGTCCACCACCTCGAGGAGGAGGTCCACCACGCCCTCGGCGCCGTCGGTGCGGCCGCCGCCTGGCTGGTCAACACCTTCTTCTCCGCCGTCGTCGGGCTCATCGTCGGTGCGATCGTGGTCGGCGTGCTCCACCTGCTTCCGATCAAGAAGAAGCACTGACCCGCCTGCACTGACCCACCCCGGCTACCCCGCCTGCTCGGCCCCGGCCACGCGAGCCTCCCCGGCCTCGATCTCGGCCAACAGGTCGACGACGTAGCGGGCGAAGTCGATCTGGATGGTGTGCCGCGGGACGGCGTAGTACTGCTCCAGGTGAGCCTTCTCGTCGGCCTTCAGGATCCGCTCCTGCTCCTCGACGGACGGAAGCGCATAGCGCCCGGTGAGCAGGCGAGCCAGGAGCTTGGACTGCTGCTCGGCGAGGTTGACGATGGTGGGCGAGGACTGGGCGAGCCCCATGAAGTAGAGGTGGTCGACGCCCGGTTTGATCATCCGCTTGAACAGCGGATAGCGGTGGTCGGAGTCGGGGTGCAGCGAGACCTCGCCCGCGTCGAAGAACGGGAACGACATGTTGTAGCCGGTCGCGGCGATGACGACGTCCGCCTCGACCGACGAGCCGTCGACCAGGTGCACCGTCGACCCCTCGAAGCGTGCGATCTCGGGAAGCATGTGGATGTCGCCCGAGCCGGCCTTCGTCAGGAAGTCGGCGCTGACCGACGGATGCGCGGACAGCGGCTCGTGGTCGGGCTCCGGGAGTCCGTACGTCGACATCGACCCGACCAGCCCACGGATCAGCTCGCGGGAGGCCGCCAGCGCCTGCTCCTTGGGGATGTCGGGCGGCGCCATCACCTTGTCGGCAGGCTGCCCGTTGCGGTACTTCGGTAGCACCCACACACCGCGGCGCGCCGAGACGTACAGCTTCGACGCCATCCATGGCGAGGACAGCTCCGAGGCGATGTCCATCGCCGAGTTCCCCATCCCGACCACGATCACCCGCTTGCCGCGGATCTCGATCGGCTCGAACGGGGAGACGTACGCGTGGCTGTGGATGACCTCGCCCGCGAACTCGCCTTCCCAGTCGGGCAGCCGCGGCGACCAGTGGTGGCCGTTGGCGACCACCAGGTCGGTGTAGGAGCGCGTCTCCCCGGTCGACAGGGTGACCTCCCACGAGCCGTCCTCGCGCTGCGTGGCCCGCTCGACGCCGGTGTTGAACGTGATCCGGTCCCGCAGCCCGAAGTGGTCGGTGTAGTCGCGGAAGTAGCGGTGGATGAGGGTGTGGTGCGGGAAGTGCGGGAACGACTCCGGCGCCGGGAACTCCTCGAACTCCAGCCGGGAGGTCGAGGTGTCGATGTGCAGGGACTCGTAGACCGCGGACATCTGGTTGGGGTTGCGGAAGTACCAGTTGCCGCCGACGTCGTCGGAGAGCTCGAACTGGTCGTAGGCGACCCCGAACTCCTTGAGCCGCTTGGCCGTCGTGATCCCCGAGCAGCCCGCGCCGATGATGCAGACCTTCAGCCCGTTCATCCTGCCGCCTCCACGCACTCGAACGCGGTGCGCACGTAGGCGTCGGTGCGCTGCGAGGAGGTCATGTGCTGGGTCATCCGGTTCATCGCGTACGCCACCGTCACCCGCCGCTCCAGGTCGTTGACCACGATCGCGCCGCCGTAGCCGGTCCACCAGCACACCCGTCCCTCGGGCACCGCCGGCGCCGCGACCGGCTGCGGCAGCCCGTAGCCGATTCCCCACCGCATCGGCGTCAGCAGCACCTGGTCGACACCGTCGGCCTGCACCTCGAAGATCCGTTCGACGGTGGCCGGTGACAGCAGACGTACGCCGCCGACCTCCCCGCCGTGGGAGACGACCGACTGGGCCCGGGCGATCGAACGGGCGTTGCCGTGCCCATTGATCCCGGCCAGCGAGACCGTACGCATCGGGGCCGTGTTGAACACGGCTGGATCCAGCTTCGGGTTGACCAGCGTCGGGATCATCAGGTTGCCCTCGGGCAGCGCGGAGACGTCGATGCCCCCGGGCGGGGGCGCCTCGAGGTCGGCGCAGCGGCCCAGCTCGCTCTCGGGGACGCCCAGGTGGAAGTCGGCCCCCAGCGGCCCCGCGACCAGCTCGGCGAACACCTCCGAGAGCGGCTTCCCGGTGACACCACGGACCAGGCCGTCGACCAGGTGGCCGTAGGAGACCATGTGGTATCCCGACCCCGAGCCCGGCTCGAACCAGGGCTTCTGCCTGGCCAGCATCTCGTTGGCGAGAGGCAGGTCCAGGAGCGCCTCGGTGGAGAGCCGCTCGGTCCATCCGGACATCCCGGAGGTGTGCGAGAGCAGGTGGCGTACGAGGATCCGCTCGTCGGCGAACGAGGGCCAGTGGTCCGCGACCGGCGCGTCCAGGTCCAGCTCACCCCGGTCGGCGAGCACGAGCGCGGTCAGCGAAGCCATCGTCTTGGTCACCGACCAGACCCGGACGATGGTGTCCTCCTGCCAGGCCTCGCCCGGCCGCGCCTCACCGCCCCACAGGTCAGCCACGAGCTCGCCGTCACGGATCACCGCGACGGAGGCACCGAGGTCGGCTCCGGAGGAGAGGTTTCGCGCGAGCAGGTCGCGCAGGGGCGCGTACGCAGGGGTGCAGTCGCCCTGGACCGTGTGCGGGTCGGGTGTCGTTGCCGTCATGCCCGCCAATAATAGGAACTCGTTCTAGTTTTCGACAGGGTTACGGCAGAACTGTTGGTTGCGGATTACCGTCGCCGTCAACCAGCGCTTGTACTCTGGAGGGACCCTGCGTGGGAGATCCCGCTGGTGCGCAGATGCGCGACGCAGGCCCGCAACACTTCGGTAAGGAATAACCATGGACTACAAGGTTGCCGACCTGAGCCTGGCCGAGTACGGCCGCAAAGAGCTCTCCCTCGCCGAGCACGAGATGCCGGGCCTGATGGCCATGCGCGAGCGCTATGGCAAGGACCAGCCGCTCAAGGGTGCTCGCATCGCCGGGTCTCTGCACATGACCATCCAGACCGGTGTACTGATCGAGACGCTGACCGCTCTCGGTGCCGACGTACGCTGGGCCACCTGCAACATCTTCTCCACCCAGGACCACGCCGCCGCGGCGGTCGTCGTCGGCGAGGGCACTCCCGAGGACCCGAAGGGCACCCCGGTCTTCGCCTGGAAGGGCGAGACGCTGGCGGAGTACTGGGACGAGGCCGAGAAGGTCTTCCAGTTCACCGACGCCGAGGGCAACCAGGTCGGCCCCAACATGCTGCTCGACGACGGTGGCGACATCACGATGCTCCTCCACAAGGGCGTCGAGTTCGAGAAGGCAGGGGAGGTGCCGGGCCAGGACTCCACCGACAACGAGGAGTTCAAGGAGGTCCTGCGCGTCCTCGACCGCAGCCTGAAGAACGACCCGACCTACTGGACCAACGTCGCCGGCGGCATCAAGGGCGTCACCGAGGAGACCACCACCGGTGTCCTGCGCCTCTACGACCGGTACAAGGAGGGCTCGCTCCTCTTCCCGGCGATCAACGTCAACGACTCGGTCACCAAGTCGAAGTTCGACAACAAGTACGGCTGCCGCCACTCGCTCATCGACGGCATCAACCGCGCCACCGACGTGATGATCGGCGGCAAGGTCGCGGTCGTGTGCGGCTACGGCGACGTCGGCAAGGGCTCGGCGGAGTCGCTGCGCGGCCAGGGTGCGCGCGTCATCGTCACCGAGATCGACCCGATCTGCGCGCTGCAGGCGGCGATGGACGGCTACGAGGTCCGCCGCCTGGAGTCGGTCGTCGAGACCGCCGACATCTTCATCACCACGACCGGCAACTTCGACATCATCCGGGTCGAGCACTTCGAGAAGATGAAGAACCAGGCCATCGTCGGCAACATCGGTCACTTCGACAACGAGATCGACATGGCCGGCCTCGCCAAGATCCCGGGGATCGTCAAGGACGAGATCAAGCCGCAGGTCCACCAGTGGATCTTCCCTGACGGCAAGAAGATCATCGTGCTCTCGGAGGGTCGCCTGCTCAACCTGGGCAACGCCACCGGTCACCCGAGCTTCGTGATGTCGAACTCCTTCACCAACCAGACGCTGGCGCAGATCGAGCTCTTCACCAAGACCGACGAGTACCCGATCGGCGTCTATGTCCTGCCCAAGGCGCTCGACGAGGAGGTCGCCCGCCTCCACCTCGACGCCCTCGGTGTCGAGCTCACCGAGCTCAACCAGGCCCAGGCCGACTACCTCGGGGTCCCGGTCGAGGGTCCCTTCAAGTCGGACCAGTACCGCTACTGAGCCCTGTCTGAACCCTCGCCGAGTCGGCTCGTTCTGACCGAGAATCTCGCCGAGTCGGCTCGTCATGACGAGCCGACTCGGCAATGAATCGGGTCAGGATGGGCCGACTCGTGCGTTGTGGGGTGGCTCATGTGACGCGTCGCACGCACGGGGTGACAGAATCGGACACATGGCCGATCGCAGCACCTCCGACCAGCCCGCCAAGGGAAAGGTCCTCGTCGTCGACGACGACGCCTCGCTGAGCGAGATGCTCGCGATCGTGCTGAGACAAGAGGGATTCGACTCGCGGCTGGTCGCCCGCGGTGACCTGGCGTTGCCCGCCTTCCGCGACTACAAGCCCGACGTGGTGCTGCTCGACCTGATGCTTCCCGGGATGGACGGCATCGAGGTGTGCAAGCAGATCCGCAACGAGTCGGGCGTGCCGATCGTCATGCTCACCGCGAAGGGCGACACGGTGGACGTCGTCGTCGGTCTCGAGTCCGGTGCCGACGACTACGTGGTCAAGCCATTCAAACCCAAGGAGCTGATCGCGAGGATCCGGGCCCGCGTACGCAGGCACGGTGACGCCGTGCCCGAGGTGCTGGAGATCGGCGACCTGACCATCGACGTCGCCGGTCACCAGGTGGTCCGCGACGGCGTTCGGATCCAGCTCACGCCGCTCGAGTTCGACCTGCTGGAGTGCCTCGCCCGCAAGCCTCATCAGGTCTTCTCCCGCGAGGTGCTGCTGGAGCAGGTCTGGGGCTACCGCCACGCCGCCGACACCCGCCTGGTCAACGTGCACGTCCAGCGCCTTCGCTCCAAGGTCGAGCACGACCCGGAGAACCCCGAGATCGTCCTCACCGTCCGCGGTGTCGGCTACAAGGCAGGGCCCGTGTGACCCTCCAGCCGGTCGTCCGCGCCGCAGCTCGGGTGCCCAAGAAGCTCCTGACCACGTGGCGCCGGTCGATCCAGACCCGCGTCGTGGTCTACACGATGCTGCTCACCGCGGCCGCAGTGAGCCTGGTCGGGCTCGTCCTGCTCGAGCAGATCAGCGACGAGCTGGTCCAGGACCGCGTCGCGGCGGCGAAGGCGGAGGCCTCCGAGGAGCTCTCCGCAGCGCGCTCGAGCATCGCCGAGACCTCGGGGGCCAACGGCGGCACCCCGTTGCAGCGCAACGATCTCGGTGACCCGATCATCCAGCGCAGCCTCTCGCGCGGCTACGGCGTCGTCATGGCCGGTCCGGTGACCTCGACCTCCGGCCGGATCAGCGACAACGGTGTCGAGTGGACGCCCGGTCTGGACGTACGCAGCGTCCCGAACACGCTCGAGGACCGGTTCCAGACGATCCGCGCCGAGCCGGCCTGGACCTATACCCGGGTCTCCTTCGACGACGGCGAGCGCACCTCCTCCACCCCGGGCATCGTGATCGGGTCGCAGATCGAGCTGCACGACGACACCTACAACATCTACTTCCTCTTCCCGATGGACCAGGAGCAGGAGACGCTCGCGATCATCACCCGCGGGCTCCTGGCCGCCGGCGCGATCCTGATCCTGCTGATAGGTGTCGGCAGCTGGATCGTGACCCGTCATGTCGTCACACCCATCCGGATCGCTCGCAGGACGGCCGAGCGGCTCGCCGCCGGCCGCCTCGAGGAGCGGATGGTCGTCCGCGGCGGGGACGACCTCACCGGCCTGGCGATCTCGTTCAACCAGATGGCCAGCGGCCTGCAGAACCAGATCCGGCAGCTCGAGCACCTCTCCCGCGTCCAGCGACGGTTCAGCTCCGACGTCTCCCACGAGCTGCGTACGCCGCTCACCACCGTCCGCATGGCCAGCGACGTCCTCTACGAGGCCAGAGACACCTTCGACGCCCCGACGGCCCGTGCGGCCGAGCTGCTGCAGACCGAGCTCGACCGGTTCGAGACGCTCCTGAGCGATCTGCTCGAGATCAGTCGATTCGACGCCGGGGCGGCGGTGCTCGATCTCTACGACACCGACCTGACCGCGCTGACCCGGGCGGTCGTGGAGGCCTACACGCCGCTCGCCGAGAAGCGAGACATCGAGTTGAAGGTCGTCGCTCCGGACCATCCGTGCACGGCCCAGGTCGATCATCGCCGGGTCGAGCGGATCGTACGCAACCTGGTGGCCAACGCCACCGACCACGCTCTCGTCGGCCAGGCCGTCACCATCCGGGTCGACAGCGACGAGCACGCCGCCGCGCTGACGGTGCGCGACCACGGTGTCGGGCTCGCGCCGGGGGAGACGGCCCTGGTGTTCAACCGGTTCTGGCGCGCCGACCCGGCCCGCGACCGCTCCAGCGGCGGCACCGGCCTCGGCCTGTCGATCTCGCTCGAGGACGCCCATCTCCACGGCGGCTGGCTGCAGGCCTGGGGTCGTCCGAACCAGGGGGCGCAGTTCCGGCTCACGCTTCCCCGCCACGCCGGCGCGGCGCTGCGGCACAGCCCGCTCCCGCTGGTCCCGGCCGATGCCCGTGACACCCTGGAGGCATCGTGAGAACCGTGTTCGCCGCAGTCCTGACAGCGGTCGCGCTGCTCGTGTCGGCATGCTCGAGCGTGCCGGACTCCGGCTCGGTCCAGCGGGCCGAGCTGGCCGCGCCGGACGCCCAGGACGAGCTCATCCCGTACAACCCCGGAGCTCCGCGGGCAGGGGCGTCCCCGGGCGAGATCGTCGACGGCTTCCTCGACGCCATGAAGGCGACCCCGATGAGCACGGCCTATGCCCGTCGATACCTCACCAAGGACGCGGCGAGGGACTGGGCGCCCGCCGCCCGCACGCTGGTCTACGGCGAGCTCGGGAGCCACGTCGGCTCCTCACCGCGAGTCTCGGTGGAGCTGGAGGACGCCGGCTGGCTCGACGAGCGCGGGGTGTGGCGTGGCGCGCTGGCCGCCTCGCAGGCGATCCTCGACTTCGAGCTGACCCGCACCGAGGGCGAGTGGCGGATCAGCTCGGCGCCGGACGCCCTGGTGGTCGAGGAGGACTGGTTCCTCACCCACTTCGCCCGCAGCAACCTCTACTACGTCGAACCCACCGGGCGCACCCTGGTGCCGGAGCCGATCTTCGCCCCCAAGGGCACCTCCTACGCCACCACTCTCGTCTCCAGCCTGCTGAGCGGTCCGGGGGAGGAGGCGGAGGGGGTGATCCGCAGCGCCCTTCCGGCCGCGGCGGAGGGCCCCCGCTCCGTGGACGTACGCGACGGGGTGGCCGAGGTCGACCTCGCCGGCGACCTGGGCGAGCAGAGCTCCGAGGACCTCCAGCTCATGGGTGCCCAGCTGGCCTGGACCCTGCGCCAGGACACCAGCGTGGAACGCATCCGGCTCACGATCGACGGCGAGCCGGTGGTGCTGCCCGGATACGGCGAGACGTTCAGCGTCGAGAACGGCAGCGGCTACGACCCCAACGGCACCTCGGCGAGGGTCGACCTCTTCGCGCTGCGCGGGGGAGCGCTGGTGACCAGCACGGGCGAGAACGGCGAGCCGTGGGTGCCGGTGCTCGGCGACTGGGCGGAGCCCCACGGCGTGACCGACGTCGCCGTCGACGCCAACGGCTCGACCGCCGCCGCGATCACCGCCGACCGCACCGGAGTCGTCGTCGGCGAGCTGACCAGCGACGGCAAGCTCTTCGACGCGCCGGTGGACGGCACTCGGCTGCTGCGGCCCTCGTGGGATCTCGCCGAGCGGCTCTGGCTTGTCGACAAGGACTCGACCGGCGCCCGGGTGATGTACGTCGCCGGGGACCGCGTCGTCCGCGTCGCCGTACCCGGCGTGACGGGCGAGAACGTCACCCGGTTCCTGGTCTCCCGAGACGGCACCCGTTTCGTCGCCGTGATCAAGGGTGAGTTTTCGGACCGCATCGTGGTCAGTCGACTGCGGGCCAGCCCGAAGGGCGAGATCACGACCGCGACCTCCGCCATCATGCTGCCGCACCCGGATGCGGCGACGATGCAGATCACCGACATCGCCTGGACCTCGCCGACCACCATCGTCGCGGTCCAGAAGATCGGCTCGACCGCGCTCTTCCAGTCGGTCTCCCTCGACGGGGCGCCGAGCGGCGAGCGCTACACCCTCAGCGATCGGGTCACCGGTGTCGTCGGCTCCTCGGTGGCCTCGGCCCGCCTCTACGCGATCTCGGGCTGGACCCTGCTGGATCCCCTCGACAGGTTCGATCTGGCGCTGCCCTCCGACCTCTCCGACGTCACCTACCAAGGCTGACGGCGAGTTATCCACAGTCTTCTCCACAGGAGCACTGCCTCTGGTTGCCCGCGGCCGGTGACCCTGATCGACTGACGGTCATGAGCAACCGTCTCGCCGACGCCTGGCACGACCTGGTCGTCGGCGGCCGATGTGTCGGCTGCCGGCGACCGGGCAGGCTGCTGTGCCACGACTGTCGCGCCGGCCTCCCGGACGGCGCTCGGCTGAGCCCGCCCACCCCGGCGCCACCCGGCCTCGCCCCCGTCTTCGCGGCCGGGCCCTACGAAGGCACTCTCAAGGAGCTGGTGATCGGTCTCAAGGAGCATCAGCTCCTCGGGCTCCGCGGAGCCCTGTCCGGTCTGCTGGCGCTCTCGGTCCTCGAGGCGATGGCAGAGACCGGTGCCGGCCCGACGATCCTCGTCCCCGTCCCCTCCCGGCGCGCCTCTGTGCGCGAGCGCGGTCTCGACAGCACCGCGGCGATCACGCGCGGAGCAGCCGTCATGCTGCGGCGGCACGGCCTCGGCGTACGCCATCACCGGCTGCTCCGCACCAGGCCCGGCGTCGTGGACCAGGCCGGCCTCGACTCGAGGCAGCGACAGGCCAACCTGGAGGGCTCGATCACCTGCCCTGCGTCCGGCATCCGGACACTCGCCAGAACGATCTCGCGGGCGACGTTCATCGTCTGCGACGACGTGGTCACCACCGGCGCGACCGCGCGGGAGGCGCAACGAGCGCTGGAATCGGTCGGGCTCGGTGTGAAAGCGATCGCGACCGTGGCGGCCACCCAGCGTCGGTCTCGCGTTCAAATGCAGGAAACCGTCATGTAATTCTGTTGAAGGGCTTTCGTGGGGCACATCGGCGAACTACCGTCACTACATGGAGTCCGTCTGGGTCCGTGGTTGCGTCGCAGAGAGGTCCGCATCGCGGGCATCCGAGCGGCAAGCCGATGCCAGTCGCAGGCAAAACGGTCCACGTAACCCTGTGCACCCAGATTTTGGGGCAAGGGGATCACGGTGCGGCTTAGAGATAAGTCCTGCCCTCGCCCTCCCGTCAGATACGGGAACCGGCAAGGAGAAGGTGGAGTGGCACCAAGCTGCTAAGCCTCAGCAGGCGATTGTGGGGTCGAAGACCAGGTCGGCCAGGCGGACTCCGTACCCCGGCGGTCACATGCGCTGATCGTCCGGGAATCCGCCAACCCCGAAACACCGGGAGGTACCCATGGAAGTTGTCGTCACGGCCCGCAACGCTGAGGTCTCAGACCGCTATCGCGCTCACGTAGCCGAGAAGCTCGCGAAGCTCGAGAAGCACGACCACCGCATCATCAGGATCAACGTGGAGGTCGACAACGAGCCCAACCCGCGTCAGCACAAGGGCGCCGTACACGTCGAGCTCACCGCGTACTCGAAGGGTCCGGTCATCCGGGCCGAGGCGAGTGCCGAGGACAAGATGGGGGCGCTGGACCTGGCTGTCGACAAGATGGCATCCCAGATGCGCCGTGCCGCAGACCGCCGCAGAGTCCACCGCGGACGCCGTACGCCGGTGTCGGTCGGTCAGGCGCTGGCGGGCATCGAGCCCGACGGCCTGGCCTCGGCGAACGACTCGGAGCAGTTCGAGGAGGACACCGTGCGCGAGCACCAGGTCGGTCCGATCACGGTGACGGGGGAGGGGCCGCTGGTGGTCCGCGAGAAGTCGCACACAGCGGAGCCGATGACGCTCGACCAGGCGCTCTACGAGATGGAGCTGGTCGGACACGACTTCTACCTCTACATCGACAAGGACTCGACGAGGCCGTCGGTCGTCTACCGCCGGAAGGGGTACGACTACGGGGTGATCGCGCTCAACCGCGCAGACCTCGTCTGAGGTCTCGACAAGCTCGACCACCGAGGCTAGGCACGTCGGCCGGGACTTTTCCATCCCTCAGATGGATGAGTCCCGGCCATTCTCTTTGTCATCATGGGATACATGCCATGATGCATTCGTGTCATCTACATCTGGTGCCGATCGTGAGCCGGTCCGCGTCCTGGTTGTCGACGACCAGGAGCTCTTTCGGAGGGGACTGGTCGCGCTGCTGGCGAGCGAGCCCGGCATCGAGGTCATCGGTGAGGCGACCAACGGCATCGAGGGCACCGAGCGCGCCGCGGCTTCCGCGCCGGACGTCGTGCTGCTCGACGTACGCATGCCCAAGCAGACCGGCCTGGAGGCGTGCGTCGCCATCAAGGACGCCGTCCCCTCGGCTCACATCATCATGCTGACCGTCTCGGACGAGGAGGCCGACCTCTACGACGCGGTGAAGGCCGGCGCGATGGGCTACCTCCTCAAGGACTCTTCGATCGACCAGGTCGCCCAGGCGATCCGCGTCGTCGCCGACGGCCAGTCCCTGATCAGTCCCTCCATGGCGGTCAAGCTGATGGAGGAGTTCAAGCAGATGTCGAAGCCTGACCGCTCCCCGGTCCCCGGTCCCAAGCTCACCGACCGCGAGCTCGAGGTCCTCGGCCTGGTCGCGAAGGGGCTCAACAACCGCGAGATCGCCAAGCGGCTGTTCATCTCCGAGAACACGGTCAAGAACCACGTCCGCAACATCCTCGAGAAGCTCCAGGCCCACTCCCGCATGGAGGCGGTCATGTACGCCGTGCGGCAGAAGCTCCTCAACGTCGAGTGAGTCGAGCGCTAGGCTGACGCCAGCGTCGCGTGCCGGTGACAGACCGTGTCAGGCATGGAGGCGCCGGACACGAAGGAGCACGACTGATGTTGTCGTTCCCTTCGCCCTCACGTGACTGAGGGCGAGAAGACCAGGCTGATCGCCTGGGCAGACGAGATGCGGCGGGTCCATGACCGGCTGCGCAAGGCACTGCGAGTGACGCAGGAGGCCATCGACGCGGGCGACCCTGCCGAACCCGCGGCCCGTGACCTGCTGCTGTTCTGCCATGGGTTCTGTGAGGCCCTGACCGGCCATCACGCGGGTGAGGACCGAGAGCTCTTCCCGGCGATCTCCCGAGCCCATCCCGAGCTGCGCGAGACGATCCGCTACCTCGAGCAGGACCACTCGATGATCGGCTATCTCCTCGGCGGCCTACAGGCCGCCGTCGACCAGGCCGCCACCCCCGAAGACCTCGGGAAGCACCTCGAGGGCATTGCCGCGATCATGGAGTCCCACTTCCGCTACGAGGAGCGCAAGCTGCTCGGGGTGTTGGAGACTCTGGAACTCGGGACCGATCCCGGCCAGGTCTTCGGGCCGCTCTGAGAAGCCGGTTCCGGACGAGACTTGTCCGGAACCGGCCCTAGAGTCGGACTCGTGCCCAGCTCTCAGACACTCAGCCGCTCTCAGGCCCGCCGGATCGCGCTGGCGGCGCAGGGCTTCGCGGACAAGCCCCACACGACACCCACGATGCGCACCTTCCAGCGCACGCTGGAGCGCACCGGGGTGCTCCAGGTCGACTCGGTCAACGTCCTGCAGCGTGCGCACTACATGCCGCTCTACAGCCGGATGGGGGCGTACGACACGGGACTCCTGCACCGCGCCAGCAGCGGCCAGCGGGACCGCCGGATGGTGGAGTACTGGGCTCACGTGCAGGCGTTCATGCCGGTCGAGCTCTGGCCGCACATGCAGTGGCGGATGGACCAGTACCGCGCCCAGAAGGACTCCAAGTGGTGGGGCGGAGTGCCGGACGGGATGAAGGAGAAGGTGCTGGCGCTGGTGGCCGAGCAGGGGGCGCTCACCGCCCGCGAGGCGGCCAGGGCGCTCGACGACGCCGGCCCGCAGAGCAAGGACCACTGGGGCTGGAACTGGTCCGACTCCCGCAAGGCTCTCGACATCCTCTACATGTTCGGCGACCTGGCGATCTCGCACCGCAACGACCAGTTCGAGGTCGCCTACGACCTTCCCGAACGGGTCATCCCGCGCGTCCATCTGGACGCGCCGACGCCGTCGAAGGAGGAGGCCCACCTCGAGCTCGTACGCCGCGCCGCCAGGTCCCACGGGGTCGGCACCGCCAAGGACATCGCCGACTACTTCCGGATGCGGGTCGACGACACGACGCGCGCGCTCGGCTCGCTCATCGACGCCGGCGAGGTGGAGCCGGTCGCGGTCGAGGGCATCCGCAGGCAGGCGTACCTCTTTTCTGGGTCCCGCCTCCCGAGGCGGATCAACGCGCGGGCGCTGCTGAGCCCGTTCGACCCGCTCGTGTGGGAGCGGGAGCGCACCGAGGCGCTCTTCGACTTCCACTACCGGATCGAGATCTACACGCCGGCCCACAAGCGGATCCACGGCTACTACGTGCTGCCGTTCCTCCTCGGTGAGCGCATCGTCGGCCGCGTCGACCTGAAGGCCGATCGCAAGAACCGAAGACTCCAGGTCAAGGGCGCATATGCGGAGCACGGCGCGCCGGTGGAGACGGCGATCGAGCTGGCCGCCGAGCTCGAGCGACTCGCCGGCTGGCTGGGCCTGGAGGCCATCGAGGTCGCGCCTTCGGGCGACCTGGCGCCTCTCCTTGCGCCGTTGGTGTGAGCCAGCGACCGGCAGGTGGGTAGAGTGAGCGTGCTATCTGTCTGCCGCTAGTAGGAGCCCGCCACCGTGGCAATTCTCGACAAGATCCTTCGCCTCGGCGAAGGTAAGATCCTTCGCGAGCTCGAGGCCATCTCGAAGGCCGTCAACTCGATCGAGGACGAGTTCGTCGCGATGAGCGATGACGAGCTGCGCGGGATGACCGACGAGTTCAAGCAACGCCTGGAGAACGGCGAGGACCTCGACGACATCATGGCCGAGGCGTTCGCCACCGTCCGTGAGGTCACCAAGCGCGTCCTGGGCCAGCGTCACTACGACGTCCAGATCCAGGGCGGGGCGGCGCTCCACCTCGGCAACATCGCCGAGATGAAGACCGGTGAGGGCAAGACCCAGACCGCGGTGCTGCCGGCCTACCTCAACGCGCTGGCCGGCAAGGGCGTCCACGTCGTCACGGTCAACGACTACCTGGCCAAGTTCCAGGCCGAGATGATGGGCCGCATCTACGGCTTCCTCGGCCTCTCCGTCGGCGTGATCCTGCCGCAGATGACCCCGGCCCAGCGCCGTGAGGCCTACAGCTGCGACATCACCTACGGCACCAACAACGAGTTCGGCTTCGACTACCTGCGCGACAACATGGCCTCCGCCATGGAGGACCTGGTCCAGCGTGGCCACTTCTTCGCGATCGTCGACGAGGTCGACTCGATCCTCATCGACGAGGCCCGCACGCCGCTGATCATCTCGGGCCCGACCGAGGACGACGTGAAGTGGTACGACGAGTTCGCCACCATCGCCAAGTCGCTGACCAAGGACGTCGATTACGAGGTCGACGAGAAGAAGCGCACCATCGCGGTCCTCGAGCGTGGCATCACCAAGGTGGAGGACCACCTCGGCATCGAGAACCTCTACGAGGCGGTCAACACGCCGCTGATCTCGTTCATGAACAACTCGATCAAGGCCAAGGAGCTCTTCCGCCGCGACAAGGAGTACGTCGTCGCCGACGGCGAGGTCCTGATCGTCGACGAGCACACCGGCCGCATGCTCGCGGGCCGCCGCTACAACGACGGTCTGCACCAGGCGATCGAGGCCAAGGAGGGTGTGAAGGTCCGCGAGGAGTACCAGACCCTCGCGAGCATCACCCTGCAGAACTACTTCCGTCTCTACGAGAAGCTCTCCGGCATGACCGGTACGGCGATGACCGAGGAGTCGGAGTTCGACAAGATCTACAAGCTCGGCGTGGTCCCGATCCCGACCAACAAGCCGATGATCCGCAAGGACCAGCCCGACCTCGTCTACCGGACCGAGGAGGCGAAGTACGAGGCCGTCGCCGACGATCTGGTCGAGCGCCACAAGAAGGGCCAGCCGGTGCTGGTCGGCACCGTCTCGGTGGAGAAGTCCGAGTACCTCGGCAACCTCCTCAAGAAGCGCGGCGTCCCGCACACCGTCCTGAACGCGAAGTTCCACGCCGACGAGGCCAAGATCGTCGCGCTCGCCGGTCACAAGGGTGCGGTCACGGTCGCCACCAACATGGCTGGCCGAGGCACCGACATCATGCTCGGTGGTTCCGTCGACTTCCTGGCTGACCAGGAGCTTCGTAAGCAGGGCCTGGAGCCCGCGGGCGAGACGGCTGACGCGTACGAGCAGGCCTGGGCGCCGACCGTCGAGCGGATCAAGGCGCAGGTCGCCGCCGAGCACGACGAGGTCGCCCAGCTCGGTGGCCTCTACGTCCTCGGCACCGAGCGCCACGAGTCCCGACGCATCGACAACCAGCTGCGCGGTCGTTCCGGCCGTCAGGGTGACCCGGGCGAGTCCCGCTTCTACCTGTCGCTCGAGGACGACCTGATGCGCCTGTTCAAGGGCGAGTGGGTCGACCGCATCCTGACCACGCTGAAGATCCCCGACGACGTGCCGATCGAGGCCAAGTCGGTGACCAAGTCGATCGCCAACGCGCAGACCCAGGTCGAGGGCCAGAACTTCGAGTCCCGCAAGAACGTCCTCAAGTACGACGACGTCATGGACCGCCAGCGCAAGGTGATCTACGCCGAGCGCCGTGAGGTGCTCGAGGGCGCCGACCTCGAGGACCAGATCCGGACCTTCATCGACGACGTCGTCACCGGCGTCGTCACCGGAGCGACCCAGGACTTCGCCGAGGAGTGGGACCTCGACCAGCTGTGGACCGACATCAAGCAGATCTGGCCGGTCTCGGTCGACCCGAAGAAGCTGATCGCGGACGCCGGCGGCAGCAAGGCCGACCTCGACCGCCAGGAGCTGATCGAGGTCCTCAAGAAGGACGCCCAGGAGGCCTACGACCGCCGCGAGGAGGAGATCGGCGAGGAGGGCATGCGCGAGGTCGAGCGTCAGGTCGTCCTCTCGGTGCTGGACCGCAAGTGGCGTGAGCACCTCTACGAGATGGACTACCTGCGTGAGGGCATCGGGCTGCGCGCCTACTCCCAGCGCGACCCGCTGGTCGAGTACCAGCGCGAGGGCTACGACATGTTCACCGCGATGATGGACGGCATCAAGGAGGCGACGGTCGGCTACCTGTTCAACCTGGAGGTCCAGGTCGAGGAGAGCGAGCCCGAGTTCCACTACCACCCCGACGGCACCCGTCACGCCGGTCCGATGCACGAGGGCGCGCTCGCCGAGCCGCCGGTCGGTGTCGGACAGACCGGTGGTCTCCAGGACATCTCCGCCGCTCTCAAGGCCCAGTCGGCCCCGGCCCCCGCCGCCGGTGGCAGCACGCCGCAGATCCACGCCAAGGGCCTGCAGCGGCCCGCCACGCCCAAGCACCTGGCCTTCTCCGGCCCGGACGAGCAGGGGCAGGCCGAGGCGCAGGGCACCGTCAACAACGCCGACGACCCCTACGCCAAGGTCGGCCGCAACGAGAGCTGCCCCTGCGGCTCGGGCAAGAAGTTCAAGCAGTGCCACGGCCGCCCCGGCGGCCCGACCGGGCTCACCACCCGCGTCAACGGCTGAGACAGCCACAGCAACCCGCCGAGTCGGCGCGTCATGACGCGCCGACTCGGCGGTTCTCTAGTCGTAGCTCCCGAAGTTGAGCACCGTGCAGATCCAGTTCTCGCCGTTGCGCTCGAAGCGGACGGCGAGAGCGCGCAGGCCCGCGCCGAAGCGGATCGTGACGGTGGCCTCGACGATGTCGTCGGAGACCTCGTAGACGTGACAGCGATGGACACGAGGGCGGACCGGCTGGTTGCGGCCGGTGCCGGGCTCGTACGCTCCTGAGCGCGCGGTGAGGCTCGCGCGGTATCTCAGTTCGGAGTGGACGTCCTTGGTGGTCCAGCGGACCAGCTGGCTGGCCGGGCGGTCGCCGCCGACGACCTCGGCGGCCTTCTGGGCGAACTGCGGGATCCAGCCGTGAAGATGGCCGTTGGCCGGGACGATCGGGACCGGAGGTGGGATGTCGCCGTCCACGGAGGCGTCCCCGGACTCGTCGCCGGCATCGTCGTCGCACGGTCGCGGTGGGTCCAGGCGGGGCTGGAGGTCGAAGGCGAGCATGCCCTGGACATCGGCCAAGGGCACCTCGGTGAGGCGTTGCGGATTCGGCTCCGCGGGGGGATCGGGGTCCCGAGATCGTAGAGCGCTCATGGGCGCCAACTCCTTTCTACGCAGTCGAACCCCTCATACCCGAATTGTTCGGTTCTAAACCGACGGGTAACAAAATGGTTCTACTGTGACGAAAGGAAACGGAAGTGACCGGTCCTCAGTGGATCCAGTGTGCCTAGGTCGCCTGGTCGTCGTAGGGCGGCTTCTCGCCGGCGATCAGGGGCTTGGGCGCCTTGGCGACGGCCTCCTCCTGCTCGATCTCGGCGAGGGCTTCCTGGATCTGCTTGCTGACGATTCGACGAGGGTCGAGGTCGCGCAGCTCGAGGTCCTGGTAGGCGGGTCCGAGCTCCCCGCGCAGGTCGTCGCGCGCATTGTTGGCCAGGTTGCGTACCTGGTGGAGGAGGCGGGCGATCTGCCGTGCCATCTCGGGGATCTTGTCCGGCCCGAAGACCAGGATGGCGATCACGACGATGACGGCGAGCTCCGCGAAGCCGATGCCGAACACGGGGGTGAACCTACAGGCTCAGAGCTTGGAAGTGGGAGTGAGCCCCAGCTGCATGCCCGCGAGCCCGCGTCCGCGGCCCGAGATCGTACGTGCCACCTCGGCCAGCACCTTGGCCGACTCCGCCGTCGGGTCGGACTCGACGATCGGCTTCCCGGCGTCGCCAGCCTCGCGCAGGGTCTGCTCAAGGGGGATCTGGGCGAGCAGCGGCACCTTCGAGCCGAACCGCTGGGAGAGGGTGTCGGCGACCCGCTGACCACCGCCGGAGCCGAAGACCTCCATCCTGGAGCCGTCGGGCAGGACGAGCCAGGACATGTTCTCCACGACGCCGACGACGCGCTGGTGCATCATCTCGGCCATCGTGCCGGCCCGCTCGGCCACCTCCGCGGCGGCCTCCTGCGGAGTGGTGACCACGAGGATCTCGGCGTTGGGCAGGTGCTGGCCCAGCGAGATCGCCACGTCGCCGGTGCCGGGAGGAAGGTCGAGCAGGAGCGCGTCGAGGTCACCCCAGTAGACGTCGGAGAGCATCTGGACCAGGGCCCGGTCGAGCATCGGTCCGCGCCAGGCGACGACCTGGTCGCGACGCGGCTTGAGCATCCCGATCGAGATCACCGAGACGCCCGAGGCGGTCGGGACCGGCATGATCAGGTCGTCGACCTGGGTGGGCCGGGAGTCGGCCACGCCCAGCATGGCGGGCACGGAGTGGCCGTAGATGTCGGCGTCGACGATGCCGACCTTGAGCCCCTGCTGGGCCAGCGCGACGGCCAGGTTGACGGTGACCGACGACTTGCCGACACCACCCTTGCCCGAGGCGATCGCGAAGACCTTGGTCAGCGAGCCCGGCTGGGCGAACGGGATCTCCCGCTGCGCCTGGCCGCCGGTGAGCCCGTTGCGCATCTCGGTGCGCTGCTCGTTGGTCATCACGCCGAGCTCGAGGTCGACGCCGGTGATGCCGTCGACCTTCTCCAGCGCTTCGGTGGTGTCGCGGTTGATCGTGTCCTTGAGCGGGCAGCCGGCGACGGTCAGCAGCACCTTGACGCTGACGACGCCTGCGTCGTCGATCGATACGGAGTCGACCATCCCCAGCTCGGTGATGGGACGTTTGATCTCCGGGTCCTGCACGGTCGCCAAGGCTGCGTTGACGCGGTCGAGAAGCGGGCTACTCACAAGAAAGAAGCCTACGTCGTGGGCTGAAAGACCCCTGCATCGACCAATCCGTGGAAGCGCGCCGTTCGGATCGTGGACCATTCGTGGGGGCCCGGATGGGCTATTGTCCGATACCGACGCGGGCAATAAATTCCTCCTGCTTCGTTCTGGGCCGCGGAGGCGGCCGTACCGCCGGGAGTCTCCGCTTGTCTCGTCTCACCGCTCTGCCCTCCCGCCCGGCCCCTCTTGCCGGCAACGCTCTGAGCCGGGTGCTCCGGCGGGGCCGGAACTCGCTCGCCACCGTGGCGGTGGCGAGCACCGTCGCCGTCCTGTGCGGGCCGACCTCGATGGCGGAGGCGGCGGCGCTTCCGGGTCGGTTGGATTCCGGGCGGCCGAGCGTGCTGATGATCAACGTCGACGACCTCGCGGCCACCGACATCAAGTACATGCCCAACGTGCAGAGGCTGCTGGTCCAGCAGGGGACGACCTTCACCGACGCGGTGGCGCCGACACCGCTGTGCGTGCCGGCGCGGGCGAGCCTGCTGACCGGCAAGTACGCCCACAACCACAAGAACTGGTCGATCTCGGGGACCAACGGGGGCTACAAGGGTTTCAAGGGGCGTCGGAACACGCTTCCGGTGTGGATGGACAGGGCCGGCTACCGGACGATGTTCCTCGGGAAGTACCTCAACGGCTACGGCAAGGGCCCCGAGCGCACCTCGGCCGGCGAGCCGGGCTGGGACGACTGGCAGGCGACGATCGACCCGTCGACCTACAACCTGCTGAGCCCGAAGTTCAACAACAACGGCACGATCCAGAGCCCCGGCGTCTACAGCTCGGTCGCCCTGCAGAGCCGCTCGGTCAAGTTGATCAAGAGGGCCGGGACCAACGTCGGCGGCAAGAAGCCCTGGTTCCTCTGGGTCAACTACGTGGCCCCGCACTCGGGTGGTCCGGTCGAGGCCAGCGACCCGAGGAAGCGCTACCCCAAGCAGCCTTCGCTGTGGTTCGAGAACACCAGGCCGATGCCCGTCGACAAGGGCCGCTTCCGCGACCTCGACCTGCCCAGGACTCCGAACATGTTCCATGCCGGGCCGGGGCAGGTCACTGCCGGGCCCGCTTACTCCGCCGCCCAGAAGCGGGTCATGCGCTACGTCTACCAGCAGCGGATCGAGTCGGCGCAGTCGGTGGACCGGGCCGTCGCCAAGACGGTGGCTCACCTGAAGAGCAGCGGGCAGTACCGGCGTACCGTCATCATCTTCTCCGGCGACAACGGCTACACCACCGGCCAGCACAACCGGCTCAACAAGTTCTGGGAGACCTCGCAGGCCTCGCGGATCCCGTTGGTCGTGGTGGGCCCCGGGATCCCGAAGAACGTGAAGGTCGGCTCCACGGTCGGCAACCCGGACATCGCCACCACGGTCGCCGCGCTCGGGCGGGCGACACCGGGGCGGAGCCAGGACGGGGTCGACATCACCCGGGTGCTCGCCTCGAGCGTGAAGGCGGGCAGGACGCTCCACCGGCCGATCCCGGTCGCCGCCTGGCCGATCCAGGGCGGGACGGCCAGCAAGTATCGCGGCATCCGCTACGGGCGCTACACCTACGCCACTCTCACCGCGAGCGGCGTGCCGATCCTCTACGACCGCGCCGTCGATCCGTACGAGACCCGCAACCTGGCCCGCGACCCGAGCTACGCCAAGGTCGTGGCCCAGCTGAAGACGCTCGAGGCGAGGTACCGAAGCTGCTCGGGAAGCACCTGCCCCAAGACGTACGCAGCCACCCTGGCCACGCCGAGCCCCGATCGGTCCCGATGACACCGAGAGTCATCGGGACCTGAGGTCACTCAGGCGCTTGGTCGTCCCTGAGCCGGTCGCGCTCCTCCAGCTCCTCCAGGAGCAGGCGGAGCTCGGAGCGGAGGTAGTCGCGGGTGGCGACCTCGCCGAGGGCCATCCGGAGAGAGGCGGTCTCGCGCGCGAGGAACTCCATGTCGGCCTTCGACTGGGTGGCGATGCGGCGGTCCTGCTCGTTGATCGCGCGGTCGCGGTCCTCCTGACGGTTCTGCGCGAGCAGGATCAGCGGGGCGGCGTACGAGGCCTGCAGGCTCAGCGCGAGGGTCAGGAAGATGAACGGGAAGGTGTCGAAGCGCCACTCGCTCGGCGCCAGGATGTTCCAGGCGACCCAGATGAGCACGATGATCGTCATCCAGGCGATGAACCTGGCGGTGCCCATGTAGCGGGCGAAGGCCTCGGCGAAGGAGCCGAACGCGTCGGCCCGGAGGGCGGGCCGCTTGACGAGGGGGCGGCGCAGCTCGCGCGGGGTGTCGAGGCGGCCGCGGGCGGTGCGGGTGTCAGCCACGGCGCACCATCTCGGGGGTGATCACCTTGTTCGGGCGGGTGTCGGGGCGGGTGTCGGGCCGGGGCTCGGTGGCCGACTCCTGGCGAGCGAGGTTCTCGCGCCAGTTCTCCGGGAGCAGGTGGTCGAGCAGGTCGTCGACGGTCACCGCGCCGGCGAGGTGGCCGTTCTCGTCGACGACCGGGGCGGCGACCAGGTTGTACGTGGCCAGGTGGGCAGCGACCTGCTCGGTGCTGTCCTCGGGGCGCAGCGGCTCCAGGGAGTCGTCGAGAGCGCCGGCGACGAGCGTCGAGGGTGGCTCGCGCAGCAGGCGCTGGATGTGGGCGATGCCGAGGAACTTGCCGGTCGGCGTCTCCAGCGGCGGACGGCAGACGTAGACCAGGGCCGCCTGGGCCGGGGTGAGGTCGGGGTTGCGGACCAGGGCGAGCGCGTCGGCGATGGTCGCGTCGGGGCCGACGATGACCGGCTCCGGGGTCATCATCGAGCCGGCGGTGTCCTCCTCGTAGGACATCAGCCGGAGGACGTCCTTGGCGTCCTCGGGCCGCATCAGGTCGAGCAGAAGGGTGGCGGTCTCCTCGGGCAGCTCGGCGATGAGGTCGGCGGCGTCGTCGGGTGACATCTCCTCGAGCACGTCGGCGGCACGCTCGGAGTCCAGGGCTCGCACGATGGCGACCTGGTCGTCCTCGGGAAGCTCCTCGAGCACCTCGGCGAGGCGCTCGTCGTCCAGCGCGGCGACGACCTGACGCTGGCGCTCGGGCGGGAGCTCGTGGATCATCGTCGCGGCGTCGGCCGGACGCATCTCGTGGATCGCCTGGACCAGGTGGGTCGCGGCCTGGGTGGGGGAGCGGCGGGCCAGTCCCTCGACGTCGTCCCACTCGATCACGTGGGTCTGGCCGCGGCGGCGAAGCCCCTTGGACGGCTCCTGCACGGCGACCCGGGAGAGCAGCCAGTCGCGGTTGCGTGCCTGCTCCATGCCGACGTCGTAGACCGTCCCGGAGACCCCGGTCGAGCGGATCGTGACCTGCCGGTCGAACATCTGCCCGATCACCAGGGTCTCGGTCGAACGCGGCTGGAAACGGCGCATGTTGAGCAGACCGGTCGTGTAGACCTGCCCGGAGTCGATGCTGGTCACGCGGGTCATCGGCACGAAGATGCGCCTACGCCCGAAGACCTCCACGACCAGGCCCAGCACGCGTGGCTGCCGGGCGTCGGTCCGGACCGTGACCACGAGATCTCGCACCTTGCCGACCTGCTCACCGAGCGGGTCGAAGATCGGGAGGCCGACCAGGCGTGCCGCGTAGACGCGGTTGGGCGAGGAACTCACGCCACCACCTCCGTAGCGCAGACGCCAGTATACGAAGGTGGCGGCGTGACGGCCGTTTGGTTCACTCGCTGACGCTCGCTCACGGGCCAACGTTATGACATCGACCCCAGTACGGGGCTTCGACGCTCACCGGGTGGCGCGGGGCATGAATTCGATGATCTATCCGAACTCGCTCCGGAACGGGACCCGGGATCTGGCTGAGGCCTGTGTTACAAAAGTTTTCCAAGTGACCAGTGTGATCGGTCACCACTGCTGGGAGAGGGGCCCGGACGGATGCGTACACAACCTCGAGCCAGGTCTCGCGGAGCTCGGGCGGCCAAGGCTCTGCTCTCCACGGGTCTTGTCATCGGTCTCTTCGGCGGGGCGCTCGTCGCCGTGCACGACTCGTCCGCCCCGGCCGAGACGGACGTGGAGACCGTCGCCTACTCGCCGCCGCGCTATCGGATGGTCCAGGCGAACCTCAGGGCGAGCATGGGGACAGCGAGGTTCAAGAAGGACGTCCGCGAGGTCGTCGGGACCTCGCCCGACTTCATCACCTACAACGAGGTGAACGGCCGGCGGACCGCGGATCTCGAGCCCGGGCGCTACCGCGTGTGGCGCAAGGGCGGCGACCCCTACAGGTCGGCGACGGCGGTGGCGTGGGACAACGACAGGTGGGCCGCGACCTCGAAAGGGATCCATCAGATCAGCAACAAGCGCGGCAAGCCCGCCCGCCAGCGGCTGCACTGGGGGGTCAGGTACGCCAACTGGGTCACCCTCGAGAACCGGGCGACCGGTCGCAACGTCTCGGTGGTCGCGGTGCACTTCGCGCCCAAGTCCAAGCACTACGGCGACCTGGTCCGTCCCTCCGCCCGCGCGCTGAACACGCTCGTCAAGGCGCTGGCCGGACGCGGGCCGGTAGTGGTCGGCGGCGACCTGAACGTGCAGTACGAGGGCTCGCGCTACCCGCGCGACATCTTCGCCGCCAAGCACCTGGTCCCGACCTACGACGTCACGCAGCAGGCACCGGTCACGCACGGCCGGGCGTCGACGATCGACTACGTGCTCGCCCGCGGGATCGCGCGCTTCGCCACCGGCAACCAGCGCGCCTTCGGGCTCGAGTCGGACCACAACGCGGTCAGCGTCGACTTCTCGCCGCTGCCGGTCACCTCGATGGCGAGCTCCGCCCGGACCAGGTTCGGGCCGGGCGTCGTGGTCACCGACCCGGGGCTGAGCGTCGCCGAGGAGCAGAGCGTGCTGCGTACGGTGCTGAAGGCCGTCAACAGCGCCAAGAGAGGTCATGTCGTGCACCTGGCCACCCGCGCCCTGACCAACGGCAGGGTCGTCCGGGCGCTGAAGCGGGCGAACACGCGCGGCGTGCGGGTTCGGGTCGTCACCGCGGAGAAGACCACGACCGCGGAGATGCGATCGCTGCAGAAGGTCCTCGGCAAGGACGTGAACGAGGACACCTGGGCGGTGACGCGTCCGCGCGGCTACGACCGCACCGGCCTCCGCGCGACCGTCCTGCTGGTCAGCAAGACCGGCGCCACCCCGACCTTCGCCTTCAGCTCCAGCACCCAGATGTCGGGCTTGGCCGGCTCCGGGAAGCGATCGGGCTACGTGAGCGTCAGCGGGACGTCGTACGACAAGATGCTCGCGCCCGTCTTCTCGGCTGTCGGACGGCGGCGCTGAGGGTCGTAGGATCACGGTGTGGCGGGTGTCACCTGTCGCTGATGGTTACTGATTGGTAACCTGCCGCAGTGACGTCAGCGTGGTCTCGACGGGTCTGAAACGTTGTGGCCCCGACCACCGAGTTTAGGAGTGAAGCATGGGTCGCCTTGCCGAGACCGAGGGTCTCACCGACATTCAGGAAGAGATCCTGAAGACCGTCCGCCAGTTCGTGGACGAGAAGGTCATCCCGGTGGCCCAGGAGCTGGAGCACGCCGATGAGTACCCGACCGACATCGTCGAGGGTCTCAAGGAGCTCGGCATCTTCGGTCTGATGATCCCGGAGGAGTACGGCGGGCTGGGCGAGTCCCTGCTGACGTACGCGCTGTGCGTCGAGGAGATCGCCCGCGGTTGGATGTCGGTCTCCGGCGTCATCAACACCCACTTCATCGTGGCCTACATGCTGATGCAGCACGGCACCGAGGAGCAGAAGCAGAAGTACCTGCCGCGGATGGCGACCGGTGAGGTACGCGGCGCGTTCTCGATGTCCGAGCCGGGTCTCGGCTCCGACGTGAGCGCGGTGTCCACCAAGGCGACCAAGCAGGCCGACGGGTCGTACGAGATCACCGGCCAGAAGATGTGGCTGACCAACGGTGGCTCCTCCACCCTGGTCGCGGTCCTTACCAAGACCGACGAGGGCGCCGAGAGCGTCTACAAGAACATGACCACCTTCCTGGTCGAGAAGACCCCCGGCTTCGGCGAGACCGCCCAGGGCGTGACCGTGCCCGGCAAGATCGACAAGATGGGCTACAAGGGCATCGACACGACCGAGATGATCTTCGAGGGTCACAAGATCTCGGCCGACCAGATCCTCGGCGGCACCCCGGGCAAGGGCTTCTTCCAGATGATGGACGGCGTCGAGGTCGGCCGGGTCAACGTCGCCGCGCGCGCCTGCGGTCTCGCGATCCGTGGCTTCGAGCTCGGCATCGCCTACTCCCAGCAGCGCCAGACCTTCGGCAAGAAGATCGCCGAGCACCAGGCCATCCTGTTCCGTCTCGCCGAGATGGGCACCAAGGTCGAGGTCTCCCACAACATGATGGTCCGCGCCGCGCGGCTGAAGGACACCGGCAAGCGGATGGACGTCGAGGCCGGCATGGCCAAGATGGTCGCCTCGGAGTACGCCAACGAGGTCGTCGAGGACTCCTTCCGGATCCACGGCGGCTACGGCTACTCCAAGGAGTACGAGATCGAGCGGATCATGCGCGAGGTCAAGTTCATGCTCATCGGCGAGGGCACCAGCGACATCCAGAAGATGATCATCGGCCGCAGCCTCCTCAAGGACTACAAGTCCTGACCCTGCGAGGGACGAGCCGACCCTGCCGAAACCGATGGTCTCGGCAGGGTCGTTGCCGTAGGTTGGGCGTTGCCCGACCAATGACTCAGCAACACATGTAGGGGGAGCGATGGCGAACGACGATCTCAAAGCCAAGATGCGCGAAGCGCTGGAGAAGAAGAACAACCAGGACCACGCACACGCGGAGGGCGCCGGCGCCAAGGAGAAGACGCACGGCTCCGAGGTCGTCGGCGGCGCGCCGAAGATGCACCGCCGCAAGGCCGGTGGCGGCGGCTCCTGAGATCTGGCTCTAGACTGAGCCCAATTTTCTGGGTCCGATTTGCTGGGTCCAATTTTCGGGGCCCGATGGGTCATGGGTCAGTCTGGTCGAGAGGTATTGAACGTTGGCGCGCCGCGTAGTGCTCCATGTCGGGGCGATGAAGTCCGGGACGACGTATCTGCAGGGTGCCTTGTACAAGAACAAGGCCCTCCTCGCCGAGCGTGGATTCCTGGTCCCCGGCGCGCGCTGGCGTCACCAGATCGAGGCCGTTCTCGACGTGAAGGGCCACCAGAGGCACCCTCAGGGTGACCCGGTCGCCGGTGCCTGGGACCGCCTGGTCGCCGAGGTCGACGCGTGGGACGGGACGGCGTTGGTCTCCGTCGAGCTGCTGGCGCCGGTCGGCCAGGCGACGGTCGAGCGAGTGGCGTCGAGCTTCAACGGGGTGACCCCCGAGATCGTGCTGTCGCTGCGTGACATCAACCGGCAGATCCCGTCGATGTGGCAGGAACTCATCCAGAACGGCATGGACTGGACCTGGGCCGAGTTCCTCACCGCGGTCAACAAGAGCAGGCCCGGCTCGCCCGAGCGTCGCCGGACCAAGCCCGGAAGACGTTTCTGGTCCGAGCAGGACATGGTCGCCATCGCCCGGCGCTGGAGCCAGGCCGGGCCGCTCCACCTGGTCACCGTGCCGCCCCCGGGCAGCCCGGCGACGCTGCTGCTGGAGCGCTTCGGCGCAGCGATGGGCTTCGACCCGGCGGGGATGCAGAGCCCGCCGCCGAAGAACACCTCCCTCGGCGCCGCCACCGTCGAGGTGCTGCGAGGGCTCAACGCAGAGCTGAAGCAGCGCGACCTGGCCTATCCGGCGGCCATGGGCCTGCGCAAGCACGTCCTCGGCAAGCGCCTGATGCCGGCGCTGACAGTCGACGACCCACGCATCGGGCTCCCGGCGCCGCGCTGGACACAGTCGTTCACTCGCGACCAGGCAGCCGAGCTGCGGGGTCTGGACGCGACCATCCACGGGGATCTCGACGACCTGGCCCCCGTGGACGTGAGCGGGATCGACCCGCGCAAGGTCACCGACACACAGGTCCGAGACGCCGCCGTGGCGACCTCAGCTTCGCTGCGTACGGATCTCAACAAGAAGCTCGCCGACCCGACCATCCCTGGTGAAGGCATCGACCCGGGGGAGGGCCGCAAGGCTCCGGCGCGCGCCGTCTCCGCCCTGGCCGACCTCGTGGAGTGGTCCGTCCGGCGAGAGGAGCTGGTCCGCACGTAGGGCCGCATTCACAATCGGGGGATTCTTTGTCAAGCAGTTGGAGCCTGCGCCGAAGGCGCAGTCTCGCCGATGAGGCACGCGAGACCGCGGCCACGGCCACACCGCCGCTGGTCGCGGTGCTCACGATCGCCCGCGACGAGGGCGAGATGCTCGCCCGCTGGGTCGACCACTACGGCCGAGCGGCGGGCCACGAGAACCTGATCGTCTTCGACGACGGCTCGACCGACGGCTCCACCGACGACCTGGGCTGCACGGTCCAGCGTCTACCCGGCTTCCGCAAGGGCAGCTTCGAGTCCGGTCGGATGGGCCTGGCCAGCGGGGTGGCCCACGGCCTGCTGGGCATCTACGACGTGGTCATCTTCACCGACGTCGACGAGTTCCTCGTCCCCGACCCGGCGAGGTATGCCGGCCTGTCCGACTATCTGGCCAGGCGACCCGACCAGGTGATCGCTCCGCTCGCCCTCAACATCGTCCACCACACCGCGGTCGAGGGGCCGATGGTCAGCGGCAAGCCGATCGTCGGACAGCGGGCGTTCGCCCAGTTCGCGCCGTTGATGTGCAAGCCGTCGGTCAAACGGGTGCCGGCCGCCTGGACGAACGCCTCCCACGGGATCGAGGCGCCGTACGTTCCCGATACGGGGCTGTTCATGCTCCACATGAAGTTCGCCGACGTGGACCTGCTGCGACGGCAGGCAGACCGACGCAACCAGCTCGCCAAGTCGGTGGGGCGCGGGAAGGGCAGCTCCTGGGGACGTTCCGGCGACGACCTCGCCGCCCTGCTGACCAAGGCGACCGCCTCGGTGGGCACCGATGTCGAGGAGTTCGACCCGACCACGGTCCTGCCGGCCAGGCTGGTGCGCAAGGAGAACGGCGTGTATCGAGCCGATGGCCCCGGACACATCGACAACCTCCGCAACCACCCGCTGCTACGCATCCCGGAACGTCTCCATGGGATCGTCTGATCTAGGTTACTGTCCGGTAATCCATGCAGAATCACGGACGAGAGGCCGCAGATGAGCAAGACGAACCCCGGCAACTTCTTCGAGGACTTCCAGGTCGGCCAGGTCATCGAGCACGCCACGCCGCGCACGGTGACCGAGGGCGACCGGGCTGCGTACGGTTCGCTCTACCCGACTCGCTTCGCGGTGCCTTCGAGCGCTGCGTTCGCGGCCTCCGTCGGGCTCGAGCAGCACCCCGTGGAGGAGCTGATCGGCTTCCACATCGCGTTCGGCAAGACCGTCCCCGACGTATCGCTGAACGCCATCGCCAACCTCGGCTACGCCGAGTGCCGCTTCCACCAGCCGGTGGTGCCGGGCGACACGCTCTCGACGAGGTCCGAAGTCATCGGGCTCAAGCAGAACTCCAACGGCAGGTCCGGTGTCGTCTACGTACGCTCCACGGCCATCAACCAGCGTGGCGAGGTCGCCATCGACTGGGCGCGCTGGGTGATGGTGCACAAACGGGACCAGGAGGCTGCCGCTCCCGAGACCGTGATCCCGGAGCTGGCGAAGGCGGTCGACGCCAAGAACCTGATCGTGCCCGAGGGCCTCGACTTCTCGTCCTACGACTTCACCGCCGCCGGTGAGCCGCACCGGCTGGCCGACTACGAGGTCGGCGAGAAGATCGACCACGTCGACGGCGTCACCCTGACCGTCTCCGAGCACCAGCAGGCCACGCGGCTGTGGCAGAACACCGCGAAGGTGCACTTCAACGTCGAGGCGCGGCCCGACGGCCGCAACCTCGTCTACGGCGGACACATCATCTCGCTGGCCCGTGCCCTGTCGTTCAACGGTCTCGCCAACGCCCAGCTCATCGCGGCGATCAACGCCGGCGCGCACACGTCCCCGGCCTTCGCGGGCGACACCGTCTATGCCTGGTCCGAGGTGCTCGACCGAGCCGAGACAGACGCCCCGGGTGTCGGCGCCCTGAGGCTGCGCCTGGTCGCCACCAAGGGTCGCGACGAGTCGATGACCCTGCGCGGCGAGGACGGAAAATACGCCCCCGGGGTGCTGCTCGACCTCGACTACTGGACGCTCATCCCGGCGTAAGGAGCACGTCATGGCCAACAGGAAGTCTCTCTTCGTTTCCGGTTCCGCACAGGGCATCGGCAAGGCGATCGTCGAGAAGTTCGCGGCAGCGGGCTGGTTCGTCGGCGTCTACGACATCGACGCCGACCTGGCCCGCGACGTCGCCGCGAGCCTGGGGGCGGAGCTCGCGATCGGCGGGGCGCTCGACGTCACCGACCCCGACTCCTGGAAGGCGGCGCTCGAGGAGTTCGCCACCGCCGCCGGCGGTCGTCTCGACCTGCTGGTCAACAACGCCGGCATCCTGCGTGCCGGTCGCCTGGCCGACGTCGACCTGGCCAAGCACCACCAGACGATCGAGATCAACGTCAACGGCGTGATCAACGGCTGCCACACGGCCTACCCCTACCTGCGGGCGACCCCCGGCTCGGGCGTCATCAACGTCTGCAGCGCGAGCGCGATCTACGGGCAGCCGGAGATCGCCTCCTACAGTGCGTCGAAGTACGCCGTGCGCGGGCTCACCGAGGCGCTGGAGCTGGAGTGGCGCAAGGAGGGCATCCGGGTGCAGGCGGTCTGGCCGCTGTGGGTGAAGACCGCGCTGCTCGACGGCAACGTCGCCTCGTCCCACGAGACCCTGGGCGTCCGGCTCACCGTCGAGGACGTGGCCGACCAGATCTGGGAGATGGCGCAGCCGCGCACGGGGCTGTTCCGGCTGCCGAAGGTGCACACCGCGGTCGGGTTCCCGGCCAAGCTGCTCTCGACCGCCGCCGACCTGGCGCCCAATGTGCTCTCCCGCGAGGTCAACCGGTTCATCACGCGGGCCTGATCCGCCGTCCCGGACGGGGGCTGGTTTGATGGGGCCATGGCCCTCTACCTCGTCAGGCACGGCACCACCGAGTGGTCGCTCAACGGTCGGCACACCTCCCGCACCGACCTCCCCCTCCTGCCCGAGGGCGAGGAGGCAGCCAAGCTGCTCGCGTCGCGGCTTCAGGACCAGAAGTACGCCGCGGTGCTGACCTCGCCGCGACAGCGGGCTTGGCATACGGCTGTGCTCGCGGGCTTCCCCGACGCCACCGTCACCGAGGACCTGGTCGAGTGGGACTACGGCGACTACGAGGGCATCACCACCCCGGAGATCCACCGGACCGACCCCGACTGGAGCCTGTGGACCTCGGTCACGCCCGGGGGAGAGGCCGCCGCCTCCGTCCAGGAGCGGCTGACCCGGGTCGCCACGGCTGCCCGTGAGCGGGACGGCGACACCCTGGCCTTCTCCCACGGGCACTCGCTGTGTGCGCTGGCGGCGGTGTGGCTGGGACTCCCGGTCAGCGAGGGACGGCTCTTCAGGCTGGACACCGCGACCGTCTCGATGCTCGACACCCACCACGGCCAACCCGTGGTGAAGCATTGGAATACATAGCTCGTCCATAGCCCGCTCGGGTGGTGTGGCACAGGCTGGTGTGGTCCCCTGATCAGGTGGCCGTGACGTCCGCGGCCGCGCGAGGAGGGCAGCTGTGGCACGTCGTGTGATCGTCCACGTCGGCGCGATGAAGTCCGGCACCACGTCCTTGCAGCACGCGCTCTACGCGCATCGGGAGCACCTGACCGACTTGGGCGTCCTCGTCCCCGGCAGGACGTGGCGAGACCAGGCGGACGCGGCCTGGAACCTGCGCGGTCGCCAGACATCGCTGGCCGGTGACCGCTCGATCGAGGGCTCGTGGCAACGGCTCGTCGACGAGATCGACGCCTGGCACGGAACGGCGGTCATCTCCGCCGAGCTGCTCGCGCCGGTCGGCGACGACGTCGTGGAGAAGCTCCTCGAGAGCCTGCCCTCGCCCGAGGTCGTCCTGTCCGTACGCGACCTCAACCGCAACCTGCCCGCGATGTGGCAGGAGGTCGTCCAGAACGGCGAGGTCTGGTCATGGTCCGGCTTCGTCGCCGCGGCCCGGGCGAGACGACCGCGGTTGCTCTTCCCAGACCGGCTGACCGCCTCCAGCCGGTTCTGGAGCGAGCAGGACGTGGTCGGGATCGCCCGACGGTGGAGCGTGGCCGGCGAGGTGCACGTCGTGACCGTCCCTGGGCCGGACGCGCCCCGCGAAGCCCTGCTGGAGCGGTTCGGCGAGGTGATCGGGTTCTCCTTCGACGACGTCAGGACCCCGCGGCCCCAGAACGCCTCACTCGGCGTCGTACGCACGGACCTGCTGCGCCGCCTCAACCTGGTGCTCGACGCGCGTGAGCTGAGCTTCCCGGCCGGCATCCGGCTGCGCAAGCACGTGCTCGCCAAGAAGCTGATGCCGGGCCTGGACGTCGCGGACGAACGGATCGGGCTGAGGGTCGAGCCGTGGGTCGAGAGAGCTGCGAACCACCAGGTCGAAGGTTTGCGGAAGCTGGGCGTGAGTCTGCACGGGGACTGGTCGGATCTGACCCCGGTCGAGGTCGACGGTGCCGATCCCTCGACGGTC
The DNA here is from genome assembly GCF_014360585.1 of Nocardioides sp. Classification (GTDB taxonomy): domain Bacteria; phylum Actinomycetota; class Actinomycetes; order Propionibacteriales; family Nocardioidaceae; genus Nocardioides. Next base: position 37,445 of record NZ_JACIXG010000027.1, read on the forward strand.
ACCGACGACCGGACCGCGGCCGCGGCGGCGGCCACCCACGTGGAGCTGCGGACGTGGTTGGTCCATCGGGCGGAGACCAACCCGCGCGGAGGCTGGGGGCCGGAGACGGTCCCGGCGTGGGAGCCCGACGACGCCGCTCCTGCCGCTCGTGCGTGTGCTGACGCGGTCGAGGCGCTCGCCGACCTGGTCGAGTGGGCGGTCCGCCGCACCCGCGCGAGACACGCGGCCCGCGCTTGACCGAACCGGCAGTAGGAGTCACCGTTGTGGGGTGGCTTTAGCAGTTGGCTGTCCACGCTGCGCGACGCCGGTGGCGCGCCTAGGCGCCGGCGGCAGCCGGTCCTGCCCGGAGCACGGCGTGGTGACCCCGGTGTGGCGTACGGACGAGGCGTCCTACGAGGACCTGGTGCAGGTTCTCGCGCTGGCCGGTGAGGTGCCCACCTATGTTCCCTGGCCGGTCGAGACGGGTTGGTCGATCACCGACCTCGCCGTGGTCGGCGACGAGGCCAAGGGCTCGGCGACAATGCTCACGTGGACCGGGGTGACCCCCGACGACGGACCGGTCGAGCTGACCATCGTCACCGAGGAGGCCGGGGTCGGGCTGGGCGCTCGGTGCGCGCGTACGGAAGGCCCCGATCCCGGTGTCGACGCCTGCGCCGGGCCACCGACCACGAAGGTCCGCGTCGCCGGGCAGATGGTCCCGCTGTGGCCGGTCACCCAGTGGACCAACGGGGCCGAGGAGTGGGAGCGGTCGGTGCTGGTCGGCGAGGCCGCCGGCCGCTGGCTGTGGCTTGTCTTCCGGCCGGCCACGGCGATGCTGACGCTCCAGGACGGCTGGCACCTGCGCCAGGTCGGCGATCTCGGTGTCCAGATGGTCGAGCTGCCCTTCGGCGGCACCAATGGATCCTGGTGGGACCACTAGAATGGTGGAGTGCGCATCGACCTCCATACTCACTCGCGAGTGAGTGACGGGACCGATTCGCCAACCGAGTTGATCCAGGCCGCCAAGGCCGCTGGGCTCGACGTCGTCGCGATCACCGACCACGACACCGCCGCCAGCTGGGACGAGGCGGCCACGGTTGCCGCGGAGGTGGGCATCGGGCTGGTGCGGGGCATGGAGATCAGCACCGACCACCTCGGCCACAGCGTGCACCTGCTGGCCTACCTGCCCGACCGGACCCACCCGCCGCTGGTCGCGGAGCTCGCCCGTGTTCTGGCGGGCCGTGACGGACGGCTGCCGCTGATGCTGGACCGGCTGGCGCGTCTCGGCATCGAGGTGTCGCTCGAGGACGTCGCAGCCGTCTCCGGTGATGCCGCCGCCTCCGGGCGCCCGCACCTGGCCGACGCGCTCGTCGCCAAGGGATTCGTGCGCAGCCGGGACGAGGCTTTCAACCGCTACCTCGGGGCCGGGAAACCTGCCAACGTCAGCCGCTACGCCGCCCCGCTCGAGCCCATGATCCGCACCGTCGCCGCCGCCGGGGGAGTGACCGTGATCGCCCATCCGTGGGGGCGTTCCGGACGCCAGCAGCCGGACGAGGCGGCCATCTCCTCACTGGTCGACGCGGGCCTGTCCGGGCTGGAGATCGACCACCAGGACCACACCCCGGAAACGCGCGAGAAGCTGCGGGTGATCGCCCGCAATCTCGACCTCGTGGTGACCGGTTCCAGCGATTACCACGGCACCGGAAAGGTGGGTCACCATCTGGGAGTGAACACCACTGCACCAGCCGAGTACGAGCGGCTCCTGGAGCGCGCCGCCGCCGCCTCGGCAGCCTCCGGACGAGTCACCCCCGAGGTCGTACGTTGACCGAGATCTTCGTCTCCACGTTCGTGACTCTCTTCGTGATCATGGACCCGGTCGGCACGATCCCGATCTTCTTGTCGCTGACCGCGGGACAGTCGCCGGCCAAGCAGCGTCGCGCGGCGCTGCTCGCGGTCGCGGTCTCGTTCCTGGTGATCACGATCTTCGCGCTGTTCGGACAGGCGATCCTGCACTTCCTGCACATCTCCCTCGAGGCGCTGCAGTGCGCCGGCGGCCTGCTCCTGCTGCTGGTCGCCCTCGAGCTGCTCACCGACAACTTCGACGATCCTGTCGCCGCCGCCGGAGCCAACGTGGCCCTGGTGCCGCTCGGCACCCCGCTCCTGGCCGGCCCCGGCGCGATCGTCGCGACCATGGTCTTCACCCAGGAGGTCGACTCGGTCGGGACCGCCTTCGGGCTCGGCCTCGGACTCATCGTCGTCCACCTGGCTCTCCTCGTCGCGATGGTCTTCTCCATCCCGATCCTGAAGGTCCTCAAGGAGTCCGGCGTCCTGCTCATCACCCGGATCGCCGGGCTGCTGCTCTCGGCGATCGCCGTCCAGATGGTCGCAGACGCGGTCATGACCTTCGTCGCGAACGCTTGAGACCGGCCCGGCTACCTGCGGCCCAGGGACTGGAACTTCTGGAGTACGCCGGTCGGGACCGCTCGCGCGAGGGTGGCGAGAGCCTTGTAGCGCTTGCTCGGGATCGAGAAGATCTTGTCGCTCTCGTAGTCCTCGAGCGCCTCACGGACCAGGTCGTCGACGTCGAGCCACATCCACGCCGGGGCGGAGTCGTAGCCGGAGCCGAGACGCTCGTGGAACTCGGTCTTGGTGAAGCCCGGGAGCAGGGCCATCACCTTGATCCCCTTGCTGGCGTACTCGTTGTGGGCCCACTCGGTGAAGGAGTTGATCCACGCCTTCGCGGCCGAGTAGGTGCCGCGGGGCAGGTAGGAGGCGACGGAGCCGACGTTGATGATGCCGCCGTGGCCGCGGGCCACCTGGGCGCCCAGCGCGGCGTGGGACAGGCGCAGCGGTGCGATGACGAGCACCTGTGCCATGGCGGTCTCCTCATCGGCGGTGTTGTCGAGGAAACGGTGCTTGAGGCCGTGGCCGGCGTTGTTGACCAGCAGGTCGACCGGATGGTCGGCGTCGGCCAGGCGCGCCTCGACCCGGGCCAGGTCGGCGCTGTCGATCAGGTCGGCGCGGAGCACCTCGACGCCGACGCCGTGAGCGTCGGTCAGGTCCTTCGCGACGCCGTTGAGACGCTCCTCGTCACGGGCGACGAGGACGAGGTCGTGACCGCGGGCGGCGAGCTGCTGGGCGAAGGCCAGACCGATGCCGGCGGTCGCGCCGGTGATCAGGGAGGTGGGTTTCGACATGGGGCAATCCTGCCACCACGACGCGCGCGGCGAACCCGGGCATCAGACCGACCTTCCACCGGCGGAACCGGGGTTTCTGTCTGTCATGTGACAGTTGACTTGCGGTCACCGGAGTTTGGATGATGTTCGACGTGGATTTCGCAGGCGTACTCGGACGCGCGGTGGAGAAGTGAGCCGCGGCGGGCGGCACCGGACGAGACCTCGGCCTCTCAGGCGCGCCAAGATGCTCTTCGCCGCATCCTTGCTGACCGCAGCCGGTCTGTACGGCGGGATCGAGGTGGTCGCCGAGCCGCCGGCCGACGGTCGGCCCAGCATGACCGCCGGCGGTGTGAAGATGGGCGCCGGCGATGAGGTTCGCGCCCCGGTCATGCCGCCCGACGCTCAGCGCGAGGAGGACACCACGCGCCACGTCGCCGCCTGGATCGCCACTGCGGAGAAGATGCTGCCGGCCGACTCCGGCAGCGGACGCCGGGCGGTCTTCTCGATCAGCCGTCAGCGGGTCTGGATCGTCTCCGCGGCCGATCGGCCGCGGCGTACCTATCCGGTCTCGGGCAGCGTCTACGACAACCTGAAGCCCGGCACCTACCGCGTCTTCTCCCGTTCCAAGCACGCCAGAGGGATCGACGACTCGGGCAGGATGAAGTGGTTCGTACGCTTCACCAAGGGCCCCAACGCCGCGATCGGGTTCCACAACATCCCGGTCGACAAGGGCAAGCGCGTGCAGTCCCGCGCCCAGCTCGGCACCCCGCTCTCGCACGGGTGCATCCGTCAGGCGGAGCCGGACGCGAAGGCGATGTGGCGCTTCGCGCGGCTCGGCACCAAGGTGGTCGTCACCGAATAGCGCGGCCCTTGATGAAGGAACCGGCTCGGCGATCTCAGTCCGTCTTCGTCGCCGAGCTGCTCGCGTTAGGAGCTTGTCCTGAGCCTGTCGAAGGGCGGCGGCGACGGCGGCGCCGGGGCGCGGAGCCCTCGGTCTCGCCGTCGGTGGGCTTCGTCGCGGACTCGGCGGCAGCCGGAGCAGCGGCCTTGTCGACGGTCTGGCCGCCGCGGGAGCGGGTGCGCTGACGGTCGCGGTTGCGCGGTGCGCGCTCACGCTTCTCGCCGTCCTTCTCGGAGTCCTTCTCCTTGGGCTTGGGGGGCGCGGCGGCCTTGATCCGGCCCTTGGTGCCCTTCGGGATGCCCATGTCGTGGAGGAAGTGCTCCGAGGAGGAGTAGGTCTCCTGCGGCTCGTCGAAGGGAAGGTCGAGAGCCTTGTTGATCATCTTCCACTTGTGCAGGTCGGCCCAGTCGACGAACGTGACCGCGACGCCGGAGGCGCCGGCGCGGCCGGTGCGACCGATGCGGTGGACGTAGGTCTTCTCGTCGTCCGGCGTGGTGTAGTTGACCACGTGGGAGACGCCGGTGACGTCGATGCCACGAGCGGCGACGTCGGTGGCAACCAGGACCTCGACCTTGCCGTCACGGAACTTCTGCATCACTCGCTCACGGGCGGCCTGCTGCATGTCCCCGTGCAGAGGAGAGGCGGGGAAGCCGCGGTCGGCGAGGTCGTCGGCGACCCGCTGAGCCTGTCGCTTGGTGCGGGCGAAGACGACGATCTTGTCGTGGTCCTCGCACTGCAGCAGGCGACCGATCATCTCGGGCTTGTCCAGGTCGTGGGCCTGGTAGACGAACTGTGCGGTGGCGGGCACCGTCTCGCGCTCGCTCGCCGACTCGGCGCGGATGTTCATCGGGTGGCGCATGTAGGAGCGGGCCAGCGCCACGATCGCACCCGGCATGGTGGCCGAGAAGAGCAGCGTCTGGCGGGTCTCCGGGGTGAGGGTGACCAGCTTCTCCACGTCGGGCAGGAACCCGAGGTCGAGCATCTCGTCGGCCTCGTCGAGGACGAGAGCGTGCACGTGGGAGAGGTCGAGGACCTTGCGGTTGGCCAGGTCGATCAGGCGACCCGGGGTGCCGACCACGATGTCGACGCCCTTCTCCAGCGCGTCGAGCTGGGTGTCGTAGCCCGCGCCGCCGTAGACGGTCAGCACGCGCAGACCGCGGTCCACGGAGATCATCGAGATCTCGGCGGAGACCTGCATGGCCAGCTCGCGGGTCGGTGCCACGATCAGCGCCTGCGGCTTGCCCTGGGGCAGGTCGACGTAGTCGGGGTCCTTGGGGGAGACGCTGCGCTGCACGACCGGGATACCGAAGGCCAGCGTCTTGCCGGAGCCGGTGCGGGCCTGGCCGATCATGTCGGTGCCCTGGAGGGCGACCGAGAGCGTCATCTCTTGGATGGCGAAGGGGGTGGTGATGCCTTTGCGCTCGAGCGGAGCGCAGATCTCGGGGTGAACACCGAGGTCCTTGAACGTGGTCATGATTTCGTCGCTACTCGCTTGTCTCATCGAATGCGGCGAGCGACTCACGGGTGTCTCGAGCTTGCCAAGCGAGTGCCACGCCGCGCACATACGGGATCCAGACCGCCGCGATACAGAGCTGAGTATCAGCGGTGCTGGGTCGGTCAAAATTCATTCTATCGGTAGGGTTCTCCCGTGGTTGCATCGTCAGAGTTCACGGGTCCTCAGGATCCCTTCGAGGATCCCGTCTACAAGGCCGCTGTCATCGACCTGCTGGGAGCCGTCGCCTATGGCGAGGTCTCGGCCGTCGAGCGGCTGACCGACGACGCCAAGATGGCGCCGTCGCTGGAGGACAAGACGGCTCTGCTCGCGATGGCGGCTGCCCAGCACGCCAAGATCCAGCCGGTGCTCGACCGGCTGGAGGAGCTCGGCGCCGACTCCTACGCGGCGATGGAGTCGCTGCGTGCCGGGTTCGACGAGTTCCACATCCACACGAGTCCGGCGGACTGGTGGGAGTCGCTGGTCAAGGCGTACGTCGGTGACGGTCTCGCCAACGACTTCTACCGTGAGATCGCCGGCTTCCTCGACGAGGAGACCCACAAGCTCGTGGTGACCACCCTCGAGGACGCCGGGCGGGCCGACTTCGTCGTGGACCGGGTCCGCGCCGGCATCGAGGCCGACCATCTCATCGGCGGACGGCTGGCTCTGTGGGGTCGTCGCCTCATGGGGGAGGCCCTCACCCAGGCGCAGCAGGTGGCAGCCACCCGCGAGGGGCTCAGCGAGCTGATCACCGGCGATCACCTTCCCGGTCTCGACCTCGGCTCGATCGGCGAGATGCTCACCCGCCTCACCCAGCGTCACATCGAGCGCATGGGCAAGCTCGGACTTGAACACTGAGAGCCCGGAGATCCTCTGGACCGGTTGGCAGGGAGCGCAGATCGCTCCCGATGCCACCGGTGTGTGGACGTCGCCCGAGGTCAGCCCCGGTTTCTCCTTCGGCGAGCTGATCGCCTCCTGGAACGTCGTGACCCCGCCGGGGACGTGGCTGGAGGTCGCGGCTCGGGTGGTTGCCGAGTCGGGGGAGCGGAGCGGCTGGCTGGTGCTGGCTCGCTGGTCCTCGGACCCGGCCTTCACCTCCAACTCCGTCGCTGGCCAGGACGACGCGATCGCGGACGCTGCCGACGACACGATCCTGGGCCGGGACGGGCGCAGGTTCGCGGCGTTCTCGTTGCGGCTGAGCCTGCACGGTCCGGCTGGGAGCCTGCCGCGGGTCAGCCTGCTCGGAGCGATGGTCTCGGCGAACGCCCGGGACTCGGCGCCAGGGGCGGGGCCGGTGGCTCGTGGGACGGTGGTGCGGGGCGTACCGGCCTATTCGCAGCAGCTCCATCGTGACCGCTATCCGCACTGGGACGGCGGCGGCCAGTCCTGGTGCAGCGCCGCGTCGACGGCGATGATCGCCGACTTCTGGGGCGTCGGCCCGACCGTCGAAGAGACGGCCTGGGTGGACTACGAGACCCCTGACCCGCAGGTTCCGTTCACCGTCCGGGAGGTCTACGACGAGTCCTTCGGCGGAGCCGGCAACTGGGCCTTCAACACCGCCTATGCGGGCGCGCGGGGGCTGGTCGCGTACGTCACCAGGCTCCGATCCTTCGCCGAGGCCGCGCAGTTCGTCGAGGCCGGGATCCCGCTCGTGCTCGCCGTCTCCCACCAGGAGGGCGAGCTGACCGGCGCCGGGTACGTCACCAACGGCCATCTGCTGGTGCTGATCGGCTTCGGTGACGACGGTGCCCCGATCGTCCACGACCCTGCCTCCCACAAGATCGCCAGCGACACGGAGGTGCGGACGACGTACGACCTCGGCGAGCTCGATCGAGCCTGGGCCCGCTCGGGGCGCGTCGTCTACGTCGTCCGGCCGCCGGAGGTTGCCCCGCCGGAGCCACCCGCGCAACCGAACTGGTGACGCCGTCGCCGGACGTGTTACACGAGTTCGAGCCCTGTGCAGAGCACTCCAACCAAACGAAAGCGGTCCCACCCCAGAGGGGCGGGACCGCTTCGCTATGACCTGGGCGAGGCTCAGGCCTTGGTCTTTCCGGTGACACCTGCGGCCACGACGACCGCGATGGCGGCGACGCCGACCTGCCAGAGGTGACGCCACCAGTCGATTCCCTTGGACGTGTTCCACATGTCGTAGTTCGGGTTGCCCGCGACGTTGCCGGCCACGCCGAAGATGGCGTAGTAGATCCAGCCGCCGACGAGCATGCCGACGATTCCGCAGACCACGACGAGCCAGAACGGAATGTTGTCCCGACTGCCGGGGGCGAGGAACTTGCCGAGGAGCCCGATGATGACCCCACCGACAAGCACGGTGATGATGGTCCCGATCATGCCCAATCCCTTCAGGTTGTAAGCGACGCGAAGAATGCGCCGATCACTCGATACTGCACCTGTTGGTACCCGAATGCACGGGCAACATGGCCCAAAACGGGAAGTTCGCTCCCGGAATCAGGGTCATCCCCTAGCGGTTCAGCCCGCGAACCCGACCTTGCCGACCTTGGCCGGGCCGAGCTCGATGTAGGCGAGCTTGTCGGTCGGGACGATGACCTTGCGGCCCTTGCTGTCGGTCAGAGCGAGCACGGCACCGCCGCCGAGGGCGTCGGCGATGAGCTTCTCCACCGACTCGCTGGACTCCTCGGTCTCTACGACGAGCTCACGGGCGGCCTGCTGGACGCCGATCTTGACCTCCACGGGTCCTCCTTGCGATGGGTCGATCAATGCTTCGGAATCCTCTCACACGGAAGGTGAGGAACCCCGTCGTTGCGCTGTGGGCGAAACGATGTCGGGTGACGACGCTCAGTCGGTTTTCGGGTAGCCGCCGATGCCGCGCCAGGAGAGCCCGGCGACCAGGCGGGCCGCGTCGGCCTGGGACAGGTTGCCGTTGTCGTGGAGCCAGTAGCGGGCGCTGACCTGGATCTGGCCGACGAGGCCGACCGCGAGGAGGTGGGAGGCAGCGGGGGCGAAACCGGTGTCCTCGGCGATGATCTCGGCGATCACCTCGGCGCACTCGTTGGTGACCCGGTCGACCTGCTCGCGCACGGCAGGGTCGTTGGTCAGGTCGGACTCGAAGACGAGCCGGAAGGCACCGGACTCCGATGCCACGTAGTCGTAGAAGACCTCGACGGTGCGTGCCACGCGCTCCTTGTTCTCGTCGGTCGAGGCCAGCGCCTCCCGGGTGCGATCGATGATCTCGTTCGCGGACTTCTCCAGCAGGGCGAGATAGAGGTCGAGCTTGCCGGGGAAGTGCTGGTAGAGAACGGGCTTGGAGACCCCGGCCCTCTCGGCGATGTCGTCCATCGCAGCAGCGTGGAAGCCGTAGGCGACGAAGACCTCGAGAGCGGAATCGAGGAGCTGGGCTCGTCGCTCCGTCCGGGGCAGTCGCGCCCCTCGCGGTCGAGTGGGGTCGAGCTCGGATTGGTGCGTGGTCACCCGAGCAGCCTACCCGCTGGTACTCGGATCGCGGGACGCGTCGTCGCCTCCTCCACGGATGAGGGAACATGGAGAAGTGCCCGCGGTGTTCAAGCAGGCATACGTACGTCCGAACTGAGGAGCCGTTGTGTCCCTAGCCCCGCTCGTGGAGCCCGCTGACGAGCTGACGATCGACGAGGTGCGCCGCTACAGCCGCCACCTCATCATCCCCGACGTCGGTATGGACGGGCAGAAGCGCCTGAAGAACGCCAAGGTGCTGGTCATCGGTGCCGGCGGTCTCGGCTCGCCCGCCCTGCTCTACCTGGCCGCCGCCGGCGTCGGCACCCTCGGCATCGCCGAGTTCGACGAGGTCGACGAGTCCAACCTGCAGCGCCAGATCATCCACAAGCAGTCGACGGTCGGCCAGCCGAAGGCCGACTCGGCCGCGGCTGCGATCCGTGAGGTGAACCCGTACGTCGACATCGTGCTGCACGACGTGCGCCTCGACAACGACAACGTGCGCGAGATCTTCGCCGGCTACGACCTGATCGTCGACGGCACCGACAACTTCGCGACCCGCTACATGGTCAACGACGCTGCCTACTTCCTGGGCATCCCCTACGTCTGGGGCTCGATCTACCGCTTCGACGGCCAGGCCTCGGTCTTCGCGCCGACGATCGGTGAGGACGCCCCCTGCTACCGCTGCCTCTACCCGGAGCCCCCGCCCCCGGGCATGGTTCCGTCCTGCGCCGAGGGCGGCGTACTGGGTGTGCTCTGCGCCTCCATCGGGTCCATCCAGGTCAACGAGGCCATCAAGATGCTGACCGGCATCGGTGAGCCGCTCGTCGGCAAGCTGATGATCTACGACGCACTCGAGATGGAGTACCGCAAGCTGAAGGTCCGCAAGGACCCCAACTGCGCACTGTGCGGTGAGAACCCGACCGTCACCGACCTGATCGACTACGACGCCTTCTGCGGTGCGCTCTCGACCGAGGCGGCGGACGCCGCGGCCGGCTCCACCATCTCGGTCACCCAGCTCGCCGAGATGATCAAGGAGCGCGAGGAGAGCAGCCGCGACTTCGTGCTCGTCGACGTGCGCGAGCCGAACGAGTACGAGATCAACAAGATCCCCGGCGCCGTGCTCATCCCGAAGGGCGACTTCCTCAACGGCAACGCGATCCCGCAGGTCGCCGAGCTCACCGGCGACGGCGCCAAGCCGCTCGTGTTCCACTGCAAGAGCGGCGTACGCAGCGCCGAGGTGCTCGCGATCGCCAAGGGCGCCGGCTACGCGGACGCGGTCCACGTCGGCGGTGGCGTGGTGGCGTGGGTCAACCAGATCGACCCCAGCCAGCCGTCGTACTGATCGGCGCTCCCGGTGGGTCTGGACAGGCCTGAGGCCGGGTTACTGAACTGTAGGCCAGCGGTGGCCCCACTGGGGCCGCCGCTGGCTTTCTATGTGCAGGGCGTACCCGATAGTTTTGCCGCGCAGCTGCGGGGGGCGGAGTTGCACAAGTGCACGAACCCCGGAGGATCGACGTTGTCCACACGCGCTCGTCTCAGCGCGACGCTCGCCGGTGCCACTCTGGCCGGCGGACTGTTTCTCGGAGCCCCTGCCAACGCGAGCGGCCAAGCCCCGGAGCCTGTCTCCGGAGTGGCTGTCGGATCGGCGATCGACCCGGATCGGCTGGAGTCGAACGTGGCGGACCCGACCCGCGGCGTACCTCCGTCGTACGTCTTCGCCGGGGTCGGTGCGCTGCTGATGGGAGCGGGCATCGGGCTGGCCGTCCGACGACGGCGGGCTGAGGCTGTGGCACGCTCGGCCGAGTGAGTCACGGCTACAACCACCACGAGCCTCCCCGTCCTCGCCGGCGCCAGCCGAGCCTGAGGACCTTCATCGGGGAGATCTTCGTCGTCGTCCTCGTGGTCGCGGTCGCGGTGCTCGGCTATGCCGCCTACGACTACTACACCAGGCTCGACGAGGCGAAGAAGAGCACCTCCACCCCGCCGGGGACCACCTCCTCGATCCCGGCCGAGGCCCTGGCCGAGGTGCCGAAGAAGAAGGGCAAGGTACGCGGCGTCTCCATCCCCACGCTCAACGTGCACGCCGACGTGGTGCCGCTGGCGATGGAACGCGGCACGCTCACCCCGCCAGCGGACGCCTCGCTCATGGGCTGGTGGAAGGGCGGCGCCAAACCAGGGGACGAGGACGGCTCGGTGCTGATCGTCGGCCACACCCTTCACAACGGAGGCGGCATCCTCGACCGGCTGGGTGAGGTGAACGAGGGCGACGAGATCATCGTGCGGACCAAGAAGGGCGAGTTCAGCTACACCGTCCGGTCGGTGCGGGACCTCTCCAAGGAGGAGGTCGCCAAGCGGAGCGCGAAGCTCTTCGATCCCGATGGGAAGCCGAAGCTGGTCGTGGTGACGTGCGACGACTGGGACGGCACTTCCTTCCAGGGCAACACCGTGGTCGTTGCGGTGCCGTAACCCGCAGCCCCGGAGCGTCGTTACTTGTGAGTCACATCACCTATAGAAACGAACGAGGCCCCCACATGCTCCGTATCCGCCGTTCGACACGCCGCGCCGCAGCCATCGCCGCCGGCGCTCTCGCCGCCGCCTTCGTCCCCGCGCTGATCCCGGCTCCCGCCCAGGCCTGGGCGCCGGCCGACACGGCCACCATCACTCCTGGCGTGCAGATGTACACCAACGGTGCCCAGTGCACCGCCAACTTCGTCTTCGCCGACTCGGCGGCGAACGTCTACGTCGGCTACGCCGCTCACTGCGCGGGTCTCGGCGAGGCCACCGACACCAACGGCTGCGCCGCGGAGTCGCTTCCGCTGGGCACGCCGGTGACCTTCAACGAGGGCGGTTCGCTGCTGAGCGCGGGCACCGTCCTGGGGAAGGGGAAGCTGGCGTACTCCTCCTGGCTCACCATGAAGAGGCAGGGCACCACGGACGAGAACACGTGCGCCTACAACGACTTCGCGCTGGTCAAGGTGGACGCCGCGGACGCGGGCAAGGTCAACCCGACCGTGCCGATCTGGGGCGGCCCCACGGGCATCGACACCGACGGCACCGTGGCCGGTGACAAGGTCTACTCCTACGGCAACTCCTCGATCCGTGCCGACATCGACCTGCTCTCGCCGAAGATCGGTCTCTCCCTCGGGGACAGCGTCAACGGCACCCGGTGGTCGCACCCGCTCTACAACCTCACCCCGGGCATCCCCGGTGACTCCGGCTCCGGCTTCCTGAACGCGGAGGGCAAGGCCGTCGGCACCCTGTCGACGCTGGGACTGGCTCCGCTGGCGGGTTCCAACAACATCGGTGACATGGACCTCGAGCTGAAGTACGCCCAGGCGAACTCGGGCATCTCCGGTCTGCGTCTGGTCAACGGCACCGAGCCGTTCAGCGCCATCCTCTGAGCACACCGCTGGTCGAGCCGTGAGGCCGCCTGCGGCCGAGCGTGTCGAGACCAACACAGTCCTGTCGAGTGCCGATGGGACCGTGTTGGTCTCGGCTCCCGCTCGCGAGCGCTCGCGGGGCTCGACCAGCGAAAGTAGGGGTATGACCGACCGGGAGGCGTACGTTGAAGCCGTTCTGCGTCTCGTCGAGCAGATCCCACGCGGGCAGGTGACGACCTATGGCGCGATCGCGGACGCCCTCTTCGACGAGTTCGGGGGCGGTCCGCGGCAGGTCGGCGCGGTGATGGCACGCGAAGGCGCCGGAATGCCGTGGTGGCGCGTGGTGCGGGCCGACGGCTCGCTCCCCGCCTCCCACGGTGAGGAGGCCCGCCAGGCCTATCTCGAGGAGGGCACCCCGCGTCGAGTCTCGGGGGCGGTGGACCTGCGCGAGGCGCTGTGGCTGCCACCTACGATGATCACGTGATGTATCGCGTCCTCCACGCCGTCGTGCCACCCCTTCTCCGGGCCGTCTGGCGCCCCACGGTGACGGGGGCCGAGAACGTCCCGCGCACCGGCGGGGTGATCCTGGCCAGCAACCACCTCAGCTTCGCCGACTCGATCGTGATCCCGTCGGTCTCGCCCCGGCCGGTGCACTTCCTGGCCAAGTCCGACTACTTCACCGGCACCGGGCTCAAGGGCGGGGCCCAGAAGGCGTGGTTCGAGGGGCTCGGGATGCTGCCGGTGGACCGCGACGACCCGCAGGCGGCGCTCGGCTCGCTCGAGGTGGCCCTGGAGGTCCTCGGCAAGGGCGAGGCGTTCGGGATCTATCCGGAGGGCACCCGCTCCCGCGACGGCCGGCTCTATCGCGGCCGTACGGGGGTGGCGCACCTGGCGCTGACCGCCGGCGTCCCGGTGGTGCCGGTGGGTCTGCGCGGGACCGCACAGCTCCAGCCGGTGGGATCGAGCCTGCCGCGCCTGGCGAAGGTCACCGTCGCGTTCGGACAGCCGATCCAGGTGGCTGGACGCTTCGACGGCGTACCTCTCGGCAAGGCCCGCCGGGTGATCACCGACGAGGTGATGGCGGCGATCGCGGTGCTGAGCGGCCAGGAAGCGGCCGGGGTCTACAACGAGCGGCCCGCCGACGTCTGATCGCCTATTGCGTCGCGCGGCGAACGGGCGCATCCTGGAAGGTGGACCCCTAGCCGCCGAGGTGAGGCAGATGGCCACCACGACCGTGTTGCAGGACGAGCTGCGCCGCAAGCACGACGAGCTCGCTGAGCGTCTGGCCCACGCTCGGAGCATCATCGCCAGGCCGGAGCAGACCCGTCGGGGCTGTCCACCGATCGACCGGTTCAACGCCAGCACGTCTCGACATCTGCACGCTGTCGACGAGGCGCTGCTGCCCGCGGTCTCCGCCAACTGCGAGGGCGGCGACGGTCTGGTCCTTGCCTATCTCCCCACCGCGCGGCACCTGGAGGTGCTGGTCTTCCACGTGAAGGCGCACGAGTACGGCTCCACCTGGGAGACCGCCCACTCGTGGCCGACGCTGTGGGGCGCGGTCGAGGAGGCGCTCGACGCTCAGCGCGAGAAGGAGGACGAGCTGGTCTCGCACCTCGCTGAGGAAGCCTCCGGCGACGTGCTCCTGCTCGTCGCCGAACGGCTCATGGCGGCCGAGCGCAGGGCGCCCTCGCGTCCCCATCCCCGCCTCCCGCACACGGGCCTGCCCGGCAAGGTCGTACGCCGCGTGGCCCGTCCCGTCGACGCGATCTGCGACGCGCTCGAGAACCGTTCGGTCGGCGGTCCGAAGCCGCTGCCGCACAAGAAGCCGGGCCTGTTCTGGCAGTACCTGCTCGGCGACCCGCGCTTCCCCGACGATCCGGCCAAAGAGACCCGGCACAATGAGCCGGGTGACCGCTGACTCCATCACCTCCGCACTCGACCTCGCGCCGCACCCCGAAGGCGGCTCGTTCCGGCAGACCTGGGCTGCTGCCGAGACCGTCGCCCTGCCCGACGGGCGGGTTCGCCCGACCGCGACCCTGATCTACTTCCGGCTCCTGGCGGGGGAGTCGTCCGCGTGGCACCGGGTCACCTCCGACGAGATCTGGCTGGCGCACACCGGTGTGGTGTCACTGCAGCTCGGTGGCTCCGCCACGGCCCCCGTCGAGGGCGAGACCGTGCTCGTCGGGGTGGACGTCGCGGGCGGCCAGGTGCCGCAGGCCGTCGTGCCGGCGGGGGTGTGGCAGCGTACGGTCCCCTCGTCCGATGACGCGCTCGTCTCCTGCGTGGTCTCGCCTGGCTTCGACTTCGACGACTTCGAGCTCGCCTCAGAATCAGGAAGCGCGGAGTAGGCCCGATGGAGTACACCTTCGAAGGGGCCGTCATCGAGTGGCGCGGTCCGGCGCCGTTCTACTACGTGCCCATGCCCGTCGAGGACGCCCAGGACCTCAAGGAGGACGCTCGTGGGATGGAGTACTGGGGTCAGGTCGCCGTCACCGCCACCATCGGTGCGACCACCTTCACCACCGCGCTCTTCCCCAAGGACGGCACCTACCTGCTTCCGCTGAAAGCCGTCGTCCGGCGGGCCGAAGGGATCGATCTCGACGACGTCGTGGGGGTCCGGATGCGGCTGGGTCACGACGTCTGATCGGGCGTCTGAAGGGACCTCTGAAAACTGTCGGTGTCGTCTGATTAGGTAGGGCCCGTGAGTGTCGCCTACCGCCTAGCCCCGCCGCCGAGCGCAGCCGCCGTGCCGGTGCTCGACGAGCACCAGCGCTCGGTCGTGGAGCACGCCGGCGGGCCGCTCCTGGTGCTGGCCGGACCCGGGACGGGCAAGACGACCACGCTGGTGGAGGCGGTCGTCGACCGGATCGAGAACCGAGGCGTACGGCCCGACCAGCTGCTGGCGCTGACCTTCTCCCGCAAGGCCGCCGAGCAGCTGCGCGACCGGGTGACGGCGCGGCTGGGGCGCACCCTCTCGGGGGCGGTCTCCTCGACGTTCCACTCCTTCGCCTACGGGCTGGTGCGGCGCTATGCGCCGGCCGAGCTCTACACGGCGCCGCTGACGCTGCTCTCCGCGCCCGAGGCTGACGTGGTGCTGCAGGAGCTGCTGTCCGACCACCCGGAGTCGGTGCGATGGCCGGAGCGGTTCCGGATGGCGGTCGGCACCCGCGGGTTCGCGCGCGAGGTGCAGACCGTGATCGCGCGGGCACGCGAGCGCGGGCTCGATCCCGACCAGCTGGTGACGCTCGGCCGTGACGAGGGGATCGAGGAGTTCGTCGCGGCCGGATGGTTCCTGGAGCAGTATCTCGACGTGCTCGGCGCCCAGGCGGCCATCGACTACCCCGACCTGATCATGCGCGGGGTGATCGAGGCCGAGCGGCATGCGGCCGAGCTCCGGGCCGAGTTCACGTGCGTGTTCGTGGACGAATACCAGGACACCGACCCGAGCCAGGTCGCGCTGCTGCAGGCGCTGGCCGGCGACGGCCGCGACCTGATCGTCGTCGGCGACCCCGACCAGTCCATCTACGGTTTCCGGGGCGCGGACGTCAACGGAATCCTCGACTTCCCCGCTCAGTTCCTGACCCGGGAACGCCGGCATGCGCCGGTGGTGGCTCTGGGGACGACCCGTCGTTTCGGGTCACGGCTGCTGCGGACCTCGCGGTCGATCGCCGCGGGGATCTCCGTGCGCGGCTCGATCCCGGTCGCTGCCTACGACACCTTCCGCAACCCGCACCCGTTGGCCCAGGACCCGGGAAGGGCCGAGGTGCTCACCTTCGACACCGACCGGGCCGAGACCGAGCACATCGCCGACCTGCTCCGCCGGGCTCACCTCGAGGACGGCATCGACTGGTCCGACATGGCCGTCCTGGTGCGTTCGGGCCGCACCTCGATCCCGCAGCTGCGCCGGTCGCTGACCGCAGCCGGTGTCCCGGTCGAGGTCGCCTCCGACGAGACCCCGCTGGTCCGTGAGCCGGCCGCCGCGGTCCTCCTCGACGCGCTCGGGATCGTCGTCGACGCCGCCGTCGAGTCGGAGCTCGACGAACGCTACGTACGCTCCGAGCGCTGCGAGGAGCTGCTCACCGGCCCGCTCGGCGGGCTCGACGCGACCGACGTCCGTGCGCTGACTCGCACGCTCAGGGCAAGGTTTCCCGACGTGTCTGCGAGCGATCTCGTACGCCGCGCCGTGCTCGATCCGTCGTCGCTGGTCGAGCCCGGGACCTTCCCGTTGGTCGAGCCCGGCGAGCGCCAGCGAGCCGGTGTCGAGACCAACACAGTCCCCTCGAGCGCGACAGGGGACCGTGTTGGTCTCGACACGGATTCGTTCGTACCTCACGAATCCGGCTCGACCAGCGGGGGTGGCTCGACCAGCCGCGGCGAGGAACGGGTGCTGGGGCGCGTACGCCGGCTTGCGGCCCTTCTTGTCGAGGCGCGCCGTGTGCTGGCAGGCGGTGCCGGGGCGGAGCAGGTTCTCTGGACACTGTGGGAGGGCGCCGACTGGGGCCAGCGGCTGCGGGCGCAGGTCGAGTCGGGTGGCTCGGCGGCGCGGCTGGCTCATCGAGACCTGGATGCGGTCGTGGCGCTGTTCGACACCGCTGCCAAGATCGAGGGCCGTCAGGAGTTCACCTCGGTGGAGACCTTCCTCGCGACTCTCCGCGCCCAGGAGATCCCGGCCGACACCCTGGCCGACAAGGGTGTGCGCGGCTCGGCGGTGCGGCTGCTCACCGCCCACCGGTCCAAGGGGCTGGAGTGGGGGCTCGTGGTGGTCGCCCACGTCCAGGAGGGCGCCTGGCCCGACCTGCGGCGTCGCGACTCGCTCCTCGGCCCCGACCGGATCGCTCCGGCGCTCCCGGACGGTCATCACGGTGGGCTGCTGCCTCCGCTGACCCGCTCGGCGATGCTCGCCGAGGAGCGCCGACTCTTCTACGTCGCCGCCACTCGCGCCCGGTCCCGGCTCGTCGTGACCGCGGTGAAGTCTCCCGACGACGACGGCGACCAGCCGTCGCGGTTCATCAACGAGCTCGGCCTGCGCGAGGACCAGATCCGTCACCGCATCGGCCGGCCGGCAAGACCGCTGTCGCTGGCCGGTCTGGTCGCCGAGCTGCGCCGCACCGCGGCAGACCCGGCTCAACCCGACGCGCTGCGGGAAGCGGCCGCGAGGCGGCTGCAGAAGCTGGCTGCCACCGAGGTGCGCGGGAAGCGGATCGCGCTCGCCGCCGACCCGTCGACCTGGTGGGGGCTGCGAGCCCCGACGTACGCCTCGGCTCCGGTCCGGCCCGAGGACCGTCCGATCACGCTGAGCGCGTCGGCGCTGGAGGCGATCTTGACCTGCCCGGCGCAGTGGTTCCTGGCTCGCGAGGCAGGCGGCGCGGTCACCGACTCCTCCTCGCAGGGATTCGGCAAGGTGGTGCACGCGATCGCCGAGCAGCTCGCCCGCGGCGTCCTCGACGCTGCCACGGTCGAGGATCTGATGCCGTTCGTGGACGAGGTGTGGGGCCGCCTCGAGTTCCGTACGCCCTGGTCGGCTGCCCGCGAGCGCGAGGCGGTCCGCGAGGTGCTCGCCCGGTTCCTGACCTGGCATCGGCGCCCCGGTGCGCGGACCGTGATCGGGTTCGAGGAGCAGCTGACCGCGAAGATATCGCTTCCCAGTGGGGAGACGGTGCGGCTCAACGGCTACGCGGACCGGCTGGAGCTCGACGAGAGCGGAAGGATCGTGGTGGTCGACCTGAAGACCGGGAAGTATCCGCCCACCGCACAGGAGGTAAAGGAGCACGGCCAGCTCGGCCTCTACCAGCTGGCGGTCGAGCACGGCGCGGCCTCGTCGCTGGCGCCGGGTGCGACCTCCGGGGGAGCGGAGCTGATCCAGCTGCGCCATCCGGCGGGTTCGGGGAGCGGGCTGCCGAAGGTGCAGGTGCAGGCGCCCGAGCCGCCCGAGATCATCGCCCAGCTGGAGAAGGCGGTGGCGACGGTGCGGGCCGAGGAGTTCGTGGCCAGGCCCGGCAAGCAGTGCGACCGGTGCCAGTTCGTCGCGCTCTGTCCGGCGCAGACCTCGGGATCGGTGCTGTCGTGAGCCCGGAGACGAATCCAGCGATGAACTCCGCGATGACGGTCGAGACCCCCGAAGAGCTCGCCAAGCTGATGGGCCACGACTGGCTCTACAGCGAGGAGCAGTTCCGCGCGATCACGGCTCCGCTGGAGCCGGCCGTGGTGATCGCCGGCGCCGGCTCCGGCAAGACCGCGGTGATGGCCGCTCGAGTCGTCTGGCTGGTCGCCACCGGTCGCGTACTCCCTGGGGAGGTGCTCGGTCTGACCTTCACCACGAAGGCGACCGCCGAGCTGGCCACCCGGATCCGGGAGTCGCTGCAGAAGGCAGGTCTGTGGCCCGAGCGACGCGAAGGTCCACCGCGGCCCGGGGAAGAGGACGAGGAGCCCGCTGAGCCGACGGTTTCGACCTACCACTCCTACGCCTCCGGGCTGCTCTCCGAGCACGGCCTGCGGATCGGGCACGAGCCGGACACCCGGCTGATCGCCGATGCGACCCGCTACCAGCTGGCGGCGCGGGCCGTGGCCCGGCACCCCAACCCGGTGGAGAAGCTGACCGACTACCCGAAGCTGGCCGTCCAGCAGCTGCTCGCGCTCGACTCCGAGCTGTCCGAGCACCTCGTCGATCCCGCCACGTTGCGTGCCTACGACCGCAACGAGCGAGCGCTGTTCGCCCTCGAGGTGGCTGATCTCAAGGCGCAGCTCGCCGACGGGAAGCGGGTCAAGACGAAGCTGAACAAGGTCGAGAAGGCGATCGACGCGATCGACAAGCGCTACGAGCTGCTCGATCTGGTCGACGGCTACCGCCGCCTCAAGGACCGGCTCGGGCTGATGGACTTCTCCGACCAGATCGCTCTCGCAGCCCGCCTGGCCGAGGAGACCCCCGAGGTCGGGGAGATCGAGCGTGGGAAGTTCAAGGTGGTGCTGCTCGACGAATACCAGGACACCTCGGTGGCCCAGGCCAAGATGCTCGCTCGTCTCTTCGGCGACGGGCATCCGGTGACCGCCGTCGGCGACCCCAACCAGGCGATCTACGGGTGGCGCGGTGCCTCGGTGAGCAACATTCTCGAGTTCGGCAGGGACTTCCCTCCCAAGGGGGCCTCGACAAGCTCGACCACCGGGTACTCCCTGACCGTCAACCGCCGCTCGGACGCCCGCATCCTCGACACCGCCAACCATCTGGCCGCCCAGCTCTACGAAGGGCGCGAGAAGGAGCGGCTTGTCGCCGCCGAGGGGGCGCGCGACGGTGAGGTGCGGGTGCATGTCCACGAGACGTACGACGAAGAGCTGCTCTGGCTCGCCGACAAGGTGATCGAGGCCCACGAGTCGGTCGGGGAGTGGAAGGAGATCGGCGTGCTGACCAGGGACAACTCGCAGGCGGCGGCGGTCTTCGACGCGCTCACCGCACGCGAGATCCCGGTCGAGATCGTCGGTCTGAAGGGGCTGCTCCGGCTGCCCGAGGTGGCCGAGGTCGTCGCCACCATGGAGCTGCTCCACGACGTCACCGCCAACTCCGCGCTGCTCACCCTGCTCGCCGGCCCACGCTGGGCGATCGGGCCCCGTGACCTCGCCATCCTCGGCCGCAGGTCGCGTGATCTGGCCGGGGTCGTCGGAGGTGCGGAGGAGTTCGCCGACGTCGAGCGGCAGCTGGAGGCGGCCGTCGAGGGCACCGACCCCACCGAGATCCCCTCGCTCAACGACGCGCTTGAGGATCCCGGCGACCCCTCCGACTACGACTACTCACCGCAGGCCAGGGAGCGCTTCAAGCTGCTCGCCGATGAGCTCCGCGGGTTGCGCCGAGCGGTCAACGAGCCGCTCCTCGACCTGGTCCGCCGGATCATCGACGTCACCGGCATCGACGTCGAGCTCGCTGCCTCGGTCTCCCCGGCGGCCTCCGCCCGGCGCGACAACCTCGACCTCTTCGTCCAGGCGGTCGCAGACTTCGAAGGTCTCGATGGCCAGGTAACCCTGGCCGCGCTGCTGGCCTACCTGGAGGCGGAGGACGAATACGGCCAGGGACTCGATGTCGCCACCCCGTCCGAGGCCGACTCGGTCAAGCTGCTCACCGTCCACCGCGCCAAGGGCCTGGAGTGGGATGTCGTCTTCCTGGTCGGGGTGACCCACAAGAAGTTCCCCACCGGCCAGACGCGATCGTCGTGGCTGACCGTCCCCTCGGTGATGCCCGCCGCGCTCCGCGGAGACCGTGACGACCTGCCCCAGCTCCACGGCCACGACGCCGACTCGATCGACGAGCTCCTCGCCGAGCGCAAGGAGCACGAGCGCGTCGAGGAGCTCCGGTTGGCGTACGTCGCCTGGACCCGGGCCCGCCACGTCCAGTTCGTCTCGTGCTGGCGCTGGTCGCCCTCGCTGAAAGAGGGCCGCGGCCCGTCGCTCTACGTGGAGAAGACCCGCGAGGCGCTGTTGCAGTGGGGTGCCAAGCCTGACCGCTGGGCGGAGGTCGTTGTCAAGGGCGAGGAGGAGAGCCCGTACGCCGCGCAGGAGGTCGACCTGCCCTGGCCGATCAATCACCACACGGCCGAGGTGGAGCGCCGGCTGGAGGCGGCCAAGCTGGTCCGTGAGGTCGGCCCGGGGCCGGACGATCTCGAGGATCTCACCCTGCTCGAGACCGTGAACCAATGGGACGAGGAGATCGAGCGGCTGCTCGCCGAGGCGGCCCGTGAGCGGGCTCCCGAGGTGACCGTTCCGCTGCCGTCGTCGTTGTCGGCCACCGCCATGTCCAAGCTGCGCGACGATCCGCTCGGCTTCGCCGCCGACCTGGTCCGCCCGATGCCCCGTAAGCCGTCCTCCCAGGCCCGTTTCGGCACCCGGTTCCACGCCTGGGTCGAGGCCCGCTTCGGCCAGCAGGACCTCTTCGACCCCGACGACCTGCCTGGTCGTGCCGACCACGGCATCGAGGACGAGTCCGGTCTCGAGGAGGTGATCGCCGCCTTCGAGAAAGGCCCGTTCGCCGACCGGCCACCCTTCCGCGTCGAGGCCGCCTTCGCGATCGTCCTGGCAGGCCAGGTCGTGCGCGGCCGGATCGACGCGGTCTACCAGGAGCCCGACGGCACCTTCCTGATCATCGACTGGAAGACCAACCAGACCCAGAACGCCGACCCTCTTCAGCTGGCCCTCTACCGACTCGGGTGGGCTGAGCTCATGGGCGTGCCGTTGTCGCAGGTTCGGGCGGCGTTCTACTACGTGCGTTCTGGGCGGCTCGTCGAGCCTCCTGCTCTTCCTGGGCGGGAGGAGTTGGAGAGGATCGTGGGTGGGGGCTGACGCCGGTTTTCGGCACGCGTCAGGGCTGTGTTTTTGTGGTTGGGGTTTGCCGCCGACCCGTTTGGGGAGGGTGTTCTCGACGAACCCCGGAGTAAAGGACGGCCTTCGGCCGCCGGCTTCGCCGGTCGCCTGCGGCGATCCTTGACACCGGGCTCCG
>NZ_JACIXG010000028.1 GCF_014360585.1 Nocardioides sp.
GTTTCAACGTCTGATCTCGTTCTTCGACGGTATCACGCATCGTTTGGTGAAATGGCGGGTCAGGGCCAGGTTTATCTCGGCGACTCCTATCGGGCCCGGCGGTCGCGGGTCATCGGCCCCAAGCTCGAGGCATCTGTCGGGTGTGGTGACAGACCTCGGGCGAAGGGGCCAGACAGCGGCCTAAAGAGCAAGTCAAAGAGCAAGCCGAGGCACGACTTTGAGTACCGTGACGGGTGTCGCAGGGGCGCGGTTGCCTGGGGCTGTTGGGACGTTCCGAGCCCGGCCGCGTCGGCCAGGTCATCGAGCCTGCGGTAGTCGGTATAGTGCTTGTCGGCGATTGCCTGGGAGTGGCCGAACTGGGCGTTGAGCACGGCGTCCGGGGCCTGTCCTTGGTAGAAGGTGCGCAGGGTTGTTCGCCACATGTGCGAGCGTTCGGTGAGCAGCACGTCAATGCCGAGTTCGGTGGCGGCCCGTTGGTACAGCGCGGCCACAGCGGCGCCACAGTTGGACCGGTGCCAGACCTTGGTGGGATCCGATGGTGCCCCGATCACGTAGCCAATGCCGCCGGCTCGATCGCGGCGTTCCAGGAGCCGCTTGGCTACCCGGGGCTCGAGGACGAGGACGACGCGGGCATCCCTGGTCTTTGCGACGTCCTTGGGGATCTTGATGCTCATTACGCCTTGGTCGTCGACTTGGACCAGGGGCCAGGTGAGTCGGCGTCCCTCGGTCTGGCGAAGCCCGGTGGCCATCTGTAGAAGGCTGAGGTCGATCGCGTTGTGCCACTTGGCAACTGTGAGGTCGCGCCAATGAGGCTGGAGGCGGGGCACTCGAGGTGGTGCAAGACTGGCGGGGTCGAGATCGAGCAGCCAGGTGAGGAACGGCGAGTAGTCGGCGTGGTCCATCGAGCGGCCACCGCGAGTATGTGCGGGCTCCTTTGCTCCGGGTGGGTGGGTCAGGTTCAGGCCGGCGATCGGGTTGCGGGGGATCAGGTCGTCGATGATCAGGGGCGTAATGATGTAGGTGTTCAGCACCGTGCGGCAGGCGTGGGCCTTCTCCGGGCCGTGTCGTTGGGCGATCTCGGTCAGCAGCTTGCTCAGCGGCCTGGCGCGGATGCCTGCACCGATGGTGTACTGCTTGAGCCCGAAACGGTGTCGATCTTGTCGGCGTGTGCATGGTGTCGACGACGCTTGAAAACGAGGCCATAGCGACGGGCGAAAACGAGGCCACCCAGACAGATTGGATGGGTGATCTCAGTGGAGGATTGGGCGTTGATCCGGCGGCTGGTCGCGGAGGGTGTTCCGCGGCGGCAGGTCGCACGGGATCTGGGGATCGGCCGGTCGACGGTCGATCGGGCGTTGGCCTCGGACCGGCCACCGAAGTACGAGCGGCCAGTGGTGTCGACGGCGTTCACGCCGTTCGAACCGCTGGTGCGACAGCTCCTGGCCACGACGCCGGACATGCCGGCCACGGTGATCGCGGAGCGGGTCGGCTGGACGGGATCGATCACGTGGTTCCGTGACAACGTGCGGCGGCTTCGTCCTGAACATCGGCCGGTCGATCCCTCGGACCGGCTGACCTGGCTGCCGGGTGACGCGGCCCAGTGTGACCTGTGGTTCCCGCCGAGGAAGATCCCGCTCGAGGACGGCAGCCGGGTGCTGTTGCCGGTCCTGGTGATCACCGCGGCGCACTCGCGGTTCATGCTCGGCCAGATGATCCCGACCCGGCACACGGCCGACCTGCTGTTGGGGATGTGGGTGCTGCTCCAGCAACTCGGCACGGTGCCACGCAGGCTGATCTGGGACAACGAGTCCGGGATCGGCCGCGGTAAGCGGCACGCCGAGGGCGTCGGGGCATTCACCGGCACCCTGGCCACCACGCTGCAGCGCCTGAAACCCTACGACCCTGAGTCCAAGGGCATCGTGGAACGACGCAACGGGTTCTTCGAAACCTCCTTCATGCCCGGGCGCGACTTCACATCGCCAGCCGACTTCAACACCCAGTTCACCGACTGGCTGACCATCGCGAACACGCGCGTGGTGCGCACGATCAAGGCCCGACCGGTCGATCTGCTCGACACCGATCGGGCCGCGATGCTGCCCCTGCCGCCGGTGGCGCCGGTCCTCGGGTGGGTCAAACCGGGTCCGGCTGGGACGCGACTACTACGTCCGTATCGACGCCAGCGACTACTCCGTCGACCCCGCGGTGATCGGCCGGTTCGTCGACGTGGCCGCGGACCTGGCCCGCGTCGAGGTCCGCTACGAAGGACGGCTCGTCGCTGCCCATGATCGGGTCTGGGCACGTGGCATGACCATCACCGACCCCGCCCACGTCGCCGCCGCGAAGGTGCTGCGTGAACAGTTTCAAAGCCCACAGCCAGCCCCCGATCCCCACGACGATCTGGTGCGGGACCTGACTCGTGATCTGGCCGATTACGACCGAGCCTTCGGCCTCATCGAGGGCGGCCTGACCGGCGGGCCTGCTGACGGTGAGGAGGTGGCCTGATGGCGACCGCGAAGGCCAAGACCGACGCCGCCGAGGCACTCAAGCAGCTGACCTACCTGGCATCAGCGTTGAAGGCACCCCGGATCACCGAGTCCGCTGCCCGGCTGGCCGACCACGCCCGCGATGCCGGCTGGACCCACGAGGAGTACCTCGCCGCAGTACTCGACCGTGAAGTCGCAGCCCGCAACGCATCCGGTGCCCAACTGCGGATCCGTGCCGCGGGCTTCGCTGCACGCAAGACGATCGAGGAGTTCGACTGGGACGCCCAACCTGCGGTGCGTCCCCAGATCGCGTCCCTGGCATCGGGTGGGTTCCTCACCGAAGCCCGCAACGTCGTCCTGCTGGGCCCGCCCGGCACCGGCAAGACCCACCTGGCCACCGGCCTGGGCATCGCCGCCACCAACCACGGCCACCGGGTCCTGTTCGCCACCGCGACCGAGTGGGTCACCCGGCTCACCGACGCCCACCGCGCCGGGCGACTCCCTCAAGAGCTCGCCCGGCTACGCCGCTACGGGCTGATCATCGTCGACGAGGTCGGCTACCTACCCTTCGAGCAAGACGCCGCGAACCTCTTCTTCCAACTCGTCTCATCCCGCTACGAGCACGCCTCGCTGATCCTCACATCGAACCTGCCCTTCAGCGGCTGGGGAGGCGTCTTCGGCGACCAGGCCGTCGCCGCAGCGATGATCGACCGCGTCGTCCACCACGCCGACGTCCTCACCCTGAAGGGCGCCAGCTACCGGCTACGCAACCGCGGGATCGAGACCCTGCCCAGCATCAGAACCCAAGACACGGCAGACTAGAAGACAACGAACCAGTGGCCTCGTTTTCGAGCGTCGCATCGGCCCCATTTTCGAGCGTTGCCGACAGTTGGTGCCGACGGCCTGGGAACGGGCCAGTACGTCGAGTCCGAGGTAGCGGCGGCCTTCGGCCCACTCGTCGTGTTGTTCGGCCAGGACGGCGCCGACGAGCCGGATGATGGAGTTGCGATCGGGGAAGATCCCGACCACGTCGGTGCGGCGGCGGATCTCGCGGTTGAGGCGTTCGCTGGGGTTGTTGGACCAGATCTGACGCCAGATCTCTTTCGGGAACGCGGTGAAGGCGAGGATGTCGGCGCGGGCGGTCTCGAGGTGCTCGGCGACGGCGGGCAGCTTCTCGGTCAGGGTGTCGACGACACGGTCGAACTGGGCGTGGACCGACTCGGCGTCGGGCTGGTCATAGACGGAGTGGAGCAGTGCCTTGACCCAGCCCCAGGAGCTCTTCGGGGTGATGCTCATGAGGTTCGCGGCGTAGTGGGTCCGGCACCGCTGCCAGCCGGCACCCGGCAACGTGGCGGCGATCGCAGCGGTCAGGCCGGCGTGCGCGTCTGAGGTCACGAGCTTGACCCCGGCCAGGCCGCGGGCACTCAGGTCGCGGAAGAACCCCAGCCAGCCCGCACCGTCCTCGCTGGAGGTGACCTGGACCCCGAGGACCTCCCGGTGCCCATCAGCGTTGATCCCGGTCGCGACCAGCGCGTGTACGGGCACGACCCGGCCGCCTTCACGAACCTTGAGGACCAGTGCGTCGGCAGCGACGAAGGTGAACGGGCCGGCCTGCTCCAAGCGCCTGGTGCGGAACTCGGCCACGTGCTCGTCGAGGTCCTTGGCCATCACGGAGACCTGCGACTTCGACAGGCCGGTGATCCCCAGGGACTGGACCAGCTTGTCCATCCGGCGGGTCGAGACCCCCAGCAGGTAGCAGGTCGCCACCACCGAGGTCAGGGCCTGCTCAGCACGCTTGCGGCGCTCGAGGAGCCACTCGGGGAAGAACGAGCCCTGACGCAGCTTGGGGACCTCGACATCGATCGTGCCGAGGCGGGTGTCGAGGTCACGGTGACGGTAGCCGTTGCGGGAGTTCACACGCTCCTCGGAACGCTGGCCATAGCCCGCACCACACACCGAGTCGGCCTGCGCGGAAAGCAGGGTGTTGATGAACGTGCCGAGCAACTCGCGCATCAGGTCAGGGCTCGCCTGAGACAGATGCTCGTCTAGAAAGTGGGCAGGATCGATACTGGGTACAGCGGTCATCAGTGGGTCCTTCTTCGAGATGGGTGTGAGAGTTCACTCGAAGGGTCCCCGGTGACCGCGCCTACGTTCTAGACGACACGCTCACCGGGCTACCGTCGTACACCACTCTGCTGGACTCCACCGTCGGGCCCGGCCGGTGCTGTCCTCACCTGGCTCGAGCTTCGTCCTTGATGCGCCTGCCACTGTTTGAGCCTAGGTGACCTGCGAGCCTAGAAAGATTAAACGATCTCAAATACATCAAAATAATGCCGACAAATGTTAAAGGAGCAGAATACTTGGTTTCCGGTGTGAAAGTAGCAGTTCGCTGGCGCTCCAAGAACACCCCATTACCAGGGCGCCGTCAAAGTCCGTTCGCGCTGGTCTGAGCGATGATTTGGAGGACCAGAGCGGGGTCGGCGGCGGTCGCTCGGCGGGCCTTACTGATGTTGGTGTGGCCGGCCAGGCGTAGGGCGCTGATGGTGGTGTCGGGGACGGTGGCCCAGTTCTGGGCGGCGTTCTTGGTCCTGACGGTGTGACGGTCTTCGTCCATGGTCCGGTCTCTGACGTGATGGAGGGCCTCGATCGACCAGTGACCACGAGCCCACGCAGCAAGGTCGGCTGGGCTGGCCTGTTCCGCGGACAGGCTGGTGACCAGGTAGAGCTCCTCGGTCGAGGTCGACGCCGGGCTGGTCGTGGTCTTCTTCCGACATGTGGTGCGGGCGATCTTGACCGCCTGCTTCGCGCCCCAGAACCCGACCAGGCTCGGGGACTTCGCAGTGAGCGCTTTCAGTGCACGCATCCTCGATGCGACCATGGACCTTCTCCCTGGTCAGATGGAGGTTCTCGAATGTCCGCCACGGCAACGCGGCGAGCTTGGCCTGCACGGTCGGTTGGTTGCCCTTGATCGAGCGTGTCAAGAATTCGGCTCTGTCGCACTTTCGGTGCTGTGGTCGAATAGTTGCCGTCGACCTGTTTTGATGGGCCGTGCTTGATGGAATGGGGCTGGCCAGGATCGTGTTCTCCGGCCTAGCGGCGTTGGTGATCCACGATGTCGTCGACGTGGGTTCCGCGATCCGGGTCCATGCGAGGACGCGTGCGGGGGAAGTCGGGTGCCCGGCCTGTGGCGTGCTGACGCGGCGGGTGCACTCCTACCATCTGCGGACTGTGGCCGACGTCCCGGTCGACGGCCGCGAGGTGATCGTCAAGGTCCGGGTCCGTCGGCTCCGGTGTCTCGAAGAGCAGTGCGTCCTAGGCTCGTTTCGTGAACAGGTTCCTGACCTGCTCGAACGTCACCAGCGGCGCACGATCCGGCTGAACGCCCAGGTCGCCGCGACCGTACGTGAACTTGCTGGCAGAGCCTCGGCGCGGGTGTTGCCGGTGCTCGGAGTCGTTCTGTCACGGTGGACCGCGCTGCGGGCGCTGATGCGGATCCCGCTCCCCGCCATGGACGTTCCCCGGGTCCTCGGGATCGACGACTTCGCGCTGCGACGCTCGCACGAGTACGCCACGATCCTTATCGATGCCGAAACCGGCCGCCGAATCGATGTCATCCCCACGAGACTGTCCCAGCCAGTCCAGGACTGGCTCACCGCTCACCCCGGTGCCGAGATCGTGTGCCGCGACGGCTCTGGCGCCTACAGCGACGCCATCACCCAGGCGCTACCCGCGGCAATCCAGGTCAGCGACCGGTGGCACCTGTGGCACGGGCTCGGGGAAGCGATCCGTAAGGAGGTCGCCGGCCACGCGACCTGCTGGACCCCCGCTGTCGGGCTGGCGACCGGGCTCCAAGACGGGCCGCGCGCCGCCACGACCCGGGACCGGTGGCAGCAGGTCCACGGCCTCCTCGACGCCGGCGTCGGGCTCCTGGACTGCTCCCGCAGGCTCGGCCTGGCACTCAACACCGTGAAGCGGTATGCCCGGGTTGAACAGCCCGAACAGCTCCGCCGTGCTCACCAATACCGGCCCACCTTGGTCGATCCGTACCGCGACCACCTCCGTGCCCGCCGTGCCGAGCAGCCCGGGATCCCGCTCACCCACCTCCTGGCCGAGATCCGCGAACTCGGCTACCAGGGCTCTTCGAACCTGCTGGTGCGCTACATCAACCAGGGCCGCCTCGACGGCGACCGGTCACACCTCTCACCCCGCAAAGCAGCCCGGCTCCTCCTCACCAACCCAGCCAACCTCAGCGACGTTCAGCAGAAGACCGTCGCGCAGTTGAGCGGCGCGTGTGCTGAGATGACCGCTCTGACCAGCCTGATCACCAGCTTCGCTGCACTCCTGACCCCCTGCGACGCCAACGACACCCAGCTCGATGCCTGGATCACCGCAGTGAGGGAGGCCGATCTGCCGAGCGTGCACTCGTTCAGCCGCGGGCTCGACCTCGACCGCGCCGCGGTCGACGCTGGGCTCACCCTCCCGCACCACAACGGCCGCACCGAGGGCGTCAACAACAAGATCAAGCTCCTCAAGCGCCAGATGTACGGCCGAGCCGGGTTCGACCTCCTCCGCCACCGCATCCTGCTCAACTAACGAGACGGACCGAAGGGCAGCACCGAAAGTGCGACAGAGCCGTTGGGCGTACAGTCCCCGTTGTCCTCCTCCAGCGAAGCCAAAACGCCAAGTTCGCCCAGGGCATGTGGGACATCCCCGTTGGCAAGAGCGACCCTGGCAAGCCGATCACCCAGACCACCGTCCGCGAGCTCTACGAGGAAACCGGCCTCACAGTGAAGCCCGAATGGCTCAAGGTCGCCCACATCATCCACAGCGCCTGGGGAGCCGAAGCCGCAGACTCGCGCAGTATGTGACGTTGATGGTCCGGACGTGTCCACACCTGTCCGTCAGTTTGCACGGCGACTCCTGACGGCTTTAGCGGCGGACCAAAGCTTATGAAATCCTAGCGATACATCTGACCGTCGCAGGAGGGCCTGGCACTCAGACTCCCTCCGGGTCGGCGCAGATCTCGCACGCTTCGAGGTGGCGCTCATCGAGCAGGTCCGCTGCATTGACTAGATCGCGGGCCAAGCGGCGAACCGCCACGGCGATCGTCCGGGACGGCGCTTCATAGACGACCTCTGCCGCCTCGTTGTTCTCGTCACGCTCGATCACGACGACGCTTACCAGGTGGCCCTCGGGACCGCCTCCGCTCGACGCCGAGATCCGGATGCCGTCATGTTCCAGCTCCAAGGGCTCTCCTCTGCGCCGCCTGCCCTTGCGCTGTGCGTCACCGTGCATCTGACGTAGTCCTCGTAGTGCTCGAACCTGTCGCGAAGGTCCTTGAGCGCGGGGTGTTCCTCGCTGAAGCGCTGGACGATCTCGCTGTCCTTGCCGACTGCCAACTCGGTCCCGCGGACGACGTTGCGCACCACGTCAACGAGCACCATCGTCATCGCGTCGCGGCGGCCGATCTCCGTCGCGGGCGACTCGGGCATGGAGATGGACTCGATGGTCTCGTACGTCTCGGATGAGGCGGCGGCCCACATGTGGGCCCACCTGACCAGGCGTCGGTCGACGCTCTGAGGGGGCTGCTCTGCCATGGCGGAATCATGGCGTCGCCGACCGCGGCGTTCGGCACGTCGCAGACGGCATCACGGGTTAGGGTCGGCGAGGGGGTCCTGGTGGAAGGTCGAGGGCGGCGGGCAGGCTGCCCCGGAGCGGGGGAAGAGCTACGTCCCCGACGGGCTGTTGCTGCTCTAGGTCATCGACCGTACGGTGGGCGCGATTACCCAGTCGAAGGAGAAGCCTGATGCGCCATGACCGCCGACGCTGCCCGTCAACGGCGCGAATACAGAACGGATGATGGGGTTGCACTGATTCGGCGACCAAGCTGGACCTGCGCCGATAACCTGACGACGATGGGCACCTCCGGATCGAGCGCAGCCGGTCCGGAGACGGACCCGCCGCCGTCGCGCCTCGATTGCGCCGCGAACCCGAACTTCACGGATAACGGTCGAAGAGGACGCTACGGGGCGGCTTACCTTCGCTCGCTCGCTGCCCATGCAGGCATCGGCTGTACAGAGAACTCCGCCGACGAGGACGTCGACGCGATCGACGTCACGCTGAAGTTCGGTCGCGCGAGCGCAGAAGTGCAAGTGAAGTGCAAGAGCACCTTCAAGGTCGGCAACGGGACTGCGACACTCCCGCTCAAACCCGAGTGGGTTGCGAAATGGTCCAGCAGTCTTCACCCGGTCTACGTCGTCCTCGTCAAGGTCCCACCCGACGTACACGACTGGATCGAAGGTAAGGCTACGAGCACTCTCCACCGGACAGTGGCTTTCGGCAAGCGCTTCGACACAGAACGACACACCGCGTCGATGAGGTTCACCAAGGCCGACCAGCTCACGAGTGAGACGCTGTACGACTGGCGCGACGAGACCTACGACTTCCACGAGAACCATTCGGGAGGTGCACGATGACCGAAAACCTGGCCGATGACGTGTCGGCACTTCTCAGCGCCCGCGGCTGGTCGATAACCCGTGACAACCCGAACGGTGCGAGCCTGTGGTCGCTGGACGGTCGTGCGGAGATGTATCTGCCGCGCTTCATCACACGCGGATCCTTCGAGTGGAGTGACATCACCGAACGGGTTGCAACTGCACACGGTGAGCGCGCATCGGTCATATTGCGTGAAGTCGAGATGGTTCGTTTCGACGTAACCCGATTCCGCGTCAACGACGACGCGCCCGATGGCCCGACGGTCCCCCTTGAGGCGGCGGCTACCGTTGTCGGGTCGGCCTTCGGCATGCTGCGGGCAGCCGCGACAGCGGCACGCCGACCCCGACAGTCGATCGGCAGTAACTACTCGAAACTCGGCGACGAGATCGTGCGTGAAGCCCGACTCGGGCACACCGAGACCGGCTCGTTCATCTTCCCGGTGATGCTCAGGTTGAGTGATCCAGTGCCGGAACGCGAGACGCCGCTGCCGCACGCGACCGTCGAGTCCGTGCGGCCCGAGTCTTCGGAGCGACGAGTCACGCGCACCCTGGCCCAGGCGATGTCTGCCTTCGACAAGCACGTCCTTCAGCCGGCTCACGATCCCCAGATGAAGGACCTGACACCCGTCGTCGTTGCCGGCGGGACGAAGGAAATGTTCGCCCAGCTGAGCCGCTCGATCGCTGAACCCGGTGTGGCCTGGCTGGAGACGGGCTTCAACTGGGCACCCATCGAATCCGCGTCATCGGGTATCCCACGCGCCGTAACCGTGCCGGCGGACGCGGATGCTCGCGAGATCCTCACCCGCACTGTACGGCTGCTCTCGACGCCGAAGAGCGAGCCGCTACGCGTGATCACCGGCCCGATCATCCACATCAGCCATGTGCCCGGTGAGCCGCTTGGCGAGATCGCGATCCAGACGCCGAGCCCGAGCGGTTCTAGATTCGGGCGAGTCGAGGTCGTCGTGCGTGAGGAGCAGCTCTCCGAGATCCACCACTGGATGGACTCGGGTACGACCGTCGTCGTGCACGGTACAGTCGAGCGCCGTCCAGGGCGACCCATACGCCTCAAAGGGGTTTCTACCCCACAGCCCCTGAGCGACACGTTCGACGACGTCGAGTGAGCAGACGGCCCGTGGTTGATGCCGCCGCGGAGTCGCGACGCGCAAGCACCAGCCATCTCAGACCTCAGAGGCTCGCCGTCAACTGCTGCAGGGTCACGATGAACTTTCCCGGGGTGACGCGGGTGTCCGGCTTGCCGCGAACCTGACGCCCGCTGCCCGCAAGTCGGGCGCTGACCTCGATCGAGCGCTTGTCGACCTGCGTACAACAGACCTGGACCTCTTTCTGCGCACCATGCCGCGCTCCAAAGACGCAGTACAGATGTCCGTCATGCGTCACGCGGTGCCAGTCCCTGCTGCCCTGGACTGCGCCCGCCAAGGCATTGCCGAAGTCGGTAGCACTCGCATGACGCTGCGCGGGGTCGCCGTTCAGTGATTTCCGCACCACCGCGCCGACCGCTCGAGACACGTGCGGAGCGATGTTGCGGAGCTCTCGGGTCGAGCCCGCCAGGATCTGATCGCGCTGATCCTGCCTCGAGGCTCGATGGCCGATCGGGTATTCGCCGCTCAGGAGATAAAACGCTGTCGCCGCGAGCGAGTAGACGTCGGTCGCCGGCGAGCATTTGCCGCCTTCGTGGATCACCTCGGGGGCCACCGTGCAGTAGGTCCCGTTGGGCGGCGCTGTTCCATCGTCAGCGAGGAGGTGGCAGAAGCCCAGGTCGCCCAAGACTGCGTCGACGCCTTCGATCAGGACGTTGCCCGGCTTGACGTCCCGGTGAATCATCCCGGCCCGGTGGATGCGGTCAAGCCCCGAGGCAATCTGTTGCACCAGGTGAGCCGCCCTCGACGCAGCAATGCCGTACGGCTGGGCGAGCCCTTCCAGGTCGCCTCCGCTCATGATGGGAGTGACGATGAACCGGATGTCGCTGTTGATCACGACATCGGCGTTCACCACGCGAAGCAGGAACCTCGACTTGAGCTGCTCGAGCCGTTGAGCCTCTTGCCAGGGGCCCGCCGCGCCCTCCTCCAACGGGTTGAGCAACTTCACCGCGACGCGGGAGTCGAGGTGTCGGTCGTGCGCCTCGTAGACCGAGCCGTCAGCCCCGCCGCCGAGGCTGCCAGCCAGCTCGTAGCGGTCGTTGATGGTAGTTCCGGGGGGAAACTCCGACAGATCCACAAGTAGAAGGCTAAGGTTTCGCGCATGCGCGCGCTGGGAATCTCTGTAGACCCTGCGGCCGGAAGCCCGAAGGTCCACGTCGCGACCATAGAAGCGCGGCCGTCCAGCCCGCGCTCCGTCGAGGCATTCACCATCAAGACGACGGAGACGGAGCCCGGCGCACAGGCAGTCAGCCTCGCTCGGCTGCTCCAAGGACGGCTCCCTGGGCTGTCATTCGACGCCGCCGCGATCAAGACGGCAGGCGCGTCGCCCGTCGCGCGCCGAAACCGCGCGACGTTCCAGCGAGCTCACGCCGAGGGCGCTCTCCTGTTCGTGCTGCACGAGGTCTCCGACGTTCGCGTTGAGGCCAAGGACGCCCAAGGACTCGCGACACTCGCCGGTAAGAAGAAGGCCGACCTAGAATCGGCCGCAGATGCCGCCGCAGAAGGGCTATCGCGCAAGTACCGAGACGCGGTCTACGCCGCCCTGGCTCTGCTGCCCTAGCGAGGCCTGCTTGAGCTCGACGCGGACATGGTCGAGCTCGGGGACACTAATCTCACCAGCGGATTCGACCAGCGGGTTCAGCACGATCCCGACCAGCGGTGACTCGTTGCCACGATCCCGCAGACGTCGAGCAGCGCGAGCGAGCAGGGTTCCGCTCGCATGGTTCACGTCGAAGACAATCGACGGGCCGCTGCTGTCCCCGTGCATTGTCGGGGCAAGCATCATCGCGGCCCCGAGCACCCGTTCCGCTTGGGGACTGGCGGCTACGACACCGAAGCCCTCGTATACGGAGGCCGCCCGCACGAGAGACTCAGCACAGCGCCGCAGATGGTCGGCAGCGTCGTTCTCGCGGACGACCGCTGAGCCGCGGTTCATGATGCTCACCAGGTCCACAACAGATCTCCTCTCCGCCCTTCTCGCCACGATGCCAGATCGAACGAGAGTATCGCGTCACCCATTGCGTGTCCTCGAAGTGGCGACATTCGTCCAGTCGTTCACCGGTGCAGCCGCCGCGGCCCCCCGTTTCCCAACACACCCGTCGAGGGCGCAGACTCAAGCACCGACATGTGAGGGCATGGCGCGATCATTCGCCTCGGGACGTCGATGTGATGAGCCGGAGGTGAACCCTCTTCCCGCTCACATTGACATCAGCAGGTGTCCAGAATGTCCACCCCGCCCCGCAGTAGAGTGCTCGACAACCTCAGCGTTTCGGCAAACCAGCAGGTGGGCGCTGACACTTGGGGCAGAAGTAGGAGAAGCGGTTCATGAATGCGATGCGTCGCATCGGAGCACCGCACCGGTCGCACGGCTGTCCCTCTCACGTCCGTACGCCGCGAGCGAGCGCTCGAAGTAGCCCAACGGCTTCCTCACAGTCGTCTTCGTTGCAGACCAGTGGGCCGGCGAGCCCGAGAACCGCGAACCACGCAAATACGCCCAAGTGCGCTGGGTCAGCACCGACTTCATTCCGACCCAGTTCGTCGACACCACCGCCAGCGCCCTTCATCAGTACCTCACCGAAGGCACAGAGGTGTCCCTCGACGGAGGGTGAGGACCGCGCGCGGCCGTCCGGTGACCCGCGCGCAAGCTCGCCGGAGCAGCACTCAACCACGAACGGGTCTCAATCCAGTCTGTCGCTGATCGCCAACACCGTCGCCCAAGAGCTCGAGATCTCATCGCGCACGGGCCCACGGCTCCAGCCGACGACAACTCGTCGGTAGCTCGTGGGTAGAAAGCGCGATTCGCAGACGCCAACCAATCACGGTTCGACAGGTCCCCTCACTGCCCTCCTTCTCCATCCGTCCTGTGATCGCTGTCGGATGCGTCACGGCGTTGCCGCGACGGTCCACGAGGATCCACGACGATGAGCCGGCCCCATGAGAGCATCTCGTGCATGAGCCTCGAGGTTGGCGACCAGCGTGGGGCACGCTGGGTGAAGCTGCTTCAGCTCCTCGAGATGGATCTGACCTACGATCGCGAGGAACGCCCCTGGTGGAGCACCGCCACCATCCACGGCAACACCGGCCGTACCGCGCTCGCCGTCGTTGACGTCGCCAACCTTGGTGACACCGACCAGGAGTCAGTGCTCACAGATCTGTTTGAACATGCCACCGACTCGTCCTGGGACGGCGACATCTGGATAGTCGCTGCCGGACGGCTCCTCCTGCCCGGACTCGACCCCGGATGGGGCCCGGAATTCCGGGCATCGGGGTGGATCGGCCAGTACCACGGGGACCATCTGGGAGAGGAAGGTTGGGCCCCTGCACCAGCGCCCTGGGCATACTGCACCTCATGTGGGGGTACTGGCGTCTTTCACCCCGAGCAGACATTCCTCTGCACGCCAAACGGCTGCTACGACGCCGGGGCGAACTTCGAGCCGGCCGATCTCGACCAGCTGCGCAGGTCATGGGAAGAAGCCGCGTTCGGACCGCTGCGTTGACGCCGTCCTATTGGGGAACAAGATCGGCGGCAGGGTTGACCTGCGCTGACCCGAGACCACAGGCCGGTCGGTCATACGGCGAGGTTCGGGCCAAGGCTAAGGAGTGTCGTGCTTTCCAACGCTCTGTCGATGTCGTCCAGGCCCTCAGGGATCGATACGAAACCGAAGCGACGACGTCAGTCCCGAACCCATCCGTGCTCGGGAACCGCGGCAACCTGGTCGTACCCCTCCCAGAGCCTTCCGCCGGCAGCATCCAGCACCTCCTCGGCAACCTGCTCAAGTGCCTCCGTCTCGCCAGCCATGGCGTGTTGAAGGGACTCATGAAGTTTCAACGCCCAGTTGGAGCCCGAGGCTTGATCGAGCGAGAGAAGCTCTCGCGCCAGCCACTTTCCCCCTCCTGTCCAGTGCCCGTTGATCGCAAGGACGAGGTCGCCGGCGCGTCGCCATGCTTCGACGGCGATGGCGGTGCAGACCGGTCCGGGCACTGCGCCGCGAAGGTCGTCGACAAGATCACTCAAGGCGTAGCGAACTCCGGCGAGCGCATCCTGGGACAGGAGGCCCGGGCCTGCGGCAAGCACCTGCTCGCAGAGCTTCCGCACCGCCTCTCCCCCGTCGCCTTCCAGGAGCTCGACTCCTTTGGCGACCAGCCTTGCCATCGAGGGCTTGCGCTGTGTGATGTCCTTTGCGACGAAGTGCCGGATGCTCGCCTCGGAGTGGACGAATAGTTCCACCGGCCAACCTGCGAACCTCAGCGACTCGCGATGCACGGCCGCGCTCTCGTCCAGGACCGTGATGTCCAGATCCGAGGTGGTCGTGGCCTGTCCGAGGACCACGGACCCTCCAAGCCACCCTTGCTTCGCGAAGGGAAACCGCTCAACGACCAAGTGGCGGGCGACCTCAATCGGCTGTCTGCGTGTCATGGCCTCAGCGTGGCGGCATCTCTCCTGCAGTCACAACAGGTTTCCGCCTGAGGAATCCACGCGGGTAGGCCGGGCCGGTACTGCCGGGTCCGATGGGCATCCGGGGGTGGATTCCGAGTCATTGGGATCCTGCGTCGGTCATTCGTCATTCGTTGAGGAGGAGGACTGCGTCCCACCCTGTCGCGGGCGGGAGGCCGGTGGTCGCGACGCGCTCGGCGAGCGCGGTGCCGGTGCTGCCAGTGAGGAATCCGGGCTCCTCTGGCAGTGTGGTGCTGTGGTAGCCGGCGAGAAGGCGTGGAAGCGTGTCGCGTAGGGCGGGTGCGTGGTGGCCTGCCCGCCAGGCAGTGTGGAGGACGCCTGCCCAGCCGTGGCACAGCGACGCGTCCTCGAGGAGGGCGAGCTGGTCTTCGTCGGACAGGCAGGAGAGGAGCGCGGTCCCGGCGGTGTGCTGGAGCTCTTGGTCTTCGAGAGCGATGCCGGCCATCTGTAGGGCGCGGGCGATGCCGGGGGTGCCTTCGCACCAGGAGGGTCGGGGACGCTCGCGGTAGCGGGAGACCCCGAGCGTGTGCTCTCGGAGCGTGACCGTGCCGGGCCACCACGGGTGGGGGTCGTCTTGGCGGTGCAGGTCGATCCAGGCGCACAGGCGTCGCATCGCCTTGGCGTGGTCGGCGACGACGATCCCGCGTCGCATGGCCAGTGCGAGCAGGGTCAGTGGTCCCGCGATGCCGTGGGCCATGCCGAGGTTGCCGTGGCCGTCGCGCCACGCCGGGTCGGGACCGGTCGGGCCATCGGTTGCCCACCAGCCCGGTCTGCCGTTGCTGCGGGTCCGGGTCAGATCCACGAGGTAGGTGAGGACCGCGTGCAGCAACTGCAGGTTCTGGCCGCGGTGGAGCAGGTAGACACCCAGGCCGGTCAGCCCGCTGATCAGGTCGAACTCGCTCTTGTGTGGCGGGTCGCCTCGCTGCTGGCGTTGGGCCGCCGCCTCCAGGCGGCGCTTGGTCAGGGTGGCGATCTGGGTGTCGAGGGAAGTCAGGATTCCTGACTCGCCGGTGACACTGAGCGCGAGGGCTACCGCCGGCGCACCCTCGAAGAGGCTGACGTCATCGGGGTGGACCATGACGGGCTCGGACAGCATCCGAGCTACCCACGGGCGTGGACTCTCCTCACGTTCGGCCGCGAGCAGCACGAGCCCAGGGATGCCCTCGGCGAGGGACTGAAGTCTCATCGGAATCCTTCTCGTCTTCCTTCTTAGGTTCCGTCGCGTATTGCCCAAGAGCCGTGTGAGCGATCACCGATTCGGCGGTGTCGAGGGCGTCGGCGACCACGGCGAGGTGCTCGGCGGTCATGGTTCGGTGGCCGAGACCGCAATCAGCGACGAGTTCGGTGAGGCGGGCGATCTGTTGAGGGCTCGCGATGCTGAGGCAGCCGGGGTGGGCTAGGAGGTCGCGTGCCGCGTAGCCGTCGTTGGCGGCGTGGCGAATCAGGGGCATCGCAATCTGTTCGGCGTTGGGGTGGTCGGGGCCGAGTGCGTCGACCAGGGTGAGGCCCAGTCGCGTGTGGAAGACGGTCAGGCCGGCCTTGATGGACCCGAGGGCATGGTGGGCCGCTAGCGCAGGGGCCACTTGTTCGGCTGGGTCGGCGTCGGCCAGGGGCAGGTGGAGGTGCAGGGCGGCGGTGACCGCGTTCTCCCATGGCTCGCCCGGATGGGTTGCGTTGAGCATGGTGCGCGCCTGCTGGTAGCGGCCTGCAGTGGCGTGGGCGATGATCGTGACTTGCCTGCCATCGAGCATGCGTTCGCCGACGCCGTTGTGTTGGTCGAGGCGGATGCTGGCTTCGTCCCATCTACCGGCAGCGGCGAAGGCGTGGGCGCCGGTGCCGAGCAGGACACTCCAGAGCCAGGTTCGCGCCTTGGCGTGACTGTCGGGCGTCCTGGTCAGGCGGGCGGCGGGGATGGTGAGGCCGTCGATGGTCGTGTCGGTTCGGGTGTCGATTGCCTGGAAAAGGGTCTCCAGGAGGGTCCACGCAGCGGAGCCCTCGCCTGCGCGGATGTGGAGCCTGGCGAGGTTGACGACGGGCTCAAGCGCGTACCGTGGGTCGTGGTCGTGCTCAATGGCTGTGATGGCGAGCCTGTGGCACCAGGTTCGGGCCAGCGCGGGCATGCCGCAGTCGGAGGCCAGGAGCGCGGCGAGATTGAACACCGCTGTCGCCAGGGACGCGTCGCGGCGCTCGCGTGCTTCGGTGGCGAGCTCGTGGAGTCCGCTGACGCGCTGGGGCAGGGGAAGGCAGGTGGGCCGGGGCCGGGCAACCAGTGGGAATCTGCTGGCTGCGGCCGGGGTCATGAGTCACCCCGCGGTGTGGAAGGACAGGCCGTGGGGTCAGGGCCGAAGACGACGGTCTTGGCTGCGGTCGCGAGGGCGGCCTGGTAGGCACCGGGGATGCTTCGCCGGTTCCACGCGAAGATCACGTGGTGGGCGAGGGTGGCTCGCAGGCCGCGGTGCAACCGCCCGCGCTGGTTGAGCTCTCGGAGCGCTTGTCCGGCGTGGGTGTAGGCGTCGAACTGTTCGTGGCAGCCGGCCAGCGGTGCGTCCTTGCGGGTGAGGTCGGCTGGGTCGACGGTAAGAAGCCTGTGGGTGGGCTGTTGGAGCGACTCGGCGAGGGCAAGAGCGGGCGGGTCTCGGTGGTCGGCGACGCAGGCCCACACATCGCCTTGCTCGTACCAGTCGAGCCCTGCGGCTCGCATCATTGTTGCGCAGAGCATGATCGAGACTTCGCGGTCGCGTGTGGCTGTGGCGGCGCTGCGGGTGAGCAGGTGGCGGCTGTCGTGGTGCCAGAGCTGATGGGCGGTATCCATGGCTTGAGGTCCGCCGAAGGCGTGGACCTCGGGCTCGTAGATGCCGGCGACGGCGCGGTGGAGAACGTCGTCGTGGACCAGCTGGTCCAGCCGGGTGGTCATGTGGCGTTTGGTGGGACTGTCGGTGGGCGTGTCGGCGGTGGGTAGGTAGCGCAGCCTCCAGTCGCCTTTGCGTACGTAGAACCAGCAGGTGATGAGACCGCGGGTCTCAGCCTCGGTAAGGATCGGCGCGAGATGGTCCATGGCTATCTGTACGGCGGTGTCCGGGTTGCCGAAGGTGATGGTGGCTTGACGCCATTGAGGTGTTGTCATCTGTGCCTCCGATCTCAGGAGAGGGCCAGGAATGCGTCCCAGCCGGTGGCCGGGTTGCCGGTGAGAGCGGTGTGGAGGGCGAGCGCTGCTCCGGCGGTTCCGTCCATCAGTTCCGGGGTGCCGTCGGAGTCGGTGTCGAGCTGCCGGGCGAGGTCGGCGGCCAGGACAGGCAGTTGGGTCTTGAGCTGGGACGATCGGTGTGGGTCGGTGCTGTCGTTGGCCATTCGGCAAGCAGCTTGGAGGAGTCCGGCTTTGCCGTGGCACAGGCCGATCTCGGGCAGCCGTTCCCGTTGTGAGGTGATGGCGGCGAGCATCGCGTCTTCTGCTCGGTGCTGGCGGGTGGTGTCGTGGAGAGCGAGGCCGGCGAGTTGCTGGGCGCGAGCAGTGCCTGCGGTGCCGTAGCACCAAGATGGCCGGCCCGATTTGGGTTCAGCGTCGGGGACGACGTAGCCGGGCCACCAGGTTCCGGTCGGGTCCTCTTGGCGGTGGCGGTCGGTCCAGGCGCAGAGAGTATCGAGGGCCTGGCGGGGTGCGGGGCTGTCCTGGCCGTGGAGGATGGCGTAGGCGAGTAGCGCGATGACCGCGCTGATGCCGTGGGCCACTCCGAGGTTGCCGTGTCCGTGCGGGAAGTCAGGATGGGCGGTGCCACCGAGCCCGGAGTGCAGCCACCACGGCGGCCGGGCCTCGCCTTGGCCCAAGGGTTCGGTAATGCGGGCGAGGTAGGTCACCAGCTCGTGGTTGACGGGGTGGTCGGGGTGGGTGTGCAGGTGGTAGAACGCGAGCCCGGTGAGGCCGTGCACTAGGTCGAACTCGTACATGGTCAGCGGTTCGTGGCGATCGATGCGAGCGTGTGCGGCTGCCAGTCGTTGCCGGGTGAGGGTGGTGGTGGCCTCGTTGAGGCTGGCCCGGGCTCGGCGGTATCCGCCGAGGGCGTCGGCGGTGTGCAGCATGAAGGCCAAGGCTGGGGCGCCGTGGAAGGGGTCGGAGTTGCGCCCGATGCTGATCGGCTCGCTGGCCGCGGCGCGTATCCAGTCGTGGGCTGTTGCCTCCTCGCCGTGTCCTGCGACTGCGCGCTCGATGTGCAGCAGGGCGATGCCAGCCGCGCCGCCGGCCACTGACTGCGGTTGGGTCCGCCCGTCTGGTGACGGACCGACGATGGACGGACTCGCGAGCCTCGCACAGGCGGCGGTGAGCGTGTCCAGGGGACCGGGCGTGAGACCCGGGGTGAGCGCTGGCGTGATTGATGGGGAGGTCATCGGGTGCTCCTTGTCGTCCAGCTGAGCGCTGCGGCACGGGCGAGGTGCAGGCAGGCACGTTCGCTGTCGAGGTCGAGCCCGGCGACGCGGGCATGGTGCAGGTGCAGCAGGTCGGGCAGCAGATCGGCAGGCGCAGTGGTGCTGAGGGTGGGTAGCCGGTCGCGCCATGCGACGACAGCGTGGCGGCGTTCGGCCCACTGCTCCCGCACGGCATCGCCGCCGGGCATCGAGACGAGCGCGGTGGGGTCGTGCGGGTTGGCCAGGCGGATGGCTTGGTCATAGACCGACCGCGCGGGCGCCGACCGGTCCGTTCGGGTGCGCGAGATCAGCCAGCGAAACCCCTCGTGCGCGTTGCCGATCACCGCAGTGACGAGGTCCACCATGCTCGCCGCGATCAATGCCTGCCGGTCCACCGTCGGATGTCTCCGGGTGAGGCCAAGCTCGGCGAGCGCGGCCCCGGAATCTGCGGCGAACACTGTCGTCGTGGCCTGGTAGGCGGCGAGGCTCCCGAAGCGGCCGGGTTCGGGAAAGTCGGTGTCCCACTGGACTCGGCGCGTCAGGTCCGCGTCTGCGACCTGCTGCGTCCATCCGGTGATGACATCGGTGGGCAGGCCGGTGATGCGTAGCCTCAGGTGCGGGTCGGGGTCGGCGTGGCGTAGGAACCACCAGCGGCCGGTACCTGGGAGCTGAGACAGTAACCGGGGCAGGTGGCTGGTCAAGATCGCGGTTTGCTCGTTGAGCCGGGCGTAGATCTTCAGGTAGTCGAGGTCGCGGCCGGGCAGAGAGCCGTGGGTGCAGACCTCGACCGGGGAGTTGCTGAGGCGTGGCGCCGCCGGCCTCGGGGTAGTGGCGCTCAGCGGGACCACGATCTCGTGTGGGCGCCCACCGATCCAACCGTCGCTGTCGGGGATGACGCGCAGCACGGCGTTGGGCTCACGGGTTAAGTGGTCGCGAAGCAGCGCCCGGTGGGCGGGCTCGAGCAGGTCGAGGCGGATGGTTTGGTCGCCAACGCCGAGCCAGACCGCGGCAGGACACCCAGTGGCCTGCCGCCAGGCTGTGAGCGCCTGTTCCCACAGGTCCGATGTTGCCTGTCGGTCTGGAAGCTCGGCTGCGGCCAGGTGCCAGCGGGCGGGACTGAGCAAGGTGCGGCCGTATCGAAGAGCTGGCAGGAACGGTAGGCCCGTGGCCGCCGGCCCCCACTCCACTGGTTGGCATCCTGTGCTCAGGGCGAGAGGTGCTTCGGCTAGGAAGCGGGTCAGCGGATGCGCGTGCCGGACTTGTTCGACGGCGTTGACCGCGACCGGCTGCAGGGCACGCTTGCGCGAGATCGAGACCAGGTAGAGGCGGTGGGCGTCGGCGGTGACCGCGATGTCGTCCAAGTCGATCGTGGCCTGTGATGGATGGTGGAACTCCCCGATCGGGATCAAGTGCGGCAGCACCTGGGCAGCGCGGTTGACATCCAAGCTGACGGTGTAGCGAGTCACCGCACTCAGTTGCGCTGACAGTGCTCCGTCGCTGCTCGGCGGCATGTCGGCCGCGCTGGAGGCCATCCGGTCTCGCACGTCGTCGCCGAACAGGTCGAGGAACCGTCCCGCGGTCGAGAAGGCTCGGGCTGCGGCCCGCACGACCGAGAGTTGGAAGTCGCCATCCTCGATGGCGTGAAGCGAATCGGCGTGGACGCGCACGGTGAGTTCGGCGGTCGGTGAAGCCTCGGCGGTGGCGGTGCCGGCTACCTGCTCCAACAAGGCGTCATCCACGACGACCTCGTGTTCGCCGCGTAGCGCAGCCCGTTGTGCCAGTGCGAGAAGCCTCCGATCCCGATCGACAAGTACGGCGGAATCCTCAGCAGACTCAGCGGTGGGCTCACCAACGGATCCCTTCGGGTACCCAAGGCCGACCTGCGCGTCGACGGCATCCACGACGGGGACGAGAGCATAGAGGCCGTACCGCTCCAAGAAACGGGCGTGCCAGTCTCGCCACTGCCGCGACGGCGGGCGGGCGAGACGCGTCAACGCGGCAGCGGCCCGGCACACCTCAGCCGTCACGGACCTCGGCACCACGAGCTCGCAATCCAGTGCCAGATCGACCCCGACCGCGGTTGCCGGACCGATCATGGCGGCAGCTCGGACGAGGTCCTCGCGGTGCGCGGCGGCCGTCACAGCGTCGGGGGCGTTGTCGTGCCGCGCCTTCAACTGACGCAGGGTGCGCAACTGCCCAAAACCCTCCCCCGGGTTACCGCCCGAGGTCGCGATGCTCTCGAGCTCGTCCACGAGGTGTGCGAGCGGATCGGTCTGCGTCGACGGCGGGCGCAGGCTGGTCAGCAGTAGCCCCTCGGTCACCATCTGGCTGACAAGCCGCTCGGCAGCTTCTGGCGGCGCGCCACGCTCGGCAGCCAGCTTGCCGCAAAGATCCGCCCAGCTGATCGGCTCGGCCGCCAAGTCGAGCGCCGCACGGAGGGTGCTGTTCGCCTTGATGCGCAGATGGGTCGGCGCACCCTGGGGATCGCTCTTGGCGGCACGGTTGGCCAATATGACCTCTCCCGCCCGTTGCACGAGCAGGTTGTTCACGCAAACCAGCAGGTGAGGCCGGAGTCGCGGGTCGGACTCGAGGCGGTCGGTGACCTCGGCCAACCACGCCGCCTGGAGACGGGCGACTGGTCGGTGGTCAGACCCCCAACCGACGGTGCCGGTGCGGTTCGCTGTGGCCGGTGCGACGCCTGCGAATAGTCCAAACGGGGTGGCGCGGCTGGTGGCTCGCAGCAGGTATCGCATGACCGCGAGCACGACCCGGCGGACCTCGGATTGGGTCAGGGTGCCGTTCTCCGCGGCGTTCACGCGCTGCGCGAGGCTCGGCGAGGCGTGGGCCATGGCGGCCGCGAATCCGGGGATTGCCAGTGTCTCCTGAAGCCACTGCTGCCAACCGGGCTCTGTGTCGTGGCCGCTCAGGTCGGGCCAGCGGCCGAGGTCATCGGGGTGAAGCACCGATGCCCGGAGCATCAGGGCGTTGTTCACGCTGCGGTACACACAGACCTCCCGGAGGCATAGTCGTTCTCAGCTGGGCGGGCGCCCGGACCGGGCAGATTCTTCTTCCTGGCCGGGCACCCGTGACCGGAGGTGATGGCTAACTCCAGGGCCAAGCCACGTGGACGGGCTGGCGATCAGAGCAGGCCATCAGCGGGGCGCGGCGGGTCAGCAGCTAGTGCAAGCTGACACGCAGCTGCTGCCGCAGTTGTCCTCGGTCATCGTGATGATGTGCTCGACGGTGCCACCGGCCTCGATGAACTCGATGTCTAGATCGAAGTCATCGAGCGTGCGGCCCTCGGCCTCGGGCAGGGACGTGGTGATCTGAGTCATGGACAACTTCCTTGAATGAGAGTGGATAGGGCTTCCCCAACGCTCACCCATATGTCGGTCATACAGGTGAGCGCCGAAGTCTCAGGGCCAGGAGATGGCCAGTACGCCGTGCCGCTTGGTCGTGTACCACCCGGTCAGGCCGGTGGCGACGGCGGTGTTGTCGGCGGTGTTGTCGGCGGTGTTGTCGGCGGTGTTGTCGGCGGTGTTGTCGGCGGTGTTGTCGGCGGTGTTCAGGCGAATGTTCGGGTGGTAGGTGATGCGCGCGACGTTGCGCCGGTAGTAGCGGCCGGCCCACGCCCGGATCATGCCGAGCAGCTCGTTGCCGACGTGATAGGCCTGTGGCCCGTGGGCGAGGACACCGGTCTCGAATCCGCTGACGGTCTCCGGGTTCTCGCGCTTGATGCGGTAGGCGAAGGTGTCACCGCGCACAAGCGCCGGAGTGCCGTTGCGTACCGTGCGGTCCACGACGCCTTGATCAACGGCATCCTGGGCGGCGTACATCATCGCCACCTCAGGGCCGCCGGTCAGCAGGTACAGCTCCAACTCGTCAGGCATGTCGAACGGCGTGCCCGACCAGCTGGTCACCGGCGCGGTGTTAAGCGCCTTGCGCAGTGCCGGCACGTCGAAGGTGAGGTGACTGGTCTGGTCCATGCGCAGGCCGAGGTCGGGAGTGACCGCGATGAACTGCTCCGTGGCGGCGCCG
The DNA here is from genome assembly GCF_014360585.1 of Nocardioides sp. Taxonomy (GTDB): domain Bacteria; phylum Actinomycetota; class Actinomycetes; order Propionibacteriales; family Nocardioidaceae; genus Nocardioides. The sequence continues at coordinate 23,027 of NZ_JACIXG010000028.1, forward strand.
TCGCCCTGCATCGGCACGAACGAGCCGAGCCGATAGTTGCTGGCAGTTAGCACCAGGCTGTCCGGAGAGCGGTCGAAGGCGACGAGCCGGGAGATCCCGGCAAACCGCATCGGCATCACGATCCGGCCCTCCGGGCTGAGCTGGTCAAGCCAGGCAGGCGGGATGTCCCACGCCCCGACCGTGACAATGATCCGGTCGTAGGGCGCGTGCTGGGCGACACCGTGTTCGGCATCGGCGAGCACGACGTTGACCTGCTCGTACCCCGCCCGGTGCAGGCCCGCTTGGGCGCGGTGGATGACGTCGGCGTCGATGTCTACTGTCGTCACCGAGCCGCCGGGACCGACCATCTCCGCGATGAGGGCTGCGTTATAGCCGCCCGAGCCGATTTCCAGCACGTTCATGCCAGGCCGCACGTCGGCCTGCTCGAGCTGGATTGCCTGGATGTGCGAGGCGGACACGACGCTCGTTTGACGGCCTTGGGCGTCGACTTTCGGAACCAGTGTGGTGTTGGTCTGGTAGACGTTTTCCAAGGGTTCGCCGGGCGCGAAGTCGTGTCTGGGCACCGCGTTCATCGCGGCAGCGACGCCCTCGGTGGTGATCAGACCTTCCTCGCGAAGTCTCGCCACCATCGACTGACGCAAAGTGTCTCGCAGTGTGTTCACTCATTCACTCTTCCAGGAGTTGTTCCGGGGTTATGGATGCACGCGCCTGTATGGCACGGGTGCTGCGCGGCCTAGTTGCTGTCCGGACTGCTCCGGAACGCTTTGGGGTCAGGCGTGCCGCGTGCGCATGTGGTCACGATCGGTTGCTGTCCTCCTCATAGGGCGGCAGCAGGGACGATCTTGCTGGTCGCGCGGGTGTGGTCCAGCCCGCGTAGGCAGGTCACACACATCGGGGCGTCCGGGTTCCGGACTCGGGTCTCGGGCTGGCGACTGGTCAGGGCATCGGCGTCCTCGGGGATCCGGGCGCCGCACAGTGTCACCACACCGGCGCTGGTGGACTCATCCTCGATGTGGATCCGGCCCGGCGGGTTGGCCAGGATCCGCCACAGCGTCAGCTGCCCCGGCCCGCCAGCGGCGGTCTCGGAAGTCGGCTTCTCACTCAAGGCGCTCAGCACTCTTCTTGGCCAGTTGGAGTCGACGTCGATTCCAAGGACGGCTTCCCCAGGGATGGACCAGGTCGCGGTCCCGATGACCTCGCGCAGCGGGTCATGGGAGCACTCAGCCGGGTGAGACCTGTGACGGCGCCAGTGCTGCGGGTCTCGACCAGGGCTGAGTAGTCGTCGCGGGGCCGCGTCATGACGGAGAAGGTCAGCGGCTGACCCGGCTGGGTGAGGGCCAGACGCAGGAGTGTGAGTGTCGGCTGATTCGGGTTGGCCAGGTTCATGAGGAGACGGCGATCGAGGTCGACCAGCCAGGAACCGTCGGTGGTGTCAATCCGCCACGTACCCGCACAGCGGGTACAGACCGCGATGTCGTTGTGCCCGTGAACGCGATCGTGCCGGACTCGGCCAGACACAGGGACTTCGCTCGGCCGTAGACCGCGAGGGGACGGTGGCGACCCCGCTGGGGCGTGGCGCGGTGCAGGCCGGGTGATGCAACTAGTCACGAGCGACCACTCCTTCCTCATCAGTTTGTTAGCAAAGCAGCACGGTTAACCTACCCCCAATCCTCGCTACTTTGTCAACAAAGTCTTAGACTCTCGGCGTGACCACCCCCAGCGAGCACATCGCGCAGACACCCGTCGACCGGCCTGGCTGGCTTCGCATCGCCGACGACATCCGCATCGCGATCGAACGCGGAGAGCTCGGGCCCGGAGACCCCATCCCATCCCTCGGCGAGCTCGTGGACACCTACGGCGTCTCCCAAGGCACGGCCCGACAGGCCCACAACTCACTGAGGACCCAGGCCCTTGTCACCGGCGGACAGGGCAAACGACTCCTCGTGCGCACCCCGCCCCCGAAGATCACCTTCTCCAATGCAGCCCTCATCAAGGAGAAACAGAGCATCCACCTGCCCGAAGAGATTCGGCGTCGAAGTGGCCACCTCGAAGACACCACCGGCATCAGCATCCGTGACGCCACCTTCACAGCGACCTACACCCGCATCGTCGCTGACGACACCGTCCCTGAGTACGACCCGGGTACTCCGCTGCTGCAGCGCGAGTACGAGACCGTCGAGACCGCGACCGGCCGACGCCTCGCCTGGTCGACCTCATTCCTCCCGATCAGCATCATCGAGGCCAACCCCAAGTTGCTGGACCAAGACGAGGAACCCTGGCCCGGAGGCACTCAACACCAACTCTCGACCGTCGGGGTTGAGGTCGCCCACAACGAAGACACCATCACCGCCCGCGCGCCCACGACTATCGAGATCAAACGCTGGGAGATGGACCCCGGCATCCCCATCCTGCGGGCGGCAGGGTGCATGAGCGACCCCACCGGGCGCGTCGTTTGCGCCACCCGAGTCGCCTGGCCAGCAGACCGCGCCGAACTCCGCTTCGTCCTCGACCTCCCGAAAGCCCAGTGACGCGACAATGCCCACCATCTCCCTGATCACCGCCGTCCTCGCCGGACGCGACGACCACCTCACCCAGACCTGGAACAGCATCGCCACCCAGCAGCTCCCGCCAGGCTGGGACTGGCAATGGGTCGTCCAAGAAGACGGCGAAACCGGTTCACCAGCGACACGGATCCCCACCAACCATCCCCAGATCACCTACGCTACCGGACCGCGTGGGCGTGCCGCCGCCGCGCGCACCCTCGCGCTCGACCACGTCAATGGAGTGTTCGTCCGCGGTCTCGACGCTGATGACCAACTCACCCCCGGCGCGCTCACCCGCGACATCGAGGCACTGACCTCGAACCCCGTCGGCTGGGTCGTCTCCCCCGCCCTGGACCTCCTCGAAGACGGACAGATCAAACGCGGGCCACGCGACCCAGAAACAGGACCGCTGCCTGACAATTGCCTCCGCGACGGAGAGGAAGCCGGCCTACTTCCGGTGCTCGGAATCACCACCACCACCTACACCAGCCTCGTCCACGCACTCGGCGGCTGGCCCGCACTACCCGTCGGACAAGACGTCGCGCTACTGCTTGCACTCGAAGCAGTAGCACCAGGCTGGATGCTGGGTGTGCCGTCAATCCTGTACCGGCGCTGGCCCAAACAGACCACCGCCACCCGCGACGCATCCCAGCCCGTCATCAACACACCCGGCATGCGCAGCATCGGGCTCGCCCGGGCCGACGCCCTGCGACACCTCCAGTGGGACTGGACCAAGATCACCACCATCAACACCACGGTCAACACCGCGGCAGCCGTCGAGGCCTAAGCCTCAATCCAGCGATGGAAATGGCGCTGGGGCGCGTGGTCCCCTTCCCCTGGTGGGCAGCGGCCCAGGGCGTGTCGATGTGTCGGACCTCGCTGGCCGGGACCTCGACGGCGCACCGATAGCGTCGCGAGGCGGCTCACCCATGTCGCGGTCGCCTTGGACCGCGACCCTCAAACGAGAGGAAATCTGAACGATATGGACACCCTGGTGCCTCAGGCACGCGACCTCGCCGAGCGGTTCCTCGCCCCAATGGGGCAGCGCTGGGAACACGCTCAGGGCACCGCAGAACGCGCTGCCGAGCTCGCCGCAGGCCTCCCACCCGAGCAGCGGAACACGGTCGTGGCCGCAGCGTGGCTGCACGACATCGGGCACGCCCCCGAGCTCGAGCGCACCGGGTACGCCCCGATCGACGGTGCGCTCCATCTTCGTGAGCAGGGTTGGCCGCCGACCGTGGTCGATCTGGTGGCCCACCACTCCGGTGCCCGGTTCGAGGCATACGCACGCGGATTGGCCGATGAGCACGCCGAGTTCGGGTTCGAGGACACACCGCTCGACGACCTACTCGCCGCCGCCGACCTGACGTCGGGACCGGGAGGCGAGAGATACACGTTCGACGACCTGCTCGCCGAGATCCGCGAGCGCTATCCGGAGTCCAGCGAGGTGCCGGTGGCGTGGCAGGTCGCTGAGCCGCTCATGCGAGAGGCACTCACCCGCGCCGAGAACAACCTGCGCTGGGCCACCGGCGAGATCACCACCGCTGACGCCGCCACCGCACGCAAGGCGATGGTCGAGACCCTCGCGGCGAACCCCGACTTGGCCGACCCATCGGTCCTGGCCGCGTTCGCGACGGTGCCGCGCCATATGTTCGTTCCCGCCGGGACGCCGCTCTCTGACGCCTACGACATCGACCAGGCGATCATGACCCGCCACGACCTGACCGGGATGCCCATCTCGTCGGTCTCCGCGCCGTGGCTGCAGGCTCAGATGGCCCTCGCCGCTCGCCTGCGCCCTGGCGACCGGGTGCTCGAGATCGGCTCCGGCGGCTACAACGCCGCCCTGCTCTCCGAGATTGTCGGCGAGCACGGCACCGTGGTCACCGTCGACGTCGACCCGTGGGTCACCGCACGCACCCAGCGGTTCCTCGAGGCAACCGGGTACGGCGACCGAGTCGAGGTCATCACCGCCGACGCCGAGCTCCCCCTGCCCGGCCAGCGCGTGTTCGACGCGATCATCGTCACCGTCGGAGCCTGGGACATCCCATCGGCTTGGACCGACCAACTCGCGCCCGCAGGCCACCTCGTGGTCCCGCTGGCGATGGGGCTCACCACCAGGTCGCTCTCCCTCCGCCGCAAAGACGACCACCTGGTGGCGACCTCGTCCCAAGTGTGTGGGTTCGTCCCGATGCAGGGCATCGGCGCACACGTGCGTCACCAAATGCACGTCACCGACCCCGCCGGGATTCCGGTGACATTCACCTCGGACAGTGTGATGCCGCTCAATCCGGATGACCTTGGCCAGATGCTCAGCGGCGAGAGCACCGAGGCCTGGTCGGGCGTCTCGATCGCGCAGGGGCAGGTCGATCTGTCAGGGATGCTGTTGTGGATGACGAGCCACGAACCCGAGTGGTGCGGGGCGATGAGCCCAGCCGGTGGCGCCCTCCATCCCGACAGGGTCCTGACTGTATGGCCGAACGCGCTGGTCACCTACGACGCGTTCTCGACACTCACCATGCGCGACCTGAGCAACACCGACGACGGGTTCGAACTCGGAGCCCGCGGGTTCGGCCCGGAAGGCGCGGAAGCCGCTGGACGAGTCATAACGCTGCTCCAAGCATGGGACCACGCGGGACGGCCCAGCGAGCCCAAGATCCGCTACCTCCGCAAGGACACACCACCCGCCGAAGCAGTCGATCACTCTCTACTGCTCAAGAAGAAGCATGGTCACGTAGCCCTCACCTGGCAGGTGCACCAGTGACGCCGCCCCTCCACCCTTCCACAGGTGAGGAGAGCGATCGACACCCATGCCGCGGCGGCGAGTTCTATGAGGTCAAACAAGGGTCACGTGCTGCCGTTCGCCCGTAAAGGCCGGGCCGGTCCTTCACCGTTTGGCCCTCAGGTCCTTTGTACGACGAGGGCGGTCATGAGACCGAGGCGTCTGGTGACCGAGTACTTAACAGTGGCCGGTCGACGACATACGCACATGACCCGCCCACCGAACTGAGCGGGCCCGAGACATCAAGTGAGGTCCCGGGCCCGTTGCAGTGTGCGTGATGGCTCATGCCATGGCGTCAACAGGCTGGCGCTCTGTCGCTACGAAGCGGCTCATCGCGTCCCAGTCGACCCCAGTACGACCAGCGATGCGGGTCACCGTCGCCAGCAGCGCGATGCGGGCGTCTCGAACCTTGAGGATCTCATCCATCACGAGGACTTCATCAAGGAAATCTTCCAGGGCGCTGATCGTCTCGCTCGAGGCCGACATGAGCTCGGGCACAGTCGCCGTCGTTCCCTCGAGTGTGGCCTGGAGCGCCTCGATTGCGGTGACGAGCCTCTGCTCGACGGGGGCGGTCAAGAGCGCCGGGTCGCCGTCGGGATCGGCATCCTTGATGAGCCGGCGGACGCGCTGGACCGCTTCGACGAGCGAGGCGAGTCGTTCCTCTCCGGCCAGGTTCTCGATGTCGGTCAAGGTGGCCTCCGCGCGCCGCGGCTCATCAGCGAGCGGAAGGACCGCGGCAACCGCGTCCGGAGAGTTCCCCGCGTCGAGGAGGGACTGCTCGAACCGTGCATGCACGAAGTCCCCGGTCGCGGACAAGGCCGCCTCGGAGACGGCCACACCCTGGCCGCTAATGGCCTTTGCCGCAATCTGGAGGACGTCGTTGACCGTGACGGCCTCGAAGATGGGGTTCGAGCGGATGGTTGCCAAGAGACCGAGCGCTGCCCGGCGCAGGGCAAACGGGTCCGAGCTTCCGGTGGGGTTGGCGCCAACGGCGAACAGGCCAACCAGTAGGTCCGTGCGGTCAGCGATCGCGAGGACCGCACCCGCGGCGCTGGTGGCCACGGCATCCTCGGAGGTACGGGGCCGCTCCAAGTCTGCCAGTGCCGCGGCCACCGCCGGGCTCTCGCCCGCCTTGGTGGCGTAATAGCGGGCCATGGTGCCCGCCAGCGACGTCATCTCGATCACCATCTGCGAGCCAAGGTCGAACTTCGCCAGCTCCGCTGCGCGATGCAGAGCGGCGCGCTCGGCGTCATCGAGCCCCACCCGCTCCCCCAGCGCCTTGGCGACGACCGCGATCCGTGTGGCGCGGTCGGCCATCGAACCCAAGGTCTCCTCGAACGTGAGCTTCGCCAAGCCGTCCTTCATCGTCTGCAGAGGGACCTGCAGGTCGGCCTCCCAGAAGAACAGGGCGTCCTCAAAACGCGCCCGGACCACGGCTTCGTTGCCTCGGGTGACCGTGGGAACGTCACAGGCACCGTTGGCGAAGGTCAGGAAGTGCGGTAGGAGGCCGTCGGTGGTCCGTAGCGGCAGGTAGCGCTGGTGCTTACGCATGACCGAGGTGAGGATCTCCGGCGGCAGGTCCAGGTAGCGCTCATCAAAGGAGCCCTGGATCGGCACGGGCGACTCAACGAGGTTGACGATCTCATCCACCACGGAAGCATCTGCCTCCAGATCCACTCGGCCGGTCACCTTCGCAGCATGGGCTTGAGCCGCGTGGAGAATCATCGACCTACGCGCCTGCTCATCAGCCACGATGTCATGCTCACCAAGGAACTCGAGGTAGCCCTCAGCCGAGGAGACCTCCACAATCGGCTGGGGTGCCATCCGCTGAACACGTGTCGTCGTCCCACTGGTCAGCTCGGAGGCCGTGACCGGGACCGGGGCGCTACCGAGCAGGGCGAGCAGCCAACGCACCGGGCGAGCGTAAGACAAGGCGGGGTCCTTCCACCGCATGTTGCGCTCAGAACGCAGATCCACTACAACCTGAGCGAGCAACGCCGAGAGCACCTCAGGCGCAGGCCGGCCCTCCACGTTACGTACGACAGCGACATGCTCGCTGCCCTCGTGCTCGACCCGCTGCAACTGCGCAGCGTCGAGGCCGTGCTTGGCCGCGAAGCCGGTCGCGGCGCGCGTCGGAGCCCCGGTCTCATCGAACGCGGCAGAGGCCCGCGGGCCGCGCAGGGTCTCGACCGCGTCCTCCTCACAGGCGGCGACATCCTCGACGAGCACCACCACACGACGCGGAGTCGCATAAGCGTGGACTGTTCCGTGGCTCAGCTTGGTCGAGGCGAGCCGGTCGGTGATCGTCGACTCCAGCCAGTCCCTGGCCCGAGTGACCTCTGCCGCGGGGAGCTCTTCGACCCCGATCTCGAAGAGCAGCCGCTCAGACTGGGTGACCTCCGGCATGGGCAGCGGACTCGGCAGCTTCGGCGGCGCGACCGTACCGGGGGGGGGAACTCGAGCTCGCCGCGTCGATCGACCCACAACTCGGCCACACCCTTGGACAGCATCCGCATCAGGGTGAAGGCGCGCGCTCGTTCCGCCGTGGAGACCGCACCACGCGCGTCAAGGACGTTGAAGGCGTGCGAGCACTTGAGCACGTTGTAGTAGGCGGGCAACGCCAAGCCCGCATCGAGCATCGCCTGCGCCTCCGCGGCATGCAAGTCATAGAGCCGCTGCGTGCTGACGATGTCAGCCTCGTCGAGATAGTAGCGGCTCATCTCGTACTCGCTCTGACCGAACGCCTCGCCATAGGTGATCCCGGGCGCGTAGTCGATGTCGGCGAAGTGAGAGACACCTTGCAGGGCCATCACGATGCGCTCAATACCGTAGGTGATCTCCACCGAGACCGGGTCGAGCTTGAGCGTGCCGGCCTGCTGGAAGTAGGTGAACTGGGTGATCTCCAAGCCGTCGAGCCAGACCTCCCAACCCAGACCCCACGCGCCGAGCGCGGGCGACGCCCAGTTGTCCTCAACGAACCGGATGTCGTGCGCGCCAAGATCGACCCCGATCGCCTCCAAGGACGCCAGGTACTGCTCTTGGGGGTCGCCCGGGTCCGGCTTCAAGATCACCTGGAACTGAGTGTGGGTCTGCAGCCGGTTCGGGTTCTTCCCATAGCGGCTGTCGTCGGGCCGAACACTCGGCTCAACGTAGGCCACCCGCCACGGCTCCGGCCCCAACACCCGCAGCGTGGTCGCCGGGTTAGCCGTACCCGCACCCACCTCGGTGTTGAAAGGCTGCACGATCATCGCGCCGCGCTCGGTCCAGTAGGCAGTCAGTCGCAGCAATACGTCCTGGAGACTCAGCATCAGTTCCATCGTTCATCAGTCGAAGGCGAGAGCGCGTCCCGAACCTGGAAAATGCGCACAGAAACACGGCCAAGAACATCATCGGCCCAGGTTTCCTGGAAGCCATCCTCTCAGCCGACTTCGTCGCGAGACCACCGGATATCTTGCGCCTCTGCATCACCTTGGCAGCGCCTGCGACGCGATAGTGACATAGAGAAACTTCGGGTTGATCGCCATCAACGACCAGCTACGGGCTCACCGCGAGCCGACAACCCCGTCATCGGAACCACCTCTCCTCTCACCGCCACTCACGGAGTGAACCTCAGGGTGTTGGGGGCTGCGTTCAGGGTTCAGCACCGGCCGATTCAAGCAATGTGCGCATAGGTGTCGGCAGCGGGGAGGTCACCGGTCAGTCCCCGACCGGTCACGGGCACGAGGTGGCCGCCGCGGACCGTCGCGTGCCTGAGGCACCTGATGAGGCCCATCGACGGTCACGTTCGGCCCACCAAGTGCCCAGCCTTGGTCAGAGAGTGGCCGGCCCCTGGACGCGGTCCGGCTCGCACCGCATCCGCTTCCCCCGCGGGAACGCCTTCCCCGCAATACCGAGACCAGGAAGATCCGCGTGATAGACCTCAGCGAGACGGCCGGTAGTAGCGGTCGTCTCGATGACCATTCCTCGTTCGTCAGCAGCCTCGCGAAGCATCGCAAGGACCGCTCGGCGCAGGTCACGGCCGCTGCCACAGCCCGGACGTGCGGACATATGGTCGAGGATGATCCAGCCGCGCCGATTGGTTCCGATCACCGCTATGACAGCGTCGCGGTCGAGAGTCATGTAGTACCGGGACGCCGGCCACCTGACCACCACGAGTTGCACGACCACTAAGAGCACGTGGGCCGGCCACCACAGGAACGCCAACATCAACGACAAGATCCGTTCCGCGGCGGTTCCATTCCGGATCCCGTGCACGTAGCCGCGCTCGGCCCACCACACCATCCTGGGCACGTCGCGCAGTCGCGGTGGCAGCGTGCCAGGCACCGTTGGCGGTGCGGGTGGGCGCATGCTCACATCACAGCACAAGGGGCGCCGCGCCGTGCGACCCACCCCAGCATCAGTGCTGTCATCGTCGCCGTCCGGCAGCTGGGCGCGGTTCGAGGTCCCATGCAAACGCGTCGGGCGAGGCAGACAGACAACGAATCATGCGATTTTCACATGTTCATCGCGCTATCATGTGAAAACATCACATTGCAAGTGGGCAAGCACGCCCCACGACGACATCCAACAAGACGCAAAGACCGTCGAAAGCGGAGCGGCAGACGCAGTTCGATTCAACAAGGGGGCGACGACGATATTCATGCACTGGATCACCGCCACAGCAACCACCATGGCCGTCGTCACACTCACCGCCGGCTGCAGGTCAGCAGACCACACAGAACCCGCCGAGCACGTGCACTCCGGAAGGCTTACCCCAACAGAGGCGCAAACGCTTCTCCTCGAGGCGGACGACCTCCCCAAAGACTGGCGCCCGGAGGACAGCGCCGTGAAGCGCAGCTTCACATCACTCGACACCACAGGACTCTCCCCCGCCAGCTGCGCATCAGCCTGGGCAAGGCTTGACACCATCCAGCAACAGTGGGACGGCGCGCCTATTCAGGAGAAGACGACGTACCAGAACAGCGACGGTGCGCTCGTAACCCATTCCATCACCAACGACCCCAGCCTCGAGCCGGAGCAACTTCGCCACCCCCTCGATCAACTGCCGGAGGCCTGCGCCTCCTACCAAGTGACCAGGCCTGACGGATCCGCATACACGGGAGGCATCAAGGTCCTCGATCTCAGCAGGGACAACATCGGCCTAGCACAGACATGGGGCCAGCCCGACGGCACGCTGACCGATGTCTATTTCGCATACATCATTCGCCACACAACAGTAATCACCGTCCGAACCGACGGGAGCGTCAAGGACCCCACCGCCTTCTTGGAGATCGTCGAGGCCGCAACGAAGAAGGTCGACCAGGCTACCCAGACTTGACGAACATCGAGCCAGTTGCCCATCAGCGATGGGACCAACATGTCCCCGAAGGCCGCAGCAGCATGGAGGGTAGGCACACGCTCTCGTGACCCACCCGTGGCGAGCGCGACTTCTGCAGAAACTCCCCAGGCTCCACTCGTCAACACCTCCAACAGCAGACACGGAAAGCCTGGCCGGCAACACGTGCCCCGAGCGCCCCGGACGCCGGCGCATACGAGTCAACCCCGCGAGAGAGCTTCGACCCATGAGCGCGTGCCGATTGGCCGACCTCCCGCCGGCCATCCGCCGAAAGAGCAGTCAAGCCACTCGATGCGCGCGCAGGAACGACTCGAGGTCCTCCACGAGGTACACAATCTTTGACCCGACCTTGACGTACGCCGGCCCATCGCCCGCGCCACGCCATTTCTTGAGGGTTGCGCAAGCGATGCCCATGAACACCGCCGCATCTTCCGGCGTCAATGCCATTCGGTCATGCAGCGCCCGCACTGCCGGACCATGCGACGCTCGCGCCCCCGCCGATACCTCAGCATGTGGACCAGCGCGACCTCGGTCAACATTGCGCGGACTCGTCATCGCAGCATCCTTCGGTCGCGGGACTATCCAGACAGCCCCTTCGTCTCATGCAGAACTAACACTAGTTTACTTTGAACATGCGTTAATCACACTAGTTGGGCTACGCTCTGTTTGTGACCCGAGCAGCAACCAGCAAACTCGCCCCTGGCGAGGACAGCATCGATCGAGTGCACCCCATCCAACAGCCCGACGGCTCGTGGCGAATCCAGTGGACGATCGTTCTGCGTGATGGCCGTACCAAGAGGCCGAGCTCGTTCGGACCAACTGTCGGCGAAGCCCGTCGGCGCGCCAAAAGCAAGGCTAAGGAACTACTGCAGACCGGGGGTGGAGACTGGAAGCTGACTACTCCCCTCTCCGAGTACATCAACCAAGTGACCAAGCCTGCCCTGAAGAAGGCCGACCTCCGCCCGCTGACTAGAGCCAGCTATGACGCAGCCCTGGAGATGGTGCTCGGCAAGTGCGTCAAATGCTCTAGGCAAGGAAGACGCCACGAGTTCGGGCTCAAGTCATACACGATCGGGGCAGGAATTCGCCGTGCCCCACTGGAGAACCTGCTCGCAGAGGTCTCCGAGCGCCACGGGGTCGCGAAGGCCCGGCATTGTCGAACCATATTGAACGAGTACCTCATCCAGAAACTCGTCCGCGACGACCTGGTACCCGCGAACCCACTCGCCGGGATGCGCCTATCGACCGTCACCGGCAAGAAGAAGGCCACGCGGACACGAGGTGGCCGCGCCATCGACCGAAAGCAGTACAAGAGATTTCTCCGCTGGCTCCTAGCCCTGGAACCCGCCGACCTCATCATCATGAAGGGTCATGCCTGGCCGAAAGAGGTGCGGATCCAAAAGATTCGCAATGCCATCGACATGACCCTCCTCCAGATGACGACAGGGCTGCGACAAACCGAAGCCCGACGCCTCACCTGGCCCTTGATGCAGGTCAATGACCAAGGCGTCATCAGCTTCGACATCACCGAGGAAGTCGCCAAGACCGGCGACGCCCGAGTCGTTCTCGTACTCGATCAACGGGTGGCCAAGCGCTTCCTTGACCGTCAGCATGAGACCGAAGCAATCGGGTACGTCCTCGGTTCCCCCTCGGACCCCTCAAAGATGTGGGCTCGCAGCAATTGTGGCGCAGCGGTCCGCGAGCTTTACGAATTGGGCGCCAAGGAACTGGGCATCGACGTGATGCTTTCCGAGCGGTCCCACATGTGGCGCACAACGCTGCGAAGCTTCTACGAAGGGTACGTACCGCCGGCCGTGCTGAACTCCCAGTTCGGCCACTCCGAGAAGGTCGCCCAGAAGCACTACACCGACGTCCGCGACCTCAGGGGTCTCGCGGCCGCCGCCAAGCTTCCCAAGCCCTAGCCGAATCCGGGGATCAGGCTCGTGCGCTGCGAAACTACGCGCTGGACTACGCGCAAGCTCGGATACCTCAGGCACCCCTCAGAGCCCTACAGCGCCCCGAACCACTCATCCGATCTGACACCCACCAAGATCCCCCATGCCACGCTCCTATTGAGCCCAAGCACTCCAGCGAACGTGTCCGTGAGATGCAAAATGGCAGGTCAGCGGCACGAGGGTGCTGGTCTGACCTGCCATTTAAGCGTGCAGAATCCTCCGGCGTGGAACCGTCAGACGTTGAAGCCGAGGGCGCGCAGCTGCTCGCGGCCGTCGGGGGTGATCTTGTCCGGACCCCAGGGCGGCATCCAGACCCAGTTGATGTGCACGTCGTTGGCCATGCCCTCCAGAGCCTGCGAGGTCTGGTCCTGGATGACGTCGGTCAGCGGGCAGGCGGCCGAGGTCAGGGTCATGTCGAGGACCACGTTGGAGTGCTCCTCCACGTGGATCCCGTAGACCAGGCCGAGGTCGACTACGTTGATGCCGAGCTCGGGGTCGACGACGTCCTTCATCGCCTCTTCGACGTCCTCGATCTTCAGGCTCGCGCCCTCGACCGTGGACGAACGCATGCCCTGCCACTCCGGAGCCTCGTGCCCGTGCCCGTGGCCCGAGTGGTCGGAGTGATCGTGACCTGCATGGTCGTGACCGGCGTGGTCGTGACCGGCGTGGTCGTGACCCGCGTGGTCGTGTGTGCTGTGGTCGGTCTCAGTCATCATTTCTCCTCAGCGAGCGCGTGCTCGTTTGCCTGGGCGGCTGCATCTTTCCAGGCCATCCACGACAGCAGCGCGCACTTGATCCGGGCGGGGAACTTGGCGACGCCGGCGAAGGCGATGCCGTCCTCCAGAATGTCCTCGTCGGGCTCCACCTGGCCCTTGCCCTGCATCAGCCGCAGGAACTCTTCGTGGATGACCATCGCCTCATCGACCGTCTTGCCGACGACGAGGTCGTTGAGCACGGAGGCCGAGGCCTGCGAGATGGAGCAGCCGAGGGAGTCGTACGAGATGTCCTCGATCTTGCCGCCGACGACGTGCACCCGCAGGGTGATCTCGTCACCGCAGGTCGGGTTGACGTGGTGAACCTCCGCCTCGAAGGGGTCGCGAAGACCCTTCCCGTGCGGGTTCTTGTAATGGTCCAGGATGATCTCCTGGTACATCGATTCTAGGTTCGCGGCAGTCATCACTTGTCCAACTTGAAGAAGCTACGTACGTATTCCAACCCCTCGACCAGCGCGTCGATCTCAGCAGGCGTGGTGTAGAGGTAGGACGACATCCGGTTGGAGGCCTGTACGCCGAACCGCTGGTGGGCCGGCTTGGCGCAGTGGTGCCCGGCGCGGATGGCGACACCCTTGGAGTCGAGCACCTGAGCCACGTCGTGCGGGTGCACTCCGTCGAGCTCGAAGGAGATCGCGCCGCCGCGCTTGGCCGCGTCGGGCGGGCCGAGCACGGTCACACCGGGCACGCTCGCCAGACGCTCCAGTGCATAGGCCGTGATCGCCTGCTCGTGGGCGTGGATGTTCTCCATGCCGACGTGCATCAGGTATTCGAGCGCCGCACCGAGACCGATAGCCTCGGCGATCGGCGGGGTGCCGGCCTCGAACTTGTGCGGGATCGGAGCGTAGGTCGCCTTCTCCATCGTCACGGTCGCGATCATCTCGCCACCGCCGAGGAACGGCGGCAGCGCCTCGAGCGCGGCACGCCGGCCCCACAGGACCCCGATGCCGGTCGGGCCGACGACCTTGTGGCCGGTGAAGACGAGGAAGTCAGGACGCTCCTCCTCCGGCATCGACGCCAGGTCGATCGGGAGCACCGGGGCGGCCTGGGCAGCGTCGATGACGACCAGCGCACCGACCTCGTGGGCCTTCCGAGTGATCTCGGCGATCGGGTTGATGGTGCCGAGCATGTTGGAGACCCAGGTCAGCGCCACGATCTTGGTCGCCGGGGTGATCAGCTCGTCGATGTTCGACAGGTCGAGCTCACCGGAGTCGGTCAGCCCGAACCACTTCAACGACGCACCGGACCGCTGCGTGGCCAGCTGCCACGGAACGATGTTCGAGTGGTGCTCCATCTCGGTGGTCACGACCACGTCACCGGGGCTCAGCGGCACCGTGTTGGCGACGAGGTTGAGACCCTCCGAGGCGTTCTTGGTGAAGATCACCTCGTCGCGCTCGGGCGCGCCGAGGAAGCGCGCGACGGTGTCGCGCGCCCCCTCGAAAGCCTCGGTCGCCTCGGCGCCCAGGTGGTGCATCGCCCGGGCGATGTTGGCGTTGTGCCGCTCCAGGTGGTCGACCATGGTGTCGATCACGATCTGCGGCTTCTGCGAGGTGTTGGCGCTGTCGAGGTAGACCAGCGGGGTCTCGCCGCCGTCGAAGGTGCGCTCCAGGATCGGGAAGTCCTTGCGGACCAGATCCAGGTCGGGCAGCAGACCCTTCATGTCAGACCGCCGCGCTCGTGAACCGCTCGTAGCCGCTGGCCTCGAGCTCCTCGGCGAGGTCCGGGCCACCCGACTCCGCGATCCGGCCGGCCACGAAGACGTGCACGTGGTCAGGCTTGATGTAGCGCAGGATGCGGGTGTAGTGGGTGATCAGCAGGACCGACTTGCCGTCGCGGGCGCGGAAGTCGTTGATGCCGTCGGAGACCACCTTGAGCGCGTCGATGTCGAGACCGGAGTCGATCTCGTCGAGCAGCGCGAACGCCGGGTCGAGGATGTCGAGCTGGGCGATCTCGTGGCGCTTCTTCTCGCCACCGGAGAAGCCCTCGTTGACCGAGCGCTGCGAGAAGGTCGGGTCCAGGTGCATCTTGTCCATCGCACCGTTGACGTCCTTGACCCAGGTACGCAGCTTGGGGGCCTCGCCGGTCAGCGCCGTCTTCGCGGTGCGCAGGAAGTTGGCCACGCTCACGCCGGGAACCTCGACGGGGTACTGCATCGCGAGGAAGAGACCCGCCTTGGCGCGCTCGTCGACAGACATCTCCAGGACGTCCTCGCCGTCGAGGGTGACGGTGCCGCCGGTGATGGTGTACTTCGGGTGACCGGCGATCGAGTAGGCAAGGGTGGACTTGCCCGAGCCGTTGGGGCCCATGATCGCGTGGGTCTCGCCGGAGTTGATGGTCAGCGTGACGCCCTTGAGGATCTCCTTCGGGCCGTCCTCGGTCTCCACCGAGACCGTGAGGTCCTTGATCTCAAGCGTGCTCATACGTTGTCCTTCGTGATCAGAGTGTTGATGTTCTTGGCGAGCTCGGCCTCGACCGTGCTCGTCAGCTTCTCCTCGAGCTCGGGGACGCCGATCTGGCGGATGAGGTCGTTGAAGAAGCCGTGCACGACCAGGCGCTTGGCCTCGGTCTCGGCGATGCCGCGGCTCTGCAGGTAGAAGAGCTGCTCGTCGTCGAACCGGCCGATCGCCGACGCGTGGCCCGCGCCCTCGATCTCGCCGGTCTCGATCTCCAGGTTGGGCACGGAGTCGGCCCAGGCACCGTCGGTGAGGATGAGGTTGCGGTTCTCCTCGTACGTCTCGATGCCTTCGGCCTCCTTGCGGATCAGCACGTTGCCGATCCAGACCGCGTGGGCCTTCTCGCCCTGCAGCGCACCCTTGTAGACCACGTTGGACTTGGTCTTCGGGGCGGTGTGGTCGACGAAGAGACGGTGCTCGATGTGCTGGCCGGCGTCGGCGAAGTAGAGACCGAGCGCCTCCACGGAGCCGCCGGGGCCGGCGTACTCGGCGGTGAAGTCGTGGCGCACGACGTCGCCACCGAAGCTCACCGAGACGTGCTTCAGGTTGGCGTCGCGGCCGACCTTGGCGTGCTGGGTGGAGAGGTGGACGGCGTCGTCGGCCCAGTCCTGGACGGAGACGACGGTCAGGTCGGCACCGTCCTCGACGACGATCTCGATGTTGTCGGCGACGACGGCAGAGCCCTCGAAGACCAGCACCACGGTCGCCTTGGCGAACTTCTCCGCGACGATCACCGCGTGACCGGCGCCGGCGGTCTCCGAGCCGGTGCCGTGGTGACGGATCACGGTCGCACCCTCGATGACGGTGTCGGTCGGGATGCGCACGACGGTGGCCCCGGTCGACGCCGCCCAGGCCCGCGCCGAGACACGGTCGGTCGGGACCAGACCCGAGGTGCCGCGTACGGCGTCGTCGGCCGCCACGGTCTCTACGCTCACTCCGGCAGCAGCCTCGACCTCGACCTTGGTAGCACCGTCGGCGAAGGGCGCCGAGTCGTGGATGCCCTTGAGGCGCTTGAGCGGGGTGAACCGCCAGATCTCCTCGCGACCCTTCGGCACCTCGTGGGCGTCGACGTCGAAAGAGCCTTCGGGGTGGAGGTGGGACTCGACCGTGCCGAGCTCCAGGGCCTCCTGTACAGCTGCGGTCATCAGCCGACCGCTCCTTCCATCTGCAGTTCGATCAGGCGGTTCAGCTCGAGGGCGTACTCCATCGGGAGCTCCTTGGCGATCGGCTCGACGAAGCCGCGCACGATCATCGCCATCGCCTCGTCCTCGGCCATGCCGCGCGACATCAGGTAGAACAGCTGGTCGGCGGAGACCTTCGAGACCGAGGCCTCGTGACCCATCGAGACATCGTCCTCGCGGATGTCGACGTACGGGTAGGTGTCCGAACGCGAGATCTGGTCGACCAGGAGCGCGTCGCACAGGACGTTGGACTTCGAGCCGTGCGCGCCCTCGTTGATCTGGACCAGGCCGCGGTAGGAGGTCCGGCCGCCACCGCGGGCAACGCTCTTCGACAGGATCGAGGAGGAGGTGTTCGGGGCGGCGTGGACCATCTTGGCGCCCGCGTCCTGGTGCTGACCCTCGCCGGCGAAGGCGATGGAGAGCGTCTCGCCCTTGGAGTGCTCGCCCATCAGGTAGACGGCCGGGTACTTCATGGTCACCTTGGAGCCGATGTTGCCGTCGACCCACTCCATGGTCGCGCCCTCGTCGCAGACGGCGCGCTTGGTGACGAGGTTGTAGACGTTGTTCGACCAGTTCTGGATGGTCGTGTAGCGAACGCGGGCGTTCTTCTTCACGATGATCTCGACGACCGCGGAGTGCAGCGAGTCGGACTGGTAGATCGGCGCGGTGCAGCCCTCGACGTAGTGAACGTAGGAGTCCTCGTCGGCGATGATCAGGGTGCGCTCGAACTGGCCCATGTTCTCGGTGTTGATCCGGAAGTAGGCCTGCAGCGGGATGTCGACGTGGACGCCCTTGGGCACGTAGATGAACGAGCCACCCGACCACACCGCGGTGTTCAGCGCGGAGAACTTGTTGTCGCCGACCGGGATCACCGTTCCGAAGTACTCCTGGAAGAGCTCCGGGTGCTCCTTCAGCGCGGTGTCGGTGTCGAGGAAGAGGACGCCCTTCTCCTCGAGGTCCTCGCGGATCGAGTGGTAGACGACCTCGGACTCGTACTGCGCGGCGACACCAGCGACCAGGCGCTGCTTCTCCGCCTCGGGGATGCCGAGCCGGTCGTAGGTGTTCTTGATGTCCTCGGGGAGGTCCTCCCACGAGGTCGCCTGCTTCTCCGACGAACGCACGAAGTACTTGATGTTGTCGAAGTCGATCTCCGAGAGGTCGGAGCCCCACGTGGGCATCGGCTTGCGGCCGAAGAGCTTGAGGCCCTTCAGGCGCATGTCGAGCATCCACTGCGGCTCGGACTTCTTGCTGGAGATGTCGCGGACGATGGCGTCGTTGAGACCGCGCTGTGCCGTAGCACCGGCGACGTCCGAGTCGGCCCAGCCGAACTCGTACTTGCCGATGCCCTTCAGCTCAGGGTTGAGCTCCTCGATGGAGGTCATGTCGTGACCTGCTCCTTCTTCTTCGAAACTTCGCCGGGACCGGAGGATCCAGGAGGGATGTGCGTCGTGCAGACACCGTCGCCGTGGGCGATGGTGGCCAAGCGTTGTACGTGGGTGCCGAGCAGCTTCGCGATGGCCTCTGTCTCCGCCTCGCAGAGCTCGGGAAACTCCTGGGCGACGTGAGCCACCGGACAGTGCTGCTGGCACAGCTGCTCACCGGCGTCGTGGCCGTTGATCAGCGGCAGCTCCCGGACGGAGGCGGCGTAGCCGTTGGCGGTGAACACGTTCGCGAGCACCTGGGCGGGGCTCAGATCCGTCTCGCTGGCGGCGATCCGATCCAGTCCCTGCTTGATGAACGCTGCGCGGCGCTCCGCGAATTCCCGTACGGCCTCTTCGCCTGCCACCTCGGAGAGGAACCGCAGCGCCTCGACCGCCAGGTCGTCGTACTTCTTCTCGAAGCCGTCCCTACCCTGGTCGGTGAGCGCGAAGAGCTTGGCCGGACGGCCCCGCCCTCGCGTGGAAGCGATGCGCTGCTCACGCTGCTCCACGGCGTCCTCGTCAGCGAGGGCGTCCAGGTGGCGCCTGACCGCAGCCGGCGTCAGGTCGAGCCGCTTCGCCAGCGCCGCAGCGGTCTGCGGGCCGTCGACGAGCAGCGAGCGAGCGACCCGCTGACGGGTGCTCTCCTCGTTGGGCTCTGCGGGCTGCAGAGTGCTCTCGTCGAATTTCACAACACCATTGTGACGTTATTCCCCCGGGGGATTCAACGAAGGTGACCCTTACTTCCTCGGCGGGGAACGACAATGTGCCGTACGTCACCACTGCACGCGGCCTGGCAGCAACCGGCAGCGCACCCCGATCAGCGGCGAGCCGCCTTCATCGCGTGGTCGGCGATGCGTGGAGCCGAGCGGCGGGTAGGTGCTCCAGTCCTTCACCCCCGGCCAGAGCATCTCCACCTCGACCTGGTTGTCGTGGACGGCGATCGCATAGAGCTCGCCGTTGTCGCGGCGCGATCCCACGACCATCCCGTTGAGGACGTGATCGCAGGTGAAATCCTCAAAACCTGCTGGCCCCTCCGCCTTCGCACCTGCCGTGAGGAACGTCATCATGAGGTACTTCAACCACGGGATCATGTGGTTGGCCTTGTCCCCCGTCATAGCTGAGGCAGCAGCCGGCCGGGCAACGTGCGCGGGTGGCCGCGTGTGAACCTGCCCCACCGGCTAGGTCCCTCGCGGTTGCCCGCCCTTGGCAACATCGAAAACCTGCGCCACATCCTCACCAAGCACCGACAGATCTGAGGGGATCAGCTCGCCGGCATCCCGTCGAGGGTCGGCGAGGCGAGAGAAGCGACGCCGACGTAGACGGTGTCGGGCGGCAGCCAGCGCGTGCCACGGTCGGAGCGGAGGACCGCGCGTCCACGTTCGAGGTCGAAGACACCGACCCTGGTGCGGCCGCCAAAACGCACGATCGCCACCTCCCCGCGCTTGGGTCGACCGGGGTTGATCACCAGGTCGGAGCCGGGCGGCAGGCCGCGGGAGGTCAGGTGAGCGCCGACAAGTCGGTGGACCTGCCTTCCGTCTTCCAATGCAGGCACCCGCGTTCGCATGGCGGGCGCGGGCACCGCACGGGCGGCGACGTCGAACGGCAGCGGTACGTCACACCGGGACACACCGCTAGTCGATCTCATGTTCGAGAGCGTACCGGTCAGCGACGGCACACGGAACCGCTCGCGGATGCTGCGAAAAGCGCGGTAGCAGTCGTCGACGGCCGGATCGTCGGCTTGTGAAACTGAGAGCGGCCCGGAGACCACTCTCAGCTTCACGACCTCAGCCCTTCACGCAGAGCAGGGTGCGCAGCCGGGCCTCGATCGAGACCAGGTCGGTCTGCGCCTCGATGACGCTCTCCAGCGACTTGTACGCGCCGGGGATCTCGTCAACGACGCTGGCGTCCTTGCGGCACTCGACGCCCTCGGTCTGGGCGGCCAGGTCGGCGACGCTGAAGGTCTTCTTCGCCTTCGTACGCGACATCTTCCGTCCCGCGCCGTGGGAGGCGGAGCAGTAGGAGGCCTCGTTGCCGAGCCCGCGCACGACGTACGAGCCCGTGCCCATCGACCCCGGGATCAGCCCGAGCTCGTCGGACTTGGCCGAGATCGCGCCCTTGCGGGTGACGACCAGGTCGACGCCGTCGTACGTCTCCCGGGCGACGTAGTTGTGGTGGGCGTTGACCTCGCGACCCCACACGACCTCAGGGAAGAAGCGCGCGAAGACGTTCTTGACCGTGGCCATCATGATCCGCCGGTTGAGCTTGGCGTAGTCCTGGGCCCAGTAGAGGTCGTGCAGGTAGGCGTCCATCTCCGCGGTGCCGGCCAGGAAGACAGCCAGGTCGCGGTCGGGCAGGCCGAGGTTGTGCTCGAGCCCCTTGGCCGCGTAGATGTGCCGCTCGGCGATCTCCTTGCCGATGTTGCGGGACCCGCTGTGCAGCATCAACCACACGACGCCGTCGTCATCCGACGTCACCTCGATGAAGTGGTTGCCGGAGCCGAGCGAGCCGCACTGCGCGACCGCCCGCTTGTGCCGGTCGTCGAGCCGCGGCGCCCGCAGCTCCTCGAACCCACCGAAGAGCTTGTCGAAGGCGACCTTCAGCTTCAGGTCCTTGCGGACCACGCCGGCCTGGCCATCGTTGGCCTGGAAGCCGACCGGGACCGCCTCCTCGATCGCCGAGCGCAGCGCGCCGAGGTCGTCGGGGAGGTGGCTGGTCGTGACCGAGGTCTTGACCGCCATCATCCCGCAGCCGATGTCGACGCCGACCGCGCTCGGCGAGACCGCGTCCTTCATCGCGACGACGGACCCGACCGTGGCACCCTTTCCCAGATGCACGTCGGGCATCACCCGGAGACCGTGCACCCACGGCAGCTTGGAGATGTTGCGCAACTGGTCCTGAGCGGCATGCTCGATCTCGTGCGGGCGGGCCCACATCAGGGTCTCGGCCTTGGCACCGGCCAGGGCGATCGGAAACTCGTTCGTCATTCTTCTCTCCTCGGGTCGTGGCCGGACATGCGGAAGGGCCGCTCCGGCCGGGTTTCTGTTCGGCGGGAGCGGCCCTTCGACGGGATGCGCTGTGGCTCAGCGCGTCGGCAGCTCCTGGCCGATGCGGTCCGAGCGGAGGCCGGACGGCAGGCAGGCTTCGCTCGCCAGACCGGGGTTCCCGGCGGCGGAGCGGATCTCGACCGACCTGCGCATGCTCATCTCCTCGTCACGTGTTGCTGAGGCAGCAACGGTAGTCAGCGGCGTACGTCTGGTGCCACTGGTTTAGGTGAGGCGGGCGGGGAAGCCGCCGGTGGCGACCGGCCCCCAGCGGTGCGGTGTGATCCGGAGGAGGGACTTGTCCTGGTCGACCATCGCCTGGCGGTACTCGTCCCAGTCGGAGTGCTCGCCGGAGATGTTGCGGAAGTAGGTGACGAAGGCGTCCAGGGCGGCCTCCCCCGCGTTGGCGTCGAGCACCTCGGCCTCGCCGTCGACCTGGACCCAGGGGCCGTTCCACTCCTCGGAGAGGACCAGGACGCTGACCTGCGGGCGACTGCGGGCGTTGCGGGTCTTGGCCCGCTCCGGATAGGTCGCGATCACGATCCGGCCGTCGTCGTCGACGCCGCCGGCGACCGGGGAGAGCTGCGGGGACCCGTCGGACCGGCTGGTCACCAGGACCATCTGGTGCCGGGGGCGGACGAACTCCAGCAGCCCCTCGAGATCAACGGTCGTGTTCGTCGCGATCGTGCGTGCCATGGTCCACAGCCTGCCAGGTGAACCCGTCCGGATCGGTGAATGCCTCGCCGCCACCTCCCAGAACGATGCCGTACGCCGCAGACGGGTCGAGCGCGACACCGGTCTCCTTCTCCAGCGCGTGCCGGGGATAGATCGCGAGCTGGACCGCGCCAGGGGCGGCCTCGAACTCGGCGTACTTGCCGCCGAAGCTCCGCTTCACGCCGAGCCCGCGCTCGGCGTAGAACCTCTTGCTCGCCTTGACGTCGGCGACACCGAGGAGGAGGACGATGTCGTCGATCTCCCGGGTGGCGGGGCCGCGGTCCTTCTTGGCCGAGGTCGCGACCTTCCAGATCGAGCCGTCCGGGGCCTGGACGATGCCGCCGTAGCCCCAGAATGACTTCTCGACCGGCTTGAGGGAGGTGGCACCGGCAGCGAGCGCGGAGTCGACGAGGCTGTCGACCGTCGAGGGCTGGCCGACGACCAGCGAGACCGTGAACGGCCGGCCGGTGCCGGCGCCCGGGCCCTGGCGTACGGAGATCTGGTCGGTGAGCCCGAAGGCCTTGTCGTAGAACGCCCGGGCGTCCGTGGGGTCGGTTGCGTCGAGGGTGATGGTCTGAAGAGTGAACATGTCTTGACCTTAGGAATCCCGGGACCTCGGGGCTTCTCGATTCCTGACCGCCTTGCCTGTTGATCTTCTGAGCAGAAATTGTGTCTGAGACACCGCGTCATAGGACCGGGGGCATCGCGTCTCATCCCCGCGTTGGCCGTCCTTCGGTGGGAGTTGGGCGGCCAACGTCCTGACAGATGCCTAAGAATCCACAGGATCAGCCGTACGCGATTGGGCTGGTGGCGTGGGCCTTCTTAGACTGCCGCCGTGGAATCTTCCGTCGCCAGGCCCGCTGTCGAGGTATGCGACCTGCGCATGACCTACGGCGACAAGACAGCCGTCGACGGGCTCTCGCTGAGCGTCGCGTCCGGCTCCATCACGGCTGTCCTCGGGCCCAACGGCGCCGGGAAGACGACGACGCTGGAGACGTGCGAGGGCTATCGCCGACCCCAGCAGGGGACGGTGCGAGTGCTCGGGCTCGACCCGATCGCCGACCGCAAGCGGCTGCTCCCCCGGATCGGGGTGATGCTGCAGGGGCAGGGCGCCTGGAGCGGCGTACGCGCCATGGAGATGCTGCGCCACATCGCCCGGCTGCACGCGCACCCGCTCGACATCGACCTCCTTGCCGAGCGCCTCGGGCTGGGCGAGTGCGGCCGCACCCCCTACCGACGGCTCTCCGGCGGCCAGCAGCAGCGGCTCGGGCTCGCGATGGCCCTGGTGGGCCGCCCGGAGCTGGTCTTCGTGGACGAGCCGACTGCGGGGATGGACCCGCAGGGGCGGCGTACGACCTGGGAGCTGCTCCGCGAGCTGCGCGCCGATGGCGTCACCGTCGTGCTCACCACCCACTACCTGGAGGAGGCCGAGGAGCTGGCCGACCAGGTGCACATCATCGACCGCGGGCGGATGATCGCCTCGGGCACTCCCCTCGAGCTCACCCGCGGCCCAGGAAATGGGATGAGCGCCACGGCCACCGTGAGGCTCGTGGTGACCAAGCCGTTCCCGCCCGGCGCCCGCGACTCCCTGCGCGAGGCGCTCGGCGAGGACACCGAGGTGATCCTGCTCGACGAGCGCTCGATGCGGGTCACCGGCCGGGCCGACCCGACCACGCTCGCCAAGGTGAGCCGCTGGTGCGAGGAGAACGACGTCCTCCCGGAGTCGCTGACCCTGGGCCGAAGGAGTCTCGAGGACGTCTTCCTCGACCTCACCGGTGGACTCACTCTCACGGACGGGGTCGAGCATGTCTGAGGTGACCACGGGGACCTTCACCCCGAAGCCCGGCAGTGCCCCGCTCCCCCGTCAGGTGATCGCCCAGGCGCTGATGGAGGCCAAGCTGATGCTCCGCAACGGCGAGCAGCTCCTGCTCGCCGTCGTGATCCCGGTGATGGTCCTGATCGGCGGCGTCACCGCGGGCAACGCGATCGACCTCGACCTCGGCACCGACCGGCCGCTGGTCGACCTCCTCACCCCCGGCGTCCTCGCCCTGGCAATCATGTCGACCTCCTTCACCAGTCTCGCGATCGCGACCGGTTTCGAGCGGCGCTACGGCGTGATCAAGCGGCTCGGTGCCTCACCGCTGCCCCGGATCGGCCTGCTCGCCGGCAAGGTGCTCGCGCTCGGCTGCGTACAGCTCGTGCAGCTCTTCGTGATCGGCGCCGTGGGCCAGCTCCTCGGCTGGACCCCGGCCGCCGGGTTCGGCACGGTCCTCGCCTTCTTCCTCGCCATCGCGATGGGCACGCTGGCCTTCGCCTCGCTGGGGCTCTTCGTCGCCGGCGTGCTGCGTGCCGAGGCGACCCTGGCGGCGGCCAACCTCATCTACCTGCTTCTCCTCGCCGGCGGCGCCGTGGTGCTGCCGCTGACGGCCTACGGCTCCTTCGGCGACGTCGCCCGCTGGCTGCCCTCGGGCGCGCTGGGTGAGGCGGTACGCACCGCCTTCCTCGACGGCGTCCCCGCCTGGCGAGACCTCGGCGTGCTCCTGATCTGGGCCCTCCTCGGCTCCACCCTCACAGCTAGGACCTTCAAGTGGGAATGACCTCCACCGAGCGCTCCACCGGCCCGTCGCCCTCGGCCAAGACTCCCTCAGCCAAAGACAGGGTCCTCGCCTGGCTCCGCGCCCACGTGTTCGGGCTGGCGATCGCCAACCTGGTCGCCAACGTCGGGATCGTGGTGACCGGTGCGGTGGTCCGGTTGACCGGGTCGGGCCTCGGCTGCCCCACCTGGCCCAAGTGCACCGATGAGTCCTACGTGGCTCACGAGGCGCTCGGGGTCCATGGGGTCATCGAGTTCGGCAACCGGATGCTGACCTACGTCCTGGCCACGATCGCCATCACGGTCGTCGTCGCCGTCTGGAACCGACGAGGGGTCATCCGCAACCTGGCGATCACCATCGCCTGCGGCGTACCGCTCCAGGGGGTCATCGGCGGGATCACTGTGCTCACCGACCTCAACCCGTACGTCGTCGCCCTCCACCTGCTGCTGTCGATGGCGATGGTCGGACTGTGCGTCTGGCTGCTCGACGAGCTCCGCTCCCCCGTGCGTGACGCGGCGCCGCGCAGCGTGCGCGTCGCCGCGTTGGTCACCTTCGCCCTCGGTTGGGTCACCCTCTGGCTCGGCACCGTCGTGACCGGCTCCGGCCCCCACTCCGGCGACCTCGACTCCCGCCGCACCGGCCTCGACCCGGCGCTGATGTCCCATATCCACGCCTACGCCGTCTACGCGCTCGTCGCCGCGACCCTGATCACTCTCTGGCTCGGCCGCAAGCACGCGTACGTCCGTCGGGTCACGATCGTGCTCCTGGTCATCGAGCTCGCCCAGGGCCTGATCGGCTGGGTGCAGTACCTCACCGACCTCCCCGTCGTCCTGGTCGGCTTCCACATGCTCGGCGCCGCCCTCATCTCCGCCGGCATCGCCCGCGTACTGGTCTCCACCCGCGCCCACACCGCCTGACCCACCCCCGCCGAGGCGTCACCTCGGTCGGCCGAGAAGTCACTCCTGCAGGCCGAGACGTCAGGTGCGTCGGCCGACGCGGGTGACGTCTCGGCGAGAGGGGTCAGCGGACGAGCGGGTCGACCGCGAGGGCGACGAAGAGCAGGCTCAGGTAGAGGTTGCTCGAGTGGAAGAGCTGCATCGGGCGGATCTTGGTGAGGTCCTCGGTGCCCTTGGCACGCGCGTGCAGCTGGTGGGCCTGGACGAGGAAGACGGCGCCGAGCGCGATGGCGGCGACCGGGTAGAGCCAGCCCGTGGTGGCGAGGGGCCACATCAGCAGCGAGGTCGCGACCATGACCCAGGAGTACGCCACGATCTGGCCACCCACGTGGCGGGCGGACTTGACCACGGGCAGCATCGGCACGTCGACCTGCGCGTAGTCCTCGCGGTAGCGCAGGGCCAGCGCCCAGGTGTGCGGCGGGGTCCAGAAGAAAACGACCATGAACAGGATCAGCGGCTCCCAGGAGACCTGGTTGGTGACCGCCGTCCAGCCGATCAGGGTCGGGAAGCAGCCCGCGATGCCACCCCAGACGATGTTCTGGGTGGTGCGCCGCTTGAGGAGCATCGTGTAGACGAAGACGTAGAACGCGTTGGCGGCCAGCGAGAGACCCGCGGAGAGCCAGTTCACGAAGAACCCGAGAACGACGACCGACAGCACGGCGAGCACCGACCCGAAGATCAGCGCCGCGCGCGGAGTGACCACGTGCCGCGGCAGAGCCCGGCGCCGCGTACGCCTCATCTGCTCGTCGATGTCGCGGTCGTAGACGCAGTTGAAGACCGAAGCCGAACCGGCCGAGAAGACCCCGCCGACGACCGTGGCAGCGACCAGGCCGACGCCCGGGACACCCTGGGCAGCGAAGAACATCACCGGCACCGTGGTGAGCAGCAGCAGCTCGATCACGCGAGGCTTCGTCAAGGAGACGTACGCCGAGATGACATCGCGCATTGACGCGCGGTCGCTACGCTGGTCGAGGTCGGGGACCGGCTGTTCGACGTGCGTCACTGAGAAGATCCTTCTCGATCGGGTTGAGGCGTCACATGCGGCTCACAGCGGCAGTTCACAGCATGCGGCTCGCAGTCTAACCCGGGTCGTGAGTAGGCTCGGATTCGGCAGCCCCCCACGGCCAGCCCAAGAACTTCCCAAGTGGACTCTACGATTTTGAAAAGGCACCTCGTGAGCACCAAACCTGTACTCGAGTGGACCGATCTGGACAGCAAGGCCGTGGACACCGTCCGTGTTCTGGCCATGGACTCCGTGCAGAAGGTCGGCAACGGCCACCCTGGCACCGCGATGAGCCTGGCCCCGGCGGCGTACCTGCTCTTCCAGAAGGTGATGAAGCACAACCCCGCTGACACCGACTGGCTGGGCCGTGACCGGTTCGTCCTCTCCGTCGGCCACTCCAGCATCACCCTCTACATCCAGCTCTACCTCGGCGGCTTCGGCCTCGAGCTCGGCGACCTGGAGAGCCTGCGCACGTTCGAGTCGCTCACCCCGGGCCACCCCGAGCGCGGCCACACCCGCGGCGTCGAGGTGACCACCGGCCCACTGGGCCAGGGCGTCGCCAACGCCGTCGGGATCGCGATGGCCCAGCGCCGGCTGCGCGGCCTGCTCGACCCGGACACCCCGGCCGACCAGCCCAGCCCGTTCGACCACAAGACCTACGTCCTGGCCAGCGACGGCGACCTGCAGGAGGGCGTCAGCAGCGAGGCCAGCTCGATCGCCGGCACCCAGAAGCTCGGCAACCTCACGATGATCTACGACGCCAACCGGATCTCGATCGAGGGCGACACCAACGTCGCCTTCACCGAGGACGTCGCCGCTCGCTACGAGGCGTACGGCTGGCACGTGCAGGTCGTCGACTGGACCAACGACGGAACCGAGTACAAGGAGGACGTGCCGGAGCTGTTCTCCGCGATCAACGCGGCCGCCGAGGTCACCGACAAGCCGTCGCTGATCGTGCTGCGCACCGTCATCGCCTGGCCCGCCCCCAACGCCCAGGGCACCGGAGCCTCCCACGGCTCGGCTCTCGGCGAGGAGGAGGTCGCCGCGACCAAGAAGATCATGGGCTTCGACCCCGCCAAGACCTTCGACGTCGACCCCGACGTGCTCGCCCACACCCGCAAGCTCATCGAGCGCGGCGAAGAGGCCGAGGAGGCCTGGCGCGCCGAGGAGGCCGCCTGGGCCGAGGCCAACCCGGAGGGCGCGAAGCTGCTCGAGCGTCTCCAGGCAGGCGAGCTCCCCGACGGCATCGACGACGCTCTCCCGGTCTTCGAGGCCGACGCCAAGGGCATCGCGACCCGCGCCGCCTCCGGCAAGGTGATCAACGCCCTCGCGCCGGTGCTGCCCGAGCTGTGGGGCGGCTCGGCCGACCTCGCCGGCTCCAACAACACCACCATCTCGGACGCGCCCAGCTTCGTCCCGGAGGACCGCTCCACCGGAGAGTGGAAGGCCGACCCGTACGCCGGCCGCGTGCTCCACTTCGGCATCCGCGAGCACGGCATGGGCGCGATCCTCAACGGCATCGCGGCCCACTCCCCGACCAAGGTCTTCGGCGGCACGTTCTTCCAGTTCTCCGACTACATGCGCGGCGCCGTACGCGTCGGGGCGCTGTCCAAGCTGCCGGTGATCCACGTCTGGACCCACGACTCCATCGGCCTCGGCGAGGACGGCCCGACCCACCAGCCGGTCGAGCACCTCGCCGCGGTCCGGGCCATGCCCGGCCTCGACGTGATCCGTCCTGCTGACGCCAACGAGACCGCCGCCGCGTGGCTCGAGGTGCTCAAGCACCACGACCGCCCCTCGGCGCTCGTCCTGACCCGCCAGGCGCTGCCGACCTTCCCGCGCGGGAAGGACGGCTACGCGACCACCGAGGGCGTGGCCAAGGGTGGCTACGTACTCCTCGACTCCCCCACCGACAACGTCGACGTCGTGCTGCTCGGCACCGGTTCCGAGGTGCAGTACGCCGTCGCCGCCCGCGAGGAGCTCGCGAAGGAGGGCATCGGCGCCCGCGTCGTCTCGCTGCCCTGCCTGGAGTGGTTCGAGGCCCAGGAGCAGGACTACCGCGACTCGGTGATCCCGCCCAGCATCAAGGCGCGAGTCAGCGTCGAGGCCGGCGTGAAGCAGGGCTGGCGGGAGTACGTCGGCGACGCCGGCCGGATCGTCTCGCTCGAGCACTTCGGCGCCTCGGCGTCCGGAGCGCTGCTGTTCAAGGAGTACGGCTTCACCCCTGAGGCGGTCGTCACGGCCGCCAAGGAGAGCCTTGCCGCCATCAACAAGGGAGCATGAACATGTCTGACCGTCTCAAGGCGCTGGCCGACGCCGGCGTGTCCATCTGGCTCGACGACCTCTCCCGGGAGCGGATCGAGACCGGCAATCTCTCCGATCTCGTCAAGGAGAAGTCCGTCGTCGGGGTGACCACCAACCCGACCATCTTCGCCGCCGCGATCGCCGACGGCGAACGCTACGACGCGCAGCTGCGCTCGCTGGTCGCCGAGGACAAGCCCGTCGACGAGATCATCTTCGCCCTCACCACCGAGGACGTACGCAACGCCTGCGACATCCTCGCGCCCGTCGCCGAGGCCACCAAGGACGACGGCCGGGTCTCGATCGAGGTCGAGCCCACCCTGGCCAACGACACCGACGCGACCATCGCCTCGGCGAAGGCCCTGTGGGCCGCGGTCGACCGTCCCAACGTGCTGATCAAGATCCCGGCGACCCTGGAAGGTCTGCCGGCGATCACCGCCGCGATCGCCGAGGGCATCTCGGTCAACGTGACCCTGATCTTCTCGGTCGAGCGCTACCGCGCGGTGATGGACGCCTACCTGACCGGCCTGGAGCAGGCCAAGGCGGCCGGCAAGGACCTGTCCACCATCCGCAGCGTCGCCTCGTTCTTCGTCTCCCGGGTCGACGCCGAGATCGACAAGCGGCTCGAGGTGATCGGTAGCCCCGAGGCCAACGCGCTGCTCGGGAAGGCCGCGGTGGCCAACGCCATCGCCGCCTACGCCGCGTTCGAGGAGGTCCACAAGAGCGAGCGCTGGACCGCGCTGGCCGGCCAGGGTGCCAACGCCCAGCGGCCGCTGTGGGCCTCGACCGGGGTCAAGAACAAGGCCTACCCCGACACCCTCTACGTCACCGACCTGGTCGTCGCCGACACGGTCAACACGATGCCGGAGAAGACGATGGACGCCTTCGCCGACCACGGTGAGGTCAAGGGCGACGTCGTCAGCGGCAAGGGCGCCGAGGCCGCGACGGTCTTCGAGTCGCTGCGCTCGGTCGGGATCGACGTCGACGACGTCTTCCTGACGCTGGAGACCGAGGGCGTGGACAAGTTCAAGGCCTCCTGGACCGAGCTCGTCGACACCGTGGTCGCTCAGATCGAGGCGGTCAAGAAGTGACCGAAGGCCCGGTCGACGCGACGACGACGGAAGCATGGAAGGCACTCACCGAGCTGCGGGCCGGCTTCGAGCCGGACCTGCGCTCGTGGTTCGCCGACGATCCCGGCCGGGCCTCTCGCTTCACTTATCGAGCGGCCGACCTCCACGTCGACCTCTCCAAGGACCTCATCACCGACGACCTCCTGGCCAGCCTGCTGGCGCTTGCCGAGCAGGTCGGCTTGGAGGCGCGCCGCGACGCGATGCTGGCCGGTGAGCGCATCAACGTGACCGAGGACCGCGCGGTGCTCCACACCGCGCTGCGTCTTCCCGCCGACGCGTCTCTCGTCGTCGACGGCACTGACGTCGTGCCCGGCGTCCACGAGACCCTGGCGAAGATGTACGCCTTCGCCGACCGGGTCCGCTCCGGTGAGTGGACGGGCGTCACCGGCGAGCGGATCCGGACGGTCGTCAACATCGGCATCGGCGGCTCCGACCTCGGTCCGGTGATGGCCTACGAAGCGCTGGAGCCGTTCCGCCACCCGGAGATCGAGTGCCGGTTCATCTCCAACATCGACCCCACCGACGCCGGCCAGAAGCTGAAGTGCCTCGACCCGGCGACGACCCTGTTCGTCGTCTCCTCGAAGACCTTCTCGACGCTGGAGACGCTGACCAACGCCCGCCTCGCGCGGGCCTGGCTGCTCGACGCGCTCGCCGAGCACGGTGACGTGGACCAGGCCGACGCCGTGCGAAAGCACTTCGTCGCGGTATCCACGGCGCTGGACAAGGTCGCGGACTTCGGCATCGACCCGGAGAACGCGTTCGGATTCTGGGACTGGGTCGGTGGCCGCTACTCGGTCGACTCCGCGATCGGCATCAGCCTGGCGATTGCCATCGGGCCGGAGCGGTTCGGCGAGTTCCTCGGCGGGTTCCACGCCATCGACAAGCACTTCGCCGAGACCCCGCTGGCCCAGAACGTGCCGGCTCTGATGGGTCTCCTCAACGTCTGGTACGTCAACTTCCTCGACGCTCAGACCCACGCCGTGCTGCCCTACTCCCAGCTGCTGCACCGGTTCCCTGCGTACCTTCAGCAGCTGACGATGGAGTCCAACGGCAAGTCGGTGCGCTGGGACGGCACCGCAGTCACCACCGACACCGGCGAGGTGTTCTGGGGCGAGCCCGGCACCAACGGGCAGCACGCGTTCTACCAGCTGATCCACCAGGGCACCCGGGTGATTCCGGCCGACTTCATCGCCTTCGCCAACCCCGCCTACCCGCTCGTGGACAACAGCGACGGGCAGGACGTCGACGTCCACGAGCTGTTCCTGGCCAACTTCTTCGCCCAGACCCAGGCGCTGGCCTTCGGCAAGACCGACGAGCAGGTGCGTGCCGAGGGCACCCCTGAGCACATCGTCAACGCCCGGGTCTTCTCCGGAAACCGGCCCACCACCTCCATCATGGCGCCGGCCCTGACGCCCGGCGTCCTGGGCCAGCTGATCGCGCTCTACGAGCACATCACCTTCACCCAGGGCGTGG
Organism: Nocardioides sp.; assembly: GCF_014360585.1. Lineage (GTDB taxonomy): Bacteria > Actinomycetota > Actinomycetes > Propionibacteriales > Nocardioidaceae > Nocardioides. The sequence goes on from NZ_JACIXG010000028.1 coordinate 54,676, forward strand.
TGTGGGGCATCGACTCCTTCGACCAGTGGGGCGTCGAGCTCGGCAAGCAGCTCGCTCAGCAGATCAGCTCCGCCGTCTCCGGCGACGCGAGCACCGCTCGCCAGCAGGACACCTCCACCCAGTCCCTCATCGCCTACTACAGAGAGAAGCGTCAGTGACGACCAGCGACGGTCACCCCGAGTCACTCATCGAGGTCCACGACACCGCGGAAGCGCTCGCCACCGCGGTCGCCGGAGAGTTCCTCAGCCGCGTCGCCGACCTGCAGGCCGCCGGCGACGTACCCACCATCGGCCTCACCGGCGGCACCATCGCCGAGGCCATCCACCGCGAGATCGCGCGGCTCGCGCCCGAGTCGGGCGTCGACTGGGGTGCCGTCGAGATCTTCTTCGGCGACGAGCGCTACGTCGCCGCCGACTCCCCCGACCGCAACGCCGGCCAGGCCCGCGCGGCGTTCCTCGGCTCCGTCGGCGTGCCCGACCACCGCATCCACGAGATGCCCGCCTCCGACTCAGGCCTGAGCGTCGACGAGGCCGCGGCGCAGTTCTCCGAGGACGTACGCAGCCACGGCGGCGGCAGCTTCGACATCCTCATGCTCGGCGTCGGCCCCGACGGCCACATCGCCTCCCTCTTCCCCGGCTTCCCGCAGCTGGAGACGAAGGACGCGATCGCGGTCGGCGTCACCGGCTCCCCCAAGCCCCCGCCCGAGCGCATCACCTTCACCTTCGAGGCCCTGCGCCGGTCCACAAACGTCTGGTTCCTGGTCAGCGGCGAAGGCAAGGCCGAAGCCGTGGCGAAGGCCCACGCCGGAGCCCCGATCTCCGAGATCCCGGCCGCCGGCGTCATCGGCACCCACGAGACCACCTGGTTCCTGGACCGGGCCGCCGCCTCGAAGCTCTGACCTCCGCCGACTCGGCGCAACTGCCGCACGCAGGCGCGCCGAGTCGGCGCGAACGTCTCGGAAATTCAGTTACCCAGGATGCTAACGCCGGGTAAATCTTTCCCATTACGGGTGCCGCGCACCCCTGCGGACCTGCCACCATCCGAGCATGCCCATCAGCGCCTCTCGGCGGCTGCGCCTGACCCTGGCCAGCCTCGTTGCCCTCGCCCTGGCGAGCTTCATGGCGGTCGTGATCACGACCGCCCCGGCCCAGGCGGCCACGATCAACGTCAGCACGGCGATCGCCTCCCAGAACGGCTCGACTGCCACCGTACGTGGCTACGTCGTCGGCCAACCCACGGCGACCAACACCGTCGTCACCAGCAACTACCCCAGCGACTACGCCCTCGCGATCGCGGACTCGGCGACAGAGACCAGCACTTCGCGGATGCTCTACGTGCAGATTCCGACCGCTTTCCGGTCCGCCTGGGGCCTGCGGTCCAACCCGAGCCTGAAGGGCCGCCAGATCGACGTCACCGGCACCCTGGCGGCGTACTTCTCTCATCCCGGCCACAAGAACGCGACCGCCTTCGCGTTCGCCGGCTCCACTCCCCCGCCCACCGACCCGTCCGATCCGCCCCCGACCGCCCCGGGCGTTCCACCTGGCTACTACGACTCGGCGTCCGGCCTCTCCGGCGCGCAGCTGAAGTCGGCGCTGCACAACATCATCGACGGCCACACCACGATGTCCTACAGCGCGGTGTGGGAGGCGCTGAAGGTGCTCGACCAGGACCCGAACAACTCCGCGAACGTGATCGAGTTCTACTCCGGCGTCTCGACGCCGAAGACCAACAACGGTGGCGGCGCCGACAACTGGAACCGCGAGCACACCTGGCCGCAGAGCCGCGGCGACTTCGGCACGAGCAACGGCCCGGGAACCGACGTGCACCATCTGCGGCCCGAGGACGTCACCGTCAACTCCACCCGCGGCAGCAAGGACTTCGACCTCGGCGGGTCGGCCGTCTCGGAGTGCGGCGACTGCTGGACCGACTCGGACTCGTTCGAGCCCCGCGACAGCGTGAAGGGCGACCTCGCCCGCGGCATCCTCTACATGGCCGTGCGCTACAACGGCGACGACGGGTTCGCCGACCTGGAGGTCAACAACACCATCAACGGCTCGACCAACTACCTCGGCAAGGTCTGCGTCCTGCTGGACTGGCACGGCGCCGACCCAGTCACCACAGCCGAGCGCTCGCGAAACGACAGGATCTACTCGACCTACCAGCGCAACCGCAACCCGTTCGTCGACCACCCGGAGTACGCCGACGCCGTCTTCGGCGCAACCTGCTGACCCCCTGCCGAGTCGGCGCGTCCTGACCGAAGAACTCATCGAGTCGGCTCATCCTGATCAGATCCCGCGCCGAGTCGGCTCGTCACAACGAGCCGACTCGGCGCTCAAGGTCAAATGTCGGTGGTCCCGCTCATGCTGGGCCCATGGATATCGAACAGATGCAGTTCACCCGTACGCTCGGCCCCGACTTTCCGCTGGCAGCGACCCTGCCGTTCACAGCCAAGATGGCGCTCGATTCCGGCGTGACCTATCGACAACTGCGCGAACTCGTGCACCTGGGCCTGATCCGTCGCTTGATCAAAGGGGTCTACCTCGCAACGGAGATGGGCGACTCGCTCGGACTGCGGGTCGCGGGGCTCAAGCTTGTGATTCCCAAAGACGCCGTGGTGGTCGATCGGCATGCCGGGTGGCTTCTAGGCGCCGACATGATGCTCGCTCCTGGGGAACACCTCGACCTGCAGCCCCTCTCCGTTTTCCTTCCCGCCGGCCGTGGACGTCTGCGTAACGACCTCGCTGCCAGCGGTGAACGCACCTTCCACGACGATGACATCGTCGATGTCGACGGTCTGCTGGTCACCAGCGCACTCCGCACGGCCTGGGACGTCGGCCGGGTGCGTTGGCCGGAGCGGGCCGTCGCCGCGGTCGACCAGATGCACCGGCTCGGTCGCTACGACTGCGACGAGTTCCTTGCTGGAATCAACAGGTTCCGTGGACAGCGGTACGTCACCACGCTGAGGGCCGTCGGACCGCTCGCTGATGGCCGCGCCGAGTCACCTCCTGAGTCGGTGCTGCGGATCTGGTCGAAGGAGGTGAGGGGCCTCGATCTCGTACCGCAGCTCGAGGTCCGTCGCGGGAGCCGATTCCTCGGACGTCTCGACCTTGGCAACGAGCACCTGAGGATTGGCGTCGAATACGACGGGGCCGAGTGGCACAGCAGCCCCGATCAGCTGGAACGCGACCGGAACCGACGGGCCGCGATGATCGACGACGGCTGGCTCATCGAGGTCTTCACCAAGGACGACACCTTTCGCAGACTCGCTGATCCGGTCGTACGGCTGCGTCAGCTGCGTGACCGCGCCTATCAGCGCCTCAACAGCGTCGAGGCCGCCTGACAACGGCGAGTCGGCTCATCCTGACCAGATCCCGCGCCGAGTCGGCTCGTTATGACGAGCCGACT
>NZ_JACIXG010000029.1 GCF_014360585.1 Nocardioides sp.
GGATGGTAAGTGGCCCGAAGGGCCACCCTCCCGCTCCTTCAACATCATCCGTCCGAGGAATGAATGCGCTGCGCCACACCCGGGCCGCCGCCCCGATAGCCAGCCAAATTTTTTCTCGACGTGGTCCGGTGTCAAGGACCGCGAATGCGGCCGGCGTAGCCGGCGGCCGAAGGCCGTCCTTGACTCCGGGGCATGTCGAGAACACCCTTCAAAGAAGGGTCGGCGGCCCAGGCCGGCCTCGGGTGGGACGTTCCGGCAGGGAGGTCTCGACAAGCTCGACCACCGGGAGCGAGAGACGTCCCGGCAGGGAACTGTGTTGGTCTCGACACGCCTCCGCCTAGCGGCTCCGGCGGCTCGACCAGCGGGGGCGAGGGTCTCGACAAGCTCGACCAGCGGGGGTGGGGTCTCGGCAGGCTCGACCACCGGTGTCGGGTGTCTCGGCAGGCATGACCAGCGGGACGGGGGGTCTCGGCAGGCTCGACCGCCGGTGACAGGGGGGTCTCGACAAGCTCAACCACCGAAGCGACTGTGTTGGTCTCGACACGCCTCCGCCTAGCGGCTCCGGCGGCTCGACCAGCGAAGGCGGGTTCGACAAGGCCAGCGAAGGCGGGGTTCGACAGGCGCGAACAGCGGGATGAGGGCCCCGACATGTCCGGCCCCTGAAACAGTCGGCCCCGCGTAACCCCGTGTTTCTCACGACATAAGAGACAATCAAAAGGTGGTCTCGCTCCTCTACCTTCACGGCGTCGGCAACGGTGACCCGCGCGACGCCTGGCGCCGTGCGCTGGACAAGGCGCTCCAGGATGTCGGCTACCCGGGGCTCGACGGGGTCGAGGTCATTGCGCCGAAGTATCCGGACGTGCTCCGCACCGATATCGCTGACCGGACCCTGAGGATCCCGCCGGTCACGACGCCGAGGCTGAGCGCCGAGGAGCAGCGGGGCGTACGCCGCCGGGTCGAGCGCGCGACCGCTGAGCTCGAGAAGATCCTCGGTGAGCCTGTCCCGGCATCACCGGTCGGGGTGACCGACTCGCTGGCGCCGATCGTGCTGAGGGTGCTCCGCCAGGCGCACAACTATGTGACCAAGCCCGGGATCAGGGCGCGTACGCTGCGGATGGTCCTCGACGAGCTTCCCGAGGAGGGTGAGATCGTCATCGTCGGCCACAGCCTGGGCTCGATCATCGCGATCGATCTGCTGCGCCGGCTCCCGCCGAAGCTGACGGTCGTCGGGCTGGTCACCATGGGCAGCCCCGCCGCCCACCCGAACCTCCACGAGGACTCCGACCGTCTGGAGATGAAGTCGCCTGTCGACCACGTCGGCTGGTGGGTCAATGTGTGGAGCAACGGCGACGCGGTGACCGGCCTGCGGGGCATCTGGCGCCACTTCCCGTGGGCGCTCGATCTCCAGGTCGGGCTCGGTCTCGATCACCGCACCACCACCTACCTCCGCTCCAAGCCGGTCGCCACCGCGATCGGACGCGGCCTGTTCGGTTCGCTGACCAAGGAGATCGCGCGCGTCGAGGGCACCCCCGACGTCGCCCTCAACTCGCTCGAGGTGCGCCTGGCGCTGTGGCTCGCCTACGCCCAGTTCCTCCGCGACCACCTCAAGGGCGCCACCCAGGAGCGCTTCGGCGCCGCCCTGCGCGTCGTCCAGCACGAGGTCCTGGAGCGGGTGATCGAGAACTACCAGCACGACGGCGTACGCATCCCCCAACAGCTCTTGGACCTGCGCGTCTCGCCCGACCTTCCCAGTGACCAGGACCTGCCCCGGCCCAAGCCGCTGACCCAGCTCTCCAAGGAAGAGGCCGTCCTCGCCCTGGTGGCACTGGCGACCGCCAACCCGGTGCGGCCGTATGAGATCGACGTCCCCGACGACGTACGCCGCCAGGCATTCCACGACCTGACGGTCTGGATGGGGCTCGGTGGCGGCCTCGGCGAGAACCTGCACATCGCGATGCAGTCCGCGTCGAAGGCCGTCTACCCGGTCGACCAGTGGAAGCTGTGGGTCGGCATCGGGATCGGGGCCGCCGTGCTGGTCGCCGGGCCGATCGGACTCGCGCTGGCCGCCCCGGCCGGGCTGGCCGGGGGAGCCGCGATCATCGGGGCGCTCTCCGCCTTCGGTCCCGGTGGGATGGTCGGCGGGCTCGTCACCGCCGGCGCGATCACCACCACCGGCGCCGGCACGATCGCCGCGACCCTCGTCTCCAGTTCGTCCACCGCCGAGGACGTCGAGGTCACCGTCATCCAGCTCCTCACCGCAGCCATCCTGCGCTCCCGCGAAGGTCTCGAGCAGGACCTCGGGGTGTGGCTCGCGATGTCCGAGATCCAGCGTCAGACCGGGCGCGAGGTCGCCCGGCTCGCGGCGTACAGCGACGAGAAGGCCCCCGGTGTCGAGGCCCTGCGGCGCAAGGCCCGGGCAGCCGACCGGGCGATGGCGTACATGGTCAAGAACCGCCTCGTGGAAGGCCTCACCGACGAGGAGCCGAAGGGCGAGGAACCCTTCGAGGAGTAGGACGCCTCCCCGATTGTGAATCCTCCGCGCCCATGGGCTATGTTTTTCCCGTTGCCGCAGAACAGCGGAAACAAACTAGGCCCTGTAGCGCAGTTGGTTAGCGCGCCGCCCTGTCACGGCGGAGGTCGCGAGTTCAAGTCTCGTCAGGGTCGCTCGAAACGAAGACGACGTGTGACCGCAAAGCGGTCCACGTCGTTTCTCGATTTACATGGCGGCCTCCGGCCGCGGCGGGGTCTTACCGCCGACCCCTTTAGTTGTTCGGCGTGATCGTTCGCGTGGGCGGCTGTCGTGTGGGTTACCCGGTCATCCGGGTATCCCTGGGGCTGGTGTTACTGGTGCGATCCGCGGTGTGCCCGGAGGGCGGGACACGCCGGGCGGTGGCGAGCGCGGGGGAGGGCGTGCGTGGGAGGGTGGTCCTCCTGCTTCGGCAGGAGTCTCGGGCCAGAGGTCCCCCCGACCTCACCCCGGCTCGGGCCGTTCGACCCTGTGGGATATAAGCCGAGTAGGCGGTAACGTGCGGGCTGCTGTCCTCCCGTGAGAGGATTCTGCCGCTTGTGTCGACGTCGCAAATTCGGCAGGGCACGGGGGAACGACTTAGACGTTCGGTAATCAGGAGGCAACACCACCATGTCGTCGTACTACCCGCATCGGCCGCCCCATGCGGCGAGTGCGGACGAGCTTGCGTCGCGGATGCAGACGAACGGTGCCTACCGCACCCCGTCGGCGCCCGCCCAGCAGCAGCCCCCCGCCCTTGGTTGGGACCAGCGTCCGCAGCAGTCTCAGGCCCAGCCGCAGTACCAGGAGCCGGCGATCCAGCAGCCGGCGGTGATGGCGCAGACGACCGGCACGCACTGGCCGCAGTTCGTCAACAACAACCGCCTCATCGGTGCCCTCGTCGCCGGTTTCGGCGCGACCCAGCTCGCCACGATGTTCGGCTACTGGATCTACGGCCTCGGCATCATGGACGGTCCGCTGGACTTCGCGTTCTTCAACGGCGTCATCCTGACCCCGAACGCCACCGCCAACGAGGCCGGCTTCGCCGTCTCGCAGTGGTTCGCCGGCATGGGCTTCCACTACTTCAACGGCATGGTCTTCGCGCTCGCCTACGCCCTGGTGATCTTCCCGTGGCTCGGCAAGACCCACACCACCTCGAGCAACCTCGCGCGTTCGCTCGGCATGGGCATGTTCCTCGCCACCGCCTCCTGCGGTTGGTGGATCCCGGCCCTGCACCCGGAGGAGGTCATCGGGATCGACCCGGGCTTCTTCTCGACCAACCTCGGATGGGGCACCGTCCTGGGTGTCTACCTGTGGCACCTCGTCTGGGCCGTCGCCCTCGGTCTGTTCTTCAACCCGCAGGACTGACCCACAGCAGACACGAGAGAGCCCCAGCCGGTCGGCTGGGGCTCTCTTCGTATGTAGAGGGCTAGTGCTCCGGCCAGGCGTCGAAGACCTGGCCGCCGTTGGTGGTCAGGTGGTTGTGCAGCTGCTCGCCGGCGGCGGCATCGCGCAACGTACGAAGTACGAGACGGCGCTGGTCGGCCGGGTTCGCCGACGGCGGAGCCGGGGTCAGCGCCATGGTCTCGGTGACCCGCTCGACCAGCAGGCGCAGGTGGCTGCGCTCGCCACCTGCGTAGATGACGTGGGTCTGCTCGAGCGGGGAGGCCCACAGGATGTTGCCCTCGACGACGATCAGGCGCGACTCGGTGGACATCACCTTCATCTCGACGTCGGTCATGTTCTGGAGCATGTCGGCACCGGCGAGGATCGACTCACCTTCGTGCAGGAAGGCCGGCAGTGCGTGGGCGAGGTTGGCCTCGACCAGCGCAGCCTCCTCGCGGGCACGCTGCTGCGCGCCCTGCTGTCCGGCATAGCCGCCGACGGCGCGCTGGGCGCCCGTGCTCGGCGACTGACCGTAGTAGGAGCCGGTGTTGGTGCCGTACGGGCCCTGGTTGGGGTAGTAGGAGCCGGTGTTCGGGTAGGACACTTGGGCAGGGTAGGACCCGGGGGCCGGAGCGACGCCGTAGCTGCTGGGAGCGGGCTGACCCTGGGAGCTGCCGGAGCCGTACTCGCCACCCCAGCTGGCGTTGACGTTCAGCTGGGCGCCGGCGGCGCGGGCCGCGTAGTCGAGGGTCGGGAAGAAGTCGTGGAAGGCGTCCTTGTCCCGGATCTTCATCGTCGTGGAGTACGACGATCCGGGCACGAGGGCCTCGATGATGAAGTCGCCCAGGCTGGGCGGGGGCGGGACACCGATGAAGGTGACCACGGCCAGGTTGACCGAGAAGACGCGCTCGTGGAACTCGAACATCACCCGACGGTCGGTCAGGAACGCGTGGCCTGAGGCATTTCCCTCGTGGGGGAACTTCACCGCGACCCGTGCCCACTGGACCTCGCCCGGCTGGAGCAGGGACTTCACCAGAAGCCAGTCCCGGGACTCCGAGGCGATGGCTCGGCTGTTGGGGTCATGCGCCATCCGTCTGTGGAAATCCTCCACCGGTCGGTGGCCCACGGTGATGGACGCCGAGGCCTTTCTCATTGAGCGCATGATCGCAAACCCTAGCCCTTCCTCCCTCTAGTGTGGACAGTTTGTACCAGCAGGGTCGCGGTGTTGTGGAATCCCCTGTTGTAGATGACAGCTCAACTCTGCGTGACCGCTCCAAGCACCTGCCTATTGACAGAAAACTGACAGGCCATCCGACCACCCTCTTCTGTGGGTATCCCTGAAGACGGGGATCAGCGAGGGGATGGGGCTGTGATGACTGGTTCGCCTGTGGCGACGGCGAGAGAGGCCACCGGCGTGCACTGGAGCGAGCTGCCGTGCGCGATCGAGGACGGAGACCTGTGGTTCGCCGCGACCAGCGTCGACGCGGACCGGGCCAAGGCGCTGTGTCGTACGTGCCCGCTGCAGCTCTCCTGCCTGCAGGGTGCGATCGCCCGGCAGGAGCCGCACGGCGTGTGGGGCGGCGAGGTTTTCTACGAGGGGATCGTGGTCGCTCGCAAGCGCACCCGCGGCCGTCCGCGCAACGGAGAGCTCCACCAGCGGGACCTGGAGCGCCAGGCTCGCGCAAACCTGCGAAAAAATACTCCTGAAGCGGTTGCGTAGAAGTATCTGTCACCCGGCAGAATAGCGGGTGTGGGGATTGAGATAAGCCCAGAGCGCTTCGACGCACTCGTGGACCAGGCGCTCGACGCCGTCCCGGACGAGCTGGCTGCCCAGGTGCACAACCTCGTCGTGCTCGTCGAGGAGTGGCCGCCCGAGGGCGAGCCCCAGGGGACCCTCGGTCTCTACGACGGGGTGGCGCTGACCGACCGCAACGACCTCTACGGAGGCACTCTCCCCGACCGGATCTTCATCTTCCGTCAGCCGCTGCAGCAGATGTGCGTCGACGAGGACGATCTGGCCGCCGAGATCCGCATCACCGTCATCCACGAGATCGCCCACCACTTCGGCATCGATGACGACAAGCTCCACGAGCTCGGCTGGGCCTAGACCGCCGACCCGGCCACCCAGCCGAGGCTGACCGCGATCGCACCGACCGCGAGCGAGCCGACGACGTTCAGGGCCGCCGATCGCCACCGGCCGTCCTCGGCAAGGCGGACGGTCTCGTAGGAGAAGGTCGAGAACGTGGTCAGCGCCCCGCAGAAGCCCGTGCCGACCAGGGTGAGCACCCACGCAGGAAGTACGCCGCCCGCGGCCGCCCCGGCCAGCAACCCGATCACGAGGGAGCCGACGGCGTTGACCGCCATCGTCCCCCAGGGGAAGTCCGCGCCGGTCCACTGCCGGACGTAGAGGTCGGTCAGGTAGCGCGCCGGCGCACCGACCGCGCCGCCGAGCAGGACGAGGAGCACGGTCACCGCTGCTCTCCTTCGCCCGGGTCGGGAGCAGGGTCGGGACCGAGGTCCGGGTCGACGCAACCGACCACGACCTCGCGACCGCTGTCGAGGACGATGACCCGGCCGAGGGTCAGCCCGAGCCAGACGGCGGCGACCCCGGCGACCACCGAGACGAGCAGATAGAGCATCGCCAGCGCCGGCGCATGCCCGATCAGGACGTACATCTCCAGCTCGTAGGTCGAGAAGGTGGTGTAGCCGCCGAGCACGCCGACTCCGAGGAAGGGACGCAGGTAGCGGCCCCAGAACGGGACAGTCGACCACGGACCCAGGACGAAAGCCATCAGCAGGCCGAGCAGCAGACAGCCGGAGACGTTGGCGAGGAGCGTCGCCCACGGCCATGTCGATTCCTGGGGGCTCTGGGGGAGCGCCTCCGCGAGGCCCCAGCGGGCCAGCGACCCGAGCGAGCCTCCCGCGGCGATGGGGGCGAGCAGGTCGCGATGCTCACGCAGCACGCCGACAGCGTACTAGTGCAGCGGGCCGATCATCTGGGTCCCGCACCAGCGGGTCGGGCGCCCGCCGGCGGCCTGGGTGAGGTATTCGCCGAGGAACCAGCGCTGGAAGGCGACCTGCTCGGGGGAGCGGGCCAGGACGAGCAGCCGCTCCTGGCGGCAGAACTCGTCGATGAGGTCGAGCATGTCGAGGAAGCGGCGCATCGTCTCGGCCGCGGACCGCGGCATGCGCACGTGCAGGTCTGCCGTCTCCCGGTGGGCGCCGGAGCCGATCACCCCGGAGAGGTGACCGTGGCCGAGGCCGTCGAGGAGCTGGCGCTCGAGCGAGCCGAAGAGGGCCGAGAGGCTGGCGGCGAGCGGGTAGTCGTTGGCGTGCGCGAGGGAGAGAAGGCGCACCTCGCGCCTCAGCTCGCGGAAGTGATGCTGGAAGCCTTTGTAGAGCGCAACGGGTACGCCGAGGATGCTGACGTCCACGGTCTCGGAGCCGAGGCGTTCGGGCCTCGGTGGCGCGCCGGCCGGGCCGGTGATCACGCCCTCGACCCCGTCGCCCTCGTCGATCTCCGCGGCTGGGGCGAACCAGACGGTCTTGCCGGACGCGTCGATGTCGGCGCCCCACGCGTCGGAGACGCTGGCCACGATCGAGAGGCCGCGGCCGACGGTCAGCAGGACCTCCTCTTCGTCGTCGAGAGCGAGTGGGACCGGCAGCAGCGGTGGCTCGGTCGAGGCATCGCGGATCTCGACGCGGGGGTGGTCGACGGTGCCGCGCATCCGGATCGTGACCGGAGCGGCGCCGTGGAAGAGGGCGTTGGAGACCAGCTCGGAGACGCCGAACTCGGCGCACTCGGTGAGTTCGGCGCGGTCGATCTCCTCACAGGCCGCCCGGACCCAGGAGCGGGCGTCCTGGACTGCGCGGGAACCGGTGCGGAGCAGAAGAGCTGGCCGGCTCAACGGCATGGTCTCCTCCTCCGAGCTCGGGGGTTCGCAGTACACACGATCGCGTTGTGTGTCGTTCGTTGCAAGGATTTTCCGCACTTGAAGGTGTCTGATCTTGGCCATGGACCACTAGGGCACAAGGTCCCGCCCGCCCTCACAGATTAAAGTCAGCGGGTTTCGATCCGACAACAGACACGCGGCAGAAACGCATGCTCAGCGGCTGACTGGCAACTGTGACCAAGTAGTCCCACCCGGGAATGAACAGATCCGCCGGAATGGTTCAGAATATGAGGTGGAACGTTCAAACGGTCTCTTGTGTTTCAGGTAGCGGAGGGTATTGGCAATGTCAGCGGACCAGGCAAAGCACCGGGTCGTCATCATCGGTTCCGGCTTCGGGGGGCTCTTCTCCGCGAAGGCGTTCAAGGGCCGCGACGACGTCGAGGTGACCTTGATCGCGAAGACGACCCATCACCTGTTCCAGCCGCTGCTCTACCAGGTGGCGACCGGCATCCTCTCGCAGGGCGAGATCGCCCCGCCGACCCGTGACATCCTGCACCGGCAGAAGAACGCCAGCGTGCTGCTCGGTGAGGTCAACGAGATCGACGCCGAGGCCAAGACGGTCAAGGCCACCATGCTCAACCAGCAGATCGACGTTCCCTACGACTCCCTGATCGTCGCTGCCGGCGCCGGCCAGTCCTACTTCGGCAACGACCACTTCGCCGAGTTCGCGCCCGGCATGAAGTCGATCGACGACGCGCTCGAGCTGCGTGGGCGCATCTTCGGTGCCTTCGAGATCGCCGAGCTGACCGCCTCGCGCGGTGAGCCGATCGGCGACCTGCTCACCTTCGTCGTGGTGGGCGCGGGCCCGACCGGCGTGGAGATGGCCGGCCAGATCGCCGAGCTGTCCCACCGGGTGCTGAAGAACGACTTCACTCACATCTCCTCGGAGAAGGCGCGAGTCGTGCTCGTCGACGCTGCGCCGCAGGTGCTGCCGCCGTTCGGCGAGAAGCTCGGTGCCAAAGCGCAGAAGGCGCTTGAGAAGGCCGGTGTGGAGGTCGTCCTCGGGGCGATGGTCACGCACGTCGACGAGTTCGGCATCGAGATGAAGTTCAAGGACGGCCAGACCCAGCGGATCGGCTCGATCGCGAAGATCTGGGCCGCGGGCGTCTCGGCCTCCGAGCTGGGCAAGACGCTCTCGGAGCAGACCGGCGCCGAGCTCGATCGCGCCGGCCGGATCGCGGTCAACCCCGACCTCACCCTGCCGGGCCACCCCGAGATCTTCGTGGTCGGCGACATGATCAGCCTCGACCACCTACCCGGTGTCGCCCAGGTCGCGATCCAAGGTGGCAAGCACGCGGCCAAGACCATCAAGGCCCGCCTGAAGGGCAAGCCGGATCCGGGCGACTTCAAGTACTTCGACAAGGGCTCGATGGCCACCATCAGCCGTTTCAACGCCGTCCTCAGCATGGGCAGCTTCAAGCTGTCCGGCGTCCTCGCCTGGTTCGGCTGGCTGGTGGTCCACCTGGCCTACATGACCGGGTTCCGCAACCGGCTCACCGCGACGCTGCACTGGATGATGTCCTTCATCGGCAGGGACCGCTCCGAGCGCACCACCACCATGCAGCAGATCTTCGCCCGCGAGGCGCTCGAACGCGTCCCGGGTGGCATGGCCGCCCTCATCGACGACCCGGACGAGGTCGCCGCCCAGGTGGAGGCCCGGCGCAAGGAGCTCGAGGAGCACGCCGCGGAGGAGTCTCGTCTGGCTGACTCCCGCAGCGCCTCGTAGCCTCGGCTCTCCGAACCGGCCCGCCGCAGACCAGATTTGCGGCGGGCCGGTGGTTTTCGACGGTGATCACTGTGCCCGGCCGAGTCCTGCTCAGAAGAAGTGCTTGCTATTGTTTGCGGGGAAGGTGTCTCATTAACTGATGGGATGAGATGCCTGCGACGTAGGAGGACGCATGACCGAGCAGACCAAACGGCTGGTCGAGACCACCGATGGGCTGAGGCTCGCGGTCTACGAGCGTGGGCCGGCCGACGCCGAGACCGTGGTGCTCGTCCACGGCTACCCCGACAACCACTCCGTCTGGGACGGAGTCGCGGAGGTGCTCGCCGAGCGGTTCCACGTCGTCGCCTATGACGTACGCGGCACGGGGGAGTCGGGGGTTCCCGACTCGACCAGCGGCTATCGCCTGGCACAGCTCTCCGCGGACTTCGAGGCGGTCATCGACGCCGTCTCGCCCGACGCGCCGGTGCATGTCGCGGCGCACGACTGGGGCTCGATCCAGACCTGGGAGTCGGTGACCGACCCGGCCCTGAGCAGCCGGATCGCGACGTACGTTTCCATCTCGGGGCCGGACCTCGGGATGGCGACCGCGTGGCTGCGTGAGCGGACGCACCTGCGGAGCTCGCTGCGGCAGCTGGCCCACTCCTGGTACGTCTTCGTCTTCCAGGCGCCGCTGCTGCCGGAGGCGATGGTGCGCTCGGGGCTGCTCGCCCGGTTCGTCGGTGGCGGACCGCGGCCGACGAAGGACCAGGTCAACGGGGTCGAGCTCTACCGCGCGAACTTCCTCGGCAAGCTGGTCCGTCCGGAGCCGCGACCGACCGACGTGCCGGTGCTGGTGATCGCCCCGCGCGACGACGCCTACGTGACGGTGCCGCTGCAGACCGAGGCTCCCCGGGCGTACGCGACATCGCTGGTCACACAGGTCATCGACGGCGGACACTGGGTGGTGACCGCGGAGCCGGAGCTGATCGCCGGCGAGATCGCGGCCTTCGTCGAGAAGGAGGGTGTGCGATGAGCAAGGAGAGCAAGCGCGGGCACGAGCCGGCCAAGGTGGCCCTCCACCCGCGGAACGTGAAGTTCGACTGGAGCCGGCTGCCGCTGGTGTGGATCCCGGGCGAGGCCTTCGCCTCCCACTACGTCAACGTGCTGCACCTGCTGCTGCCCGAGGGCGAGCGGTGGTTCGTCAAGGTGTTCTCCGAGATCCTGCCGCTGATCGAGGACGACCAGCTCCGCGAGGACGTGATCGGCTTCATCGGGCAGGAGGGCGTGCACGCCGCCGCCCACCAGGAGGTGCAGGACTACTTCACCGCCAACGGCCTCGACGTACGTCCGTTCGCGGCCGAGATCGAGGCGCTGTTCCGCAAGATCCTGGGTGACCGCGACCTGACCGGTCGGGCCAAGGAGGAGTGGCTGATCGAGCGCGCCGCGATCATCGCCGGCCTCGAGCATCTCACCGCGGTGCTCGGCAACTGGGTGCTCAACTCGCCCGCGCTCGACGAGGCCGGCGCTGACGAGACGATGCTCGACCTGCTGCGCTGGCACGGGGCCGAGGAGGTCGAGCACCGCAACGTGGCGTACGACGTCTTCCAGCATGTCGACGGGCGCTATCTCCGTCGGGTCCGCTCCTACCTGCTCGGCGGCACTGCGCTGCTCGTGCTGTGGTGGCGCGGTGCGCAGTACCTGATGGACCACGACCCGACGCCGCTCGATCCAGCGCAGCCCGATCCAGCGCAGCCCGATCAGGCCAAGCGGTCCAAGGCCACTCTGCTCAAGCTGATCGACGCCGAGCGCCGCGGGCTGGTGCCCGGGGTCGTACGCATCGGGTGGGCGACCTGGAAGTTCTTCCTGCCCGCCTACGACCCGTCCAAGGAAGGGTCGACAGCCCAGGCGGTGAGCTACCTGGCCAAGTCGCCCGCGGCGCTGCGGGCCGACGCCCTCGCGGAGGGCCAGTGAAGCCGGCACGCTACGCCGTCCCGGACATCCCCGACTCGCGGCTCTACAAGGGCTTCGAGGCAGTCGTCGCGGGCTACTGGACCAAGGCCGCCTACCGGTCCTGGCGCCGCCGCAGGCCGCTCGGCCGGATCGACCGCGATCTCCACGTGCGCGTCAGCCGGATCGACCAGGAGGGCGCCGACGTCAAGGCGATCTGGTTCGAACGCGAGGACGGTGCCGCCCTCCCGGTCTGGGACCCGGGCGCCCACGTCGACGTGGTGCTGCCCAGCGGGAGGCTGCGGCAGTACTCGCTCAACTCCGACCCCGACGACCTCTCTGCCTACCGGATCAGCGTGCGGCTGATCGAGCCGACCGCCGGGGGAGGCGGCGGGTCGGTCGAGGCGCACTATCTCGCCGTCGGCGACCAGCTGGTGCTGAAGGGGCCGCGCAACGCCTTTCCGTTCGTCGACTCGCCCGCCGGCTATCTCTTCGTCGCCGGCGGGATCGGGATCACCCCGATCCTGCCGATGCTGCGCGACGTGGTGCGCCGAGGCGTGCCGTACGAGTTCGTCTACACCGGCCGCTCGCGCGACACCATGCCGTTCCTCGAGGAGATCCGGACGATCGTCGGCGACCACGAGATCCAGCTGTGGCCCGACGACGAGATGGGCATCCCGGACGCCGCCAAGATCATCTCGTTGGCGCCTGCGGGAGCCGCGCTCTACTGCTGCGGTCCGATGCCGATGATCGACGCGATCCGGGCACAGATCCCCGATCCGCAGATCGACCGCCTGCACTACGAGCGGTTCTCGCCGCCGCCGGTGCTCGGCGGCCGCCCGTTCCGGGTACGCCTCGACGACTCCGGGACCGAGGTGGAGGTGGGCGCCGAGGAGTCTGCTCTGACGGCCGTCCGCCGGGTGCGGCCCGCCCAGGCGTACTCCTGTCAGCAGGGTTTCTGCGGCACCTGCCGGGTGCGGGTCCTGGAGGGGGAGGTCGAGCACCGCGACCACGCCCTGGCCGACTACGAGCGCGAGGGGCACATGATCCTGTGCGTCTCCCGAGCGCGGGGGACCGTCGTGATCGACGGCTGATGCCGTCCTGGCCGGCCCCCGTCCGGCACGATCCGGCGTTATCGGTTTGTCCGCGGGGCCTTCGGCTGGTCTGCTTGCGACATGACTGCACTCGTTCTTCCCACGCTCGACCTCTACGACTCCTGGGCGGCCACCGTCCGCGAGTTCGAGGGAGGGCACGTCGATGGTGCCTCCATCCCTGACGAGGAGGCCGCCGACACGAGCCGGCAGGCGTGCGAGCGGCTGGTCGCGAAGACCGCGCGGGACCGGGACATCTCGGTGCCGCCGCCTCCCGGACGGGTGCACGCCTCGAGCTTCTGGATCACCGACGACGGCGAGGTCGTCGGGTTCATCCAGCTGCGCCACGAGCTCAACGAGTCCCTGGAGAACGTGGGCGGGCACATCGGCTACTCGGTGCGGCCCTCGTCCCGTCGCCAGGGCCACGCCCGGCGAGCGCTGGGGATGGTGCTCGCCGAGGCGCGAGCGTTGGGCCTGGAGCGCGTCCTGATCACCTGCGACGAGGACAACGGGGCCTCGGCTCGCACCATCGAGTCCCAGGGTGGCGAGCTCCAAGACGTCATCGACGCATCTGCGTACGGGTATGGCCCCACCCGGCGTTACTGGATCAAGCTGTGAGCGAGCGCCGATGAGCGACGATGGCGTCGCGACCGAGGACGAGCTGGAGTGGGCGTTGGCGGGCGATCCTGCCGCGCCCGCTGCCGCGGTGGAAGAGGTGCTGACGGTCCTGCGCACCACCGGACGTACGCCCGAGGCAGGGGTCGAGGTCTTGCGGGCGGCCGCTTTCCGGCTCGTCTCCGAAGACAGGCTCGACGAGGTCGGGCGGGGTTGGCTGGAGCTTCTCGACGCCGTCCGGGCCCACCCCGACGCCAGGTTGGCCGACCTGCCGCCGGCCCGCACCGACTGAGCTCCTCAGCTGGAGAGAGAGCGGCGTCGGCTCGCCAGGCTGGAGAGCCCCTGGGCGGCTGCCCGGACCTGGGTCACGTAGGCCTCGGGGCGGAAGCGCCCCACGGGACCGGTGATGCTGATCGCGGCCAGAGCCCTGTCGCCGTCGGTGAGGATGGGGGCGGCGATGCACTGGAGCCCGGGCGCCGACTCCTCGCGCTCGAAGGCGACGCCGTTCTCGACCGCGGCACCGAGCTGGCGCTCCAGCAGACCGGGCGCGACGATCGTGTGGGGCGTACGCCGCTGGAGGGGGCTGCTGAGGACCTCCTGCTGCACCTCGGGGTCGGAGAAGGCCAACAGGATCTTGCCGATCGCGGTGCAGTGGACGGGCATCCGTCCGCCCGGTCGGGACGGTGACTTGGCCTGTCGGTGGCCGCCGATCTTGGCGACGTAGACGACGTCGTGCCCTTCGCGGACCCCCAGGTGGACGGTCTCGTGGGTGCGCTCGTAGAGGTCTTGGAGGAACGGCATCGCCAGCTCCAGCAGCGAGCGCTCGACCGAGGCGCGCATGCCCAGCTCGAAAAGGCCGCCCGAGAGCCGATAGCCGAGCGGCGTGCGGTCCAGGAGACGGTTGGTGACCAGGTCGCCGGCGACGCGGTGGACGGTCGCCTTCGGGAGGCCGGTACGGCGGACGAGCTCGGCCAGGGGGAGCACCTGGTCGTCGACCGTGAAGGCCCGCAGGATGGTCACCGCCTTGCCGAGCACGGTGTCGAGATCGGCAGGCTGGTGCGGCATGTGATCACCGTATCGGTCAGTGAAACGCATGGTCCCCTGGTTCGGCCATTCTGCTGAGACCGTGGGCACATGAGCGAAGTGACCTCCCCGCCCGACGCTGCCGTCGCGGCAGCCGCCGACCGGCTGCTGACCGCCGCCGCCACCGGCACCCCTGTGCCACCGATGCGGGACCTGCTGGAGGCGACCGACCTGGCGACGGCGTACGCGATCCAGGAGCGGCTCACCGCCGCCCGGGTCGCCGGCGGGGCCACGATCGTGGGCCGCAAGATCGGGCTCACGTCCAAGGCCGTGCAGGAGCAGATCGGCGTGGACACCCCCGACTTCGGGGTGCTCTTCGACGACATGGCGTACGCAGCTGATGCCACGATCCCCGCCGACACCATCCTGCAGCCGCGGGCCGAGGCCGAGATCGCCTTCGTCCTCGCGGCCGACCTGGCCGACGGTGACCTCGGCTACGACCAGGTCAGGGAGGCCATCGACTACGCCGTCGCGGCGATCGAGATCTGCGGCAGCCGGATCGCGGACTGGAAGATCGCCTTCGGCGACACGGTCGCGGACAACGCCTCCGCGGGGGCCTTCGTCCTGGGGACCGAACGTCGGCGGCTGGACGAGTTCGAGCCCAAGGACGTCTCGATGTCGATGTCGATCGACGACGAGGAGGTCTCGACCGGCACCGGCGCCGCCTGCCTGGGCGACCCGGTCAACGCGGTCCAGTGGCTGGCTCGTTACGCCCGCGACTTCGGGGAGCCGCTGCGCGCCGGCCAGCTCATCCTCTCCGGCGCGCTCGGGCCGATGCGGCCGATCGCCCCGGGCAACACCGTCCGTTCCACCGTGTCGGGCCTCGGCTCGGTGGCCTTCAGTGTAGGGAAGTGACGTCCATGGGTAAGACGAAGGTGGCGATCATCGGGTCGGGCAACATCGGCACCGACCTGATGATCAAGGTGATGCGTACGTCGCAGCACCTGGAGATGGGCGCGATGGTCGGGATCGACCCCGACTCCGACGGCCTGGCGCGGGCGCGGAAGCTCGGGTTCGCGGCCACGTCCGACGGAGTCGAGGGTCTGATCGCACTGCCGGAGTTCGACGACATCGAGATCGTCTTCGACGCGACCTCGGCCAAGGCGCACGTCGCCAACGCGGAGCGTCTCGCGCCCTACGGCAAGCGGCTCATCGACCTCACCCCGGCGGCGATCGGGCCGTACGTCATCCCGGCCGTCAACATCGACGAGCACATCGACGCTCCCAACGTGAACATGGTGACCTGCGGTGGCCAGGCCACGATCCCGATCGTGGCCGCGGTCGCGCGGGTCGTGCCGGTGGCCTACGGGGAGATCGTCGCCTCGATCTCGTCCCGGTCCGCGGGGCCCGGCACCCGGGCCAACATCGACGAGTTCACCGAGACCACCTCGGGCGCGATCGTGCAGGTCGGCGGCGCCAAGCGTGGCAAGGCGATCATCATCCTCAACCCGGCCGAGCCGCCACTGATCATGCGCGACACGGTCTATGCGCTGGTCGAGGGCGGGTCGCGCTCGCTGGAGGAGCTGACCGCGGAGATCACCGAGTCGGTGGAGAAGATGGTCGGTGACGTCGCTGCGTACGTCCCCGGCTACCGGCTCAAGCAGAAGGTGCAGGTGCAGGAGATCCCTGAGGACCAGCCGGTTGAGACGCTCCTGGCCGAGGGCGAGACGACCCGGCCCACGCATCAGGTGTCGGTCTTCCTCGAGGTCGAGGGCGCCGCGCACTATCTCCCGGCGTACGCGGGGAACCTCGACATCATGACCTCGGCCGCGCTGCAGATGGCCGAACGCATCGCTGCTGGCGTCGGTCGAGCCGCGAGCGCCAGCGAGCGTGTCGAGACCAACACAGCTGCTCAGGAGGCATGACATGTCGACGCCCATCTATGTCCAAGAGGTCTCGCTGCGCGACGGTATGCACGCCGTACGCCACCGGATCACCCCCGAGGACGTCAAGCGGATCGTCATCGCCGCCGACGAGGCCGGCGTCGACGCCATCGAGGTCGCCCACGGCGACGGCCTGACCGGCGGCTCGGTCAACTACGGTCCCGGCTCCAACTCCGACTGGGAGTGGATCGAGGCGGCGGCCTCGGTCATCAAGAACGCCAGGTTGACCACCTTGCTGCTCCCGGGCGTCGGCACCATCCACGACCTGAAGCGTGCCTATGAGTTCGGCGTGCGGTCGGTGCGGGTCGCGACGCACTGCACCGAGGCAGACGTCTCGGCGCAGCACATCGCCGCGGCTCGCGAGATGGGGATGGACGTCTCCGGGTTCCTGATGCTCAACCACATGGCGCCGACCGAGGTGGTCGCCCAGCAGGCGAAGCTGATGGAGTCCTACGGCGCCCACTGCGTCTACATCACCGACTCCGGCGGCCGGCTCACCATGAACGATGTCCGCGACCGCGCCCGGGCCTACCGCGACGTACTGAACGACGAGACCGAGATCGGCATCCACGCCCACGAGAACCTGTCGCTGTCGGTGGCCAACTCGGTCGTGGCGGTCGAGAACGGTGTCTACCGCGTCGACGCCTCGCTCGCCGGCCACGGCGCCGGCGCCGGCAACTGCCCGATCGAGGCCTTCATCGCGGTCGCCAACCTGTCGGACTTCAAGCACAACTGTGACCTGTTCAAGCTCCAGGACGCCGCCGACGACATCGTCCGCCCGCTCCAGGACCGTCCCGTCCGGGTCGACCGCGAGACCCTGACGATGGGCTACGCCGGCGTCTACTCCTCCTTCCTCCGCCACGCGGAGAACGCCAGCGCCCGCTACGGCGTAGACACCCGCGACATCCTCATGGAGTGCGGCCGTCGCGGCCTCGTCGGCGGCCAGGAGGACATGATCGTCGACATCTGCCTGACAAAACTCGAGGAGCAAGAGGCGGCGTCCGGCGCCTGACCGGCTCATCCGACGAACGTGGGAGTCCTGAGGTCACTGGGTGACGTCAGGACTCCCACGTCGCCCCCATTGCGATTTCGCGATGCTCCGTCGCGACTACGAAAAGGGAGTCCAAAAGTTTGACTACGATTTAGTAGTCAAACCTCACGAATACGATATCGTAGTCGTGGAGGTGGGTTCATGTCGTATACCGGGAAGGTCACCAGCCCCGAGTCGCTGGGCCGGATCCTGCAGCAGGCGCGCCTGCTCAACGGGTGGAGCCAACGTGAGCTCGCGGCGAGGATCGGGACGACGCAGCGCTACATCTGGGAGATCGAGGCGGGTAAGCCGTCGATCTTCGTCGACCGTCTCTTCGCTCTGATGCGGGAGACCGGGACCGAGCTGACCGCGACCATCGACGTTCGGAACGACGATGAGTGACCTCGTGGTCGAGCTCTACGGCGAGCCGATCGGACGGCTGGCCGGATCGAGCGCGACGTACGACTTCGTCGCCTCCGCGGGCGCGGTCGAGACGTACGGTCTGGACAGCACGGTCCTGTCGCTGGCTGTTCCACTCGCCCCGGTCGCGCCGCGCGGCCGCAAACCGCGCCGACAGAACTTCTTCGCGGAGATGCTTCCCGAAGGTCGGATGCTGTCGCGGCTTGCGGCGATGGCCGACGTCAACGAGCGCGATGTGATCGGGATGCTGCGGGTCTACGGGCGAGATGTGGCGGGCGCCCTTCAGATCTGGGACCCCGACGGCCTCGGCGAACCGCGGAGCCCGAAGCTCGAACCTGTCGGTGAGCGAGGGGTTGCGGATCTGCTCAGTGAGGTCGGCTCTTTCCCGCTCGCCAACAAGCCGGCCGGTGGCAAGACGTCGCTCGCGGGCGTACAGGACAAGATCGTCCTGGTGCGCAACGACGACGGCTGGCACCGGGCGCTGGACGGGTATCCGTCCACACACATCCTCAAGCCGGTCACCTCCGACTTCCCGTCGATGATCTACGACGAGGAATACGGCGCCCGGTTCGCGCAGGCTCTCGGGCTGACGACGTACGAGACGTTCATCGAGGAGTTCGCCGGGGAGCCGGCGCTGGTGATCGAACGGTACGACCGCGGCGATTGGGCCGACGGTGTCCCGAGCAGGGTGCATCAGGAGGACTTCAACCAGGTGCTGGGGGCGCGCGGCGACCAGAAGTACCAGAAGTACGGCGGCAAGGTCTCCCTGAAGCGGGTCGCCGGCGAGCTCAGTGCGCTCGGTGACTCCGCCTCGCTGCGGAAGCTGGCCACGATGACGGTGCTGGCAGCGGCTATCGGCAACCTCGACATGCATGCCAAGAACGTCTCGTTGCTGCACCACCCGGACGGCTCGGTCGAGATCGCCCCGGCGTATGACGTCGTCCCACAGCGGCATCTGCCGAATGACGGTGAGCTGGCGCTCGCGGTCGACGGGGTCTACCACCATGCCGCCGTGACCCGCGCCGACCTGATCGCAGAGCTCGCGTCGTGGCGACTCCGCGGCCCGGAGGCGCTGGTCGATGACGCCCTGGCCGACATCGCGGAGATCGTCGAGGTCGAGGTTCCCGCGGACGGCGCTCATCCGGGTCTGGTCGAGGACATCCGAGCCTTCACCGCCAATCTGAGGGCGGGGCGATCAGCGGGAGCAGAACTGAGCTCATCCCGTGGGCGGCAGTGACGGCCCTGAGGTGAGCCGCTTTGCGCCTGTGGAAGAGTCGTACCCGTGAGCACTGAATCTTCTTCTTCGCGGCTCGATCTGCCGCTTGCCGGGTTGGCCGCATTGTTCCTGGGCTCGGGGACACTGCATCTGGTGAGGCCGCAGGTCTTCGAGCCGATCGTGCCGTCGGCGCTGCCGGATGCGCGCAAGGTCGTCGAGGTCTCCGGGGTCGTGGAGATCGTCTGCGGGCTGGGGCTGCTGCACCCGAAGACTCGCAGGATCGCGGGGCTCGCGAGCGCTGCGCTGCTGGTGGGTGTGTTCCCGGCCAACGTGCAGATGAGCGTCGACGCGGGGAAGCGGGCGAACCGGAAGCGCACGCCGAAGTCGGGCGCATTCTTCGCGGGTACGCTCGCGCGGCTGCCGCTGCAGTGGCCGATGATCAAGGTGGCGCTGCGCGCCGGAAAGGGAACCGGCGCATGACGTACGTCCCGGCGGAATCCCGCTACGACGCGATGGAGTATCGGCGGACCGGCCGCAGCGGCCTGGACCTGCCGGCGGTCAGCCTCGGGCTGTGGCACAACTTCGGTGACGACCTGCCGTTCGAGCGGCAGCGGGCGATCCTGCGTACGGCCTTTGACTCCGGCATCACCCACTTCGATCTGGCCAACAACTACGGCCCGCCCTACGGCTCGGCGGAGGAGAACTTCGGCCGCCACCTGCGCGAGGACTTCGCGGGGCTGCGGGACGAGCTGGTGATCTCGACGAAGGCCGGCTGGGACATGTGGCCGGGCCCGTACGGCAAGATCGGCGGCTCGCGGAAGTATCTGATCTCCAGCCTCGACCAGTCCTTGACGCGGATGGGCCTCGACTACGTCGACATCTACTACCACCACCGCCCCGACCCCAGCACGCCGCTGGAGGAGACCATGGGCGCGCTCGACCAGATCGTGCGGTCCGGCAAGGCCCTCTACGTCGGGCTGAGCTCCTACTCCTCGGCGCTGACCCGGGAGGCGGCGGCGATCCTGAGCGATCTCGGCACACCGCTGCTGATCCACCAGCCGTCCTACTCCATCCTCAACCGCTGGCTCGAGACCGACGGGCTGCTGGACACGCTCGACGAGGTCGGCGCCGGTGCGATCTCGTTCTCGCCGCTGGCGCAGGGCCTGCTGACGAACAAGTATCTCGGCGGCACCGTCCCCGAGGACTCCCGCGCGGCCAAGGCGCGGTTCTTGTCCCCGGACGCGCTCACGCCCGAGACGCTGGCCGGCATCGAGTCGCTCAACGCCCTCGCCGCAGACCGCGGCCAGACCCTCGCTCAGATGGCGCTCGCCTGGGCGCTGCGTGACCCGCGGATGACCTCGGTCGTCATCGGAGCCTCCCGCCCCGAGCAGGTCACCGACTGTCTCGGCGCGCTCTCCGGTCCGGAGCTGACCACCGAGGAGCTGGCCAGGATCGACGAGTACGCCACGGCCACCGGGATCGACATGTGGAAGCGCGACCGGGTCGAGGGAGATCATCGCCAGATCTTCAACTGACCTACGGACCAGCTGAATCGCGCTGGTCCGGGATGCGGATTTGCTACCGTCGCGGGGCCTTCGTTGTTGCAGGCGACCCCACGCTCCGACTCGGTAGGAGAGCTGTATGTCCGCAACCGCTGAACCGAACGCGTCGACACGAGGCGACCGGGTGCTCGCCTGGGTCGAGAGGACCGGCAACAAGCTCCCGGACCCGTTCATCCTGTTCCTGATCCTGTTCCTGGTCGTCGGGGTGGTCTCGACGCTCCTGGCCGCCATGGATGCCCAGGTGACGCTTCCCGGTGCCGACGAGCCGCTCGTGATCAACGGGCTCTTCACGGCCGAGGGTTTGACCTGGCTCACGGTCAACATCGGTGCGAACTTCATCGGGTTCCCGCCGCTGCTGACCGTGGTGACGATCCTGCTCGCCGTGACGGTCGCAGAGCGGACGGGGTTGCTGGCGGCGGCCATCCGTCTCACCCTGGCCTCCGCGCCGCGGTGGCTGCTGCCGTACGCCCTCGGGGTCGTCGGCGTCACCGCGAGCGTGATGGCGGACGCGTCGATGATCGTCATCCCGCCGCTGGCCGCGGCCGTGTTCAAGGCCGCCGGCAGGCACCCGATGGCGGGGCTCGTCGGCGGGTTCGCCGCCGCCGGCGCCGGCTACTCGACCAGCCTCGTGGTGACCAGCCTGGACGCGCTCTTCTCCGGGATCACCAACTCCGTGACTTCGACGCTCCCCGATCCGGGCGCCGCGGTGACCCCGGTGTCCAACTACTACTTCAACGTCGCCTCGGCGATCGTGCTCGCGCTGGTCGCGGGCTTCATCATCGACCGGGTCCTCGAGCCGAGGATGGTCCGCCAGAACGTACCGACCGGCGAGGTCGAAGGCGACGCGGCCGACCGCTTCCAGAGCAACGACGAGGAGGTCGCGGCGGCCCTGAGGAGCCACCGCCGGCCGCTGGAGGCCCAGCTCACGTCTCAGGAGCGCAAGGCGTTCTGGGCGGCGATCGCGACCGGAACGGTCCTGGCGCTCGCGATGGTCCTGGCCGTGGTCCCGCAGGGTTCGCCCTGGCGCAACGACGACGGCAACTTCCTGCCGGAGTCCGCGCTGATGGACTCGATCGTCTTCATCACCTTCGTGCTCTTCCTCGCCCCGGGCATCGTCTACGGATTCGTCGCGGGCACCCTGAAGACCGCCGCCGACGTACCGAAGGTGATGGGTGAGGGCATCAGGGAGATGGCGCCGTTCCTGGTGCTGGCGTTCATGCTCGGCCAGTTCATCGCGCTGTTCAACTGGTCCAACGTCGGTCCCGCGCTCGCTAAGGTCGGCGCCGACGGCCTGCAGGGCACCGGCCTGACCGGCTTTCCGGTGATCGTCGGCTTCATCATCCTGTGCTCGATCCTGAACCTGTTCATCATCAGCGGATCATCGATGTACACGATCATGGGCGCGGTCTTCGTGCCGATGTTCGCGCTGATCGGCTTCGAGCCCGGCTTCACCCAGGCCGCCTTCCGCATCGGTGACAGCGCGACCCAGGTGATCACTCCGATGAACCCCTACATGTTCGTCGTGCTGATGATGATCAGGAAGTACGAACCGGAAGCAGGGCTCGGCACCCTGATCTCCCGCACCCTCCCGTTCGTGATCCCGTTCTGGGTCGCCTGGCTGCTGGTGCTGGTGGTCTTCTACTTCGGCGGGCTCGACGTCGGGCCAGGAGTCAGCCCACGGATGGACTGAAATGCCCTAGCCTGCGCCCATGCGGGTCGATGAGTATCTGAGGTACGACGCCACCGGGCTGGCGGAGCTGGTCGCCTCCAAGGAGGTGACCGCGGCCGAGGTCCTGGCCGCGGCGCGGGAACGGGCGGAGGCGGTGAATCCGCGGATCAACGCGATCGTCGCCGACATCCCGGAGGCCGACGCACAGGTCGCCGGCGACGGCCCGAGCGGGCCGTTCGCCGGGGTGCCGTTCCTGGTGAAGGACCTGGCTCAGGAGTATCGGGGCCACCCGACGTCCTACGGCTCGCGGGCACTCGTCGACGATGTCGCTGAAGAGCACTCCTACTTCACCCAGAGCGCTCTCGACGCCGGTCTGGTGATCTTCGGGAAGACCAACACCCCGGAGTTCGGGGCGAAGGGGATCACCGAGCCGGAGCTGTTCGGTGCCGCGCGCAACCCGTGGAACACCGGCCACACGCCCGGTGGTTCCTCGGGCGGGTCGGGGGCCGCGGTGGCCGCCGGGATCGTCCCGGCCGCCGGCGCCAACGACGGCGGCGGATCGATCCGGATCCCTGCCGCCTGCAACGGCCTGGTCGGGCTGAAGACCACCCGCGGGCTGCTTCCCCTGGGGCCGCAGAGCCTGGACGCGTCCAGCGGCTTCGTCGTCCAAGGGGTGGTGACCCGCTCCGTACGCGACGCGGCCGGGCTCTACGACGCGCTCGTCGGTGACCAGGCGATGGCGATGATCCACGCGCCTCGTCCCGGCGCGGCGTTCTCCGAGGCCATCGCGACCCCGCCGCGCAAGCTCCGCATCGGGTTCACCTCGGTGTCCTCGATCACCGCGCCCGACCCGGAGGCGATCGCGGCCGTCGAAGACGCGGCCAAGATGCTCGAGGCGCTCGGCCACCAGGTCGAGGAGGTCGAGGCGCCCTACGACGCCGCCGAGATCGGCCGTGACTTCCTCACCATCTGGTTCGCCTCGGCGGCCGCCGAGGTCGCCGAGACCAAGCTCCGGATCGGCGCCAAGGACGCCGACTTCGAGGCCGACACCCTGGCCGTGGCCGAGCTCGGCCGAGCCGGGGGAGTGGTCGCCGTCGAGCTGGCCCACATCAACCGCCGCAACCACGTCCGCCGCCTGAGCGACTTCCACGCCACGTACGACCTGCTGCTCACCCCGACGTTGGCCAAGCCGCCGCTGAAGGTGGGGCAGGTGGTCACGCCCAAGGCTCTCCAGACCGCAGCACGGCTGCTCTACAAGGTGCGCGGCGGTCGGGTGATGCGGGCGACCGGCCTGATCGACCAGCTGGTCGCCGAGAACCTCGGCTGGGTGCCCTACACCCAGCTCGCCAATCTCACCGGACGACCGGCGATCTCGGTGCCGACCCACCGGACCGCGTCCGGGCTCCCGCTGGGCGTGCAGCTGTCCGGGCAACTCGGCGACGACGGCCTGCTCCTGCAGGTCGCTGCTCAGCTGGAGCAGTCCGCACCGTGGGCGGAGCATCGGCCGAATCTCTGAAGGCGGGGAATCTGAGGACAGAATCTCTGGCCCCACCTTCGTCTCGCTGAAAGAGATTTTTCTTTCCGACGCGAAGGCGCCTCCGGAGCGGCATCATCGAGACATGACGCCCCCACGGTCAGACTTGGTCATGTCCTCACGGCGCAGCCTCCTCGGCGGCGCCCTCGGTGGAATCACGATGGCGATGGTCGGAGGCACCGCGGTCGCCTCGACGCCCGAGACGCCGACGAAGGTGGGCGCCAAGACGCTCGCCTCGCTGGCCGGTCAGCCGCCCACGATCACGCCCGAGGACCTCACCTTCACCCCGCGCACGGTCCTGCGCCCCGGCCATCCCCGCCAGGTGGGCCTGGACCCGACGCGGATCGCGAAGATCCGCTCGGAGCTGGCCCGGTTCCTCGAGCCGACCACGGAGAACCCAGCCCACCCCCTGTACGCAGGGGCCACCGCGATCGCGGTCAAGGACGGCGTCATCGTGGCCCACGAGAGCGTCGGCAAGGCGCTCAGGTACGGCCTCGACGGCACGAGCGTCGTCGAGCTGCCCGCGGACCAGCAGGTCGATGCCGGGCTGGACACGCTGTGGGACGTCGCCTCGATGTCGAAGCTCTTCACCGCGACCGCGATCCTCCAGCTGGTGGAGCGGGGCAGCCTCGATCTCGAGGCGCCGGTCGTCACCTATCTGCCCGAGTTCGCGCCGAACGGCAAGAGCGTGATCCTCGTACGCCACCTCCTCACGCACGTCTCCGGCCTGCTCGCCGGCCCGTCGCCGTCGCTGTGGGCGGGCTACGACACCTACGACGAGCGGGTCGCGGCGATCATGAGCACGAAGCCCACCCACGCGCCCGAGCAGGTCTACCGCTACTCCGACATCAACCTGATCACCCTCGGGCTGCTCATCGAGCGGCTCTCGAGCAAGAAGCTCGACGCCTACGTACGCGACCACATCACCGCGCCCCTGGGCATGCGCGACACCATGTACAACCCGCCCGCCGACATCCTCCCCCGTGTCGCCGCCACCGAGTACCAGCCGTGGGCCGGCCGCCCGATGATCCGCGGCGAGGTGCACGACGAGAACGCCTGGGCTCTCGACGGCGTCGCCGGCCACGCGGGCATCTTCTCGACCGCCGCGGACATGGCCAGGTTCGGCCAGATGTTCCTAAACGGCGGTGTCTACAACGGCACCAGGATCCTCGAGGAGGAGACGGTCAGGCTCTCGCTGCGCGACTTCACGGGTGGCCAGTTCACCAGCTCCCGTGGCCTTGGCTGGGAGCTCGCCACGACCTGGTACCACGGACCGATCTGGTCGCCGGTCTCCTTCGGCCACACCGGTTACACCGGCACCAGCATCGTGATGGACCCGATCGGCCACCAGCTCGTCGTGCTCATGACCAACCGCGTCCACCCCAGCCGTGACTGGGGCAGCAACAACCCCTCCCGCCGGGTCGTCTCCGACGAGCTCGGCATGGCCTCGGCAGTCAAGCCCGCGAAGGGGCGTACGTCGTGGTACTCGGGTCGCACCAACGCGAAGAAGGCGACGCTCGACGTGCCGCTCGCGGCCACTGACGCTGCGTTGCTCGACTTCGACTACTACTTCGACACCGAGCCGCGCTTCGACTTCGGCCGGCTGCAGTACTCCACCGACGGCACCACCTTCAGTGCTCTGCCGTGGAAGCTCGAGGGTGGCGGCTGGAGCTGGGAGACCAGCGAGGCGGTCAACGGCTACGGCGGCCGCCGGTGGCTGCGCGGACACGCGGAGCTGCCCGCCGGCACGACCGCGGTCAGGTGGACCTACGAGACCGACTCGTCCTCCCAGGGCCGCGGGATCTACGTCGACGGCATCGTGGTCAGCCAGGGGCGGCGTACGGTGTTCGACTCGGCGCGTCCCGGCGACGAGGCCCGCATCGTCGCCGACGGCTGGGCTCTGAGCGATCGATGACGGCTGGGCCCTCGGGGGCTGGCGACGACAGGCCACCGATAGCCTCTGGCGGCATGAGCGAGCGCCAGCGAGTGACCATAGGCCTCAGGCCGCCGTTTCGGTATTCTTTGCCCTTCTCAACCGAGGCGGCGGCATGAGCCAGCCGCAGCAACCGAACCCGTTCCTGGTCAACCAGCTCCGCGACGAGGCGGACGCCAAGGCGCTCATCACCAAGGCGGTCGAGTCCCCCTCGGCGGGTGCGCCGCGGGGGATCCTGGACGCGATCCGCGACAAGCTCGTGGATCTCGGCCCTGAGCTGGTCGCGGTCTCCCACGACCTCGCCGACCACCCGGAGACCGGGTTCGAGGAGCACCGGAGCGCGGCCGGGCTCGCCGAGTTCGTCGAGGCCCACGGCATCGAGGTGGCGCGCGGTGCCTATGGCCTGCCGACCGCTCTCTACGCGTCAGCCGGAGACACCTTGGACGGTCCGACGGTCGCGGTGCTCTCCGAGTACGACGCGCTCCCCGGCATCGGTCACGGCTGCGGCCACAACCTGATCGCCACGGTCGGCGTGGGCGCGTTCTTGGCCATCGCGAGCGTGATCGACCGCCTTGGAGGCCGGGTCATCTGGCTCGGCACCCCCGCCGAGGAGGGCGGTGGCGGCAAGGAGCTGATGGCGCAGAAGGGTGCGTTCGACGGCGTCGACGCCGCGATCATGGTCCACCCGTTCACCTACGACAACTCCGAGCCGGTCTTCCTGGGCCGCAGGCAACTGCGGGTGACGTACGTCGGGGTGCCGGCGCACGCCTCGATCCAGCCGTTCATGGGGCGCAACGCCCTGGACGCGGCCAACCTGCTCTACACCGGCGTCGCGCTCAACCGGCAGCAGATGCCGCCGACCGACCGGGTGCACGCGATCATCACCGAGGGCGGTCTGCGCCCCAACGTGATCCCGGAGCACGCCTCGATCCAGTTCTACGTCCGCTCCGCCTACCCCGAGACGCTCAAGATCCTCTCCCAGCGGCTGGAGGAGATGGCGATGGGTGCGGCGCTGATGACCGGCTGCGGGGTCGAGTTCAGCTGGGACGAGTCACCGGTCTACCTGCCCATCCGCAACAACACCGGGCTCGCGGAGGCCTGGAACCGCCGCTACCAGGAGCGCAACCACACCGTCCTCGCGCCCGGTGTGGTCCCGGATCTCCTCGCCGGCTCCACCGACTTCGGCAACGTCTCCTTCCGGGTCCCCGGCCTGCACGCGATGGTCAAGATCGCCGAGCCCGACGTGTCCCTGCACAGCCGGGAGTTCGCCGCTGCCGCGGTCACGCCGTACGCCGACGAGGTGCTCGTCGACGCCGCCTACGGCCTCGCCGCGGTGGCCGCCGACTATCTCTCCGACGCGAAGCTGCGAGAGGCGGTCCGGGACGAGTTCGAGGAGGCCGGGGGAGCCGTCGACGTTACCGAGTTCTTCGGCTGAAGCGGAGCCCGAAGCAAAATAACGCTGCTGATTAACGGTTGATGACGATTCGGCGGCGGTAATCCTGTTACCTCTTCACAATCAGAACCCGAAGGGGCATCGTTCCCCTCGTTGATCACTCAGATGGGGAGCACAGCAAATGCCTCGTTTCACCCGAACTCTTCGCCCCGCTGTGGCTGTTGCCGCCGTCGCACTCGCGGCCGCCGCAGTTGCCACTCCGCTCGCGAACTCTGCCTCGGCCAAACCTGGGAAGCACCTGGTCGATGTCCAGCTGCTCTCGTTCAACGACTTCCACGGCAATCTCGAGGCCCCGTCGGGTTCGGGCGGTCGGTTGGTCACCGGCCACCACATCGACCCGGCCACCGGCAAGCCCGTCGACGACACCGTCAACGTGGGTGGCGTGGAATACCTCGCCTCCCACCTGGCTGAGGCCCGCAAGGGCCAGGACCGTTCCCTGACCGTCGCCGCGGGCGACCTCATCGGGGCCTCGCCGCTGCTCTCGGCTGCCTTCCACGACGAGCCGTCCATCGAGGCGCTCAACCAGCTCGGCCTGGACGTGACCGCGGTCGGCAACCACGAGTTCGACGAGGGCTACAAGGAGCTGCAGCGCATCGCCGACGGCGGCTGCATCGACGACGGGGACGGCAAGGACAACCAGAACTCCTGCGCCGCCCACGAGTACGAGGGCGCCGATTTCGACATCCTCGCCTCCAACGTGATCGAGGACGCGAGCGGCGAGACGATCCTGCCGTCGTACGCGATCAAGGAGGTCGACGGCGCCAAGATCGGCTTCATCGGCATGACCCTCGAGGCCACCCCCGACATCGTCACCGCCGAGGGGGTCAAGGGGCTCACCTTCAAGGACGAGGTCGAGACCGCCAACGCGCTCGTGCCCGTGCTGAAGAAGAAGGGTGTCAAGGCGATCGTCACCCTGATCCACGAGGGCGCCAACCTGCCGAAGGAGAAGTGGACCGACCCGGCCACCGGCAAGGTCTACGACGTCAACGCCAGCTACGACTACACCTGCGCGGGCGGCGGCGAGCTGGTCGCCGGTTCGCCCATCCTGCCGATCGCCCAGAACCTCGACCCCGAGATCGACATGGTGGTCACCGGTCACACCCACAACCCCTACGTCTGCGACGTGCCCGACCCCGAGGGCAAGTCCCGCATGATCACCTCGGCCTCGTCCTTCGGGCGGCTCTACACCGAGACCAACCTGAAGTACAACCTCAAGTCGCGCGACATCGTCCGCTCCTCGGTCAAGGGCTCGAACATGCTCGTCACCCGCGACGTCGCCAAGGCTCAGGACCAGACCAAGCTGATCAACACCTACAAGGAGCTGGTCGAGCCGATCGCCTCCCGGGTGCTCGGCACGATCACCACCGACGTCAAGCGTGACCAGAGCCCCGCCGGTGAGTCTGCGCTCGGTGACCTGATCGCCGACGCCCAGCTGGCCGACCAGTCGACGGTCCACAACGGACAGACGCCGGTGATCGCGTTCATGAACCCGGGTGGCATCCGCGCCGACCTGACCGCGGCCAACTCGCCCTACGGTGAGGCCGTCGGCGACGTCACCTACGACGAGGCGTTCACGGTCCAGCCGTTCAACAACTACCTGGTCTCGCTGACCATGACCGGCCAGGACGTCTATGACCTGCTCACCCAGCAGGTCACCGGTGCCAACGCCACGACCCACAAGATCCTGCAGGTCTCGGAGGGCTTCTCCTACGAGATCAGCCCGTCGGGTCCGGTCGAGGGGTCCGTCAAGCTGGACGGGCAGCCGATCGACAAGGCCGCGTCCTACCGGGTCGTGACCAACAACTTCCTGCAGGGCGGCGGCGACGCCTTCGAGGCCTTCACCAAGGGCACCGACCCCTACTACGGCGGTCTCGACATCGACGCCTTCGCCAACTACCTGGAGGCCGGCTCGCCCTACACCCCGGGCACGCTCGACCGCATCACCGGGACCCACTGAACGAAAATTCGTTCGTACGCAGCGGGGTCCGACCGGCACTGAGCCGGTCGGGCCCCGCTGGGCTGTCAGTTCCCCCGGTCCGGGCGCTGGGCGCGCACAGGGCGCGTCTGGTCGATGAGCGCAGCCGCGGACAGTGCCGCCGGAGCAACGCGGCTGCCGGGGACCCCGCAGGCGCGCAGACAGGTCGAGGCGATGATGTCGGCGGTCGTGTCGTCGATCGGGACGCCGCTGCTGCGCAGACTGGTGGTGACCTCGACCAGGTGCATCAGCATCTCGCCGAGATGGCGCGGGTCGGCTGCCGGAGCGAGGCTGGGCGCCGCGGCGCGGGTGGCGATCCGACCGTAGGCGTCGGCCAGCTCGGCGCGCGTGCTCCGGAAGGCGTCGAAGGCCTCGCTGCTGGTCACATCGGGCTGGGTGGCCAGCGTGCCGATGTTGTCCGGCGCCTCGGCGAGAGTGTGGATGTCGACGAGAGCCAGCAGGTAGAGGGCGGTCTCGGGGGACTCCGACGCGGTCAGCTTCTCGATCTGCTCGACCCTGTCGACGGTGGGACGGACGGATCGCTCCAGGAGCTCGGCGAGGATCTCGTCCTTGCCGGTGAAGTGGTAGTAGAGCGACGCCTGCCTGATCCCGACCTTCTCGGCGATCTCCCGGGTGGAGGTCGCCGAGAAGCCTTTGGTGACGAACAGTTGCGCAGCGGCATGAAGGACCTGCTCGCGTGGTGGGGCTGTCGTGCTCGCTGGGACGAGGCGTGGTCGTCCGGGTTGGGTTCGTCTGGTGCTCATCCGAGGCCCTGCCTTCCTGTCGATGCCGACCCCGACCTCAGTAAAGCATTATATGACGCCAATGCCAATCGTGATGTGCATCTGGACGCGCAGTATGCACATCAGGCACGATGGTTCCGTCTAGTCGCCGCTCCTGCCGAAGCGGCCCCGCCCGTCGAAGGAGGCCCCTGCCGTGTCCCGTCCCAACCGTCGAGCCCGCGAAGCGCTCACCGAGGCGCTCCGAGATGCCCGTCGCGCTGCCGGGCTGACCGGGATCGACCTCGCGGCTGCTCTGGGGTCGGGGTGGTCCCAGCCGAAGGTGTCGAAGATCGAGTCGGGCCGCCAGTCGATCTCCGAGTCCGAGGTCCGCGACTGGGCGGCCGCGGTGGGCGCCGACAGGGAGATGCTGCTCGCGCTGCGTGCCCGTGCCGACCTCGAGCAGGCTGCCTTCCGGGACGCCCCTCCGACCGGCGGCGGCGCCGAGCAGCGCCAGGAGGCGTACGCGGCGACCGAGGTCGCCACGAAGGTCCTGACCAGCTTCGCACCACACAGCGTCCCGGAGCTGCTGCAGACCCCCGACTACGCGCGTGCCCTGCTGTCCCTGGCGGGCGGTTCTCGTGAACGGGACGCCGAGCCCGAGGAGACTTCGGGCGTGATCGCGGCGCGGCTGCGTCGCTCGGCGATCCTCTACGAGGCGGGAAGATCGATCACCATCCTGGTCGGCGAGGCTGCCCTCCATCACCTGGTCGGTTCCCCCGACATCATGCGCGCCCAGATCGATCACATCGCCAGGCTGGCGACGACCACCAAGGCGACGATCGGGATCGTTCCCTTCGAGAGCTTCCCGGTCCTGGTCCAGCACGGCTGGGACCAGCGCGACCGGATCGTCACCCTCGAGACCAGCGCCGGCGATCTCGAGATCGCCGACCCGGTCGAGGTCGCCCGCTACGAGCGCTGGGCCCAGCTGCTGCTCGAGCATGCGCTGACCGGCGCGGCCGCCGCCGAGCGGTGCTCCCGGATCGTCAGCGAGCGGATGAGCGCGTCGCCGGGCGTCCATGAATAGGAGAAGACCGCTGCTCCGGTAGACTCCCGGCGGGCCGTTAGCTCAGTTGGTAGAGCAGTGGACTTTTAATCCATGGGTCGTCGGTTCGAGACCGACACGGCCTACCAGGTCAGACCCCCGCCCGGGGCCCGGGCGGGGGTCTTTCTGCTTGCCGGAGGCGGACTCGGAAGGCGTCGGCGAACGTCCCGCTGAGCGGCCGTTTCACGGCTCTGTCGCGCAAGCTTCACCCCCTCGCGCGGAAAACGATCCGCCAAGGGGGGTTCGCAGCGGCCCGCGAGTTGCTAATGTCACTCCCGCAACAGGAGCAAGTTCCAGAAGGTCTGACGCCTGCGGAGTTTGTGAGCCAACGGCGTTTCTGCTCTGTGCCCGCCCGGGCCTCGGTTCGGGAAACACAGGTCGGAGCGACGTGTCACCCGCCCCTGATGCGGGGCTACCGAACCTGGTGGCCTCTCGCCCCGACTAAGGAGTAACGAGCAGATGGCTCAGGGCACCGTTAAGTGGTTCAACGCCGAGAAGGGTTTCGGCTTCATCGCGCAGGAGGACGGCGGCGACGACGTCTTCGTGCACTACTCTGCGATCCAGACCAACGGCTACAAGTCGCTGGACGAGAACCAGAAGGTCGAGTTCGACGTCACGCAGGGCCCGAAGGGCCCGCAGGCCGAGAACGTTCGTCCTCTCTGATTCGCTCGCTGAACATCAAGACGATCTCGGGTTCGGCGTAAGCCGACACTGATCATCTGCACCGAGGCCCCAGCCGTCTGGCTGGGGCCTCGTGGTCTCAGCCCAGAGCTGGTCTGATTGGAGCGCTCTCAGAATTCTGTGTCACGCTTGATATGACAACTTTTGATGGTTCTTGGTGGATCAGCACGCAGATCCACCGAGACTGGGAGATGATGTGAAGACGAGGTCTTAGGGTGAGGAGGCGGGCGTGGCTGACCAGTTCGATGTGACGCTGGAAGATCCCGAGCTGCTCCTCGAGGTCGAGCTCACCACCAACCTCATCGTCGCCGCAAGCGAGTCCGACGACCACCTCTCGCAGGAGGAGATCGACCGGATCCTCGGGATCATCCCGTAGAGGTCTTCAGCAGGTCGCGAACAGCAGCGGTCCGTTCGCCAGGTCGGAGAGCACGGCAGCGCCGTCCTTCGGCTGCAGCTGCATGGTGACGACCGCATCCTCGGCCGCGACCTTGCCGAGCTCGAACCGCTCGTCGAAGGTGCCGCCCTGGCCCGGGGCGGGGCCGACTGCGAGCTTGGCCCGGGTGTCGGCGTTGGTGCGCGCCTGGTCGTCGTTCTCGAAGGCCATCGCGACGCGTACGTTCCCGCTCGGCTCGGCCGCCATGGCGAAGCCCGCGATCGGGTTGATGTCGCCGGCTGCGTCCACCAGGCCGTCGGCCTGGTCCTGGTCGGCGGCAGAGGCACCGCCGAGCCCGATCTCGCTGCAGGTGAAGCCACCGTCGTAGACGAACGCCGAGAGCGGGTCGCTCAGCCGGTCGGCTGCCTTTGTCATCGGCTCGTTCAGATCGCCGTCGCCGAGGTTCTCGACCTGGTCGCCGAGGTAGCGCCGACCGTCCGAGGCCACGATGAGGTCCCGCTCGGGCAGGAAGGCGATGTAGGTGAGCTGCGGGGAGATCGTCGAGTCGATCCCGGAGTCGGTGAAGTTGCCGAACGGGACCAGAGTGCCGTCCCAGACGCCGCCGTCGGCGGGATCGTCCTCAGGAGCGGTGAACCCCATCGAGGTGAGCTTGTCGACGAGGTGGTCGGCGTCCATGTCCTCGAGGTGCGCGAGCATGAGCGCGCCCTCGGACGACTGGGTGTAGAGCTCCCAGTCGAGGGTCGCCGGTGACCAGCCGAAGTGCTGCTGGAGCAGCCCCGAGGCATCAGGCAGCACCGAGGTCGAGGTGAGGTCCAACGCATAGGCCTCGTCGATCATCTCGTGGACGTCTGCCGGTGTGGAGCTCGCATCGAGGTCGGTGCCGACGCTCTCGCGGATCCCGGCCCAGTCGGTGAACGAGACCCGGGTCGCCTCGCTGGGGGCCAGCCGCAGCGCCTCGTCGAGGTCGCCGCCGCGGGTCGCCCACGTCCGGGCCAGGAAGATAACGAGCGCCACGACGAGGACGCCCACCGCGACGGTCAACAGGGGGTGGGCGCGTACGACTCGGGACGACCGACCGGCCCACGTCCGGGGGCGGTCGAGAAGTTGAGGGTTGCGGAGCATCCCGACGAACCTTAGACGAGCCGATCGCCCAACTGATACACCCAGCCGACATACCCTGTGCCCATGCCCGAGATCCCGGCCGCCGGCGTAGTGGTTTTTCGCGAGCACGACGACCAGTCAGAGGTGGCACTGGTCCACAGGCCCAAGTACGACGACTGGTCCTTCCCCAAGGGCAAGGTCGACCCCGGCGAGACGGTGCCGGTGGCCGCGATCCGTGAGGTGCGCGAGGAGACCGGCCTGAGGGTCGCGCTCGGCCGCCCGCTCCGGCCGCAGCGCTATCCCGTCGATGCGGGCCAGAAGGTGGTCCACTACTGGGTCGGCCGCGCCGCTGCCGGCACCGACGACGACGTCGACGGCTACCAGGTCAACGACGAGATCGACGAGGTCGAGTGGCTCTCGGTGGAGAAGGCGCGCGAGCGGCTCACCTATCCGTACGACCGGGCCACGCTGCAGGAGGCGGCGGACGTACGCCACCCCACCACGCCCCTCGTCATCCTTCGGCACGGGTCGGCAGTCGGCCGTTCGGCCTGGTCCCGCGCGGACCGGGAGCGGCCGCTCGACGACACCGGGCGGACCCAGGCGGTCACCCTGGCCGGCCTGCTGATGGCCTACGATGTCGGCCGGGTGATCACCTCGCCGAGCGTCCGCTGCGTGCAGTCCGTCGCGCCGTACGCCGGAATGGCTGGCATCTCGTCCGAGCAGTTGAGACAGCTGAGCGAGGAGGGCGCGGAGGAAGGTAGCGTGTCGGCCCTGGCCGCGGAGACCCTGCGCGACCTGGCCGTCCCGACGGTGATCTGCACGCACCGACCGGTGCTGCCGTGGCTCTTCGGCGGCCTGGGTGTGCGCGACCCGAAGCTGGCGAAGGGCGAGCTGATGGTGCTGCACGTGCGGGCCGGCGAAGTGTGTGCGGCGGAGGCCTTTCAGGCCTGAAGGGGCTCGAGGCCTGCCTGTTCATCTTCCGTGCCCGCAACTGACGCCGATTTGCCATCGACTTTGTGTCCCACGTTCAGCCTGTGTTCACCTACGCCGAGTTTCCCGTCCACCTCGGCTGCTTACGGTCATCGCGACAACTCCGAATCGACTGCATCATCATCAGGAGACTTGCGTGAACACCACCTCGCTGCGCCGGGCACTTGTCCCGGGCATCACAGCCGCGGCCCTTGCTCTTTCGATCAGCGCCTGCGGCGCCGCCAACGAGCAGAACAGCGGCAGCGAAGGCGAAGGCACCCTCTCGGGCACCATCAAGGGTGGCGGTTCCTCTGCTCAGGAAAAGGCCCAGGCGGCATGGGTCGCCGGCATCCAGGACGCGAACCCCGACCTCAGCGTCGTCTACGAGCCCGTGGGCTCCGGCTCGGGCCGTGAGGGCTTCGCGACCGGCGGCTACCTCTTCGGTGGCACCGACTCGGCCCTCAACGACGACGAGGGCGAGCTGACCAAGGCCAAGGAGCAGTGCGGCGGTGACCCGATCCAGGTCCCGGCGTACGTCTCTCCGATCGCCGTCGTCTTCAACGTCGAGGGCGTCGACGAGCTCAACCTCGACGCCAAGACCCTCGCCGACATCTTCTCCGGCAAGATCGCCAAGTGGAACGACCCGGCGATCGCCGCGACCAACCCGGACGCCAAGCTTCCGGACACCGCGATCACCCCGGTCCACCGCGCCGACGACTCCGGCACCCAGGAGAACTTCACCGAGTACCTCGCGGCCGCCGGTGGCTGGGCCGAGGAGCCCGACGGTGAGTGGCCCGCCTCCATCAAGGGCGGCGAGGGCGGCGACGGCACCTCCGGTGTCGTGACCGCCATGCAGGGTGCCGGCTACATCGGCTTCGTGGACGCCTCCGCCGCGACCGAGAACGATCTCGCCACCGTCAAGGTCAAGGTCGGCGAGGACTTCGTCGAGCCGACCCCTGAGGCCGCTGCCAAGATCCTGGCTGCCTCGAAGTCGGTCGGCACCAGCGACAACGACATGGCCGTCGAGGTCGCCCGCACCACCACCGAGGCCGGCGTCTACCCGGTCGTGCTGGTCACCTACCTGCTCGCCTGCCCGACCTACGAGAACGCCGAGGACGCGGCCAACGTCAAGGGCTACCTGGAGTTCATCCTCTCCGAGGAGGGCCAGGAGGCCGCCGCCGAGGAGGCCGGCTCCGCGCCGCTGGACCGCGAGACCGCGGACAAGGCTCTGGAGCTCGTCGGCGCGATCAAGTAGTGCCGACTAGTCTGACGTGATCGCCGTTCGGGCGGTGGCTGCGGCCGCCGCCCGTACGGCTGTCTTGAGAACCGAAACAAGAAAGTCGAGGAATGCCTTGTGACTGTCGCCGCTGACCCCGGCGCCGACCCTGGCGTTGACACGAAGTCGGAGCTGTCCGGCCGTGGCTCGGTGGGTGATGTCGTCTTCCGAGGCATCGCCGTCACTGCCGCCACTCTCATCCTGGTGGCGCTGGCAGCCGTCTTCATCTTCCTGGGCATCGAGGGCATCCCGGGCTTCAGTGTGGACGCGCAGCACTACACCGGCCGGGGCTCGTTCCTGGGCCTGGTCGTGCCGCTGCTGTTCGCCACCATGTACGCCGCTGTGCTGGCGTTGATCGTCGCGGTCCCCTTCAGCGTGGCGATCGCGCTCTTCATCAGCCACTACGCCCCGCGGCGGATCGCCACCCCCGTGGCGTACGTCATCGACCTGCTCGCCGCGGTCCCGTCGGTCGTCTTCGGCCTGTGGGGTGCGGTGGTGCTCGGCCCGTACCTGGTGCCGGCCCACACCTGGCTCTCCGAGAACCTGGCCTGGCTGCCGTTCTTCGACGGCCAGCCCTCCGGCAACGGCCGTACGCTGTTCACCGCCGCGATCGTGCTGGCCGTGATGGTCCTGCCGATCATCACCTCGATCTGCCGCGAGGTCTTCGCGCAGACGCCGCGACTGCACGAGGAGGCGGCGCTGGCGCTGGGCGCGACCCGTTGGGAGATGATCCGCTACGCGGTCTTCCCCTACGCCCGCTCCGGCATGGTCTCCGCGGTCATGCTCGGCCTCGGCCGGGCCCTCGGTGAGACCATGGCGATCGCGATGATCGTCTCGCCGAAGGTGATCATCTCGCTGTTCATCATCGGCACCAACAACCCGCAGACCATCGCGGCATACATCGCCCAGGGCTACAAGGAGAGCACGCCCGACCGGCTCTCCGTGCTGATCGCGACCGGCCTCGTGCTGTTCGCGTTCACCTTCCTGGTCAACGCGCTCGCCCGCTGGATCGTCGCCCGAGGGAGGGCCAAGTGAGCAAGATCGACCCCTCTGTCGACGACGTGGTACAGGAAGAGAACATGCTGGCTCACGCCACGCTCCCGCGCGGTGCCCAGTGGCTGGTCGGCGTCGCTGCGCTCGCCCTCGGCGGCCTCGCCGTGGTGCTCGGCGTGGGCATCGTCGGAGCCGCTGTCATCGGTGTGCTCGCGTTCCTCATCGGCTACCCCCTGTGGGCGCTGCTGGTGGAGAACAAGCGCTCGGCGACCGACAAGCTCGTCACCGGGCTGGTGTGGACGGCCTTCGCGGTCGCGGTCATCCCGCTGATCTGGCTCATCTACACGGTCGTCTCCCGCGGCGCCGCAACCATCAGTCCGGAGTTCCTCACCTTCTCGATGCGTTCGGTCACCGGCGACGACCAGGGCGGGCTCTACCACGCGCTGATCGGCACCCTGATCGTCACCGGCATCGCGGCGGTGATCTCGATCCCGATCGGCATCATGACCGCGATCTACCTGATCGAGTACGGCAAGGGCAACCGCCTCGCCAAGGGGATCACCTTCCTGGTCGACGTCATGACCGGCATCCCGTCCATCGTCGCGGGCCTGTTCGCGTTCGCGCTCTTCACCCTGATCATGGGGCCGGGCACGCGCTTCGGCTTCGGCGGCGGCGTCGCGCTCTCGCTGCTGATGATCCCGACGGTGGTCCGCTCGACCGAGGAGATGCTCAAGCTGGTCCCCGACGACCTGCGCGAGGCGGCGTACGCCCTCGGCGTGCCGAAGTGGCGCACCATCACCAAGATGGTGCTCCCGACCGCCATCGGCGGCATCGTCACCGGTGTCGTGCTCTCGATCTCGCGAGTGATCGGTGAGACGGCGCCGCTGCTGGTCGCCTCGGGCTTCAACCCGAACCTGAACACCAATGCCTTCGACGACAGCCCGATGATGACCGTGCCGGTCTTCATCTACACCCAGCTGTCCGAGGCCACTGCGAAGGGCGTCGAGTACGCCTGGGGTGGAGCACTGGTGCTCTTCATCCTCGTCATGGTCCTCAACCTCATCGCCCGTATCGTCGGCACGATCTTCGCCCCCAAGACCGGGCGCTAGGAGTAACACATGTCCATTCAAGTCAAGGACACCAGCATCTTCTACGGCGACTTCAAGGCCGTCGAGGACGTCACCATGTCCGTCAAGCCGAAGTCCGTGACCGCCTTCATCGGGCCGTCCGGCTGCGGCAAGTCGACCTTCCTGCGCACCCTCAACCGGATGCACGAGGTCATCCCCGGCGCCTACGTCGAGGGGAAGATCACGATCGCCGGCCAGGACATCTACGGGCCGAACGTCGACCCGGTGGCCGTACGCCGCAAGGTCGGCATGGTCTTCCAGCGGCCGAACCCGTTCCCGACGATGTCGATCTACGACAACGTGCTCGCCGGCAACAAGCTCAACGCCAAGCGGATGAAGAAGTCCGAGGCGGACACGATCGTGGAGAGCGCGCTGCGTGGCGCAAACCTGTGGAACGAGGTCAAGGACCGCCTCGGCAAGCCCGGCATGGGGCTCTCCGGTGGTCAGCAGCAGCGGCTCTGCATCGCCCGTGCGATCGCGGTCCAGCCGGAGGTGCTGCTCATGGACGAGCCGTGCTCGGCGCTCGACCCGATCTCCACCGCCGCGATCGAGGACCTCATCCACGAGCTGAAGTCCGACTACACGATCGTGATCGTCACCCACAACATGCAGCAGGCCGCCCGGGTCTCCGACGACACCGGCTTCTTCAACCTGAAGGCCGCCGGTCAGCCGGGTCACCTGGTGGAGTTCAACCCCACCAAGCAGATGTTCACCAACCCGGACAACCCCGACACCGAGGCGTACATCTCCGGCCGCTTCGGCTGAGGACGAAATGCCGAGTCGGCGCATCCGACCCCTCTCGCTCGCTTCG
Source organism: Nocardioides sp. (assembly GCF_014360585.1). GTDB lineage: Bacteria > Actinomycetota > Actinomycetes > Propionibacteriales > Nocardioidaceae > Nocardioides. The sequence goes on from NZ_JACIXG010000029.1 coordinate 38,138, forward strand.
CTTCGCGAGACACGGGGTCAGATGCGCCGACTCGGCGCGGTTTTACGGGAGCTGAAAAACGAAGTGGCAGAGCAGATACGTCAGGGCCGCGACGCCGCCGGCGGCGGGGAAGGTGAAGATCCAGGCCATGACGATGGACTTCGCCACACCCCAGCGGACCGCGGAGAACCGCTTGGTCGCGCCGACACCCATGATCGACGAGGTGATCGTGTGGGTGGTCGAGATCGGAGCCTCCCAGATGTACGCCGTGGTGTAGAGCACCGAGGCGGCGACCGACTCCGCGGCGAAGCCGCGCGATGGGTCCAGGTGGATGATGCGACGGCCGAGGGTGCGCATGATGCGCCAGCCGCCGGACATGGTGCCGAGGGAGATCGCGGTCGCGGCGGCGGCGATGACCCAGAACGGAAGGTCGTCGCCCTGTGAGAGGAAGCCACCGGTGACCAGGGCGAGGAAGATGACGCCCATGGTCTTCTGCGCGTCCTGGAGACCGTGACCGAGCGCCATCGCGGCGGCCGAGATCGTCTGCGCGATCCGGAAGCCCTTCTGCGCCTTGTGGGGGTTGGCGCGCCGGAAGATCCACATGATCGCGAGCATCACGCCGAAGCCGAGACCGAAGGCCACCAACGGCGAGATGAACATCGGGATGACGACCTTCTCCAGCACCGTGACCCAGTTGACGAACGCGCCGGCGGCGAGCGCCGAGCCGGCCAGGCCGCCGATCAGGGCGTGCGACGAGGACGACGGAAGACCGAAGTACCAGGTGATCATGTTCCACGCGATGGCGCCGAGCAGGCCGGCCATCACGACGGTCAGACCCTGCGCTCCCGATGGTGGGGTGATCGTGTCGGAGACGGTTTGGGCGACCTTCTGGCCCAGGAAGGCACCGACGAAGTTCATCACCGCCGCAAGCAGGAGGGCGATGCGCGGCGTGAGCGCGCGGGTGGACACGGAGGTCGCGATGGCGTTGGCGGCGTCGTGAAAGCCGTTGGTGTAGTCGAAGACGAGCGCGACGACGACCACCGTGATGACGATGGCAAGTTCCACGGTGTCAGGATTCCTTGACGGCGATCTGCTCGACGGTGTTCGCGACCTTCTCGAACGCGTCGATCGCATCCTCGAGGGACTCGACGATGTCCTTCAGCTTGAGGACCTCCATCGCGTCGTACTCACCGGAGAAGAGCTTGGCGAGGATGCGACGGTGGTTCTTGTCGCCCTGGTTCTCGAGACGGTTGATCTCGATCCAGTACTCCGAGAGCTCCTTCATCGAGCGAAGCTTGGGCATCGCGGAGGCGGTCAGCTCGGCGCAGCGCTGGAGCACGGTGACCTGGTCGGAGAGCTCCGGGGGCAGGATGTTGACGCCGTAGACGAAGATCTGGTCGACGACCTCGTCCATCGAGTCCATCACGTCGTCGAGACCGGAGCCGAGGGCGTAGATGTCCTCGCGGTCGAAGGGCGTGACGAAGGTCGAGTTGACCTTCTTGACGATCTCGTGGGTCGTCTCGTCAGCGGCATGCTCCGCGTCGCGCATCCGTCGCGCGACTTCCTCGCGATCGGCTGTGTCGCTGAGCATCTCGGCGAGCAGCGAGACACCGCCGACGAGGTGGTTGGCGGACTCGGCAAACAGGTCGTAGAACGACGTGTCGACCGGGCGGATTCGGAAACGCACGGGGGGCTCCTGGCTGGATGAGGCAGACCTGCGGGCTCATGTTAGGCGAGTCCGCTTGACACGACGAAAGTCAGGGCGTGCTCAGCCTGTCGAAGCGCGCCTGCGCCGGCGCTGCCGTGTGATCAACATCGCCTGGAGATGGTTGGGAGCGTGGTTGCGGGCCCATGTCCCGTCGGGACCGAGGACCCAGGCGTCGGTGGTCGGCTCGAAGGCCATGTCGAACAGCGAGCCGACCTCCGCCACGAGCTCCGGGGTGGGGAGGCGTACAAGGGCCTCGACCCGTCGGTCGAGGTTGCGGTGCATCATGTCGGCCGAGCCGATCCAGGCGCTCGGTCCGTCGCCCTCGTCGGGAGCGCCGTTCTCGAACCAGAAGATCCGCGAGTGCTCGAGGAACCGGCCCAGGATCGAGCGCACCTCGATGGTCTCGCTGAGCCCCTCCACCCCCGGACGGAGCGCGCAGATTCCACGGACCAGCAGCTGCACGGGAACGCCCGCCTGGGAAGCCAGGTAGAGCGCGTCGATGATGGCCTCGTCGACCACGGAGTTGGCCTTCAGCCGGATCCGGGCCGGCCGCCCCGCCAGATGGTGGGCGATCTCGGCGTGGATCTGCTCGATCAGGCCGAGACGTACGTTGCCGGGCGCGACCAGGAGCTGACCGTAGGTCGCCTCGCGGCTCCAGCCGGAGAGGTTGTTGAACAGGTGGGCGACGTCCTCGCCGATGGCCTCGTCGGTGGTGATCAGCCCCATGTCCTCGTAGAGCCTGGAGGTCTTGGGGTTGTAGTTGCCGGTGCCGATGTGGGTGTAGCGGCGGATGGTGCCGTCGGGCTCCTCGCGGACCACCATCGCCAGCTTGCAGTGGGTCTTCAGGCCGACCAGGCCGTAGACCACGTGGCAGCCGGCCTGCTCGAGCTTGCGTGCCCAGCGGATGTTGGCCACCTCGTCGAAGCGTGCCTTGATCTCGACCAGCACCAGCACCTGCTTGCCGGCCTCGGCGGCGTCGATCAGGGCATCGATGATGGGGGAGTCGCCCGAGGTGCGGTAGAGGGTCTGCTTGATCGCCAGCACCCGGGGGTCGGCCGCCGCCTGCTCAAGGAAGCGCTGCACGCTGGTCGCGAACGAGTCGTAGGGATGCTGGAGGAGTACGTCGCCGCGGCGCGCTGCCTTGAAGACGTCGACCGGCGCGGCGCTCTCGACGGGTGCCAGGGCCGGGTGGGTGCTCGGCAGGAAGGCCGGATACTTCAGCTGACCGCGGTCGATGTCGGCGATCCCGTGCAGCCCGCGCAGGTCGAGCGGGCCAGGCAGCCGGAAGACCTCCTTGTCGGAGATGCCGAGCTCGGAGACCAGCAGGTCGAGCGTCGAGTCGGTCATCGACTCCTGCACCTCGAGGCGTACGGGCGGACCGAAGCGTCGCCGCAGCAGCTCCTTCTCCAGTGCGGTGAGGAGGTTCTCGGTGTCGTCCTCCTCGACCTCGAGGTCCTCGTTGCGGGTGACCCGGAACGTGTGTACCTCGATGATCTCCATGCCCGGGAAGAGCTTCTGCAGCCGCTCGGCCATGACCTCCTCCAGCGGCACGAAGCGGTCGTTGCCGAGCGGCACGAACCGGGCGAAGATCGGGGGCACCTTGACCCGGGCGAAGTGCTTCTTCTTCGACTTCGGGTCGCGCAGGCGGACGGCGAGGTTGAGCGAGAGGCCGGAGATATAGGGGAAGGGGTGGGCCGGGTCCACCGCGAGCGGCGTCAGCACCGGGTAGACCCGCTCCTTGAACAGCTTCTTGCAGGCCTTGACCTCCTCGGGGGTCAGGTCCTCCCAGTGCAGCAGCTGGATGCCCTCGTCGAGCAGCGCCGGCTTCACCTGCCCGCGGAACACCTCGGCATGGCGCTCGGAGAGCTCCCGGGTCTTCTTCCAGATCAGCTCGAGCACCTCGCGCGGCATCAGCCCGGAGGCGGCTCTCACCGCCACCCCTGCCGCGATCCTTCTCTTGAGCCCGGCCACGCGGACCATGAAGAACTCGTCCAGGTTGGAGGTGAAGATCGCCAGGAAGCGTACGCGCTCCAGCAGCGGCAGGGTCTCGTCTTCCGCCAGCTCCAGCACTCGCTCGTTGAACCGCAGCCAGGACAGCTCCCGGTCGAGGAACCGGTCCTCGTACTTCTCGACCTCGGCCAGCGCCTCGTGGTCGGGGATGTATTCGGGCTCGACGTCGAACGGCTGGTCGGGAACCGCAGTCAGGCTCACGGTGTCCTCGGCCGACCGGGTGGGGGCCTGCGGGTCGAGACTCATGGGGCCAGTCTTTCATCCGAGCGTGGTTTGGAACCGTCGATTCCACCGTACGTCCCGCTCCTGCGCACCAGGTGCGCGGTCGCCTGGTGAACTACCTGTTACACGACGTCCCGGTAACGGGGTAGTTTGGGCGCATGTCGATTCTCGCGCGTGCGTCGTCCCTGATCGATCCGTTGCTGGTGCCGGTGAAGAAGTCTGCCTTCGCGGCCGCGATGAACCTGCCGCCGGCGGTGCAGCGGCGGATCGTGGGCAAGCCGGTGACCTACGACGGGCAGACGCTGGCGGTGGACACGCAGATCATGCTCGCGCTGATGAAGGTGTCGGGGGAGCCGGACCCGTCGACGCTGCCGATCCCGAAGGGGCGGGTGGCGCTGCTGCGGCAGTCGCAGCTCGGTGGTGGCCGCCAGGAGATCGGGTCTGTACGTGAGCTCTGGGTCGCGGGATTCAAGGCGCGGCTCTACACCCCCGAGGGCGTCTCGGGCAACGCTCCGCTGCTGGTCTTCCTGCACGGCGGCGGCTTCATCTTCGGTGACCTCGACTCCCACGACGCCCCCTGCCGGCTGCTGGCCAGCGAGTCGGGGGTCAAGGTGCTCTCGGTCGACTACCGGCTGGCACCGGAGTCGCCGTTCCCGGCGGCGTACGACGACTCGGTCGCGGCGTTCCGGTGGGCGGTCGAGCATGCGGCCGAGCTCGGCGCGGACCCGGCCCGGATCGGGGTCGGTGGTGACTCGGCAGGTGGCAACCTGGCGGCCGGGGTCGCGCTCGCGGTCGGCGAGGACTGCGCCTTCCAGCTGCTCATCTACCCGGTCACCCAGTCGGAGGCGAACACGCGCAGCCGCGAGGAGCTCAGCGAGGGCTTCTACCTGACCGCCGACTTCATCGCCGCGGCCACCGACAACTACCTGCCCGAGGGGATCGACCGCCGCGACCCGCGCCACGCTCCGCTGTACGCGGAGATCCCGACGAGCGGGGTCGCCCCTGCGTACGTCGCGACCGCGGGCTTCGACCCGCTGCGCGACGAGGGTGAGGCGTACGCGGCCAAGCTCGAGGAGGCCGGGGTGAAGGTCGCGCACAAGCGCTTCGCCGACCAGATCCATGGGTTCCTGAACGTGGTCGGCGCGGGGCGTACCTCACGCGCCGCCGTCCTCGAGATCGCTCAGGTCCTGCGCGACAACCTCTGACTTCTCTGGCAATTGCTGCGCTTCTCAGGTGTTGCAACGCCTGAGAAGCGCAGCGACACCCGGTTGACCGGGTATCGCTGCAAGCTGCTCAGCCGGCCATGTCGGGGCGCCAGCGGAGCACCTCGCGCTGGAACGCCTCGGGGTCGACCATCGACTTGTCGACCTGGACCGCACCGGCCTCGTCGGTGGCGAACTCGACGACCCACTCGTCGGTGGTCGGCTGACCCTTGATGGTGATGTCGGTGTGGGTGTCGTAGAGGTCGTAGGTGTGGGTCTGCTCGTCCTTGCGGACGTCGAGCACACCCTCCTCGGTGACCGTGACGGTGCTCTCGGTCATGAGCGAGCCGTCCTCGGGCCTGAAGGTGCGGACGGTGAGCTTCTTGGTGCCGACCTTCTCGTCCTTCTGGTCGGCATCAGAGGAGTCGTCGGCGGGCGCCGGCGCGACATTGTCGGCGCCAGGGATCTTGGCTCCGGGGAACTTGCCGGACTCGGCGAGCTTGACCGCGGCCAGCCAGCCGCTGGAGCGCTGGGGGAGGGCGTCGCTCGGGGTGTCCGGCAGGTCAGTCGGATCCGCGAACGGGTCCTTGGAGGATGCCTGGTTCTTGTCGCCCTGCGTCTTGCCGGGCTGCCGCTCCGGCAGGGTCACGGGCGCGGTCGGGGGACCAGCTTCGGGGCTGGCGGACGAGGAGACCGGCGCAGGTGCGGTCTCGGAGGGCTCGGCCGCCGGGGCGGACTCGGCTGCTGGGGCAGGCTCGGCCGGCGGGGCCGGCGGGGCCGGCGGGGCGGCCGGGAGAGGATCGACGACGAGCGGCTCCTCCGGTGCGTCCGGGATGGGGAGCTTCGCCTCGGGCGGCGAGGGCGTCGCGGCGAGGGTGAGCTCGAGGGCCTGCATCGCACGCTTGTTGGTGCTGCCGCCCTTGACCGCGAGCATCACGGCCTCGCGCAGGTCGGCGAGCTGCTTGGCGAGCTGGGCGCTGCGGCGCTCGGCGATCTGCCGGTCCACGATGGCCTTCTCGACCAACTGGGTGTTGTGCAGGATCGAGGCTTCGACGGCCTGACGGTCGATCGCCTTCTGGCCGGCCACCTCCTCGGCCTCGACCCGCAGGCGTACGGCCTCGGCGGCCTGCTCCTGGACGTCGGCGAGACGGGTCATCATCTCCGTCATCCGGCGCTCGGCCTCTTCCCGCTCGCGGGCCTGGCCGGTGACGACCTCGGTCATCGCCTCGTGGGCGGCGCGCAGCGCGGTCTCCGCCGCACGGCGACCCTCGTTGGCCTCGGTCGCGGCACGCTCGGCGGCGCGGCGGCCCTCCATGGCCTGCACTGCCAGGTCGGCGTGCTCGGAGGCGCGCTGATCGGCGGCCATCCGGGCCAGGTTGGCGGACTCGGCCGCCTGCTCGGCCTGCGAGGCGAGCTCGGTGAGCTGCCGATAGCGCTCCTCGTTCTCGTTGGCCTCGTGAGCCGCGGCAGCTGCGAACTCGGCGTACTGCTTCGCGCTCTTCTCGGCCTCGAGGCGGGCGTCGTTGGCAGCGTCGGCGGCCTTGAAGGCGCGCAGAGCCGCCTCCTCCGCCTCGGTGCGGGCGGCGAGCGCCTCGGCGGCCACGGCGTACTGGTCAGCGGCCGCGGCCTCGGCCGCGGCCCGGGTCATCGCGTGGTCCTCGGCGTTGGCGTCGGCGGACTTGCGCTCCTCGAAGGCCTCCTTCGCCGCCTCCTCGGCCTCGGCGCGGGCGGTCGCGGCAGTCTCGGCCGCGGCGTAGGCGGCCTCGGCCGCGGCCTCGGCTTCCTTGCGAGCCTGCTCGGCCTGCTCGGCCTGGGTCGCCATCGCGACCGCGGCCTCCTCGGCCACGATGCGCGCAGCCGCGGCCTCCTCGGCCTCGGTGGCGCGTTCGTTGGCGGCCTGCTCCGCGGCCTGGCGCGCGGTGAACGCGGCCAGCGCCTCGTCGGCCCGCCCGGCGGCGGCCGCGTCGGCCTCCTCGCGCATCCGCGCGAGCTCCTCGGAGCGGGTGTCGGCCTCGGCGCGAGCGGTGTAGGCGGCCTCGGCCGCGGCCTCCGCCTCGCTGCGGGCCTCGTAGGCGGCGCGGGACTCGTCGGCGGCCTTGCGGGCGGCTCTCTCGGCCGCCGCGAGCGCGTCGCGAAGCTCGTCCATCTCCTCGAGGCGGTCCTCGGCGGCTGCTTCGGCGACGCTGCGTGCGGCGTAGGCGGCCTGGGCCAGCTCGGCGTGCTCGGCGGCCTTCGTGTTGGCCTCGGCGGCAGCCGCGGCCGCTGCGGTGGCCTCCTCGGCCTTGGTCCGCGCGGCCTCCTCGGCCTCGGTGCGGGCGCGGGACTGCTCCTCGGCGACACGGGACGCCTCGAGAAGGCGGCGTTCGGCCTCCTCCAGCTCCTTGCCCCTCGCCACCGCGGCCTCCTCGGCCTCGGCGCGCTGCTTGGTGCGGGTGTCGGCGAGCTTCTCGGCCTCGACCCGGGCGAGGGCGTACTCCTCCGCGGCCCTCTCGGCGGCCTCGCGCGCCTGGTGGGCGTCGGCCGCCAGCTCGGCGTGGAGCTTGGCGGTCTCGTCGGCCTTGGCGCGGGCGGTGGCGTGCTTGGCAGCGGACTCCTCGGCCACCAGCCGCTCTGCCGCCTGCTCGGCGGCCGCCTGCTCGGCGGAGATGCGGAGCGACTCGGCTGCGGCAGCGGCGCGGGCCAACTCCGCAGCACGCGCCGTCAGGTCCTCGTCGTCACCCGGCTGGGCGGCCGAATCACGGCTCCACCACTTGCCACTGGGGGTCTGCGTGCTCACGAGGGTGAATGGTAACGGCGATCCAAGCGGTGTGTGGAGTCTCCGAGAGGTTTAACATCCCCGCGACCTGGAACTACATTCATGTAATTCCCGGAGGTGACGACCTCAGTAGACGATCGCCTGTACGCCGTCGCGCAGGATCTCCTCGGCGAAGACGAACGCGCCCTTGATGGAGACGCCGTCGATCAGGTCCTCCTCGGACAGGTCGCGGCGGGAGGCGCACTGGCTGCACACGGTCACCTCGCCGCTCTCCATGACCAGCCCGATCAGCTCCTGCAGCGGCGCGGCGTTCTCGAGCTCGAACTCCTCCGCACGCCCGGGGACGGCGAACCACGTCGCCTCGCCGGTGAGCCAGAGCGACACCTTCGCGCCGGCGGTCGCGGCCGCCGAGGCGACCGTGAAGGCCTGGTTCGTACGCTCGGGCGCCTCCGCGCCCACGGTCACCTTCACTACGAGTTCTTGCATGTCGGCACAGTAGCGCTTGCGTTTCGGGTCGTAGCCGATCTACGGCCTAAACTCGGCGTGTGGCTTTCGAACTTCCGGAGAACCTTCACCCCGACGCCGGTCCCTGCGCGTGGATGCTCGGCACCTGGCAGGGCAACGGACACGGTGACTATCCGACGATCGACAAGTTCGAGTTCGGGCAGGAGCTGATCTTCACCCACGACGGGCGGCCGTTCTTCCACTACTTCGCGCGCTCGTGGATCATCGACCCGGAGACCGGGGAGAAGGTGCGCGACGCGGCGCTGGAGACCGGCTTCGTCCGATTCCGCCCCCAGGGGGAGGTCGAGTGGGTGATGACCCACAACACCGGCATCATCGAGGTCTGGTACGGCAAGGCAGAGGGCGGCAAGCTCGACCTCACCACCGACGCGGTCGGCCGCACCGAGACCGCGAAGGAATACACCGCGGGCAAGCGTCTCTACGGCAACGTCGAGGGCGACCTGCTCTACGCCTTCGACATGGCTGCGATGGGCCAGGCCCTGCAGCCGCACCTGTGGGCGCGGCTCAAGCGGGTCAACAAATAGGCCCAGGAAGCAGTCACGATGACCGAGGCCGCTGAGGACTGGCGTGAGGCCCTTCGCGCGAAGGGCTATCGCCTCACGCCCCAGCGCGAGCTGGTCCTCGGCGCCGTCGAGCAGCTGCGGCACGCCACCCCCGAAGAGGTGCTAGCGGTCGTGCGCGAGTCGTCCTCGGCGATCAACCTCTCCACCGTCTACCGCAACCTCGAGGTCCTCGAGGAGCTCGGGCTGGTGAGGCACGCCCATCTGGGCGAGCGGGCATCGACCTACCACTCGGTCTCCGGTCGTCCGCATTTTCATGCGGTTTGCAGGAAGTGTCAGAAGGTCACCAGTGTTGACCCATCAGTGGCCGACGGTATCTGCGAGCGGCTGCGTGAGGAGTACGCCTTCGAGGCAGATGTCGCTCATCTGACCGTCTTCGGAGCGTGTGTCGACTGTTCTTCTGAGGAGCCATGATGACAACCCCCAGCCCGCTGCTGTCCCTGCCCGGCGCCGTCGCCGGCGATGGTGCCGACGCACCCGTCGCCGCCCACTACGGCTCGTTCAACGTGGAGCAGCGGACCTTGGCCTCCGGCGAGGGGTTCGTAGACCTCTCTCACCGTGACGTGGTCCGGATCGCCGGGCCCGACCGGCTGACCTGGCTGCACTCGCTGACCTCGCAGGCGTTCGAGGGGCTGGCTCCCGGGGTCTGGACCTCGGCCCTGGTCCTGTCGCCGCAGGGCCACGTCGAGCACTTCTTCTCCGGTGTCGACGACGGCACCTCCTTCTTGGCGTGGACCGAGCCGGGCCGGGGTGACGCGCTGGCGGCGTACCTGGAGCGAATGAAGTTCTGGTCCGACGTCACCGTGACGCCGGAGCCGTCGCAGGTGGTGGTCTGGCGGGTCTCGACAGGCTCGACCACCGGGCGCTACTCGTTCATCCCGCGCGAGTCCCTGGAGACGTACGCCGCTGCCGCGGGTCCCGCCTGCGGATTCTGGGCTTTCGAGGCTCTCCGGATCGAGCGCGGTGAGCCGCGGTTCGGGGTCGACACCGACACCCGCACGATTCCCAACGAGGTCGGCTGGGTGCCGGGCGCGGCGGAGACCGCCGGCTCGGAGTACGCCGTCCACCTCGACAAGGGCTGCTACCGCGGTCAGGAGACGGTCGCCCGCGTCCACACCCTGGGTCGCCCGCCCCGCCGTCTCGTCCTGCTCCACCTCGACGGCTCGGAGAACCGCCTCCCGGCCGCTGGGTCGGAATTGGTCCTCGGGGAGAAGACGGTCGGCTTCGTGGGGTCCTCGGCCCGTCACCACGAGCTCGGCCCGATCGCGTTGGGGCTGGTCAAGCGCAACGTAGCTGTCGACGCGCAGCTGGTCGTCGACGGGATGCCGGTCGCGCAGGAGATCCTGGTCGACCCCGAGATCGGCCTCCACATCCGCCCCCTGCGCTGATCGGGTCCAACCCACCGGGTCGATCAGAGCCGTCCGTTCGAACGGACGGGTAGGTCGTCGCTCAGCCAGTCGCGTGAGACCCTGTAGGCCGCCTGAGACGCTGTGCGTTCGGGTGTGGCCGGGGTCCGGGTCTCACTCGCGGGCGCGCCCCAGAGGATCCAGCGCCGCCGCGGCGCGAGGGGCAGCCAGGTGCCTTGAAACGAGTCGAACCAGGGCCCTGGCGGGTCTAGGCGGAAGCGGCCCTCGTCGTATCCGACGATCTCGGCGCCGACAGCCACCCAGCCGGCGAGGACACCGATCAAAGGGTGTCGCATGCCCGTCGGTGGGCTGAGGCTGCTGAGACGTGCGAGGTAGAACGACGTCGGTAGCGGAAGCCGCCACGGCCCGGCGATGCCGCGAGCACGCTCGTTCCAGGGAGCGTCGATGTCGAATGCCTGCTTTCTGCCGACTCGAACGACCAAGGGGCGCCACCGATCAAGCTCTGAGGCTGGGCATTCGGGGCGGTCGACGAGTTCGTCGAGCCCTTGCTCGTCATAGAGAAGCGCACTTCCTTGCCTCGTCGGCCGGCCCGCAAGCCCAGCCGTCAGCACCCGCCCCGCATCTCGGAGCCCGATGTTGTGAGCGGCCGAGATCGTCTCAGCGGCGACCCGAGCGGTGAGCTTCATATGTCGAAGGTAAGCGTGAGCACCGACATCCCTGCGTGCTTGCCGCGCCTACGCCAGTGGGCGACACTTTGTGAACCGTTCACAAGGTATCGCCCACTGGCGTAGGGGGCGTGCGACGCGGTGCTGCCCAGGGATCAGCGCCGGCCGGCGGCAACGGTGTCGAGGGCGAGGGTGACCAGGAAGTCGCCGGGGATGCCGGGGTAGCCGTGGCTGAGCTTGCGCCACTCGGCCGGGATCGCGGAGGCGCCCCAACGGGCACCGAGGAGGCCGCCGGCGATGGCGGCGACGGTGTCGGTGTCGTTGCCGATCCGGATGGCGGTGTTCAGCGCCTCGACGTAGTGGCTGCCCGGATCTGCCTCGGGCGCCGGTGTCTGGGCGATCGAGGACCAGGCTGCCTGGAGGGCGGTCACGACCCAGCCGTTGGGGTTGAAGGTCGCCGGCGGCACGGTCTCGGCCTCGTCGAGCTTCTCGGTCCAGAAGTCGGCTTCGACGGGGGAGAGGAGGGAGAGGCCGGAGCGTACGTCGAGCTCGCCGTGCATCACCGCGTGCTCGATCGCCAGCGACCAGAGGGCGCAGCCGGACTGGGCGTGCTCGTCCCAGTGGGTCAGGGCACTCACCGCCGCGGCTGCGTCGGCAACCGCCGGGCGGTCGCCGAGATGACGCAGCGCGACCGGCGCGGTACGCATCAGGGAGCCGTTCCCGCCCGTGTGACCGGTCATCTCGTGCAGCTTCTCCGAGACGAAGCACAGCCGCTCGGCGGTGGGGGACTCGCCGGCGGTGCTGAGCACCCGGGCGGTCTGGTTGCCGATGTCCTTCGGCTCCGACTCCGCCCACGTCCGGAAGTTGCGGCCGACCGCGGTCAGGCCCTCTTCGGTACGCAGGTCCAGACCGCTTGCGGCGGCGTCGAGGATGCACCACGACATGGTCGTGTCGTCGGTCCATTCGCCGGGCGCGAAGGGGCCGAGCCCGCCGCCGAGCATCTGCGCCTTCTCGTCCGCGCCGAGCTTCGGCCGGTCGAACTCGTAGTGAGCCCCGAGCGCGTCCGCGACCGCGGTCCCGATGATGGCTCCGACGGCCCGGTCGCTCTGAGAATCGGTGAGATGGGATTCGGTCGACTTCACGCGACCAGAGCCTATCGGCGGGTGTACTGCACGTGTGTGTCCGCCGCGGCGCGGGTGAAGCCGAGACCCTCGTAGAGACGTACGGCCGGAGTGTTGTCGCCCTCGACGTAGAGGTGGATCTCGCTGACACCGGCGGAAGCCAGATGGTTCAACCCGAGAAGCGTGACCAGCTTGCCGAGGCCTCGGCCCTGGGCGGCGGGATCGACACCGACGACGTAGACCTCACCGTCGGTCTCGCTGTGGCGCTTGGTCCAGTGGAACGCGAGCAACCGCCCCCCGGTGGTCGAGCTTGTCGAGACCTCCCAAGCCATGATCAACCCCGAAGGATCGAACCATGACTCCGCCATCCGCTCGGCCAGGTCTGTCGCGGTCATGCCGCCCTGCTCGGGGTGGTGTGCGAAGGCAGCGGCGTTGACCCGGAGCAGCTCGGCCTCGTCGCCTTGCTCGAAGCCGCGTACGACGACCCCCTCCGGCAACGAGGGAGCTGGCGGCAGACCGGCGACCGGGCGCCGCATCACCCACAGCTCGCGGGTGCGCTCCCAGCCCTGTTTGGCAGCCAGAGCGGCCGCGGCCGGGTTGTCGCCGTGCGACCACGCCGTCGTCCCGGTCGGGAGCGAAGGCGCGCGGAGCAGCAGCTGGCGCCCTAGGCCAACCCCGCGGTGCTGGGTGAGCACGACTAGCGACAGTTCTCCGGCGGTCGAGCCTGTCGAGACCAGCGCCCCGAAGCCACGTACGTCTCCCCAGATCGTGACGTCCTCCGGCCGGTTGCGCAGCGTCAGGAGGGTCGCCTCGTCGAGCGGCGCCACCCCGTCGTACGCCTCGGTCGCCTTCGCGATGGCCAGGACCTGCTCGACGGTGAGTGCCATGGGAGAAGCCTAGGCGTCAGCACCCAGCCCGCGAGAGGGGGCCAGCCGAGCGCTGTCGGCGTTGGCCTCGTTCTTCTTCGACGGCAGCACGAAGCGGTAGCCCACGTTGCGGACGGTGCCGATGAGCGTCTCGTTCTCCGGGCCGAGCTTGGCGCGCAGGCGGCGTACGTGGACGTCGACGGTGCGGGTGCCGCCGAAGTAGTCGTAGCCCCACACCTCCTGCAGCAGCTGCTGGCGGGAGAAGACCCGGCCGGGGTGCTGGGCGAGGAACTTCAGGAGCTCGAACTCCTTGAACGTCAGGTCGAGCGGGCGGCCGCCGATCTTGGCGGTGTAGGTGGCTTCGTCGACGACGACCTCGCCGGAGCGGATGACGTGGGCCTCGGGGTCGGAGGCGTCGCGGGCTGCCGAGCTGCGGCCGATCGCGAGCTTGATCCGGGCTTCGAGCTCGGCCGGGCCGCAGGTGTGCAGCACGACGTCGTCCATCCCCCAGTCGTGGGAGACGACGGCGAGGCCGCCCTCGGTGGCGATCAGCAGAACGGGGATGTCGGTGCCGGTCGTGCGGATCAGCCGACACAGGTCGCGGGCCTGAGCGAGCTCCTGCCGTCCGTCCACCAGCAGCAGGTCGGATTCGGGAGCCTCGAGAAGCGCGCTACCTTCAGCAGGGAGGATCTTCACCTGATGGCCGAGGAGCGCGAGCCCGGGAAGGACATCTGTCGAAGGCTGGAGTGAACTGGTCAACAACAGAAGCGAGCTCATCGGGGGTGCCTCTCAGTCTGAGAAAGAGCACCGAAACGCAACATTGAGCCTCGGTGAGGTGATCGTTAGACCATATTAACGAAACCTCTCGGTGACATAGGAAGGTTGTCCACGAGAAAGTGACGAACGTTATAGAGGTCCGCTACTGGGCGGCAGCCAAGTCAGCGGCCGGGACTCCGTCCGACCAGATCGAGGTCGACGGCCCGTTGTCGCTGGCAGAAGTCGTACGCCGCGCCGCGGCGCTGCACGCCGACACCCGACTTCCCGACGTGCTGAAGGCCTGCTCGGCACTCATCGGTGACCGGCCCGCAGGTACGGGTGACCCCGACGGGATCGAGGTCCCGCCGGGGTCCACGGTCGAGTTCCTCCCTCCGTTCGCGGGCGGATAGCTCCAAAGGGGGAGCCCGCACCCGGCGACTCGCCTGCGTAAGGGCCTGCCGGGGCGGGCATGTGCCTCAGCTGGTGATCGCGGCCGGTTCCGACGTGGGGGCGGTCGAGATCTGGATCTTGCGCGGCTTCGCCTTCTCGGCGACCGGGACGACGAGCCGCAGCACGCCGCCGTCGTACGCCGCCTCGATGTTGTCGAGGTCGAGGTTGTCGCCGAGGACGAGCTGGCGGCTGAAGCTGCCGCGGACGCGCTCGTTGGCCAGCATCTGCCAATCACCGTTCTTGGTGACCCGCTCGGCCTTGACCGTGAGCACGTTGCGCTCGACGTCGAGGTCGATCGTGTCCGGGCTGACGCCGGGTAGGTCGAACTCGATGACGAACCGGTCGCCTTCGCGCCAGGCATCCATCGGCATCACAGCCGGACGGTTCGTGGTGCCGCTGCCCAGGAGCTGCTGGGTGATGCGGTCGAACTCGCGGAACGGATCGGTGCTTCGGATCAGCATGGTTCCCTCCTCACGGGATCTATATCAGCGGTTACACCTTTCATATAGTCCAACGGCTACATAATTTCAAGTCTGCGTGTCAGAATCAACCGCATGAAGGAGCGAACCAGGGGCGTCTACGCCATCTCTGTGGCTGCCGAGATGGCTGACATGCAGATCCAGAACCTCCGCGTCTACGAGCGCCGCGGCCTGGTCGACCCTGCGCGCACCTCGGGCGGCACGCGGCTCTACTCGCTCGCCGACGTCGAGCGCCTGATCCGCATCCGGGACCTCCTCGCCGAGGGTCTCAACCTCGCCGGCGTCGCCCGCGTGCTGGCCCTGGAGGAGGACGTACGCCGCCTGGAGTCCGACAATGAAGGGCTTCGTCGTGCCTCGAGGGAATGAGTGGAACCGAATGCGGGTTCAATAGTCCTATGAGCACCGGAGCCTGGATCGCCGTCATCGCGGTTGCCGTCGCCCTCGCCTTCGGCCTGTTCCGGATGCTCAGTGACGGCCGTTTCCGAGGTACGAAGGAGCTTCACGTGCCCCACGAGGTCCACTCGCCCGAGCCGCACGCATGGGATGCGGTCATTGACGCCTTGGGTGAGACCGAGCTCGGCACGCGCGCGACCCTCGTGCAGTTCTCCAGCGCCTTCTGTGCGCCCTGCCGGGCGACCCGGCGGATCCTGAGCGAGGTCGCCGAGGTCGTGCCGGGGGTGGTGCACCTCGAGATCGACGCCGAGCATCACCTCGCTCTGGTGCGCCGCCTCGACATCCTGCGTACGCCGACGACCCTGGTGATCGACGGCGGCGGATACGAGATCGCACGGGCCTCGGGGGCGCCGCGCAAGGAGCAGGTCCTGAGCGCGATCCCGACCGTCGATCTCGAAGCCTGATACGCCCGTCCGAATGACGAGACATTCGTTTCCTGCTGGTTCGGCAGCGCGTTACTGTCTTCCCATGTTCTCGACCATGCTGACCAAGCGCCGCGCAGTGGATCACTGCCGCGTGCGCTCGGCGCTGTGTCGTTCCTGCCGCTGAATCCCTGAGATTTGTCGACCGAGTCGACCCGGGGATCGCTCTCGCCTGTCAGGCTCGTTCTGACGACCCCCTTCTCTCTCGCAGGAGCACACCTATGTCCGAGACCTCAAGCCAGACGGCGACGCAGACCGGAATCGACCCGCGCGGCCCGCAGTTCGCTGCGGCGCTGACCGTCGTCGTACTCATCCTGGCTCTGCTGCTGCCGCAGCCCTGGGCGCTCCTGGTGACCGTCATCCAGACGGTGCTCTTCGCGATCGGGACGGGGCTCGGCGTTCAGCGGACCCCGCACGCTTGGTTGTTCAAGAAGTTCGTACGTCCCCGCCTCAGCGCGCCGGACGAGCTCGAGGACCCGGCCCCGCCCCGGTTCGCCCAGGGTGTCGGCCTCGTCTTCGTGCTGGTCGCGCTCGTGGCGTACGTCCTCGGCGCCACGCTCGTGGCGCAGATCGCCCTCGGTCTCGCGCTCGTCGCGGCCGTGCTCAACGCCGTCTTCCGGTTCTGCCTCGGCTGCGAGATCTATCTGCTGATCAGGCGCTTCGCCTGATCCTCTGAACGTCAGAAACAAACGAAAGGTACCTAGATGACCCGCGAGAACTCCCTCGTCTCCGCCCAGTGGGTGGAGGAGCACCTCGATGACCCGAAGGTCGTGCTGATCGAGGTCGACGAAGACACGACCGCCTACGACAAG
Organism: Nocardioides sp.; assembly: GCF_014360585.1. GTDB lineage: Bacteria > Actinomycetota > Actinomycetes > Propionibacteriales > Nocardioidaceae > Nocardioides. The sequence continues at coordinate 54,490 of NZ_JACIXG010000029.1, forward strand.
GGCCACATCAAGGGCGCGATCAAGCTCGACTGGACCACCGACCTGCAGGACCAGGTCCGCCGTGACTTCGTCAACAAGGACCAGTTCTCCGCTCTGCTCTCCGAGCGTGGCGTCGCCAACGACGACACCGTGGTGCTCTACGGCGGCAACAACAACTGGTTCGCCGCGTACGCCTTCTGGTACTTCAAGCTCTACGGCCACACCGACGTCAAGCTCCTCGACGGCGGCCGCAAGAAGTGGGAGCTCGACTCCCGCGAGCTGACCGACGAGACCGTCACCCGCGAGGCGACCAGCTACACCGCCAAGGACCAGGACCTCTCGATCCGCGCCTTCCGCGACGAGACCGTCGAGGCCATCGGCGTCAAGAACCTGGTCGACGTGCGTTCGCCCGACGAGTTCGCCGGCCGTCTCCTGGCCCCCGCCCACCTCCCGCAGGAGCAGGCTCAGCGCGCCGGTCACATCCCGACCGCGGCCAACGTCCCGTGGTCCAAGGCGGCCAACGATGACGGCACCTTCCGCTCCGACGAGGAGCTCAAGGAGATCTACTCCGAGGCCGGCGTGGACTGGAGCAAGGACACCATCGCCTACTGCCGCATCGGCGAGCGTTCCTCGCACACCTGGTTCGTGCTCAAGGAGCTCCTCGGCCAGGAGAACGTGAAGAACTACGACGGCTCGTGGACCGAGTACGGATCCCTCGTCGGCGTTCCGGTCGTCACCGGCGACGAGCCGGGTGTCGCCTGATGTGCGGCGCGACTGAGGGCGGGCTCTCGCTCGCCGGCGTAGATGTCGCCAAGGAAGCAGTCATCCAGGGTCAGGTGACCCGCGGCGGCGAGCCGGTCCACGGTGCGTACGTCCGGCTGCTCGACCGCACCGGCGAGTTCACCGCCGAGGTGCCCACCTCCGCCACCGGCCACTTCCGGTTCTTCGCCGGCGACGGCGAGTGGACCCTGCGTACGCTCGCGCCGAAGGCGGAGCCCGTGGACAAGAAGGTCCACGCCGCGGTCGGAAACGTCGCCGAGGTGACGATCCCGATCGGCTGACGATCCCTGACGTGGGAGCCCCGGTGTCACTGGTTGACACCGGGGCTCCCACGTCGTTTTCGCCATCATCGGGTGGAGATATTGCGGCGAAACGGTTGAGTGGCGCTAGAT
>NZ_JACIXG010000003.1 GCF_014360585.1 Nocardioides sp.
GCCGAGACGTCTCTTAGGTCGGCCGAGTTGGCACCCGGATGCCAACTCGGCCGACCGCGGTGACGTCTCGGCCGACGCGGGTGACGTCTCGGCGAGGGGTCAGTGGGCGGCTTCGTGCCAGGAGAGACCGGTGCCCACCGATACGTCGAGGGGGACGTTGAGGTCGGCGGCGGAGCCCATCTGCTGGCGCACCAGGGTCTCCAGGGCCTTGCGCTCCCCCGCGGCGACCTCGAAGACGAGCTCGTCGTGGACCTGGAGAAGCATCCGGGAGGTGAGGCCGGCCTCGTCGATGGCGGCCTGGACCCGCAGCATGGCGACCTTGATCAGGTCGGCGGCCGAGCCCTGGATGGGAGCGTTGAGCGCCATCCGCTCGGCGGTCTCACGGCGCTGCCGGTTGTCCGAGAGCAGGTCGGGCAGGTAGCGGCGGCGGCCCATGATGGTCTCGGTGTAGCCCGTGCGGCGGGCCTCCTCGACCAGGCTGCGCAGGTAGTCGCGGATGCCGCCGAAGGTCTCGAAGTACTCCTCCATCAACCCACGCGCCTCGCTCGGCTCGATCCCGAGCTGCTGGGAGAGGCCGAAGGCGGACAGGCCGTAGGCCAGGCCGTAGTTCATCGCCTTGATCTTGGCCCGCTGCTCCGAGGAGACCGCGTCCGGGTCGACGCTGAAGACCCGCGCGGCGGTGATCGAGTGGAAGTCGCGCCCGGAGCGGAACGCCTCGATGAGCAGCTCGTCCTCGGACAGGTGGGCCATGATCCGCATCTCGATCTGGCTGTAGTCGGCCGTCATCAGCGACTCGTAGCCGTCTCCGACCACGAAGCCCTTCCGGATCCCGCGACCCTCCTCGGTGCGGACCGGGATGTTCTGCAGATTGGGCTCGGTCGAGGAGAGCCGCCCGGTGGCCGCGATGGTCTGGTTGAAGGTGGTGTGGATGCGGCCGTCGTCCTGCACCGTCTTCAGCAGACCCTCGATGGTGACCCGCAGCCGGGTGACGTCGCGGTGACGCAGCAGGGCGATCAGGAACGGGTGCTCGGTCTTCACGTAGAGCTGCTGGAGGGCGTCGGCGTCCGTGGTCCAGCCGGTCTTGGTGCGCTTCGTCTTCGGCATGTCGAGCTCGTCGAAGAGCACCACCTGCAGCTGCTTGGGCGAGCCGAGGTTGATCTCCTTGCCGATCACGCCGTAGGCCTCGTCGGCCGCCTGCTTCATCTGACCGGCGAAGTGCCGCTCCAGCGCGTCGAGATGCTCGGTGTCGACCGCGATCCCGGTCTTCTCCATCCGCGCCAGCAGATGCAGCAGCGGAAGCTCCACCTCGGCCAGCAGCCGGTGTCCGCCGGCAGCCTCGACCGCCGAGTCGAGCTCGGTGGCCAGGTCGAGCACCGCCCGGGCGTAGAGCATCGAGGTCTTCGAGACGCCGTCGCCGCCGACCTCGTCGTCGCCGAAGAGCGACTCCTGGCCGCCGTCGTCCTCCTGCTTGAGCTCACGCTTCAGATAGCGCAGCGTCAGGTCGGCGAGGTCGTAGGAGCGCTGGTCGGGAGCCACGATGTAGGCCGACAGCGCGGTGTCGGTGGTCAGCCCGCGCAGGGACCAGCCGTGGGCGTCGATCGCCAGCTCGGCGCCCTTGGCGTCGTGCATGATCTTCGGCTTCGAGTCATCCGCGAGCCAGTCGGCCAGCGCCTTCTCGTCCTCGGGCGTGAGCCCGTCCACCCCGACGTACGCCGCCCGCTCCGGCGTCGCGAAACCGAACCCGCCCACGCGGCCGGTGCCGGAACCCCAGGACCCGCGCACATGCACGCCCACGGGCGTGGCCCCGAGCCCGTCGAGGTAGGCCGCGACGGCGCCGGGAGCCAGGGACTCTCCCTCCAACGCGAACCCGCTCTCGTCGATCGGGACGTCGTCCTCCGGGGCGAGCACGTCGGTGATCCGGGTGCGGATCTCCCCGCGGAACTCGAGCTCGTCGAGAAGCTCCAGCGCGGCCGCACGGTCCCACTCGACCCGCCCGAAGTCGGCCGGGCCGACGTCCAGGGACAGGTCTCGCACCAAGGCGTTGAGCCGCCGGTTGCGCATCACGTCAGCGAGGTGGGCGCGCAGGTTGTCGCCGGCCTTGCCCTTGATCTGGTCGGCGTGGGTGATCACGTTGTCGAGACCGTCGTAGGTGTTGATCCACTTCGCGGCGGTCTTCGGGCCGACACCGGGGATGCCGGGCAGGTTGTCGGAGTCCTCCCCCACCAACGCGGCGATCTCGGGATAGCGGTGCGGCGGCACGCCGTACTTCGCCTCCACGGACTCGGGTGTCATTCGCGCCAGGTCGGAGACGCCACGCATCGGATAGAGCACGGTCGAGGAGTCGGTTACCAGCTGCAGCGAGTCGCGGTCGCCGGTCAGGATCAGCACCTCCATCCCGGCCTCCAGCCCTTGGGTCACCAAGGTGGCGATGATGTCGTCGGCCTCGTAGCCGGCCAGCGAGAGGTGGCGGATGTTGAGCACGTCGAGCAGCCGCTGGATCAGCGGCAGCTGGGACTTGAACTCGTCGGGGGTCTTGTTGCGCTTGGCCTTGTACTCGGAGTATTCCTCCAGCCGGAACGTCTGCCGCGACAGGTCGAAGGCGACCGCGACATGGGTCGGGGTCTCGTCGCGCAGCACGTTGACCAGCATCGAGGTGAAGCCGTAGACGGCGTTGGTGTGCTGCCCCGTGACGGTCGAGAAGTTCTCCACCGGCAGAGCGAAGAAGGCCCGGTAGGCCAGCGAGTGCCCATCGAGAAGGAGCAGTCGGTCACGCGTCACGTCAGCCACGGTCCGACTCTATCCACGACCACCGACATTCGAGCCTGCGGCCCGGCGACGAAGGAGCCGGGGCACAACGCGAGAAGGTCGAGCGAGCGCAGCGGGTGAGCTTGCGAAACCGCGAAGCGGGTCGAGACCAAGTGGTGGACAGCCGCGTGCGAACATGCATCCATGACCGATGGACTCCACACCACCGACCCCACCGAGATCGCGAAGTTCGTGGGGTCGCTCCCCCAGGGAGCGGGCGCGCTCAACGAGAAGATGGGCGTCGAGATCCTCGAGATCTCGGCTGAGAAGGTCGTCGGCACCATGCCGGTCGAGGGCAACACCCAGCCGTACGGCCTGCTCCACGGCGGCGCCTCGGTCGTCCTCGCCGAGACCCTCGGGTCGATCGGCTCCGGCCTCCACGGCCACTCGCTCGGCAAGGTCGCGGTCGGCGTCGACATCAACGCCACCCACCACCGCGCGGCGACCTCCGGCATCGTGACCGGCACCGCGACGGCCATCCACCTCGGACGCAGCTCGGCGGCCTACGAGATCGTGATCACCGACGAGCGCGGCAGGCGGGTCTGCACCTCGCGGATCACCTGCTCGCTGATCGAGGCCGCGCGCGTCCCCAAGGCGTAGCCGACAGACAGAGCACGAGTGCCCCGAGGCTTTCGCCTCGGGGCACTCCCCGTTGGTCTCAGGCAGATCAGATCTGGCCGGAGATGTACTTGACCGGAGCGATCTGGCTCTTGTCGTCGTACTGGTAGATGCCGATCGACGCAGCGGTCGGGCTACCGGTCTCACCGAGCTCGATCGGGCCGGAGACACCGTCGTAGTCGATGTCCTCACCCTTCTTGAGAAGCTCGACGCCCTCGGCGAAGGTCTTGACCTTGGTGCCACCGGTGGTGACATCGATGATCTGCTCGGCGACCGCCTCACCGGAGTCGTTCTCGGCCGCAACCGCCGCGAGTGCTGCGACGATCGTGGCGTCGTAGCACTCGGCCGCGTACGCGTAGTCCTTCAGGCTCGGGTCGACCGTGGCGAGACGCGCCTTGAAGTCGTCGCTGGTCTCGGCGCCAGGAATGGTGCCCTTGACGCCCTTGAGCTCGCCCTTCTTGAAGGTGTCGGAGTAGTCCGCGGTGTTGCCGTCGACGAAGTAGGTCGGCAGCTTGGCCGGGCCGGCACCCGCAGCGATGAGCTGAGGCATGATCTTCTTGACCTCCTCGAAGGAGACCACGACGACGGCGTCGGCACCAGAGCCGGCGATCTCGTTGACCTGGGCTTCGAACGAGGTGGCGTCCTGGCTGTAGAACGACGTGGTCGCGACCTTGGCGCCCGAGTCCTCGAGGTTGACCTTGATCTGCTCGGCGAGGGTCTCACCGTAGGCGTCCTGACGAGCCAGGATGGCGACGTTGGAGCGACCGTCCTCGATCAGCAGGTTCGACAGCACCGCACCCTGGAGGATGTCGGAGGGAGAGGTACGGAAGTACAGGTCAGGCTTGGAGAAGTCGCCCTCGTCGAAGTCGGTCGAGGTGTTGGCACCCGAGAAGAGCACGGTGCCCGCGCTCATGATCTTGTCGACGACCGTCTTCGCCATACCCGAGGATGCCGTGCCGATGATGACGTCGGACTTCTTCGACAGCAGGCCGTCGGCCTCAGCCGGCGCGATGCCCGAGTCGGAGTCGCCCTCGTCGGCCTTGTGCGAGGCGACCGGCTTGTCGAGCACGCCGCCAGCCTCGTTGATCTCCTTGACGGCGAGGTCGACACCGGCGAACTCGGGCGGGCCGAGGAACGCGAGGCTGCCGGTCTGTGGGAGGAGCTGCCCGACGGTGAAAGTGCCGTCACCCTTGGGGGCGGCCTTCTTCTCCGGCTCCTCGGAAGCGGTCTCGCCGCCACAGGCGGCGAGGGTGAAGCTGAGCGCCAAGGCGCCGGCGCCTGCGGTCAGCTTCATCCAGGTAGAGGATGATGAGTTCACTGCTTGGTCCCTCTTTCGTATGGGCTGGCCCGGCTCACGTCGGACCTTGCGGAGACACATTAGAGACGCCCGGAGGGTGAATCACCCGAGGGACTTGTCTTTTCACCAATCCGTTACATCTCCCCCATGGCATCATTGCCTGGGTTGCCGCCATGATCGGCTCCGTATTATCGGCGCCGTGGTGACATGATCACCCGGGAAACCCGATTCCGCCCGGGAACAGCCACGATCGTGGAGGAATTGTGATGATCTGTATGCACGGCACCCGTGTAGGACGAGCTCGATGAGCAGGTTCCGGTGACGCTGCGAGAGGCTCGAGTCGATGACGCGCTCTTCCTTCTCGGCATCTGGCAGGACTCGCTGCGGATGGCGGACGCCCAGGACCAGCTAGGCGACCTGGAGACGATCATCCGTGACGCCGGCGCCTCCCCCGACCAGCGCCTCCTGGTCGCCGAGTGCGGCGGCGAGGCCGTCGGGGCGGTCTACCTGCGCGCCACCACCTTCGGTCCGCTCAACCTGGAACCGACGGTGCAGATCTTCGCGCCCCACGTCGTTCCCAGCTTCCGCCGCCGGGGCGTGGGCCGGAAGCTGATGGAGGCGGCCGTCGTCTTCGCCGAGGAGCGCGGGGTCAGGGTGATCGCGGCCGCGGGCTCCGCCGCCGGCCGTGACGGCAACCGGTTTCTGGCCCGGCTCGGTCTCGGAGCGCAGGCCGTCATGCGCGTGGCCCCGACCGCCGTCGTACGTTCTCGGCTCAACGTCCTCGGCCGAGCCCTTCCTCACCACGCCCGGATGTCTCGCAGCCCGAAGCAGTCCAGCGCCGTCGGCGAGCTGCTCGCCGCGCGGCGCTCCCAGCGGCGTTCGAACACCGTCGCCTGAACACCGCGCCGGGCCCCGGAGCAGCTGCTCCGGGGCCTGGTGCGTTCGAGACGTACGCGCTCTCAGTCCGGCCGCCTTCGGCGGCGGAACTTCCTCGCTCGGCGCGAACCGACGAGCAAGCTCGCCGTTCGGCCTCGCTCGTCAGTCCTCCTTGGCACCCAGGGTGCCGAGGTAGAGCTCGATCACCTTCGGGTCGTCGGCGAGCTCGCGCCCAGGCCCGGTATAGGCGTTGCGGCCCTGATCGAGCACGTAGCCACGGTCGCAGATCTGCAGACAGCGGCGGGCGTTCTGCTCGACCATCACGACTGAGACGCCGGCCTGGTTGATCTTGCGCGTCTGGACGAAGACCTCATCCTGCATGACCGGCGAGAGCCCCGCGGACGGCTCGTCGAGGAGCAGGACCGACGGCTCCATCATCAGCGCCCGGCCCATCGCGACCATCTGACGTTCGCCGCCGGAGAGACCACCAGCGCGCTGCTTGCGGCGCTCGCCGAGGGCAGGGAAGATCCCGGAGACGAACTCGAACCGCTCTGCAAACTTCTTCGGCGCCTGGTAGCAGCCCATCTCGAGGTTCTCCTCGATGGTCAGGCTCGGGAAGACGTTGTTGTTCTGCGGGACGAACCCGATCCCTCGCGAGACGAGCTCGTCGGCACGCTTGCCGGTGATGTCCTCACCCTCGAGCTTGACGGTGCCCTCGTGGATCTTCACCAGGCCGAACAACGCCTTGAGCAGCGTCGACTTGCCGGCGCCGTTGGGGCCGATGATGCCGACCAGCTCGCCGCGCTGGCAGTAGAGATCGCTGCCGTTGAGGATGTTGACCCCCGGGAGGTAGCCCGCGATCAGGCCGTCGGCACGGAGCACCGCGCCCTCGGCCTCACGCAGGTGGGTCTCCCGGAACTTGTCCGTGTCGGTGGAAGTCACTTCGAACCCTCCTCTTGGGCGATCTCGGCCTCGACCTCGGCCTCGAGCTTCTCCTCGTCGAGCTCGCTCAGGTCGGTGTCGTGATGGGCGCCGAGATAGGCGTCGATCACGCGCTGGTCGGCCATCACCGATCCGGGCGTACCCTCCGCGACGATCTTCCCCTGGGCCATCACGATGACCCAGTCGGAGATGTCGCGGACCATGTCCATGTCGTGCTCGACGAAGAGGACCGTGCGGCCCTCGTCGCGAAGCGACTTCACGTGGCCCAGCAGCGACTGCTTGAGGGCAGGGTTCACCCCGGCCATCGGCTCGTCGAGCATGACCAGCTCGGGGTCGACCATGAGCGAGCGCGCCATCTCGAGGAGCTTGCGCTGACCACCCGAGAGCGAGCCGGCGAAGTCCTCACGCTTCGCGTCGAGCAGGAAGCGGGCGAGCAGGTCGTCGGCCTTCGCGGTGATCTCGGCTTCCTGCTTGCCCCACAGGCCCTTGAACGGCGCGGCCCAGAACCGCTCACCGCGCTGCCCGGTGGCACCCAGACGCATGTTCTCGAGCACCGAGAGCTTCGCGAGCACCTTGGTGAGCTGGAACGTACGCACCATGCCGAGGCGGGCGACCTTGAACGGCGCCATCCCCTTCAGAGATCTGCCGTCCAGGCTCCAGGTGCCGCTGCTGGGCTGGTCGAAACCGGTCAGCAGGTTGAAGAACGTGGTCTTGCCTGCACCGTTGGGCCCGATCAGCGCGGTGATCGCACCCCGCTGGATCTCGAAGTGGTCCACGTCGACGGCGGTCAGGCCGCCGAACGTACGCACGATGTTGTCGGCGACCAGGATCGGGTCGGGTTTCTTGGCACCCGGCTCGGTGCTCACGCCGACGAGGCCCGCGGGCCCCGTGTCCGTCTTGTCAGTCTTGTCGGTCTTGTCAGTCATGTCAGCGCTCATCGATCGCGATCTCCCTACGGTCTCCGAAGATCCCCTGTGGGCGGAAGATCATCAGCAGGATGATGGCCAGACCCAGCACGATGTAACGGATCAGGCTGGCCTGGGTGTCGGTCATGATCACCGTCGGGATCCAGCCGTCGGCGCCGGCCGACTGCCTGAAGAACGAGCCGAGCCCGGCGATGAGGAACCAGAACAGGATCGCTCCGATGACGGGGCCCAGCACCCGGGCCGCACCACCGAGAAGCAGCGCAGCGAAGGCGTAGAAGGTCATCAGCGTGGCGTAGTTGGTGGGCACCACCGAGGCCTGCTTGAGCGCCAGGAACAGCCCGCCCAGGCCACCGAGGAGGCCACCGAGAGCGAGGGCCTGCATCTTGTACGCGAAGACGTTCTTGCCCAGCGAGCGCACGGCATCCTCGTCCTCACGGATCGAGCGCAGAACGCGGCCCCACGGGCTACGCATGAGCGCCCAGACCAGTACGCAGCAGACAGCCACCAGCGCCCACCCGACCGTCAACGACCACAGGTCGTCGCGCCGGAAGGCCACGATTCCGAGATCCACGCCCTTGGAGTACGGGTTGGCGGCCTGGAACGGTCCGGCGAAGCCGCTCAGTCCGTTGGAGCCACCGAAGACGTCCTTGGTCTCGACCGCGCCGGCGACGAACCGCAGGATCTCAGCGGCGGCGATCGTCACGATCGCCAGATAGTCGGCGCGCAGCCGCAGGGTCGGCAGACCGAGGATCACGGCCAGCACCAGGGGCGCGATCATCGCCACGATCAGGCCGAGCCAGAACGGCGCCCCGAAGGTGACCACCGTGACGGCCAGACCGTACGCGCTGACCAGGGCGAACCCTGCCTGGCCGAAGTTCAGAAGGCCGGTGTAGCCGAAGTGGACGTTGAGACCGATGGCCAGGAGGGCGAAGACGATCGCCTGGGGACCGAGAGCCTGCTGCAACGCGGTGCGGAGAATCTCTAGAATATCCATTGTCGTCTCCTACCCGAGCCGGTCTTTGCGACCGAGGATGCCTTGCGGGCGCACCAGCAGGATCACGATCATGATCACCAGCGGTCCGACTTCCTTGATCGACGGAGGAATGTTGAACAGCAGCGGGCCGAGCTCGTTGATCAAGCCGATCACCAGGGCGCCGAGCAGAGCACCCCAGATGGTGCCGAGGCCGCCGAGGGTGACCGCCGCGAAGATGACCAGCAGGATCTTCATTCCCATGAAGCTGTTGACCTGGTTCTGCAACGCGTAGAGGACACCGGCCAACGCGGTCATCGCGCCACCGAGCACCCAGGCGCTGGTGATGACACTGTCGACGCGCAGGCCCGAGGACGCGGCCAGGGCCGGGTTGTCGGAGACCGCTCGCATCGCCTTGCCCATTCGGCTCTTGGCGAGCCACAGGCACACGCCCACGATCACGACGAGGGCGACGACGACGATCACCGCCTCGCGGTCGGCCATGGCGAACCCGAGGTAGTACCAGTGCGCCTCGCGGCCCTGGTTCGAGTACTGCGAGTACTGCAGCGTGGAGGAGGTGTAGAAGTACTGGAAGATGTAGCGCAGGAAGATCGCCAGACCGATCGAGATGATCATCATCGCGATCAGGCCGGCGCCGCGCCGTCGGACCGGCCCCCACAGCACCTTGTCCTGGACGTACCCGCCGAGGCCCCCGGCCATGGTCGCCATGATGGCGGCGATGATCACCGCGACACCGGCAAGCGCCCCTGAGTCGAGCAGCGAGTCGAAGGTCCAGGCGATCACCGCACCGAAGGTGAGCATCTCCCCGTGGGCGAAGTTGGAGAGGCCGGTCGGCCCGAAGATCAGGGCGAACCCGAGCGCGGCCACCGCGAGGATGAGAGCGAAGACCAGGCCGCCACGGAGGTTGGTCGCCAGGTCCTTGCCGAAGTTCGCCTGGTCGCCGGCGGTGACCCCGATGGGGAAGATGGCCCGGTTGTTGGGGCCCTGGAAGCGTACCTGCACGGTGGCTTCGTCCTTGGTGTTCTCGTCGAGGGCGGTTCCCGACGGCAGCGTGTCCTCGTCGAGGGACACGACGTACTCGCCGAGCTCCTCGACCTCGATGATCGCCACACCCTTGGCGTCAGTGACGCCTTCACCGACCTTCTCACCGTCCTTGGTGACCTCGAGGGTCACGTCCGGGATCGGCTTGGGATTGCCTTGGGCATCCTTGTTCGCCTTGTCCTGAAGCGTCACCTGGATCGCGGTGGCGTCCGGCGGTGGGGTCTCGGTTGCCTGTGCGGCCCCCGGGGTCCCTACCAACAGCACCATCAGCGCACCGATGAGCGCGACGAGGACTCTGTAGAGCCGCTTGCGCACGTGGGTACTCCTGCCTCTGTGTCCTAAAGACGGATCCTGACACCAGCTGAACTCGCTGGTCGGCCGGATCCGCGCGGGCAGTCTAAGCCGACTTCACCCACGAACAAGCCACAGGTTGACCCTCATTCCAGACCGCAACCGATCTGTGACGTGCCGTTTACACGGATTCAGGTACGTGGCCCGCTGACGCCGTGCTCGATGACGCCCTCGGCGACCTGGCGCATCGACAGCCGCAGGTCCATCGCGGTCTTCTGGATCCACCGGAACGCTTCGGGCTCGCTGAGCGTGAGCCCCTCCTGCAGGATCCCCTTGGCCCGGTCCACAGCCTTGCGGGTCTCGAGCCGGTCGGTCAGACCGGCGACCTCTTTCTCGAGCTGGGCGAGCTCTTGGAAGCGGCTCACCGCGAGCTCGATCGCGGGCACCAGGTCAGTGATGTTGAACGGCTTGACGAGGTAGGCCATCGCACCCGCGTCGCGGGCACGCTCCACCAGCTCACGCTGGGAGAACGCGGTCAGCATGACGACCGGGGCGATCCGGTCGCGCGCGATCGCCTCCGCCGCCGCGATCCCGTCGAGCACCGGCATCTTCACATCGAGAATCACCAGGTCGGGCCGGTGCTCGGTGGCGAGCTCGATCGCGGCCTTGCCGTCCCCCGCCTCACCGACGACGTGGTAGCCCTCCTCGGTGAGCATCTCCTTGAGGTCCATCCGGATCAGGACCTCGTCCTCCGCGATGACGACCGTTCGCCGCGTGTGGGTCTCCGGGGTGCTGCTGGGGTTGCTCTCCGTCACGAGCACAGACTAGGGCATCTGGGGCGGGTCCCGGTTCAGTGATCCCGCCCACGGTCCGGTAAGTTTGACCAATGCCGGGCCCGTTCGCGGGCCGAGTAGCCCCGGTACTCCAACGGCAGAGAGGGCGGTCTCAAACACCGTATAGTGTCGGTTCGAATCCGACTCGGGGCACCAGATCGTTCCTACGCCTCGCCGAGATGTCGGTGCTCGAGCGCAGACTACGTGCATGTACGCAGCCCGTGTCCGCGCCGAGGCGCTCGCGCTCCTCCAACGAGGTGAGTCGCTCTCCACGGTCTCACGGGCGACGGGCGTCGCGCGATCAACGATCCGGGAGTGGCGAGACCGCGAGCCTGGGAGCCGACCTGGCGCCTGCCCGCGGTGCGATGACCTGCAGATCGACGAGGAGGCGTACGCCGCACTTCTCGGTTTCTACCTCGGAGACGGCTACATCGCGAGGGCTCCTCGCTACTACTTCCTCCGCATCTCCTGCGACCTCGTCTATCCGCAGATCATCGAGGACGTGGTAGGTCTGCTCGATCGGATCAGGCCGGGTGGCCGGGTCTTTCGCGTGCCACGCACCGGGTGCCTGGATGTCCATTCGAACTGGATGCACTGGCCGTGCCTATTTCCCCAGCACGGAGCGGGCCGCAAGCACACCCGGCCGATCGTCCTCCAACCGTGGCAGCGCAAGATCGTCGAGAGCTGCCCGGCCGACTTCCTCCGAGGCCTCTTCCACAGCGACGGCTCCCGCAGCATCAACACCGTCACCCGTCGTTTCCCGAGCGGTCCTCGGACCTACGTCTATCCGCGCTGGCAGTTCGTCAACGTCTCCGACGACATCCGCGACCTGTGCGCATGGGCCCTCGACCTCGTCGAGATCCCGTGGCGTCAGTCCAGCTGGAAGACGATCAGCGTCTCGCGCCGCGACGCGGTCGCGGCGCTCGACGCCCTGATCGGTCTGAAGAGCTAGCTCTTGCGCTCGTAAGCGGGCGCGACTGCGTTGATCGCGTCGCCGATGCGGTGGATGCGCAGGGCGTTGGTGGAGCCGGGGATCCCGGGAGGCGAGCCGGCGATGATCACCACGAACTCGCCCTCCTCCACGCGGCCGAGCTTGAGCAGGTTCTCGTCGACCTGGCGGACCATCTCGTCGGTGTGCTCGACCTCGTCGGTGCGGAAGGTCTCGGTGCCCCAGCTGAGCGCGAGCTGGCTGCGTACGGCGTCGGAGGGGGTGAAGGCGAGCAGCGGGATCACACCGCGCAGCCGGGAGAGGCGGCGGGCGGAGTCACCGGAGGTGGTGAAGGCAACCAGGTACTTCGCGCCGACCCGGTCGGCGACCTCGGCGGCAGCCTTGGCGATGACCCCGGAGCGGGTGTGCGGGTCCCAGTCGATGGGGCTCAGCTCGGCGGCGCGGCTGCCCTCCGAGGAGAACGCGTGGCGCTCGGTGGCAGCGATGATGCGCGCCATCGTCTCGACCGTGTGGATCGGATAGTCCCCCACGCTCGTCTCCGCGGAGAGCATCACCGCGTCGGCGCCGTCGAGGACGGCGTTGGCGACGTCGTTGGCCTCGGCGCGGGTGGGCGCCGGGCTGGAGATCATCGAGTCGAGCATCTGGGTGGCGACGATGACCGGCTTGGCGTTGAGGCGAGCCAGCTCGATGATCCGCTTCTGCAGGAACGGCACCTCCTCGAGCGGGCACTCCACGCCGAGGTCACCACGGGCGACCATGAACATGTCGAAGGCCGCGATGACCTCGTCGAGGTTGTCGATCGCCTGCGGCTTCTCGATCTTGGCGATGACCGGGACGACGCGCCCCTCCTCGTCCATGATCTTGCGGACGTCCTCGTAGTCCTTCGCGTTGCGCACGAAGCTGAGCGCGATCATGTCGACGCCGAGCTTGAGCGCGAACCGGAGGTCCTCCTCGTCCTTCTCGGAGAGGGCAGGTACGGAGACGGCGACGCCGGGCAGGTTGATGCCCTTGTTGTTGGACACCTTCCCGCCGACCAGCACCTCGGTGTGAACCTCGGTGTCGTCGACCGCGGTGACCCGCAGCCGCAGCTTGCCGTCGTCGATCAGGATCGGGTCGCCGACCTTCACGTCACCAGGAAGGCCCTTGTAGGTCGTCCCGCAGATCTTGTCGGTGCCGGGCACGTCCCGGGTGGTGATCGTCCAGGCCTGACCGCGGTGAAGAGTGGTCGCCCCCTCCTCGAAGCGCTCCAGGCGGATCTTGGGGCCCTGCAGGTCGGCGAAGATGCCGACGCTGTGCCCGCTCGCCGCAGCGGCGTCCCGCACCAGCGCGTAGTTGCTGGAGTGGTCGTCGTGGGAGCCGTGGCTCATGTTCATCCGGGCGACGTCCATGCCTGCGTAGACGAGCTCGCGGATGCGACGCTCCGTCCCGACGGCGGGTCCCAGGGTGCAGACGATCTTGGCTCTTCTCACGGGAGCCCAGACTACCCCTCTGGAACGTTCAAACCAGCACCCGGGAGGCGGCCCGATCTGGTCATTCACCGAGCATTCACGCCAGGGCCCGAGTCAGACGTCGCCTGCCAGCGGCACGCCCAGCGTGAGGTCGCCGGCGGCTAGCCCCTCCCCACAGGCGCGACAATGCACGTGAGCGACAAACTCCTCGCCGCAAGTGTGTATGAGCGGTGCCGGATCGGCGCCGGGGCGGGCATGCTCGGTCCCCCACTTCTTGAGCGTGAGCAGCACCGGGGAGAGCGCGCGGCCGGCCGGCGTGAGTCGATACTCGTAGCGGACGGGACGCTCGCTGTACTGCTCCCTCGCGATCACGCCGTGCTCGACCAGCTTGCGCAGCCGCACGGTGAGCACGTCGCGGGGCGCGCCGGTGTTGCGCGCGACCTGGGAGAACCGGAGCTGGTCGTAGAAGAGCTCTCGTACGACGAGCAGGCTCCAGCGGTCGCCGACGATCTCGAGCGCATCGGCGATCGTGCACTCCCTGGGATTCGCGACGGCGGGTACGTCCGGCATGGCGCCAGTCTCGCGCCCCCTTGGCCGCCCCTCAAACCGAGTGACGGAAACCGACTGGCCCGGCACCTCCGTGTGGAGGTGCCGGGCCAGTCATCGGCACGCCGTTGTGCCTCGGTGTTCAGCCTCTGTGAGTCAGCCTCAGACCATCAGCTGTCGGTCCGTCGGACGGATCGGCGCCGGCAGGTTGGTCGAGCCGGTGAGGAAGGTGTCGACCGCGGCCGCTGCTGCGCGGCCCTCGGCGATCGCCCACACGATCAGCGACTGTCCGCGACCGGCGTCGCCGGCGACGTACACGCCGGGGACGGAGGTGGCGTAGGAGTCGTCGCGAGCGACGTTGCCGCGCGGGTCGTACTCCACACCCAGCTGGGTGAGGAGGCCGTCCTTCTCCGGGCCGGTGAAGCCCATCGCCAGCAGGACGAGGTCGGCGGGGATCTCCTTCTCCGTCCCCTCCTTCTCGATCAGCTTGCCGTCGATGAACTCGACCTCGACCAGCTTCAGGGCGCGTACGCGGCCGTCCTCGGTGCCGAGGAACTCCTTGGTGGAGACCGCGTAGACCCGCTCGCCACCCTCCTCGTGCGCGGAGGCGACCCGGTAGGTCATCGGGTACGTCGGCCACGGCTGAGCGTCGGGGCGCTCCTCCGGCGGGCGGGGCATGATCTCCAGCTGCGTGATCGACTCAGCACCCTGGCGGATCGCGGTGCCGAGGCAGTCGGCGCCGGTGTCACCGCCGCCGATGATGACCACGTGCTTGCCCTCGGCCAGGATCTGGTCGGGGACCGCCTCGCCGAGCGAGGCGCGGTTGGACTGCGGCAGGTACTCCATCGCCTGGTGGATCCCGTCGAGCTCACGCCCGGGGACCGGCAGGTCGCGGCCGACGGTCGAGCCGTTGGCCAGCACGATCGCGTCGTAGCGGTCCTGGAGCTGCGCACCGGTGATGTCGGTGCCGACGTCGATGCCCGGACGGAAGACCGTGCCCTCACGGCGCATCTGCGCCAGGCGCTGGTCGACCTGGGACTTCTCCATCTTGAACTCGGGGATGCCGTAGCGCAGCAGCCCGCCGATCTTGTCCGCCCGCTCGTAGACGGCCACGGTGTGGCCCGACCGGGTGAGCTGCTGGGCGGCGGCCAGGCCCGCAGGCCCGGAGCCGATGACCGCGACCGCCTTGCCGGAGAGCCACTCGGGCGGCTGCGGCTTGACGTAGCCCGCGTCCCAGGCCTTGTCGATGATCGAGACCTCGATGTTCTTGATCGTCACCGCGGGCTGGTTGATGCCCAGCACGCAGGCGGTCTCGCACGGCGCCGGGCAGAGGCGACCGGTGAACTCGGGGAAGTTGTTGGTCGCGTGCAGACGCTCCGAGGCGCCCTCCCAGTCGTTGCGCCAGACCAGGTCGTTCCACTCGGGGATGATGTTGCCGAGCGGGCAGCCCTGGTGGCAGAACGGGATGCCGCAGTCCATGCAGCGCGAGGCCTGGGTGTTGATGATCGGCAGCAGGGTCTTCCCGACCTTGCCCGGGTAGACCTCGTGCCAGTCCTTGACGCGCTCCTCGACGGGACGCCGGGTCGCGACCTCGCGCCCGTTCTTCAAAAAGCCCTTGGGGTCAGCCACAGAAGGCCTCCTTCTTCGACTCAGCAGGGTCAGCCATGCTGTGTTGGATGTTCATGGACTTCGCAAGCTCATCCATGAAGTACCTCCATAATCCGCGCGGCTGCCTCGTCCTCGTCGAGGCCCTCCTCGAGGGCCTCCTCCTGAGCTTCGAGCACGCGCTTGTAGTCACTGGGCATGACCTGCGTGAAGCGGGTCAGGGAATTGGGCCAGTCGGCCAGGAGCGCCTCGGCGACAGCCGAGCCGGTCTCCTCGAGGTGGTCGCGGACGAGCTGCTCGAGCTCGGCGGCGTACTTCTCCTCGACGGCGGTTGCCGCGACCAGCTCGCCGTTGAGCCGCTGCTGCGCGAAGTCGAGGACCCACGCGATGCCACCGGACATGCCGGCGGCGAAGTTGCGCCCGGTCGGGCCGAGCACGACGACACGACCACCGGTCATGTACTCGCAGCCGTGGTCGCCGACACCCTCGGTGACGATGCTGGCACCCGAGTTGCGGACCGCGGCCCGCTCCCCCACGCCTCCGCGGATGTGGATCCGTCCGCTGGTGGCGCCGTAGGCCAGCGTGTTGCCGGCGATGATGTGGTCCTCGGCCCTGAACCCGGCCGTACGCTCCGGGCGGATGACCAACCGGCCACCGGAGATGCCCTTGCCGACGTAGTCGTTGGCGTCTCCTTCCAGACGCAGCGTCAGCCCGCTGGGGATGAACGCGCCGAACGACTGGCCGGCGGAGCCGGTGAAGGTGATGTCGATCGTCCCCTCGGGCAGGCCGGCGCCGCGGTAGCGCTTGGTGATCTCGTGACCGAGGAGCGTGCCGACGGTGCGGTTGACGTTGCGGATCGGCAGCTGGGCGCGCACCGGCTCGCCGCGCTCGAGCGCCGGCGCCGCGAGCGGAAGGAGCTCGTTGACGTCGAGGGACTTCTCCAGCCCGTGGTCCTGGGTCTTGGTGTTGTGGAGGGCCTGGTCGGAGAACTGCTGGGGCGACTCCACACGGGTGAAGATCGGCGCCAAATCGAGCCCGGAGGCCTTCCAGTGGTCGATGGCGTCGCGCGCGTCGAGCGCCTCGGCGTGGCCGACGGCCTCGTCGATGGTCCGGAAGCCGAGCTCGGCGAGGAGCTCGCGGACCTCCTCGGCGATGTAGCGCATGAAGTTGACGACGTGCTCGGCCTTCCCGGTGAACCGCTCCCGCAGGACCGGGTTCTGGGTGGCGACGCCGACCGGGCAGGTGTCGAGGTGACAGACCCGCATCATCACGCAGCCGGAGACGACCAGCGGCGCGGTGGCGAAGCCGAACTCCTCGGCGCCGAGCAGCGCGGCGATGACGACGTCGCGACCGGTCTTGAGCTGACCGTCGGTCTGCACCACGATCCGGTCGCGCAGTCCGTTGAGGAGCAGCGTCTGCTGCGCCTCGGCGAGACCGAGCTCCCACGGGCCGCCGGCATGCTTCAGCGACGTCAGCGGGGACGCGCCGGTGCCGCCGTCGTGGCCGGAGATCAGCACCACGTCGGCGTGCGCCTTGGAGACACCCGCTGCGACCGTGCCGACGCCGACCTCGGCCACGAGCTTCACGTGGACGCGAGCGGCCGGGTTGGCGTTCTTGAGGTCGTGGATCAGCTGAGCCAGGTCCTCGATCGAGTAGATGTCGTGGTGCGGCGGCGGGGAGATGAGCCCGACGCCCGGCGTCGAGTGACGCGTCTTGGCCACCCACGGGTAGACCTTGTGGCCGGGCAGCTGGCCGCCCTCGCCGGGCTTGGCGCCCTGGGCCATCTTGATCTGGATGTCGTCGGCGTTGGTCAGGTACTCGCTGGTGACGCCGAAGCGGCCCGAGGCGACCTGCTTGATGGACGAGCGACGCTTCGGGTCGTAGAGACGATCCGGGTCCTCGCCGCCCTCGCCGGTGTTGGACTTGCCGCCGAGGATGTTCATCGCGACGGCGAGCGTCTCGTGAGCCTCCTGGGAGATCGAGCCGTAGGACATCGCACCGGTCGAGAAGCGCTTGACGATCGCCTCGACGGGCTCGACCTCGTCGATCGAGATCGGCTCGCGACCCAGCTCCTCGGCGCTCTTGAGCTTGAAGAGCCCGCGCAGCGTCATCAGTCGCTCGGACTGCTCGTTGACGCGGTCGGTGTACTGCTTGAAGACGTCGTAGCGGCCGGTGCGGGTGGCGTGCTGGAGCCGGAAGATCGTCTCCGGGTCGAACAGGTGCGGCTCGCCCTCGCGACGCCACTGGTACTCGCCGCCGATCGGCAGCGCGCGGTGGGCGTTGGCGACTCCGTCGCGCGGGTACGCGGTGGCGTGCCGCTTCGCGACCTCCTCGGCGATCACGTCGAGGCCGATGCCGCCCAGCTTGGACGTGGTCCCGGTGAAGTAGCGGTCCACGACGTCCCTGGACAGGCCGACGGCCTCGAAGATCTGGGCGCCGGTGTAGGAGGCGACCGTGGAGACGCCGATCTTCGACATCACCTTGAGGACACCCTTGCCGAGCGCCTTGATCGTGTTGGCCATCGCCGCTTCGGCGTCGGCCTTCACGAAGTAGCCCTCGTAGGCGAGGTCCTCGACGGACTCGATCGCGAGATAGGGGTTGACCGCGGCGGCGCCGTAGCCGATCAGCAGGGCGACGTGGTGGACCTCGCGGACGTCCCCGGCCTCGATCAGGAGGCCGACCTGCGAGCGGGTGCGCTCGCGGACCAGGTGGTGGTGGACGGCGCCGGTGAGCAGCAGCGACGGGATCGGCGCCATCTCCTGGGTGGAGTGGCGGTCGGAGAGGACGATGATGCGGGCACCGTCCTCGATCGCCTGGGAGACCTCGGCGGCGATCTCGTCCAGACGCGCCTGCAGCGCGTCGGCACCGCCGTCGACCTCGTAGAGGCCGCGGACGATGTGGACCTGGAAGCCCGGCATGTCGCCGTCACGGTTGATGTGACGGATCTTGGCCAGGTCGTCGTTGGAGATGACCGGGAACGGCAGCACGATCTGGCGGCACGAGGCCGGGCCGGGGCTCAGCAGGTTGGACTCGGCGCCGATGGTGCCGGCCAGGCTGGTGACGAGCTCCTCGCGGATCGCGTCCAGCGGCGGGTTGGTGACCTGCGCGAAGAGCTGGGCGAAGTAGTCGAACAGCATCCGGGGCTTGTCGCTCAGCGCCGCGATCGGGCTGTCGGTGCCCATCGAGCCGATCGGCTCGGCACCGGTGTTGGCCATCGGGGCGAGCAGGACGCGCAGCTCCTCCTCGGTGTAGCCGAAGACCTGCTGGCGACGGGTCACGCTCGCGTGGGTGTGGACGATGTGCTCGCGCTCGGGGATGTCCTCGAGGCGTACGAGGCCGGCGTGGAGCCACTCGTCGTAGGGGTGCTCGGTGGCGAGCTCGGACTTGATCTCGTCGTCCTCGATGATCCGGTGCTCCGCGGTGTCGACCAGGAACATCTTGCCCGGCTGCACCCGGCCCTTGCGGACCACGGTGGCGGGGTCGATGTCGGCCAGCACACCGGCCTCGGAGCCGAGCACGACCAGGCCGTCCTCGGTGACCCAGTAGCGGGAGGGACGCAGGCCGTTGCGGTCGAGGACCGCGCCGATCTGGGTGCCGTCGGTGAACACGACCGAAGCGGGTCCGTCCCAGGGCTCCATCAGCGAGGAGTGGAACTCGTAGAACGCCTTGCGGGCGGAGTCCATCTCCTCGTGCTTCTCCCACGCCTCCGGGATCATCATCAGCATGGCGTGCGGCAGGCTGCGGCCGGCCAGGTGGAGCAGCTCGAGGACCTCGTCGAAGGAGGCGGAGTCGGAGACACCCTCGGTGCAGATCGGGAAGAGCCGCTCCAGGTCGCCGGGGATCAGCTCGGACTCGAGCAGCGACTCGCGCGCCTTCATCCAGTTGCGGTTGCCCATCACGGTGTTGATCTCACCGTTGTGGGCGATGAACCGGAACGGGTGGCTCAGCGGCCAGCTCGGGAAGGTGTTGGTCGAGAACCGGCTGTGGACGACGGCGATCGCGGAGGCGACCCGCTCGTCGACCAGGTCGGGGAAGACCTCGGCCAGCTGGGGCGTGGTGAGCATGCCCTTGTAGACGATGGTGCGGCTGGAGAGCGAGGGGAAGTAGACGTCGGTCTCCCGCTCCGCGCGCTTGCGCAGGCAGAAGGCGAGCCGCTCCAGGGCGAGGCCCGTCACGCGCTGCTTGGCACCGGCGACGAAGAGCTGCCGGAAGGTCGGCATGACCGCCTTGGCGGTGGCACCGAGGGAGTCCGGGTTGACCGGCACGTCACGCCACCCGAGGACCTCCAGGCCCTCCTCGGTCGCGATCTCCTCGACCAGCTTCACGGTGCGCTCGACCTGGTCGGCGTCGCCGGGGACGAAGGCGGTGCCGACGGCGTAGGCGCGCTCGGCCGGAAGGTCGAAGTCGACGACCTCACGCAGGAAGGCGTCGGGGACCTGCAGCAGGATCCCGGCGCCGTCGCCAGAGTTGGTCTCGGCGCCGGCGGCGCCGCGGTGGTCGAGATTCACCAGGGCACGGATGCCCTGCTTCACGATGTCGTGACTGGCCTCACCGGTCAGCGTCGCAACCATGGCGACGCCGCAGGCGTCCTTCTCGAACCGAGGGTCATAGAGGCCCTGGGGGGATGGATACGAGTGCTCGTACGGCACCGGGATCTCCCGTCTGTCCGGGCTCGGGCACGCACCGACCGACGCAGCCCAATAGCCCCGGATTTTCGGCTCTGCTTCGAGCCGGGTCCGGAGCGGGGGATGTCTGCGACAGGTGCGCGCGCCCTTGCGGGGATGAAACTGGCAATCTGCAGGGGACAGCGTTGGCCCGCGCGAGTGCGGCTAGGTTACCACTGTGTCACGCGTAGGTTGCGCACGAGGGTCGAACGGTGGACACCCTCCAGCAGGGCGCTTCTTTGCGCCCGTTTTCTGCGCCTGATCAGGCCTTTGTCGAGGATTCCTCGTCGTCGGTCCCGTTGTCGTTCACGTCGCCGGTGGTGTCTACGTCGGCGTCGTTCTCAGCGTCGGTCTCGGTGTCGTCCGCAGGGTCGTTCGTCGTGTCGTTCGCCGGGGCCTTGGCAGGATCGCTGTAGACCTCCTCCTCGACCATACCCCGTCCGGTGAGAGTGGCATACGCCCACCATGCGGCCGCGAGCACGAACAGGATGATCGACATCCACTCGCTCCAGCGCAGGCCGGCCACGTCGACCAGCTGCACGTTGTCGATGCGCAGGGTCTCGATCATGCCGCGGCCCAGGCAGTAGGCCATCACGTAGAGCGCGACCACCCGGCCGCCGCCCAGACGCAGCTTCTTCTGCAGGTAGACGATCACGAAGAAGGCGAGGATGTCCCAGCAGAACTCGTAGAGGAACGTCGGGTGGAACGTGGTGCCGACCGGGAACTGGCCCGGGCCCTCGGGGAAGAACGACGGGTCGATCTCCAGGCCCCAGGGAAGGTCGGTGGGCCTGCCGTAGAGCTCCTGGTTGAACCAGTTGCCCCAGCGGCCGATGCCCATCGCGAGCAGACAGGTCGGGGCGATGGTGTCCAGCAGCGGGATGATCTTGATGCCCTTGGTCTTGGCGCCGATGATCGCGCCCACCGCGCCCAGCGCGATCGCACCCCACACACCGAGACCGCCGCGCCAGATGTAGAGCGCCTCGATCGGGTTGGCGCCGTCACCGAAGTAGAGCTGCCAGTCGGTCATGACGTGGTAGATCCGGCCGCCGATGAGCCCGAACGGGACCGCCCACAGCGCGATGTCCTGGATGTCGCCTACCCGGCCGCCGCGAGCCTTCCAGCGGCGCTCGGAGACCCAGACCGCGACGATGATGCCGAGGATGATCGCGAAGGCGTAGCCGCGCAACGGGACCGGCCCGAGCCAGAGCACGCCTTCGGCCGGGCTGGGGATGGACATCGGGAGCATCATGCGGCGTTTACTTCCTCGAGGAGGTGGTGGATGTCGTCGGCAAACTGCTTGGGCGAGGTGTTCATCGACCACACCACGGTGGCCTGTCCCTGGGAGACGGCGGAGACGTGAGTGTCGTGGACCCCGAGATCGTAGCCCCCACTGGGTAGCCGGGCGGCCTCCCCTATGTAGAGCCGCATCGACTCGGCCAGCGTGACGATGTCCTTCATGTCGCCGGTGAGGCCGATGAAGTCCTCGTCGTAGCGGTCCAGGTACTTCTCGAGCACCTCCGTCGTGTCGCGTGCCGGGTCGGTCGTCACGAAGGCGACGTCGACCTGCTTGCGCTCGGCGGGGTCGAGACGGGTCAGCGCCGCGGTCAGGCTCGACATCACCAGCGGGCACTCGTCGGGGCACTGGGTGTAGCCGTAGAACACCAGCGTCAGCGGCCTGGCCGCGTCGGTGGCGATCGAGTACGGCTCACCGGCGGTGTCGGTCAGCGCGGTGTCGGAGAGCTGGTAGGGCGTGTGCTCCTGACCGGTCATCTCCGAAGCAGGCTTCTGGCCGGTGGCGGGTGCGCCGCAGCCGGCGAGAAGTCCGACGAGGATCAGCAGAACAGGCAGTACGAGGAGTCTCAACGCGCGCGGACTCCCGCTGCCAGGTCCTCGGTCAGGCTCGCCAGCGCCTTGAGCGCCGCCTGCTCGTCGGAACGGTTGTCCAGCAGCGTACGCACGAAGGCGGAGCCGACGATCACGCCGTCCGCGTACGCGGCCATCTCGGCCGCCTGGGCGCCGTTGCTGACCCCGAGGCCGACGCCGACGGGCAGGTCGGTCCCGGCAGGGCTGAGCCGCTTGGTGCGGGCGACCAAGGGAGCGGCCAGGTCGGAGGTCTTCGCACGGGCGCCGGTGACACCCATGACCGCGGTGGCGTAGACGAAGCCGCGGCACTGGGCCGTGGTCATCGTGATCCGCTCGTCGGTGCTGCTGGGGGCGACCAGGAAGACCTTGTCGAGATCGCGGGCGTCGGCGGCCTCGATCCACTCCGGCGCGAAGTCGGGGGTGATGTCCGGCGTGATCAGGCCCGAGCCACCCGCGTCCTGCAGCTGCTGGGCGAAACGGTCCACGCCGCGGCGATCGATCGGGTTCCAGCTGGTCATCACCAAGGTCGGCACCCCGGTCGCGGCCACGGCCTCGACGACGCGGAACACGTCGTCGACCCGTACGCCGCCGTCGAGCGCCTGCTGCACGGCATCCTGGATCGTGGGGCCGTCCATCACCGGGTCGGAGTAGGGCAGGCCGATCTCGATGATGTCGCAGCCGGCCTCGACCATCGTGGTCAGCGCGTCGATCGACCCCTCCACCGTCGGGAAGCCCGCCGGGAGGTAGCCGACCAGGGCGGCGCGGTTCTCGGCCTTCGCCTTCGCGTATGCAACCGACGTACTCACTGTGCTTCTCCCTGCTTGCTGTCGCCGAGCCCGAAGTACTCGATGGCTGTGCCCATGTCCTTGTCGCCGCGGCCGGACAGGTTGATCAGGATCGTTGCGCCCTCGCCGTGACGCTCCTTGACCTCGGGCGCGATCTTGATGGCGCCGGCGATCGCGTGGGCGGACTCGATCGCGGGGATGATGCCCTCCGCGCGCGAGAGCAGCGCGAAGGCGTCCATCGCCTCCTTGTCGGTGATCGACGTGTAGGAGACCCGGCCGGACTTGGCCAGCCAGGCGTGCTGCGGGCCGACACCAGGGTAGTCGAGGCCGGCAGAGATGGAGTGGGACTCGATGGTCTGACCGTCCTCGTCCTGGAGCACGTAGGTGCGGGCGCCGTGCAGCACGCCGGGGTCGTTGGCCTGGATGGTGGCGGCGTGACGGCCGGTCTCGAAGCCGTCTCCCCCGGCCTCGAAGCCGTGGATCTCGACGTCCTCGTCGTCCAGGAACGCGGTGAAGAGCCCGATCGCGTTGGAGCCACCGCCGACCGCGGCGACGACGGCGTTCGGGAGCCCACCGAACTGCTCGATGGCCTGCACCCGGGCCTCGTCGCCGATGCCGCGCACGATGTCTCTGACCAGCGTCGGGAACGGGTGGGGCCCGGCGGCGGTGCCGAACAGGTAGGCGGTGTGGTCGACGCTCGCGACCCAGTCACGCAGGGCCTCGTTGATCGCGTCCTTGAGGGTGCCGCTGCCGGAGGGCACCGGGACGACCTCGGCGCCGAGCAGCCGCATCCGGGCCACGTTGAGCGCCTGGCGGTCGGTGTCGACCTTGCCCATGTAGACGGTGCAGTCCAGACCGAAGTACGCAGCCGCGGTCGCGGAGGCGACGCCGTGCTGTCCCGCCCCGGTCTCGGCGATCACCCGGGTCTTGCCCATCCGCTTGGTGAGCAGCGCCTGGCCGAGCACGTTGCGGATCTTGTGGGCGCCGGTGTGGTTGAGGTCCTCGCGCTTGAGGAGGACCCGCACGCCGAGCTGGTCGGAGAGCCGGGTGGCGTGGTAGAGCGGGCTCGGCAGGTTGGCGTAGTCACGCAGGATCGCATCGAACTCGGCCACGAACGCGGGGTCTGCCTTGGCGCCCTGCCAGGCCTCGTCGAGCTCGATGAGCGCCTTCATCAGCGCCTCGGGCATGAAGCGGCCGCCGAAGCCCTCGGCCTCGCCGCCGAACCAGCCGAACTCGTCGGCGTCGTAGCTCGTCGTTTCGTGGATGTGAGTTGTCATGGCTGCATCTGCTCTCGGCCTAGCCTTGGATTCCGGTGAACTCGGCGACCGTGCCTTGCGGGTCGCCATGCTTGACCAGCGCCTCGCCGACGAGGACCGCACGGGCCCCTTCGGTGACGTGGCGCTTGACATCGGTGGCGGTGAAGATGCCGGACTCGGCGACCTTCACCCGGTCCTCGGGGATGAGCGGCGCCAGCCGGCCGAAGACGTCCTGGTCGATCTCGAGGGTCTTCAGGTTGCGGGCGTTGACGCCGATCAGCTCGGCGCCGAGATCGACCGCGCGGGCGACCTCGGCCTCGTCGTGGGTCTCGACCAGCACGGTCAGCCCCAGCTCGCGCGCGTATTCGTAGAGGCTGCGCAGCGTGTCGTCGTCCAGCGCGGCGACGATCAGCAGCGCCAGGTCAGCACCCGCGGCCCTGGCCTCGAGCAGCTGGTACGGCTCGACGATGAAGTCCTTGCGCAGGATCGGCGTCTCGACAGCCGCCCGGACCGCGCGCAGATCGGCGAGGGAGCCGCCGAAACGGCGCTCCTCGGTGAGCACCGAGATCGCGGCGGCACCGCCGGCGGCGTACTTCGCGGCCAGCGCGGCCGGGTCGGGGATGTCGGCGAGAGCACCCTTGGAGGGGCTCTTCCGCTTCACCTCGGCGATCACGCTGCTGCCGGCCGCACGCAGGTGCGGCATCGGGTCGCGGGGCGCGTCGACGTCGGCCAGCCGGGCCCGCAGGTCCGCCTCCGACACCGTCGCCTGGCGCTGCGCCAGATCCAGACGTACGCCGTCGATGATCTTTTCGAGCACCGACATGTTTAAACCTCTCGTTTCCGGGTATGACCCACGTGCAAAGCCTCTCACCCGAACCGTGACACGCCCGATTTGGCGCCACAGTGCGGGCGGGAAACGTTAAGTTCTTTCCATCTCAACCCAACTCGCCTGACTTTGGAGGTCAGACACATGAGCTACGGAACTCCGCCGCCGCCACCGCAGTACGGGTCGCCGGCACCCGGGCAGCCTGGGCAGCCCGCAGGCAACAGCAAGAAGGCGATCTGGGCACTTGTCCTCGGCATTCTCGGCCTCGTCTGCTGCGGCATCTTCACGGGAATCCCCGCGCTGATCCTCGGCAAGCAGGCACAGGGAGAGATCGACGCCTCCGGCGGAGCGATCAGCGGGCGCGGAATGGCGACCGCTGGTTTCATCCTCGGGATCATCTCGATCATCTGGACCGTGCTGGCGATCATCCTGTACGCCACCGGCGCCCTGAGCGTCGACACCAGCACCTACTGAGTCCGGCTGACATCAGCGAGGCCCCCGGCGAATCCGCCGGGGGCCTCGCTGTCTCACAGGCTCAGTGTGACTCGACGTTGAAGCCGAGCTTGGCGAGCACGATGAAGAGCAGGCCACCGACGACCGTGACGGCGACACCGACCCAGAAGATGAACCAGCTGATCGGGTCGAGCATCATGGCGACGCTGCCGATCAGGAACCCGAGGAGGCCGACCGCAACTGCGATCCAGGCTGCCGGGGTGTTGCCGTGGCTGGCGGACATGCGATGACTCCTCTGCGAGTTCTTTTGCTGAAGCGAAGCCCGAAGCGATCCAGGTGGGCTTGGCTGCAGTGTATTCATTGATCCCCAGTCGTCGGGTCCCGACCCTCGTCCAACGACTTCCAGACGTCGATCGTGGACTGCTCCTCCAACGGCTTCTGCTCGGCCTTCGCGGTCGCGGGGGCGTCGTACCTCCGGCCCATCTCGGGCCACGAGGACGCCAGACGTAGGGCCGCGACGGCCGCCGCCACGGTCAGGACCGAGCCGAGGAGCGCGAGGTAGGGCCAGGGGGTGGTGGTGTGCTCGGTCTCGCCCCACACGACCTCGGATTCGATCGCCCGGCCGAGCGCGTCGATCCCGGGATGGCCGAAGAAGCTGACGATCACCCCGATCCCGGCCAGGCCGGCGAGGCCGGCCACCAGGCGGCGTACGAGGCCTCGGGTGACCAGGACCACGCCCCAGGCCGCGAGGGCGACCAGGGCCAGACCGGTGGTGGCCGGAGAGTCGTTGAGGTCGGCGGGCACCTGGGCCGGCGCGGTCACCTTGACCCACTCGTTGGACCCGGCCCACGCGGCCAGCGCCGCGCCGACGAGACCGGCCGTGACCGTCGGGCCGAAGGACCTCACGAGCCAGCACCCTGCGAGAGCAGGCCGGCGTCGAAGCAGGTGTGGTCGCCGGTGTGGCAGGCCGGGCCCACCTGGTCGACCTTGAGCAGGATCGTGTCGCCGTCGCAGTCCAGGCGCACCTCCTTGACGTACTGGTGGTGGCCGGAGGTCTCTCCCTTGACCCAGTACTCCTGTCGGCTGCGGGACCAGTACGTCGCCCGGCCGGTGGCGAGCGTGCGCGCCAGCGCCTCGTCGTCCATGTAGCCGAGCATCAGCACCTCGCCGGTGTCATGCTGCTGCGCCACCGCGGGCACCAGCCCGTCGGGGTCGCGCTTGAGGCGGTCGGCGATGGCGGGGTCCAGTCCCTCGCTCGTGGGTCTAGTCACGGCTCCAGTATCCCGCCGGGCAACAGTACGGACACAACCGGCATGTCGCCGCCGCGATCCATCGAACCGGAGGCCCTGGCCGCCTAGCCCCTAGCTGTCACTTACTGACGTTTCGGCGGGACGGGTCAGCTGCCCTGCTGAGCGACCCAGGAGGAGTGCAGGCGTGCGTACGTCGAGCCCGCCTGCGCCACCAGGTCGGCGTGCGGGCCACGCTGAGCGAGGCGACCGGCGTCGATGACGAGCACCTCGTCAGCAGCCTCGGCGGTGGAGAGGCGATGGGCGATGGTGACCGAGGTGCGTCCGCTCATCAGCCGCTCCAGCGCGCGGTTGATCCGCATCTCCAGGCGCGGGTCGACGGCGGAGGTGGCCTCGTCGAGGACCAGCAGGTCGGGGTCGGCGAGCTGGGCGCGCAGCAGGGCCACGAGCTGCCGCTCGCCGGCGGAGAGCGACTCACCGCGCTGACCGACGTTGGTGCGGACGCCGTCGGGGAGGCCGGCGAGCCAGTCGCCGAGGCCGAGCACCCGAGCCGCTTCCACGATCTCCTCGTCGGTCGCGGACAGCCGGCCGTAACGTACGTTCTCGGCGAGGGTGGAGTCGAAGAGGAAGCCCTCCTGCGGGACGAGCACGACGCTGGTGCGCAATGAGACGTTTCCGACCTCGCGTACGTCCACGCCGTCGAGGCGGACCTGCCCATGGGTGATGTCCATGACCCTGGTGAGCAGCTTGGCGATGGTCGACTTTCCCGAGCCGGTCTCGCCGACGACGGCGACCCTGCGCCCGGGCGCGATCTCGAAGGAGATGTCGTGGAGGACCGGACGGCCGCCGGGGTAGGCGAAGGTGACCGCGTCGAACTCGATCGAGAGCGGGCCGCGCGGCAGGACCACGCCGGACGGGCCCGGGTCGACGAGGTCGGCGGGCGTGTCCAGGATCCCGATCGTTCGCCGCCAGGAGGCGATCGCGTTCTGCGCGTCGGTGAGGATCTGGGTGCCCATCTGGACGGGGCCGACGAACAGCGTCACCAGGAACGCGAACGCCAGGATCTCACCGACGCTCAGCTCGCCGCCGGTGCCGCGGTAGGCCAGCGCCAGCGAGACGCCGCCGACGATCACGCCGGCGTTGGCGAGGCCCCCGGAGAGGCCGCCGAGGCTGAAGAAGACGGAGGTGTAGGCCTGCGCCTTGATCTGCGCGGCGCTGGTGGCATGGATCTCGCGGTCGATGCGCTCCTGGGTGCGGTCCTCGACGGCGTACGCCTTCACCACGGCGGCGCCGACGACCGGCTCGGAGACCGCGGAGAGCATCTTCGCGACCTGGCGACGGGAGAGGGTGTAGGCCGCGGACAGCTTGCGCTGGAAGAACCGCAGGCTCAGGAAGAGCGGGCCGAAGCAGAGCCACACCAGGATCGCGAGCTGCCAGGAGTAGACCACCATCACGACGGTGGCGATCAGCATCTGCCCGATGCTGACGATGAAGAGCAGACCACCGAAGACGATGAACTGGCTGACCTGGTCGACGTCGCTGGTCACCCGCGAGACCAGGGCGCCGCGGTGCTCGGTCGACTGGGTGAGCATCGGCAGGTCGTGGACGTGTCGGAAGGCCTTCGTACGCAGCGTGGACAGGCCCCGCTCGGCGGCGGTGAAGAGCCGGCTGGTCATCATGAACGAGGCCCAGCCCGTGACGGCGATGGCGACCAGCGCGATGAGCCCGGCACGCAGGACGTAGCCGAGGTCGGGGCCGCCGGTGCCGCTCAGCCCGTTGTCGAGGGTCTGCTGGACCACGACAGGCACGACGACCTGGCCGACGCTGGCGAGCACGGCCAGGGCCATGGTGCCGCGGATGCCCTCGACCAGCTCCGGGGAGTGCTTGATGCCTCGGCGGATGGTCTCGATCGCGCCGAGGTCCTCGCCGCTTCCGACCCGCGTCTCGGGCTCGAGAATCGCGGTCATAGGTCGTGTCCTTCAATCCGGCGTCGAGTCGAGCGTTGTCCAGCGCGTGGCTTGGCAAGGCGGAGGAGGGAGGCGGCCCGGTGTTGGCCGTCGACCGACGACAACACCGCCAGGGCGCGTGATGGGCGGCGCTCGGCCGACGCTTCCGGGTTGATGGACACGGCCTAAACCACCTCCGGGGTCTCGTAGGCGTTCACCAGGCGGGCGTAGGACTCGTCGCGGGCGAGCAGCTCGGTGTGGGTGCCGCGGTCGAGGACACGGCCGCCCTCGAGGTGCACGACCTCGTCGGCGAGCGCGATCGTGGCCTTGCGGTAGGCGACCACGACGAGGCTGGTGTCGTTGGCGCCGTCACGCAGCTCTCCGCTGCTTGCGCTGCTCCGCAGTGCGGCGAGGATGCGCTGCTCGACCTCGGGGTCGACCGCGGACGTGGCGTCGTCGAGGATCAGCAGGCGGGGGCGGCGTACGAGGGCTCGGGCCAGCGCCAGGCGCTGCCGTTGCCCTCCGGAGAGGCTCGCGCCGCGCTCGCCGAGGGTGGTGTCGAGGCCGTTCGGCAGCGCCGTGACGAAGCCGTCGGCCTGGGCCGCCTTGAGCGCGGACCAGACCTCGTCGTCGGTGACGTCGGCTCCGAGGGTGACGTTGCCGCGCACGGAGTCGTCGAAGACGAAGGCGGTCTGCGGAACCAGGGCCGCCACCCGGGCCCACTCCCCCGCGTCCAGGTCGCGCAGGTCGGTGCCGTCGAGGGTGATCCGGCCCTTCTCTGGGTCGACCAGACGGGCCAGCAGCATCGTCAGGGTGCTCTTGCCGGAGGCCGTCTCGCCGACGATCGCGACGGTGCGGCCGGGCTCGACCTCGAAGTCGACACCGTCGAGGAGGGTCGGTCCGTCGGCGTAGGCGTAGGAGATGCCGTCGACCCGCAGGCGCGCGCCGGTGGTCTCGCGGCTGGTCCTCGCCTTGCCGTAGGTCAGGCGGCCGGTCGCGTTCAGCACCCGCTGCACCCGCCGATAGCCGACCACGCTGCGCGGGAACTCTCCCAGCAGCCAGCCGAAGGAACGGATCGGGAAGGCGACGATGGTGAGCAGGAAAGCGATCTGGACGACGTCGCCGGGGGCGGCGGCACCACTGGAGACCCGGCCGACACCGACCGCCAGGACGGCGAGGACCCCGACGTTCGGCAGGGAGGCCAGGATCGGGTCGAACGCGGCGCGGATCCGGCCTGCGCGGATGTTGACGTCCCGCAGCTCCTGGGCCTTGTCCCGGAAGCGGGTGGTCTCCTCCGGCTCACGTCCCAGCGTCTTGACGACGAGGGCGCCGTCGAAGGACTCGTGGGCGATCCCGGAGAGCTCCGCGCGCAACTGCTGGGCACGGGTCATCAGCGGGGAGGAGAAGTGCTGGAAGACCAGGTTGGCGACCACGACCGCGGGGAAGACGAGGATCGCGACCGACGCCAGGACCACGTCGGTCCAGAACATCTGCCCGATCGCGATGACCATCATGGCGAGGGTCCCGACCGCCATCGGCAGCGGCGCGATCGGCGCCCAGGACGCCTCGACGTCGGAGTTGGCGTTGGAGAGCAGCTGACCGGTCGGGTGCCGGTGGTGCCAGGCGAGCGGGAGCGCCAGATACTGCCGGGTGACCGCGCGGCGCGAGTGCGCCTGCATGCGGTACTGCATCACTCCGGCGCCCAGGCGCCGTGCCACCACCCCGACCGCTCGCAGGATCGCGACGCCGACGAAGAGCCCGACCACCGCCCACAGCCAGCCGGCGCCGATCTCGCCGTCGCGCAGGGCCGGGACCAGCACATGGTCGGTGGACCAGCCCAGCACCCAGGCATCGGCGACGGTCAGCGCGCCGAAGAGCGCGGATCCGAGGGCCGAGAGCGTGAAGACCGCCCATTCGCGCCGGATGGCGACCCCGAGGACCTTGAACCCGTCGGTCGTGGTGGCCCGCTGGGGTGTTGGATCCTCGTCGCTCATCTCGAGGTAAAGCCTAGGCCAGCACCGTGAATGCGACGAATCTTTTAGAGGCCGCCCGTCACCGGACGGCTCGATAGGGTGCGACCGTGGCTTCCTTCGCGCGCTCCGAGCGCCTCGCCCTGTGTGACACCGCAGTCTCTCTCGGGCCAGCGGCACCGACCCTCTGCGAGGGTTGGGACGTCAAGGACCTGCTCGTGCACCTGCTGGTGCGCGAGCGTCGCCCGTGGGCCGCGCCGGGCATCTTCCTGTCTCCGCTCGCACCCGCGCTGAGGAAGGCTGAGGCGGCGTACGCCACACAGCCGCTCGAGGATCTCGCCGATCGTCTGCGCGACCCGAAGGGCACCCTCTACTCGATCGCGCCGATCGACAGGGTGGTCAACACGGTGGAGTTCTTCGTCCACCACGAGGATCTCCGCCGCGCCCAGAGCGGCTGGGAGCCGCGTACGCTCCCCGCCGTTGCCGAGCGTGACCTCTGGAGCACCCTGAAGCTGCTCGGCAAGGGCCTGGTCCGACCCGCCGACATCCCGGTGATGGTCAGCAACGGCACCGACACCGCCACCCTGCGAGCCGGCGAGGAACCGGTCACCATCACCGGCCCGGTCGGCGAGCTCATCCTCTTCTGCTTCGGGCGGCACGCCGTGCGCGGGCTGTCGTTCGACGGGCCCGCGGAGAAGATCACTCAGCTGGAGAACGCCAGCCTCGGCTTCTGAGCCCGCTGCTGAATGGCGTTCCGCTCAGCGGGCCGCTCCGGGCGTGACGCCCGTAACCTCAGTCCGGCCCGCGGGGTTGTCCTCGGGATAACCGAATCCCCCAGGAGGTCCCGCGATGCGTCGTGCGGCAGCAGTCACCGTCGCCATGCTCTTCGTCTTCTCGCTCACCGCAGCCGCCCCCGCTCTGAGCGCTCCCGCGCCATCGACGCTGCGGGACGTGATGATCGTGGGCAACAACTGGGACGGGACGGCCTCGATCGTCGATGCTCGCAGTCTCGAGGTGGTCCGCAAGGGCATCGATCTGGTGCCGGACAAGAAAGAGGAGATCGCCGCGATCCACAGGGATCCCGAGCGGCTGGCGATGTACTACCTCGTCCGCTACGGGCCCGGTGAGGGCAACGACCAGCTCGTGGACGACATGTTCACCACGCGGGACGGCAAGCTGCTGGCGGTCTCGCGTCCCAGCCTCGCCGACGTGGTCTGGATCGACATCGAGAAGGCGCTCGCGGGCTCGCCCGACTCCGTCGTGGTCGAGCAGCAGATGGACGGTCACCGCACCGACCACATGGGCCTCTCCCCCGACGGCACCAAGCTGCTCGTCTCCGACTCGACCTCACGGTCGGTGCACGAGTACTGGATGGGCGGCGCGGGCGACCCGCGGACGGGTGAGCGGCTGCGTACGTTCGAGTCCGGCGAGACACCCCACGAGAACAACTACTCGAAGGACGGCTCGCGCATCTTCCACGCCTCCATCGGGCGCGTCTACCTCCCCGGCGACCATAAGGAGCTCTCCCTCGACTCGCTGCCGCTGGTCAACCCTTCGACAGGCTCAGGACACCGCCTCGACCAGCTCGGTCTCGGCAACATCCCCGGCACCGACCTGATCCCGCCGATCAAGATCGGCCCGATCCACGATGCGATCAAGGGTGACCGCTGGTTCGAGATCGTCGACGAGTCCACCTTCGAGATCTCGCAGCGCTGGGAGATGGGCAAGGAACTGGAGGAGGCCGGCTACCCCTCGATCTCCTCGGCCGTACGTCCCATGGCGGTCGCGCCCGGGGAGCGGTTCATCTACTTCCAGATGTCGTTCCTGCACGGCCTGGTGGAGTTCGACACCCAGGCGGCCGACATCGACGGGAAGGTCGGCTACTCCACCGGTTCCATCGAGGAGCCGCGCACCGGCGCCGTCACGCGAGTCATCCCGCTCCCCAAGCGCACCAAGCTGCCGCGCGAGCTCTATGTCAACGACTCCGCCCACCACGGGCTCTCGATCGACTCCAAGGGCAAGACGCTGTGCGCCGCGGGCACGATGGACGACTACGTCGCGATGGTCGACCGCACGACCGGCGAGTACAAGACGCTCGACGAGCAGACCACCGGCAACTACTACGGCAAGCCCTACTGGACCACCGAGGGCCTCGGCAACACCTGCTGGGCATCGTTGTCGGACGCCGACGCGGTCGCGGTGATCGACTTCCGCACCGGCGAGGAGCTCGCCTACCTGGACGTCGGCAACCACCCCCAGCGGGTACGCCACGGGCAGATCCCGAGCTCACTGCTGAGCTAGTGGCGCGTCCCAGAAGTTCCTAGCGCTTCGCGCCGCCATGGCACGCACCCTTCGACAAGCTCAGGACATCGCCTCGCGGCGTTGGCGCCGCTCTGCCCGCCCGTCAGCGAACCGGGGCGCCGGCGCCGGAGAGCGCCTGCTTGACCTCGCCGATCCGCACCTTGCCGAAGTGGAAGATGGTGGCTGCCAGGACGGCGTCCGCGCCGGCCTCCACCGCGGGCGGGAAGTGCTCAGCTCTCCCTGCGCCGCCGGAGGCGATGACGGGGACGGTCACCTCGCTGCGTACGGCCTTGATCAGGTCGATGTCGAAGCCGTCCTCGGTGCCGTCGGCGTCCATCGCGTTGAGCAGGATCTCGCCGGCGCCGAGCTGAGCCGCCTTCACCGCCCACTCGATTGCGTCGATCCCGGCCGACTTGCGGCCACCGTGGGTCGTGACCTCGAAACCGGAGTCGGTCCCCGGCGCCCGACGAGCGTCGACCGACAGCACGAGCACCTGGTTGCCGAACCGGTCGGCGATCTCGGCGATCAGCTCGGGACGGTCGATCGCCGCGGTGTTCACCGCGATCTTGTCCGCACCGGCACGAAGCATCCGGTCCACGTCATCGACGCTGCGGATCCCACCGCCGACGGTGAGCGGGATGAAGACCTGCTCAGCGGTGCGGGTGACGATCTCCAGCGTCGTCGCGCGCCCCTCGTGAGAGGCGGAGATGTCGAGGAAGGTGAGCTCGTCGGCGCCTTCCTGGTCGTACGTCGCGGCCAGCTCCACCGGATCACCGGCGTCACGCAGCTCCTTGAAGTTGATCCCCTTGACGACCCGACCGGCGTCGACGTCGAGGCAGGGGATGACACGGACAGCGAGAGTCATGACTGGTCCCCGCGCGGCCGCCCGAGCGTGAGGTCGAGCGCGTCGGCGAGGTCGAGGGACCCGGTGTAGAGCGCGGTGCCGGCGATCGCGCCCTCCACGCCGATCTCGACGAGCCCCATCAGCGCCTCGATGTCGTCGATCGTGGTGACTCCGCCGCTCGCCACGACCGGCCGGTCGGTGGCTTCGCAGACCGCACGCAGCAGGTCGAGATTGGGGCCCTGGAGCATGCCGTCCTTGTTGACGTCGGTGACGACGTAGCGCGCGCAACCCTCCTGGTCCAGGCGAGCAAGCGTCTCGTAGAGGTCGCCGCCCTCCTTGGTCCAGCCGCGCGCAGCAAGGGTCCGGCCACGTACGTCCAGGCCCACCGCGACCCGGTCGCCGTAGGTGGCGATCGCCTGCCGGGTCCACTCGGGGTTCTCCAGCGCGGCGGTGCCGATGTTGACTCGTCGGCAGCCGGTCGCCATCGCGGCCTCGAGGGACTCGTCGTCGCGGATCCCGCCGCTCATCTCGACCTTGATGTCGAGCTTGCCGACGATCCCGGCGAGGATCTCGCGGTTGTTGCCGTGGCCGAACGCGGCGTCGAGGTCGACCAGATGGATCCACTCGGCCCCGGCCTCCTGCCACCTCAGCGCCGCCTCGTACGGATCGCCGAACCGCTTCTCCGACCCGTCCACACCCTGAACGAGCTGGACGGCCTGCCCGCCCTTCACATCGACGGCCGGCAGGAGCTCGAGGTAATCACCCATGGGCACGATCCTATGTTCCCTACGCCGCCGCCCCTGCCTCGCCATCCGGCTGCGAGACGGATCCTTGGTCAACGCGGCTCCACCAAGGTGAACTCGTAGGCATCCGGATCCCGCATCGTTGCCCACCGCCCGCCTTCGTACGTCTCGGCAACCAGCGTCGCGCCAAGACCGACGAGGCGGCGGATCTCGTCGACGGGACCGGTGTCCTCGGGCGCGACCAGGTCGAAGCGGAATCGGTCCCGGGGCCCGCGCGGCACCGGCGGCGGACCGCCCCAGGCGACCTTGGCACTGCCCGACGGGGTGGCGACCGCGGTCTCGCCGTCCTGGTCCCAGACCAGCGGCCAGCCGAGGGCTGCGCTCCAGAACATCCCGGTCTCCCGCGACCCGTCCGCCGCGACCTCGCCCAGGAACCCGGTCCCCGCCAGCCAGCTGTTCCCGGCCGGGATCACGCACAGCTCGTTGCCCTCCGGGTCGCCGAGCACGATGTGCTCCTCGTCCGGCCGTTGGCCCACGTCGCGGTGGGTGGCGCCGAGCCCGAGCAGCCGGTCGACGGTCCGCTGCTGGTCCTCCGGCAGCCTGCTGGTGAGATGAAGGTGGTGCGGGTTCTCCAGCACCTTCGGCGCATCGGTGGGGACGAACCGGATCCGGAAGTCGTCCTCCGCCTGCGGCAGCAGCCTGATCTCCTCGCCCTGCGTCTCGGCCTCCCTCCCGAGCACCGCCGCCCAGAACTCCGCGACCCGCTCCGGGTCGTTGGCGTCGATGCAGATCCCGAACCGCCGAGGTGTCATGTCCGGCAACCTAGGTCGCGCCGGGTTCGGGGCGCAATCGGTTTCGGTGCCGCGCCGACCGGGTCAGTTCGTGTCGTAGTCGGTCAGGTGACGACAGTACGTCCGGCGGCGACGAGCCCGAGGACCTCGTCGGCGCCGCGTACGTCCCCGAAGGTCCGATAGATGGTCGTCAGCGTCGCGTTGTGGGACTCGTCGTCGCGACCTGCCGTGGCGTCGGCGACCAGGATCGTGCGATATCCCAGCGTCGCCGCATCACGCGCCGTGCCGGCGACGCAGACCTCGGTGAGCGTGCCGGTGACGACAACGGTCTCGACGCCACGCTTCCGAAGCTGGCCGTCAAGCGTCGACCTCCCCGGAAACAGGGCGCTGGTCGCCGTCTTCTCGACAAGCACGTCGCCCTCGTGTGCCTCGAGACCCGGTCCGAGGCGACCCGGGACCGGCCCGGCCCCGCCGCTGCGTCGAAACATCTCCGCCACCTGGTCACCGAGAAACTCCCGCGCCCATGACCTCGGTCCCGGGTCGCCTGGCACTATCCACGCGACGACGCCGCCGGCCTCGCGGAGAGCATCAGCGAGCAGACGTACGTTCGGTGTGATCGCGTAGCAGGTCGGATTCGACTCGTAGAAGAACGGGACGAGATCGACGACGAGCAGCGCGGTCCTCGCCGGGTCGAGGGTCGGGTACGCATGTCGTCTGCCCCGCCGAGTCTCCTGTCGCGCGTACTCCCGCTCAGGGATCGCCCACCTGTGCACGCTCGGCGCCGCCACTCAGGCGCTCTCGCGATTGACGCCGACGGACCCGTCGATCGTCTCGCGGAGGATGTCGGCGTGGCCGGCGTGACGGGTGGCGTCGCAGAGGCGGGCGGCCATGATGTTGAACAGCATGATGTCCTCGTCCCACCACGGCACGTAGCCGGGAGCGTCGATCGGGAGCTCCTCGATGGTCGCGTCCACGTGGGACCAGACGCGGTCGGCGAGACCGAGGACATCGCTCCGGCTCTCGTGCTCGGTCGCCCAATGGGTGGCACCCCACCACCCGGCGTTGTCCCACGGCGGAAGATCGACGGGCGGCGTACGGTCGAAGACCTCGCCGAAGTAGCGGGCGTCCGAGAGGGCATTGTGCTTGACCAGTCCGAGCAGATTGGTGCCCGTCGGCGTCATCGGGCGGCGGATGTCCTGCTCGGACAGCCCCTCGAGCTTCCAGACGAGGGCCTCGCGCACAGCGCGGAGCTTGTCGTGCAGGTGGGTCTTGGCGAAGTCGTCGTCCACGACGACCATCCTGCCGCGCCGAGCTCGGTCAGCGGCGGAAAAGCAGCGTGTAGACCACCGGCGCGACCAGCACCGAAGCGATGGCGGCAAAGACCACCGTGCCGACGTCCTCGGTGATGAGATAGATCAGCGCGTTGAGGAGGAGAAGGACGACGACCAGGATCCGTACGTTGCGCCGCCGGCGCTCCGCGAGCGGGCTGTCCGGCCGGGACCGATGCGCGGGGATCCACCCCGTCAGCCGCTCCTTCCGGGCGTGGCGTCGAGCGGACCTGGCCTGCTGGGCAGCCCGCTCCTCAGCGGCAGCCGCGGCCAGCCGCTCCCGCTCGGCGCGAGCCTTCGCGCGGGCTCCTGTCTGGGCCACCTAGGCCGCCTTCAAGGAGAGAACCCAGTTGCGCAGGACAGCGGCGCCGGCGTCGCCTGACTTCTCCGGGTGGAACTGGGTGGCGGTCAGCGGACCGTTCTCGACAGCGGCCACGAACCGGTCGCCACCGTGCTCGGCCCAGGTGACCAGCGGCGCGACGGTGCGGTCGTTGGTGACCAGCGTCCAGTCGCGCACGCCGTAGGAGTGGACGAAGTAGAACCGCTCCTTCTCGACACCGGCGAACAACGACGTCCCCGACGGCACGTCGAGCGTGTTCCAGCCCATGTGCGGCACGATCGGCGCCTGCAGACGCTCCACGACGCCCGGCCACTCACCGCAGCCCTCGGTCTCGACACCGTGCTCGATGCCGGTCTCGAAGAGGATCTGCATGCCGACGCAGATCCCCATCACGGGACGCCCGCCGGCGAGCCGCCGTGCGATGATCCGCTCGCCGCGGATCGCCCGCAGCCCCTTCATACAGGACTCGAACGCCCCCACGCCGGGCACCAGCAGCCCGTCGGCCGCCATCGCGGCGTCGAGGTCACCGGTCAGCTCGACCGAGGCGCCGGCACGCTCGACGGCACGGACGGCGGAGCGTACGTTCCCGGAGCCGTAGTCGAGGACGACCACCGACGGAGCACGACGCTCGCTCACAGTGCGCCCTTCGTCGACGGGACCCCGGTCTCACGCGGGTCGTAGGCGATCGCGTCGCGGAACGCCCGCGCGAACGCCTTGAACTGCGTCTCCACGATGTGGTGCGGCTCGCGCCCGGCGAGCACGTTGACGTGCAGCGTCAGGTGGGCGTGGTGGGCGATGGAGTCGAAGACGTGCTGGGTCAGGGAGCCGAGGTAGGGCACCCCCGAGCCGCCGAGCAGCACGTACTGCTGCCCCTCCGGCTCGCCGGTGTGGACCGAGTAGGGCCGCCCGGAGACGTCCACGACGCAGCGTACGAGCGCCTCGTCGAGCGGCAGGGTCGCGTCGCCGAAGCGGCGGATGCCCTTCTTGTCCCCCAGCGCCTCGCGAAGGCACTGACCGAGCACGATCGCGGTGTCCTCGACGGTGTGGTGGGCGTCGATGTGCACGTCGCCCACGGAGTGCACGGTGAGGTCGACCAGCGAGTGGCGCCCGAAGGCGGTCAGCATGTGGTCGTAGAAACCGACACCGGTCGAGACGTCCACCCGCCCCGTGCCGTCGAGGTTCACCTCGACGACGACCTTCGACTCCGAGGTCTCCCGTTCGATCCGGGCGGTCCGGTCGGTCCTGCTCATGCTCGTGCTCCGTTCACATCGGTCAAAGCCTGTTTGAAGGCGATCATCTCGTCGGCGGTCCCGACCGAGACCCGCAGCCATCCCTCGGGTCCGGTCTCGCGGATCAGCACGCCGCGGTCGAGCAGACCCTGCCACACCGCGTGCCGGTCGGCGTAGCGCCCGAAGAGGACGAAGTTGGCATCCGAGTCGGCGACCTCGAGCCCCTCCCCACGCAACCACGCCACGAGCGCGTCCCGCTCCTCGCGGAGGGAGGCCACATAGCCCAGCAGCTCCGGCGCGTGCCGCAGCGCGGCGCTCGCTGCCGCCTGGGTCACCGCGGAGAGGTGGTAGGGCAGCCGTACGACGCGGATCGCGTCGCAGATCGCCGGGTCGGCCGCCAGGTAGCCGAGCCGCAGCCCCGCCCCGGCGAACGCCTTCGACATCGTGCGGGTGACCACGAGGTTGCGGTGCTCGGCGAGCAGCTCCAGCGCCGAGGGCACCCCGGTCCGGCGGAACTCCCCGTAGGCCTCGTCGACCACGACGATGCCAGCCTCCCCGACGGCCTCGCACAGCGCCGTGACCGCCTCCGGGGGCAGCGCGGTGCCGGTGGGGTTGTTGGGGCTCGGCAGCAGCACGACGTGGGGCCGGGTCTCCTCGACCAGCGCCCGCGCCTTCTCCAGATCGATCGCGAAGTCGCTCTCCCGGTGGCCGACGACCCACTCGGTGTTGGTGTCGCGGGCGTACTCCGGATACATCGAGTACGTCGGCGCGAAGCTGATCGCGGTGCGTCCCGGGCCGCCGAAGGCCTGAAGCAGCTGCAGCATCACCTCGTTGGACCCGTTGGCCGCCCATACCTGCTCCGGGTTGATCTGCGCCTCCACATCCGAGGAGAGGTACGCCGCCAGCCCCTCCCGCAGCGCGACGAACTCGCGATCCGGGTAGCGGTTGAGCGTGCGCGCCGCCTCGCCGACGCTCGCGGCGATGTCGGCGACCGTCTCCGCGGAGGGCTGGTAGGGGTTCTCGTTGACGTTGAGCTGGACCGGGACGTCCAGCTGCGGAGCGCCGTAGGGCTCGATCCCGGCGAGCTCGGCACGGATCGGCGGCCAGGAGGTGGTTGTCACGACGAGAACCTCACCGACACCGCCGCGCCGTGACCCGGCAGGTCCTCGGCCTCGGCGAGGGTGACCACGTGGTCCTTGACCGCCGCCAGCCCCTCGCGGGAGTAGTCGACGACGTGGATCGACTTGGTGAAGGCCCGCACCGAGAGACCCGAGGAGTGACAGGCGCAGCCGCCGGTGGGAAGGACGTGGTTGGACCCGGCGCAGTAGTCGCCCAGCGAGACCGGGGCGAAGGACCCGACGAAGATGGCACCCGCGTTGCGGATCCGGCCGGCGACGCGCGCGGCGTCGGCGGTGTGGATCTCGAGGTGCTCGGCGGCGTACGCGTTCACAACGTCGACGCCCTGGTCGACGTCGTCGACGAGCACGATGCCCGACTGCGCGCCGGTCAGCGACGTACGGATCCGCTCGACGTGCTTCGTGGCGGCGACCTGCTTGTCGAGCTCGGCCTCGACGTCGGCGGCCAGCGTCTCGGAGTCGGTGACCAGGACAGAGGCGGCCAGCGGGTCGTGCTCGGCCTGGGAGATCAGGTCGGCGGCGACATAGGCGGCCTCAGCCGTCTCGTCGGCGAGGATCGCGATCTCGGTCGGACCGGCCTCGGAGTCGATGCCGACCTGCCCCTTGAGCAGGCGCTTCGCGGTGACGACGTAGATGTTGCCCGGACCGGTGACCATGTCGACGCGCTCGCACCCGCCGGAGGTCGAGCCTGCCGAGACCCCGTAGGCGAACATCGCGATCGCCTGGGCACCGCCGACGGCATAGACCTCATCGACGCCCAGCAGCGCGCACGCGGCCAGGATGGTGGGCTGCGGAAGCCCCCCGAACTCTTTCTGAGGGGGCGACGCGAGCGCGATCGAGGGCGCGCCGGCGACCTGCGCCGGCACGACGTTCATCAGCACCGAGGAGACCAGCGGAGCAAGGCCACCGGGCACATAGAGCCCCACGCGCCCCACCGGCACCTTGCGGTGCGTGACCCGGGCGCCAGGCGCCAGGTCGGTGACGGCGTCGGTCTCGAGCTCGGCCTCGCAGGTGGCCCGCAGCCGGGTGATCGACTCCTCGAGCCCGGCACGGATGTCCGGGTCGAGCTCCTCGAGCGCCTTGGTCAGAGCGGCCGCCGGCACCCGGATGTCGTCGACGCGTACGCCGTCGAACTTCTCGGAGAACTCGACGATCGCGTCGTAACCGCGGTCGCGGACAGCGTCGATGATCGGCTGCACCGCATGGGTGGCCGCCTCGATGTCGAACTCGGCGCGCGGCACGGCGGCGCGGTAGTCGATGGTCGAAGCGGAGCCTCTGTCGGCACCCCTCAGGTCGATGCGGCGGATCATGCCTCAAGTCTACGAGTGAGGCACCTGGGAGCCGATCTGCGGACGCCACGTGGACGTCGCGCCGCGCACCGCGGAGCGGCCGACACGACGCATACGGCGCCCAGGACCGGGTACCCGGAGGGCTGACCCACTACAGGAGGGATCGTCATGGCACTGAGCGGACTTTTCCACAGAGATCACAAGCATGCCGACGAGAGCCACCCGGGGACCCACGAGAACCACGCGGAGACCCGCGACCCTGGCGGCCCTGCGGTCGTCGGCCACGACAACAGCGTCGACCCCCGGCACAGCACCGCCGGCTCGACCGGCCCGGTCGGCCACCCCCGTG
Organism: Nocardioides sp.; assembly: GCF_014360585.1. GTDB lineage: Bacteria > Actinomycetota > Actinomycetes > Propionibacteriales > Nocardioidaceae > Nocardioides. Next base: position 40,529 of record NZ_JACIXG010000003.1, read on the forward strand.
AGGGAGAGGCCGTCGAGCACCACCGTCACGCACAGGAGGGCCGGCGTGCTGCTCTCCACGACACCTACGGGGGCTTCAACTGGGGCGCCTGCTTCTTCGGCTGGCTCGTCGCAGTCGGCCTGACCGTCCTGCTCGGAGGGATCATCTCCGCGGTCGCCTCCGCGGTCGGCGCCGAGCAGAACTGGACCCGGACCGATCTGCAGTCGATGGCGGACTCGGCCGGCATCGCGGCCGCGATCACGTTCGCCGTGGTCCTCTTCATCGGCTACTACGCCGGAGGGTACGTCGCGGCGCGGATGTCCCGCTTCGACGCCCGCCGACAGGGCCTGGGCGTGTGGATCGTGGCCATCGCGGTGATGATCATCGCGGCCGTCGCGGGCGCACTGTTCGGTTCGAGCTACAACGTCATGCAGCAGATCATGCAGCAGGTCGACCTGCCGAGCGTGGGCCTGAGCACCGACCAGATCGGCTGGGGCGCGGCGATCGCCGGCCTCGTACTGCTGGCCGTGATGCTCGTCGGGGCGCTCCTCGGTTCTGCCACCGGCCAGCACTACCACACCAAGATCGACCGGGCGACCTACGACGCCTGACCGATCGGACGGCTACTGAGAAACACCGGCGGGGTCGCGGGCGCACATGCCCGCGGCCCCCATAGGTTGGTGCCCGTGAATGAGCGCCAGCGAGTGAACCAAGCAGACACCACGCCGCCGCCTTCGTATCCTGGCGCTTGCGCAACGGAGGTGGCCGCGTGAACGAGCGGCAGCGAGTGAACCAAGCAGACATCACGCCGCCGCCTCCGTATCCTGGCGCTTGCGCAACGGAGGTGGCGGCGTGAACGAGCGCCTGCCGATGTTCCCGATCGGCGCGGTCCTGTTTCCCGGCGTGACGCTGCCGCTGCGGGTCTTCGAGGACCGCTACCGCGCGATGGTGCACCATCTGCTCCGCCAGGAAGAGGAGGAGCGCCACTTCGGCACGGTCGCGATCCGCGAGGGCTACGAGGTCGGCGAGACCGGGGCCCAGTCGCTCTACCGCGTCGGGGTGAAGCTGCTGATCACCGAGGTCGAGCAGCACCACGACGGCTCCTTCGATCTCGAGGTGCTCGCCGTCGATCGGATCCGGATGGACGGCCTGGTCAGCAGCGGTGACTTCCCCGTCGCCGACATCGAGGAGATCCCCGAGGAGCAGGTCGCCGTCCCGCACGCCATCGTCGACACCGCCCGGGCCACCTTCACCGCCTACCGCGCTGCGCTGCTCGAGTTCCGCGAGGACCCGTTCTCCGGATCGCTCCCCAAGGACCCGGAGTTCCTCTCCTGGACCATCTCGGCCACCACTCCCCTGCCGATGCCCGACCGGCAGGCTCTCCTGGAGGCACCCGACGCCGGAATCCGGCTCGGCATGGTCACCGACCTGCTCCGAGCAGAGCTCAGGGCGATGAACGTCATCCCCTCGCTCCCCGCCACCGAGGTCGCCCGCACGAAGTGGTCCCCCAACTGATGCCGAAGAAGCAGGCCGGGAAGCAGGCCGGGAAGCGAGCCGGCGGGACTCCGGCGACCGTCGCCCTCACCCGGGCCGGCATCGACTACACGCTCCACCCCTACGAGCACGATCCGCGGGCCGAGTCCTACGGCCTGGAGGCCGCCGAGGCCCTCGGCGTCGAGCCGGAGCGGGTCTTCAAGACCTTGATGGCCTCGCTCGACGGCAGGCTCGTGGTCGGCATCGTCCCGGTCACCGGCCAGCTGGACCTCAAGTCGCTCGCTCGCGCCCTCGGGGGCGCGAAGGCACACATGGCTGACGTCGCCGCCGCCGAGCGAGCCACGGGGTACGTCGCGGGCGGCATCTCCCCCGTCGGCCAGAAGCGCTCCCACCCCACCGTCCTCGACGAGTCGGCGACGGCGTACGAGACCGTCTACGTCTCCGGCGGGCGACGGGGACTCGACCTCGAGCTCGCCCCGGCGGACCTGGTCGGGATCACGGACGCGACCACCGCACCGATCGCCAGATAGAGCCCGTCCCGGCGCGGCTGCCCGGGCGCGAGCACACCGACCTCAGGAGCCGGGCTGGGCCTCCCGGTCGTCGACCTGGTGCGGCGCCCACATCAGGAAGATGACCATCAGCGCCAGCATCGCCGATCCCGGGACCAGCAGAACCAGCCACGGCGAGGCGAGCTGGAAGCTGTCCTCTAGCACGGTGCCGTCAGCGGCGCCCTTCGCGAGACCGTTCGGGTCCTCGGGTGAGAGCAGCGAGGTGACCAGCAGCATCAGGGCGCCACCGATCGCTCCGCCGACCGTCACCGTGGCGAGGGTGACGAGCTCGGAGCGGTTGAGCCAGACGGCGGCCGTTATGCCGACCAGCAGGCCGAGCACGATCGCGCAGACCGAGAACCATGCGGTCGCCGCGAAGACGCCCTGGTCGATGTTCTGTCCGATCGCGGGTGGGTCGATCGAGATGAGGCCCCGATACCACTTGTCCTCGAGCACCATCCCGGTCGGTGGGGTCCACAGGGTGGCCGCGGCGAGACCCGCCGCGAGACCGCCGACCACGAACCCGGCCACGATGATGGCCACCTGGACCAGCACCGGGCGGGACAGGTCGGGGCGCGCGGGGCGGCGAACGGGCGCGTGGAGACTGGGCGGCGGCGGCACGATCAGATTGTCAGGCATCCTGGTCCGAGGAGTTGTTTGAGGTCGGCGAACAGCTCGGGAGTCGGTGCCACCCTCAGCCGGTCATCGAGCTTCATGACCCGGGTCGCGTCCCGTGTCATCAACCGTAGCCTGACCTCGGCTACTCCGGGATAGGTGGTCAGTACGTCCCGCAGCGATGCGATCACCTGCGGCGTGCACCGCGTCGACGGCAGCGAGATCACCACCGGTCCGCCCGCGGCGCCCGGACCGCCGGTCAGGTCAGGGACGGTGACCTCCTGGCCGCGCAGCTCGGGCTGGTCCTTGTCGCGGGAGAGCTGGCCCTTGACCCGGATGACCGAGTCCTCGACCAGGTGCGGCGCGGCCAGCTGGTAGGACGAGGGGAAGAGCAGCACCTCCACCGAACCCTCCAGGTCCTCCAAGGTCACCGTCGCCCAGGCGTCACCCTTCTTGGTGATCCGCCGGTTGACGTTCGTGACCAGCCCGGAGACCGTGACGGTGGAGTTGTGCGGCCGGGACTCGTCGGTCATCAGCTGGCCGATGGTGCAGTCGGTGCCGTTGGCGAGGACGTGCTCGAGGCCCATCAGCGGATGGTCGGAGACGTAGAGGCCGAGCATCTCGCGCTCGTGTCCGAGCAGGGTCATCTTGTCCCACTCGTCCATCTCGGGGATGGCCACCGAGACGCCGAAGCCGTCGCCGCCGTCCTCGTCGAGGCCGCCGAAGAGCGAGTCCTGGCCGATCGCCTCGTTGCGCTTGATGTCGATGTACTGGTCCACCGCGGTCTCGTGGATCGCCACCAGCGCGCGGCGGCGGTGCTTCATGTCGTCGAAGGCCCCGGCCTTGATCAGCGACTCGATCACTCGCTTGTTGCAGGCCCGCTCGGGCACCTTGGAGAGATAGTCGTTGAAGTCCGCGAAGCGACCCTTCGTGGTGCGCGCCTCGATCATCCCGTCGACCACCTGAGCGCCCACGTTCCGCACGGCGGTCAGACCGAAGCGGATGTCGGAGCCGACCGCGGTGAAGTCGTGGGCGGACTCGTTGACGTCCGGTGGCAGCACCGCGATCTTCATCCGGCGACACTCGTTGAGGTAGATCGCCATCTTGTCCTTGTCGTTCTTGACCGAGGTCAAGAGCGCGGCCATGTACTCCGTCGGGTAGTTGGCCTTCAGGTAGGCGGTCCAGTAGGTGACCACGCCGTAGGCCGCCGAGTGCGACTTGTTGAAGGCGTAGTCGGAGAACGGCAGCAGGATCTCCCAGATCGTGTCGATCGCCTTCTGGGAGTACCCGCGCTCGAGCATGCCTGCCTGGAACCCGGCGTACTGCTTGTCGAGCTCGGCCTTCTTCTTCTTGCCCATCGCACGGCGGAGGTTGTCCGCCTGTCCGAGCGTGAACCCCGCCAGGACCTGGGCGATCGACATCACCTGCTCCTGATAGACGATCAGGCCGTACGTCTCCCCCAGCACCTCCTCGAGCGGCTTCTCGAGCTCGGGGTGGATCGGCACGATCGGCTCACGGCCGTTCTTGCGGTGGGCGTACTTGTTGTGGGAGTCGGCGCCCATCGGGCCCGGACGGTAGAGCGCGGAGACCGCGGTGATGTCGGCGAACCGGTCGGGAAGCATCGAGCGCAGCAGGGCACGCATGCCGCCACCATCGAGCTGGAAGACGCCGAGCGTGTCGCCGCGCTGCATCAGCTCGTAGGTCGCCTTGTCATCGAAGGGGACCTCCTCGAGCACCAGGTCGATGTCGCGGTTGGCGCGGATGTTGTCCAGCGCGTCCTCGAGGGTGTGGAGGTTGGAGAGGCCCAGGAAGTCCATCTTGACCAGGCCGAGCGCCTCACAGGTCGGATACTCGAACTGGGTGACGACCTGGCCGTCCTGCTTCGGCTCCATCAGCGGGACGATGTCGATGATCGGCTCGGAGGCCATGATCACGCCGGCGGCGTGGATACCGGTCTGCCGGATCTGGCCCTCGAGACCGATCGCGGTCTCGTAGATCTTCTTCACGTCCGGGTCGGTGTCGTGCAGTGCACGGAAGTCGCCGCCCTCGCCGTAGCGCTTGTGGTCGGGGTTGAACAGCTCCTTGAGCGGCACCCCCTTGCCCATCACGTCGGGCGGCAGCGCCTTGGTGATCCGGTCGCCGATCGCGAAGCCGTGGTCGAGGATGCGGGCGGCGTCCTTGATCGCCTGCTTGGCCTTGATCCGCCCGAACGTGGCGATCTGGGCGACCTTCTCCGCGCCGTACTTGTCCATGACGTACTTGATCGTCTCGCCGCGGCGGTGGTCGTCGAAGTCGATGTCGAAGTCGGGCATCGAGGGACGCTCGGGGTTGAGGAACCGCTCGAAGAAGAGTCCGTGCTCGAGCGGGTCGAGATCGGTGATCCGCAGGGCGTAGGCCACGATCGAACCCGCACCCGAGCCACGCCCCGGGCCGATCCTGATCCCGTTGTCCTTCGACCACTGGATGAAGTCGGCGACCACCAGGAAGTAGCCCGGGTAGCCCTTCTGCAGGATCACGTCGATCTCGAACTCGACGCGGTCTCGGACCTCCTGGGTCGTCTTCTCGCCCGGGTAGCGCAGCTCGATGCCGCGCCAGGTCTCCTTGCGCAGCCACGACTCCTCGGTCTCGCCCTCGGGGATATCGGCGAGCGCCATGTAGCCACCGGTCGACTCGGTGAACTGGACGTCGCAGCGCTCGGCGATCAGAAGAGTGTTGTCGCAGGCCTCGATCAGGTCCTGTCGCCCCCACAGCTCACGCATCTCGGCGGCGGTCTTGATGTAGTAGCCGCTGCCCTCGAACGCGAACCGCTTGCCGCCCTTGGAGTAGGGCGGCTCGGTCATCCGGCTGCCCGACTGGACACACAGCAGTGCCTCGTGGGCGCCCGCGTCCTCCGGGTTGGTGTAGTGGGAGTCGTTGGTGGCCACGGGCGCGATGTTCATCGCCTTGCCGAGCTTGAGCAGGTCGTCGCGGACCCGCTTCTCGATGGAGATGCCGTGGTCCATCAACTCCAGGAAGACGTTGTCCTTGCCGAAGATGTCCTGGAGCTCACCGGCCTCCTTGAGCGCCTCGTCCCACTGACCCAGCCGCAACCGGGTCTGGATGGCACCGGAGGGGCATCCTGTGGAGACGATGATCCCCTTGGAGTGCTCGGCGAGGATCTCCTTGTCCATCCGCGGCTTGAAGTAGTAGCCCTCCAGGCTGGAGCGGGAGGAGAGCCGGAAGAGGTTGTGCATCCCCTCGGTCGACTCCGCCCACATCGTCATGTGGGTGTAGGCACCACCGCCCGAGACGTCGTCGCCGCCCTCCTGCGCCTGATCGCCGCGGCCCCACCGCACCCGCTTGCGCTCGCCTCGCGGGGTGTTGGGGGTGATGTACGCCTCGATGCCGATGATCGGCTTGACGTCGTGGGCCTTCGCCTTCTTCCAGAAGTCGTAGGCCCCGTGCATGTTGCCGTGGTCGGTCATCGCGATCGCCGGCATCTCCAGTTCGGCGGTGCGGCTGAAGAGCCCGTCGAGGAGCGAGGCACCATCCAGCATCGAGTATTCGGTGTGGACGTGCAGGTGGACGAAAGAGTCCTTGGAGCCGGCCGCCATTGGCGTAGAGCCCTCCTCGAGGTCGAACGGATGGAGCGGGCGCAGGAGCCCGTGCACAAACGGACGACCTGGGGGAAGGACTACAGACTATCTGGCGGCGCCGACAGTTTCGTCGACGCCCCAGGGCGTTTCTCGGGCGCCCCGACGTACAGTCTCCAGTTGTGGTGACGATCCTCGACGGCGGCCTGTCCAACGCACTGGAAGCACGCGGCCATGACGTGTCCGGCTCCCTGTGGACCGCTCGGCTGCTCGACGAGTCGCCCGAGGAGATCGCGGCTGTCCACCGCGCCTACTTCTCCGCCGGCGCCGACGTCGCCACGACCTCCAGCTATCAGGCGAGCGTGCCCGGGTTCGTGGAGGCCGGGATGACCGAGACGTACGCCACCGAGCTGCTGCGCCGCAGCGTCCGCATCGCGCGCGAGGTGGCCGAGGAGGCCCCCGGACGCCTGGTCGCCGCCTCGATCGGGCCCTACGGCGCCTACCTCGCCGACGGCTCGGAGTACCGCGGCCGCTACGGGGTCACCGCGGCCACGCTGCGCGACTTCCACGCGCCCCGGCTGGCGCTGCTCGAGACCGAGGACCCCGACCTCATCGCGGTCGAGACCATCCCCGACACCGAGGAGGCCGAGGTGCTCGTCGACCTTCTCGACGACATCGGGCTCCCGGTCTGGTTCTCCTACTCCTGCGCCGGCACCCGCACCCGCGCCGGCCAGCCCCTGGCCGACGCCCTGGCGCTGGCCGCCGGCATCCGCTCGGTGGTCGCCGTCGGCGTCAACTGCTGCGACCCGGCCGATGTCCCCGCCGCCGTCCAGCTCGCCGCCGCCACCGGCGAGCCCGCCGTCGTCTACCCCAACACCGGTGAGACCTACGTCGACGGCGCCTGGTCCGGAGCTCCCCACTTCCGCCCCGGCGAGGCCCTCTCCTGGGTGCGCTCCGGGGCCGCGTACGTCGGCGGCTGCTGCCGCGTCGGCCCCGCCGAGATCGCCCTCATCGCAGCCGAGACGTCACTACCGCAGGCCGAGGCGTCAGGTACGTCGGCCGAGTAGGCATCGCGCTGCCATCTCGGCCGACCGGAGTGACGCCTCCGCGCTTCGCGCGGTCACTCCCTCGCTCGGCGCGAGCGGACGAGCAAGCTCGCCGCTCGACCTCGCTCCGGTCGTCTCGGCTAGGGCCAGGACATCCGTACGTCGGGGGTCTTCTCCTGGTTGGCAGAGCCGTCGGTGCGCTCGACCTCGCGCAGGCCGTGGCGGGCGTAGAAGGCTCGCGCGGGCGTGTTCATCTCGAAGACCCAGAGGCCGAAGCCGTCGGGGGCCAGCGACTTCACCAGATCGAGCAGCATCGCGCCCAGACCGGCGCCCTGCACGCGGGGATGCACGAAGAGGTCGTCGAGCCAGGTCGGGGTGAAGGCGACGAAAGCAGAGACCACGCCGGCGACCTCCGCGACCCAGACCTGCGCCCCCTTCTGGGGTGCCAGGACCTTGACCGCCAACCACTCCCGGATGTCCGACTCCGGGTAGATCGGAGCGGGCATCGGCGCGGCGGCGCGGGCCTCGATGTAGGTGCTGACGATCTCGGCGATGTCCTCGGGCTCCGCAGGGCGGAGCACCGCCTCAGTCGGAGTCGCGAATGACATCGAGCGCGTGCTGGAGGTCGTCGGGGTAGGTCGACTCGAAGGCGACGTACTCACCGGTCTCCGGGTGCTCGAAGCCGAGCCGCATCGCGTGCAGCCACTGCCGCTCGACCCCGACGCGCCGCGCGAGAGCGGGGTCGGCGCCGTAGGTGAGGTCGCCGACGCACGGGTGCTTCAGCGCCGACATGTGGACGCGGATCTGGTGGGTGCGCCCGGTCTCGAGGTGGATCTTCAGCAGGGAGGCGAACCGATGCGCCTCCAGCGTCTCGTAGTGGGTCACCGAGTGACGTCCGTCGGCCCGGACCGCGAACTTGTAGTCGTACTTCGGGTTGCGCCCGATCGGTGCGTCGATCGTCCCCTCGAGCGGGTCGGGGTGGCCCTGGACCAGCGCATGGTAGGTCTTGTCGACCGTCCGGTTGCGGAACGCGTTCTTGAGGACGGAGTAGGCGTGCTCGGACTTGGCGATCACCATCACGCCCGAGGTGCCGACGTCGAGACGCTGGACGATGCCCTCGCGCTCCTTGGCACCCGACGTGGAGATCCGGAAGCCCGCGGCCACGAGGTGACCGACGACCGTCTTGCCCTGCCAGCCCGGCGAAGGGTGCACGGCCACGCCGACGGGCTTGTCGATCACCACGAAGGCATCGTCGTCGTAGACGATCTTGATGCCCTCGACGATCTCGGGCTTGATCTCCAAGGGGTCGGCCAGCGACGGGATCGTGGCGTCGAGCATCGACCCGCCGCCGACCCGGTCGCTCTTGGCCACCGGCGAGCCGTCCACGGTCACCAGCCCCTCGGCGATCAGCTCCGCGGCGCGGGTGCGGGAGAGACCGAACAGCCGCGCCATGACGGCGTCGACCCGTTCTCCCTCCAGGCCGTCGGGCACCATCAGCGTGCGCTGGTCGGCGTGACCGAAACTCACTTCGCCTCGCCCTCGGAGCTGGTCGCAGAGCCGGTCTCGGCCTCGTCGGAGGCGCCGTCGATCGACCCGTCGAGCCCGATCCCCTTGAACGTGAGGACCACGATCATCACCGCGGCCACGTTGATGCACATGTCGGCGACGTTGAAGATCGGCCAGTTGGGCAGCTGCAGGAAGTCCACCACGTGCCCGAGGTAGAACCCGGGCTCACGCGCCAGCCGGTCGATCAGGTTGCCGCTGATGCCGGCGACCAGGATGCCGAGCGCGAAGGCCCAGCCGCGGTGACGCACCCGGCGGGCGAACCAGAGCACACCGATCGTGGCGACGATCGAGAGCGTCGTGAAGATCCAGGTGTAGCCGGTCCCCGCCGAGAAGGCAGCTCCCGGGTTGCGGATGATGTTGAGCTGGAGCACCGAGCCGACCAGCTCCTGCGGCTGCCCGGGAACGAGTGTCGCGACCGCCCAGAGCTTCGTTAGCTGGTCGATGACCAGCAGAGGCACTGCGACGGCCGCGAACTCCGCCCATCGAACAGGACGCACGTCGGACTCAGGACCGGTATGCGCGTCGCTCAGCGACGCTCCTCGCGCTGCTTGCATGTCATGCACAGTGTGGCACGCGGGAACGCCATGAGCCGCATCTTGCCGATCGGCTCCCCACAGGACTCACAGATGCCGTACGTCCCATCCTCGAGGTGTCCCAGGACACGCTCGATCTGGGCCAGCTTGTCCTTCTCGCTGTTGACCACGGTCAGCTCGTGGTCACGCTCGAAGCTCGTCGCTCCCATGTCGGCCTGATCCTGGCCGGCACCGTCGCCGGAGTCCTTCATCAGGCCGGAGAGCTCGGTCTCGAGGGCGACGAGCACCTCGTTGCTGTGAGCCCTCATCTCATGGAGCTCGTCGACGACCTCGTTGAGCTCATCCGCGGTCCACGGGTCGTCGCCGTCCTTGACCTTCAGCTGGTCAGGAGAGACGACGGTCTTGGTTGCTTTCTTAGGCACGGCACTCGCTTTCTGGTGTGAGACACGGCCCCCCGGGCCGCGCAAGTGGTCAGGTTGGCTACGCGCTCGCCGTGGCCACCGACGTGGAAGCCATGATCGAGAGGCTGGTATTCCCAGAAAGCTCGGACGGCACCACCCAGATGCGTCCAGCGGTCGTGCTGGCACGACCGCTGATGGATACGGACATGGAGTCCCCTTTCTCCTGTCATCACTTCGCGCCGCCGAGTCGGCGCGGAGTGCGTGCCCGGAATGTAGCCCGGGATCGGGCGCCACTCAACAAACACACCGAAACTGCACGGATATTGGTCCGCAGCGCGGAAAAATCGCCGATTCCACATACAGAACCGGCCTCACCTGCTAGAACTCGTGCCCCCTGAAGGGCACCGAGACAGCAGCGGACGTACGCGTCGGCCGGCCCCGCGATGCAGGACCGGCCGACGAAGCCTGACTACGAAGGCCTCAGCCTTCGTCCTCCCCCAGGATGGAGCGCAGACGCTTGGGCGCCGGGCCCGACTCGTTGACGGCGGCCGCCATGACGGGCGCCTGTGACTCAGCCGAGTTGTTGAGCGCGTCGAGCTGCTGCGTGAAGTAGCTCTTCAGACGCGAACGGTACTCACGCTCGAAGTTGCGCAGCGTGTCGACCTCGGTGGTCAGGTTGTCCTTCTCCCGCTCCAGTTCGCCGAAGAGCTGCTGGCGACGCTCGGCCGTCTCGCTGTCGAGCATCTGCGCACGGGTGCGCGCGTCGGCCTCCATGCGGTCCGCCTTCGCCTTCGACTCGGCCTCGAGACGATCGGCCTTGGTGCGGGCCTCGCCGACGATCTTGTCGGCGTCGTTCTTCGCGGTGTCGATGAGCGCGTCGTGGTTGCGCGTGGCCAGCTCGAGCAGGCGCGCGGCGGCGTTGGACGCCTCCGGCACGGTCTCGACCCGGATCGTCTCGATTCCGCCGGTCTGCGGTGCCTCCTGATACATCGGCATCTGGTGCGATACCGGCTCAGGAGCCGGCATGGGCTCAGGAGCAGGCGGCTCGGGAGCCATCGGGAAGGACGGACCCCCACCCGACTGCGCAGATGCCAACTTCCCGCGAAGGTCGTCGTTCTCCCGGGTGAGACGTGCCAGTTCGGCCTCGACCTCGTCGAGGAACTGGTCCACCTCGCCCATGTCGTAGCCCTCGCGGAGCCGGACGGGAGTAAAGCGCTTGTTGCTCACGTCCTCTGGCGTCAGCGGCATGACCTCACCCATTCATTACTCGGTTGACTCAGACGTACGGACTGCACCGCCGGGGGGCGGCATCAGGTAATGCTGTCGAAACTCTAGCGCCTGTCCATAGACATGCCAGATGCGGACCGCATCCAGACGCTCACAGGCAGGTGCCGAAGGCTTCAGCTCTGGTTGAAGAAGCCGCCCTCAACGATCCGCTGCTTGGCCTCAGCCGTGACCGAGACATTCGCAGGTGAGATGAGAAACACCTTGTTGGTGACCCTCTCGATGTTCCCATAGGTAGCAAAGATCAGGCCGGCCGCAAAGTCGACGAGCCGTTTTGCGTCCGGATCGTTCATCTCGGTGAGGTTCATGATCACCGGCGTGCCGTCGCGATAGTTCTCGCCGATTTGACGCGCTTCGTTGTAGGACGTCGGGGTCAGCGTGATGATCTTGGAAAGTTCTGCCACTGCGGGCACCACCGTTGCTCGTCGCCGCTCGGAAAGGTCAGCCACCGGAGCCGGGCGCGACTGCTTGGACCGCACCGGCGCCTTGACGGCCTGGTGGGAGCGGGTCTCGTCGTCGTCACCCTCGTAGACATCGTCGTCGTAGCCGGTGTCCTCGAGCAGGCCGAGGTATTCACCGAACCTGCGCATCGCGCCGCTCATGCCGCCGCCTCCGTAGCGCAAGCGCAAGAATACGGACGCAACGGCCTGAGGTTCATTGCCGTTCGCTGACGCTCACTCATGCCGCCACCTTCCCCAAAGTATTGCTGACCGAGACATTACTTGACAGTTGGCCTCTCTCCGAGGACCGCGGACCCGACACGTACGTGTGTCGCGCCATGGGCAATCGCCTGCTCCAGGTCTCCGCTCATCCCCGCCGACAGCACCGTCGCCTCGGGATGCTCGACCAGGAAGTCCTCCCGGATCCGCGCCAGGCGGACGAAGGCGGGCTCCGGTTCCTCACCCAGAGGAGCGACCGCCATCAGGCCCCGTAGGCGGAGACCGTCGGTCGCCACGACCTCAGTGGCGAGGTCGCGTACGTCACCGGGATTCGCCCCGGCCCGACCCGCGCGCCCGGGCGGGTCGAGGGAGACTTGAAGGAGTACGTCGATGATCTGGCCGCGCTCGCCGGCGCCGCGGCTGAGCCGGGGCAGCAGCGAGGAGCGGTCGACGGACTCGACCACGTCGGCATAGCCGGCCACGGCCGCCGCCTTGTTGGACTGGAGCCCACCGATGTAGTGCCAGCGCAGGTCGAGATCAGCGCACTCGGCCGCCTTGGCCGCAGCCTCCTGGTGACGATTCTCACCTACGTCGGTGACGCCGAGACCGGCCAGGATGCGTACGTCGGAGGCCGGGAAGAACTTGGTGACCACGACCAGGTGGACGTCCTCGGCGAGGCGTCCGGCGGCCGTGGCAGCCGTAGCGATCCGCTCGCGGGTCTCGGCGAGCCCGGCGGCGATCTCCTCGGTGCGACTGGTCGTCATCGGGCACCACGCAGCCGGATCAGTGCGCCCAGCGACATGCCGACACCGTCGCGGCGGTAGGAGTAGAGGTCCTCGGACTCGCGGGTGCAGCGGCTGGCGTCGACCGTCTCGACACCCTCGCGGGCGAGCTGGGCGAGCACTCCGGCGCCCACGTCGAGGCTGGGGGTGCCCCAGCTCGTGGTGGCGCGCGCGGCCGGCTCGACCGCGGCGATCTCCTCCTGCATCTCGGCAGGCACCTCGTAGCACTTGCCGCACACGTGCGGTCCGACCCAGGCCTTGATCCGGGTCGCGCCGAGCGCGCGCATCCGGGCGATGGTCGCGGGCACGACCCCGACCGCCATCCCCTTGCGGCCTGCATGGGCCGCGCCGATCACACCGGCCGCCTCGTCGGCGAACAGCACGGGTACGCAGTCGGCGGTCCGGACCAGCAGCACCAGGTCACGTTCGGCGGTGACGATCCCGTCCGCCTCGGGACGGGTGCCGCACTCCGCGTCGACGACCACGTCGCCGTGGACCTGGTAGAGGTCGGCGTACGGGGCGCCGTCGGCGAAGTCGGCCAGCAGCAGACGATGGTTCTCGGCCTTCGCCTCCGGCGAGTCCGAGCCGTTGACCGCCAGGTTGAGCTCGGCGTACGGAGCACGGCTGACCCCGCCGTACCTGTCGGTGAACGCCAGGTCGACGTGGCCTGCGGAGGCTCGAAAGGAATACAAGCGGGACCTACTTCAGACTGACTGTGCTTACTTGAGGCTGTGGCTATTTGAGGAAGTCGGGAACGTCGAGCTCGTCGTCGCTGTACTGCTGGACGCTCGGGGCGGGCTTCTTGGCGACCGGAGCGGGCTCGGCCGGCGGGGCCGCGGGCGGAGGCGTCGCCGGGGCGGCGGGGGCCGGCTTGGCCGGTGCCGGCGCCGGGTCCGGGGTCTCCTCGGGCTCGTCGGCTCGCCGGGTGGCGACCGCGGTCGCAACGGCGGCGTTCTCACCGTTGTTGGCGGGCTGCGGGGCGCTGGCACGGCCCTGCACGGTGCCGAGCGCCGACTGGCCCTCGCGGCGCTTGGGCATGCCACCGTCGAACCCGGCCGCGATCACGGTGACCCGGACCTCGTCGCCGAGCGCGTCGTCGATGGTCGCACCGAAGATGATGTTGGCCTCTTGGTGGACCGCGTCGGCGACCAGCGCGGCGGCCTCGTTGATCTCGAAGAGACCCAGGTCGGAGCCGCCCGCGATCGAGAGCAGGACACCGTGGGCGCCGTCGATCGACGCCTCCAGCAGCGGCGAGGAGACGGCCATCTCGGCGGCCTCGACGCTGCGGTTGTCGCCGCGGGCCGAGCCGATGCCCATCAGCGCCGAGCCGGCGTTGGACATGACCGACTTCACGTCGGCGAAGTCGAGGTTGATCAGGCCGGGCGTGGTGATCAGGTCGGTGATGCCGGAGACGCCCTGGAGCAGCACCTGGTCGGCCTGGCGGAACGCGTCCATCACCGACACGTTGCGGTCCGAGATCGACAGCAGCCGGTCGTTGGGGATGACGATGAGGGTGTCGACCTCCTCACGGAGCTTGGCGATGCCCTCCTCGGCGGAGTTGGCGCGACGGCGGCCCTCGAAGGCGAACGGGCGGGTCACCACACCGATGGTCAGGGCGCCGAGGCTGCGGGCGATCCGAGCCACGACCGGAGCGCCACCCGTGCCGGTGCCGCCACCCTCGCCGGCGGTCACGAAGACCATGTCGGCGCCCCTCATGACCTCTTCGATCTCGTCGGCGTGGTCCTCGGCGGCGCTCTCCCCCACGCCCGGGTTGGCGCCGGCACCGAGACCGCGGGTGAGCTCACGACCGATGTCGAGCTTGACGTCGGCGTCGCTCATCAGCAGCGCCTGCGCGTCGGTGTTGATGGCGATGAACTCGACCCCCTTGAGGCCGACCTCGATCATCCGGTTGACAGCATTGACGCCGCCGCCACCGATGCCGACGACCTTGATGATCGCCAGATAGTTCTGTGCAGCTCCCACGGTGGTCGCCCCTTAATCGCTGGTTGGTCCTTACGGCCGGTTCAACCCTTACCCTCAGCCTGAGGGTTATAGTTATGTCAACCTCGCCGTTCTCAGAACAGTAGGCAGACGTACGTCCTCAAACTGGCGCGACACGCGGATGCGGATCAGTTGTGCGGATCCGTTGCCGTCCGGTAGAGAAGATCAGCCGACGCTCTTGCTGGTGACGGGCTGGCCCGGCACGGTCACGTCGTAGCGTGCCACGTCGGGCTCCGCCTTCATCAGCGCGACCAGCACGTCGGCCTTGGTGTCGGACTGGGCGCTGCTCCCCCAGACCACACGCTTGTCGTTGCGCAGCTCGAGCGAGATCGAGTCGACGGTGGTGACCTCGACGTAGTCGACCTTCTTGGCCAGGTCGGCAGGAAGGGCCGACGCCACTGCGGCCGCCTCGCGGAGCGCGTCGGAGTTGGTGCCGGTCACGGTGCTCACCATCGGCAGGCCGGCTGGTGCCTTCTTGTAGCTCCAGAAGACGGTGCCGGTCTCGTCGAGCGCGCGCAGCCGCCCGCCGATCGAGACGACCGCCACCGGCGTACGTTCGGTGACGTCGACCCGGATCCTGTCGGGCCACTCCCGCGAGACGTTGACCGAGCGCACCATCGGCAGGCCGTTGAGCACCCGCACCTGCACGGCCTCCAGGTCGGCGGTGGCCAGGGGCTCCCCGATCGGGGCCGCGGCGAACTCGACGACCTCCTTGGCGCTGGTCATCTTCATCGTGCCGTGCACCGAGGTGCCCTTGACCTGCAGCCAGGTGGAGAAGTAGACCGCCCAGATCCCGCCGAGCAGGAGGGCGATGACCAAGGTGCCGACGATGAGGTAGCGCCACGCCAGCCAGCGCCGCCGCCACTGGCGGCGGGCGAACGCCTTGCGACTCTTGAGGGTCGCCGCGTCGACCACCGGGCCGTCCGGCTCCGCGCTCGCCTCGTTGCGCGACTCGGAGCCCGACCTCGCCTCTTCCGATGCGAGGTCGATCTCGCGCTCCCCGGACGCCGACTGGGCGATCTCCAGGGCCTCGGCGATCTCGGAGTCCGTGCTTCCCGCGGCCACCGCCTCGCTCGTGTCGACGCCCGGCCCCTTCTCCCCCATGCTCGCCTCCCCCAGCGTTACTGCTCGGCCGTACGCAGCGCGGCGAGCACCATCGGGCCCACCTCGGTCACGGTACCTGCCCCGAGCGTCAGAACCAGGTCACCCGGACGCGCGCGGCGGGCCAGCTCGGCAGCGGCCTCCTCGAGCCCGGAGACGCTCGCTACCCGGTCGGGCGGCAGCGGGACCGCGTCGGCGACGAGCTTGCCGGTGACCTCGGGGTCGTAGTCCTCGCGGGCCAGGTAGACGTCGAGGACGACGACCTCGTCGGCGGCGCCGAGCACACGGCCCATCTCCTCGCCGAAGATCCGGGTGCGGGAGACCATGTGTGGCTGGAAGGCGACGACGAGCCGCCCCTCCCCAGCCACGGACCGGCCGGAGACGAGGTCGCCGGCGATCTCGGAGGGGTGGTGGGCGTAGGAGTCGTAGACGCGTACGCCTGCGGCCTCTCCCTTGCGCTCCATCCGGCGCCGGGTGCCGGTGAAGGACTCCAGCCCCGCCTTGAGCAGGTCGAAGGAGTGGCCCAGGCGCAGGCCCACGGTGAGGGCTGCCAGCGCATCGGCGACGTAGTGGCGCCCGGGGATCTGCAGCGTGATCCTGCCCAGCTCGTCGAGCCCGTCGACGACGGTGAACGAGGAGGTGGTGCCCTCCAGGACGATGTCGACGGCGCGTACGTCGGCCAGCTCCGACTCACCGACGCCGACGAAGCGGCGGCCGAGCGAGTGGGCGACGTGGCGCAGGTCGGCGGCACCGGGGTCGTCGATGATGGCGACCAGGAAACCGTCGGGAGCCAGCCGCCCCACGAACTGGGCGAAACCCTCGCGGTAGGCCTCCTCGGTGCCCCACTGGTCGAGGTGATCGGCCTCGACGTTGGTGACCACGGCGGCGTACGGCTTGTAGACCAGGAAGGCGCCGTCGGACTCGTCGGCCTCGGCGACGAACAGGTCGCTCGTGCCCTCGGCGGCGTTGGTGCCCGACGCGGCCAGCTCGCCGCCGACCGTGTAGGTCGGCGCGGCACCCGCGGCCTGCAGGGCGACGGTGAGCAGCGAGGTGGTCGTGGTCTTGCCGTGGGTGCCGGCGACGGCGAGGACGCGACGGCCCTCCATGACCGAGGCCAGACCGGCCGAGCGCGGATAGATCCGCAGGCCCTTGTCGCGCGCGGCGACGTACTCGGGGTTGTCCTCGCGGATCGCGGTGGAGACGATCAGGGTGTCGACGCCGTCGACCTGGGAGGCGTCGTGACCGACGAAGACGGTCGCGCCCTCCTCGCGCAGCGCCGCGACCATCGAGGAGTCGGCGCCGTCGCTGCCGGAGACCTCGATCCCGCGCGCCAGCATGACCCGGGCGATCGCCGAGAGACCCGCACCGCCGATGCCGATGAAGTGGACCCTGCCCAGCTGCTCGGCCGGAAGGATGTGCTCCGGAACCGGAACCCTCATGCCTGACCTCCTTGCGCCGTCTCCAGCACGATCCGTGCCAGCCGCTCGTCGGCGTCGCGCGGGACCAGGTCGCTGGCGGCCTTCGACATCGCCTCGAGCCGGGCACGGTCGGTGACGATCGGCGGCACGTTGGCGGAGACCCAGCCGGCGTTCATGTCGGCGTCGGCGACCAGCATGGCGCCACCGGCGTCGACGACCGCCCTCGCGTTGAGCGACTGCTCGCCGTTTCCGATCGGGAGGGGTACGTAGACGGCCGGCACCCCGACCGCGCTCGCCTCGATCACCGAGTTGGCGCCCGAGCGGCAGATCATCAGGTCCGCCGCAGCCAGGGCTAGGTCCATCCGGTCGACGTAGTTGAGCACGTGGTAGCCGGGGCCGGGCGAGACCAGCTCGTTCTTCGGGCCGATCACGTGGAGCACCTGGATCCCGTTGCTGGCCAGGGCCCGGTAGGCGCCGGAGACCGAGTCGTTGATGGTCCGGGCTCCCTGGGAGCCGCCGGTGACCACGATCGTGGGGCGGTGCTGGTCGAGCCCGAAGAAGCTGCGCGCCTCGGCGCGCAGCGCCCAGCGGTCCATCGTCGAGATCATCCGGCGGATCGGCAGCCCGATGTACTCGGCCTTGGGCAGCTTGGTGTCCGGGAAGCTCACCGCGACCCGGTCGGCGACCCGGGCGCCCGCCTTGTTGGCGAGCCCTGGCATCGCGTTGCCCTCGTGCACGACGATCGGGATGCGCCGCCGCTTCGCGGCGAGATAGGCGGGCATCGAGACGTACCCGCCGTAGCCGACGACGACGTCCGGCCGGATCCGGTCGAGCACCTCGTAGGTCGCCTCGACCGCGCCCTTCAGGTTGGTCGGCACCTTCAGCAGGTCGCTGCTGAGCTGTCGCGGCATCGGGACCGGGGGGATGAGCTCGAGCGGGTAGCCCGCAGCGGGCACCACCTGGTTCTCCAAGCCGCGAGGGGTGCCGAGGCAGGTCACCTCCACGCTCGGATCCAGACGGCGCAGAGCATCAGCCGTGGCGAGCAGGGGGGATGTGTGTCCGGCGGTGCCACCGCCGGCGAGGAGGGCCTTCATGATGCGTCAGAACTTATCGGTTGCGGCGGCCGGACCGGTAGGCGGCTGCCTGGCGCGCCCGATCCTTTGCCAGGGCTTTACGGTGTTTCAGCGCCGCGGCAGCCGCGGGTTCACGCCGGGCGAAGCCGATGACGACGCCCAGGGCGACCATCGACGGGATCAGCGCCGAGCCGCCGTAGGAGACCAGCGGCAGCGGGATGCCGATGACCGGCAGCAGCGCGAGCACCATCCCGACGTTGATGATCATCTGGCCGAGCAGCCAGACCAGCACGCCGAAGCTGAAGTAGCGGACGAAGGGCCGGTCGGTCTGGCGCGCGACCTTGACCAGCGCGAAGGCGAGCGTCAGGAAGAGGCCGACGACGAGCAGCGTGCCGACCAGGCCGAGCTCCTCGCCCAGCACCGCGAAGATGTAGTCGGTGTGGGCCTCGGGCAGGTCGCCCCACTTCTGCTGCGACGCACCGATCCCCTGCCCCAGGATGCCGCCCGAGCTGAGCGCGTAGAGACCGTGGGAGGGCTGCCAGCCCTGTCCGTGGTAGTCCTTGAACGGGTCCGCGAAGCTGGTCAGGCGGGCCAGCCGCTCGGTGTCGGTGCTGATCAGGAACAGCACCGAGACGCCGATGATCGAGATCGCCATCCCGAACAGCCGCCCGGGCGCGCCGACCACCCAGAGCATGCCGAGCACGATCGCGAAGAAGACCAGAGCGGTGCCGAGGTCCCTGCCGGCGAGGACGAGCCCGGTGGCCAGCGCGATGCCGGGCAGGACCGGCATCAGCACCTCGTGGAGGCTGTCGAGGCGGCGCTCCTTGAGCGCGTAGACGTGAGCCGCCCAGAGCACGATCCCCAGCTTGGCGATCTCGCTCGGCTGGATCTTGACCGGGCCGGCCCCGATCCAGTTCTGCTGCCCGTTGACGTCATGGCCCAGGAAGATGGTCAGGAAGAGCAGCACGCAGGCGACGATGTACCCCGGCCAGGCCAGCCGGCGCAGGTGCTTCGGCCTGATCCTGGAGGCGATGAACGCGCACGGGACGCCGATGATCACCCAGAGCACCTGGCGCCCGACGATTGCGTAGGAGTTGTCCAGATACTTGTAGGACCACACGCTCGAGGCGCTCAGCACCATGATCAGCCCGATGGTCAGCAGCAGGGCGGTGCTGGTGAGCAGCAGGTAGTAGGCGGCCAACGGCCGGTTCAGCGCCACCCGCAGCGCGTGGAACCAGGCCTTGAGATAGCCGAGGACCGACTTCGGGTACGCCTTGGCCTGCTCGGCCGAGCCGGAACCGGTCTGGTCGGGGCTGGTGGTCGTCACGGCCTACCTCCCAGTTGCGGTGCGACGTACGTCGATTACATTCTCGCGGCCGTCTCGGCGTTCGCGGCGCATCTTCCCCGCGTGTCGCCGCCCGCTGGTCGAGCCGCGAGCGCCAGCGAGCGGCTCCGGCGGCTCGACCGGCAAGTCAGAGCTGGCGGCGTACGGCCTCGGCGAAGGCGTCGCCGCGGACCTTGTAGTCGCGGAACTGGTCCTGGCTGGCGCAGCCGGGGGCGAGGAGCACGGTGTCGCCAGGCTTCGCGATGGCGGTAGCGATCTCGACGGCCTCGGCGATGGCCGCCTGGCCGTCGGCGGTCACGATGTCGGCGATCTCGACCTGGGGCGCGTGCGCGGCGAGGGCGGCGGCGATGACGTCGCGGTCCTGACCGATCAGGACGACGGCCCGCAGCCGGTCGTGGACGGAGGCGACCAGATCGTCGAAGCGGGCGCCCTTGGCCAGCCCGCCGGCGATCCAGACCACCGGGTCGTAGGCCTGGAGGGAGGCCTGGGCGGCGTGCGGGTTGGTCGCCTTGGAGTCGTCGACCCAGGTCACGCCGCCGGCCTCGGCGACGACCTCGATGCGGTGGCCGTCGGGGCGGAACGACTTCAGCCCGTCGCGTACCGCGGCCTGGGAGACCCCGTGCGCCCGCGCGAGCGCGGCAGCGGCCAGGGCGTTCTGGACGTAGTGGGGCGCGGCGGAGGCGAGGTCGGAGATCTGGCACAGCTCCGCGGCGGAGGTCTGGCGCTCCTCGATGAAGGCCCGGTCCACCAGGATGTCCTCGACGATCCCCACCTGGCCGACGGCCGGGGTGCCGAGGGTGAAGCCGATCGCACGGGCGCCCTCGACGACGTCGGCCTCCTCGACCAGGTGCATCGTGGCCTCGTCCGCGACGTTGTAGACGCAGGCCCGCTCGACGCCCTCGTAGACGCGGCCCTTGTCGGCGGCGTACTCCTTCATCGAGGGGTACCAGTCGAGGTGGTCCTCGGCGATGTTGAGCACGACGGCGGCCTCGGCGGCCATCGATGAGGTGTAGTGGAGCTGGAAGGAAGAGAGCTCGACGGCGAAGACGTCGTAGGGCTCGGGGTCCATCACGGCCTCGACGATCGGCAGGCCGACGTTGCCGACGGCGACGGACCGCAGCCCGGCCGTACGCAGGATGTTGTCGAGCATCTGCACGGTCGTCGTCTTGCCGTTGGTGCCGGTGACCGCCAGCCACGCGGCGGCGTTGTCGGGGTCGCGCAGCCGCCAGGCGAGCTCGACCTCGCCCCAGATCGGTATCCCGCGCTCGCGCGCCTGCGCGAGCAGCGGCGCGGTGGGCCGCCAGCCGGGAGAGGTGACCACGACGTCGACGTCGTCGGGCAGCACGTGGGTGGCACCCTCGCCGAGGCGTACGTCGGCGCCCAGGATGCCGAGGAGCTTGGCCTTCTCCTGGCGCTCCTCGTCGCCGGGCGACTCGTCGAGCGCGATCACCGACGCACCCAGGTGGGTGAGGTTGTCGGCGGCGGCGAAGCCGGAGACGCCGAAGCCGGCCACGACCGCCTTGACGCCCTCCCAGGAGTCGTTGCGGCCGAGCTCGTCGAGGCGCTTGTCGTCAGGATCGGTCATCAGATCGTCGCCACCCATTCGGCGTAGAAGATTCCCAGCCCGGCCGCGACGCAGAGACCGGTGATGATCCAGAACCGGATCACCACGGTGACCTGCTCCCAGCCGAGCATCTCGAAGTGGTGATGGATCGGTGTCATCCTGAAGATCCGCTTCGGGGTGCCGGTCAGCTTGCGGGTGATCTTGAACCAGCCGGTCTGCAGGATCACCGAGAGCGTCTCGGTGACGAAGAGTCCGCCGAGGATGATCAGCAGGAACTCGGTGTGCGACAGGATCGCGAAGCCGGCCAGCACGGAGCCGAGCGCGAGCGAGCCGGTGTCGCCCATGAAGATCCTCGCGGGGCTGGCGTTCCACCACAGGAAGCCGATGCACGCGCCGCTGATCGCGGCGCCGAGGATCGCCATGTCGAGCGGGTCGCGGACCTCGTAGCAGGTGCCGACGACGACCGAGGGACGGCCGCAGCGCTGGTTGTTCTGCCAGATCGAGATGATCGTGTAGGCGGCGAAGACGATCGCCGCGGAGGCCGCCAGCAGGCCGTCGAGACCGTCGGTCAGGTTCGTCGCGTTGGACGTGCCGGTGACCATGATCCAGAAGATGCCCAGCAGCAGCGCTCCACCGAGCCAGTAGAAGATCCCGTCGCCGCCGAGGAAGTGCGGGCCGAAGTCGCGGATGAAGGAGAGCTGGTCGGCGGCCGGCGTGATCCCGTCGGCGTTGGCCAGGCCGGGGTGGATCGCCACCGCGCCGAAGCCCACCGCGACCAGCGTCTGTCCGACCATCTTGGACCAGGCGCGCAGACCGAGGTTGCGCTGCATGAAGACCTTGATGAAGTCGTCGACGAAGCCGACCGCGGCCATGCCCACGAGGAGGAACAGCAGCAGGTACGCCGTCGCGCTCGGTGCGTCGCCGGTCAGCAGCTTGGCCGCGAAGTAGCCCACGACGACCGAGATCACGATCGCCACGCCACCCATGGTCGGGGTGCCGCGCTTGGTGCGGTGCGTCGTCGGCCCGTCCTCGCGAATCTCCTGGCCGTAGCCCAACTTCGTGAACTGTACGATCGCAAATCGGGTGCCGAGCAGCGAGAACAGAAGCGCAATCGCTCCGCTCAGCAAGATCGCTCTCATGTCAGCCGGGTGCCTTCCTTGCCATGCCGTCCTGGTCCTTGCCCCCGGGCCGGTGTGCATAGCGAAGACACCGGCCCCGGGCATTCTTCCCTACGGGTTCGCCGGCTCTGCGGCACCCCGCCGTATCAGCGCATCGATCAGTGTGCGGCCAACGCAGCTCGGACGACCTCGCGGTCGTCGAACGGGTGGGTGACACCGTCGATCTCCTGACCCGTCTCATGCCCCTTACCTGCGACGACGACGATGTCGCCGGGCTCGGCGAGGCTGACCGCACGGACGATCGCGGCGCGTCTGTCGCCGACCTCCTCGACGCTCGCGCTCCCGCCGGTCGCACCCGCCAGGACCTGTCGCCGGATGCTCGCCGGATCCTCGGTGCGGGGGTTGTCGTCGGTGACGATGACGTGGTCGGCCAGGCGGGCGCTGATCTCCCCCATGATCGGCCGCTTGCCGGTGTCGCGGTCGCCTCCGGCCCCGATCACGACGATCAGCCGGGAGCTGGTCAGCGGGCGGAGCGTGCCGAGCGCCGCCTCGACTGCGTCGGGCTTGTGGGCGTAGTCGACCACGACGGTGAACGGCTGGCCCTCGTCGACCCGCTCGAGGCGGCCCGGGACGCCGGAGCCCTTGGCGAGGACGGTGGCGACGCTGCGTACGACGTTCTCGCTCGCGTAGGCGTGGTGGATGCCGGCCAGGGCGGCGAGGGTGTTGCTGACGTTGTAGTCGCCGGCGAGCGGGCTGGAGGCCGGGAACGAGAGGCCGTCGGGGCCGTGGACGGTGAAGCTGGAGCCGTCGGGGCGCAGCTCGATGTCGGTGGCCCGCCAGTCGGCGGTGTCGTCGTGCAGGGCGTAGGTGAGGATCGGGATCCTCGCCTCGGCCGCGAGGCGGCGGCCGTGCTCGTCGTCGATGTTGACGATGCCCAGCCTCGCCCGCTCGGGGGTGAAGAGGTCGGCCTTCGCCGCGTAGTAGTCCTCGACCGTCTCGTGGAAGTCGAGGTGGTCGCGGCCGAGGTTGAGGAAGACGGCGACGTCGAAGACGACCCCGTCGACGCGTCCCATCACCAGGGCGTGGGAGGAGACCTCCATCGCGCACGCCTCGGTCCCCTCCTCCACCATCCGGGCGAAGAGACCGTGCAGGTCGGGCGCCTCGGGCGTGGTCAGCGGCGTCTTCACGTCTTGACCGCCGATCCGGGTGCCGACCGTGCCGATGACGCCGGCGCGGTGACCCGCGTCGAGCAGCGCGCTCTCGGCGAGCCGCGTGGTCGTCGTCTTGCCCTGGGTGCCGGTCACACCGATCAGTCGCAGCTTGCCCGACGGGTTGCCGTAGACGCGCGCCGAGAGCGCACCGAGCACCTTGCGGGGCTGCTCCACGAGCAGCGTAGGCACCCCGCCGAGGCCCTGGGCCTCCAGCATCTCGGCACCCGCGGCGTCGGTGAGCACCGCCACCGCACCGGCCTCGACCGCCCCAGCGGCGTAGCGGGCGCCGTGCGCCCGGCTGCCGGGGAGGGCGGCGTAGAGGTCACCCGGCAGCACCCGTTGGGAGCTCAGCGTGACCCCGGTGACGCGGGCCTCGCCGCGCACGTCCAGGCCGAGCTCACCGGCCAGGTCGGCCAGCGTCACCGGCTCGGTCACTCGCGGGCGGGTCGGGCTCTTCGGGTCCGCCGTCTCGTACGCACTGCTCACCGGGTGAAGGTTATCCGCCCGGCGGGTCCGGACATACTTACCAGCCGGTCGGCATCTTCGAAGGCTCGGTGCCGGTCGGCGGGACGCCGTAGCGGCGCAGGGCGAAGGACATGATCTGGGAGAAGACCGGGCCGGCGACCGAGCCGCCACCACCGCCGTTGCCGGGGTTGTGGATCGCCACGTAGACCGTGAACCGCGGGTCGTCGGTGGGGGCGAAGCCGCCGAAGGAGACGGTGTTGGTGCCGTCGTAACACTTGCACTCGGAGTTGACCCGCTGCGCGGTCCCGGTCTTGCCGGAGACTCGGTAGCCGGGGACGGCGGCCTGCTTGGCGGTGCCGTTGACGGGGTCGTTGATGACCCGCTCCATCATCTCCGCGGTCTGCGAGGCGGCCTCCTGGGAGACCACCCGGGTGCGCTCGGCGGTGTCGGTGCCGACCTCGACGCCGGAGTTGTTGGTGGCGCTCCCGGCGATGAGGCTGGGGTCGATGCGTACGCCGCCGTTGGCGATCGTGTTGAGCGCGGCGGCCATCTGCACGGCGTTGACCGAGACCGACTGACCGAAGTCGATACGGTCCTCGTCGGCAGCGTTCCACGCCTCCGGGGAGGCCAGCAGGCCCGCCGACTCGGTGTTCAGGCCCAGGCCGGTACGCCGCCCCAGACCGAACGCGGACAGGTACTCCCGTAGCTGGCCCTCGGCGTACTTGTCGGCGGCCATCACGGTGCCGATGTTGGAGGACTTCGCGATCACGCCGGCGAGGGTGAGCTTCTCGACGCCGTGTGGATACCAGTCGCGGATCGGGGCGCCCCCGGACAT
The DNA here is from genome assembly GCF_014360585.1 of Nocardioides sp. Classification (GTDB taxonomy): domain Bacteria; phylum Actinomycetota; class Actinomycetes; order Propionibacteriales; family Nocardioidaceae; genus Nocardioides. The sequence continues at coordinate 65,139 of NZ_JACIXG010000003.1, forward strand.
GTAGGACTCCGGGATCTTGATCCGAGTCGACGGCGAGACGAGGCCTTGGTCCAGCAGGCCGGCGACGGTCAGCACCTTCTGCACCGATCCCGGCTCGTAGACGTTGGAGAGAGCGTTGCTCCCGCGCAGCGTCTTCGGCGAGGCCGCCGGGTCGCGGGCGTCGAAGGTCGGGTAGTCGACCAGGCTGAGGATCTCGCCGGTCTGGGTGTCGATGACCACCGCCATCCCCGACTCGGCGCGCGACTTCTGCACGGCGTCCATCAGGGTCTGCTGCACGTAGTACTGAAGGTCGCGGTCGATGGTGAGCTTCAGGTCGTCGCCGTCGACCGGAGCGACCCGGTTGTTGGTGCCCAGCGGCATCCGGGTGCCGTTGGCCGGGCTGGTCGCGTCGTACTCGGCGTGCCCGTCCTTGCCGGCCAGGTGCTTGTCGAAGGCGGACTCCAGGCCCGCCAGCGGCCGCTGGTCGTTGCCGAGGAAGCCGACCAGGTTGGCCGCGACGTCGCCGTTGGGGTAGTTGCGCAGCGGGTCGCGGCTCGTCCACAGCCCCTGGTAGCCCTCCTTGCCGGCCTTCTCCACCGCGGCGGTCGCCTGGGTCGCGGGCACCTGGCGCTTGATGTACTGGAACCGGCTCCCGTCCTTGCGCAGCTTGGTGAGCGCCGTCGCGTAGTCGACGCCGAGCTCCTTGGCCAGGAACGCGGCGATCGCCGGAGCGTCCTTCTTCGTCTGCTTCGGGTCGGCCAGCACCATCAGCCCGTCGGCGGAGTCGGCCAGCGCCTCGCCGTCACGGTCGAGGATCTCGCCGCGCTCGGCCGGCAGCACGACGTCGACCACGTTCTCGGCGGCCGCCATCGCGGCGTACGAGTGCGGGTCGATGCCCTGCAGCTGCACCAGCCGGCCACCGAAGACCGAGAGCACCATCGCCACCAGGATGAAACCGACACGGAGCCGGATGTGCACCGGTCCGCGTCGCTGCGTCGCCTTCGGTGCGGAGCGTGGGGCGGGGCGTCGCGCGGGTCGGCGGACCTTCCGCTTGACCTGTCGCTGGGCCATCGCTCTCCTCCCCTACCGATCGATACAGACCTCGACCGCATCCGTGACTGATGTTGTCAGTGTGTCCCAAGTGATCCGTGGGGACCAGCCAGCGACGCGCCTTCAGCGCGCCTCGTCCGTGGACGTACGCTGCTGCTCCTCCGCTTGCTGCCGCTCGGCCTTCTTCTTCGCCTGCTCGGCCGCCTTCTTCTTCGCGGCAGCCTGCTCGGCTGCCTTCTGCTCGGCGACGAGCACGCTGTAGGGCTTGGCCACCTTCGGGTGCAGCGGCGGCGTCGCGGAGCGGTCGGCCGGGACCGCCTCGCCCTCGACCTTCGCATCGGGGACCCGCAGCATGGCGGCGTTCTGCGGGACGACCATGCCGAGCTCCTTCGCCTCTGCGGCGATCTTGTGCGGGTCCTCCATCTTCTTCAGCTCACCGTCGAGCGCCTGCTCCCGGGCGGCCAGGGTGGTCGCCTGCTCCTGGAGGCGCTGCTCCTGGAAGGCCGACTGCTGCATGGAGGTGTTGAAGACGAGCAGGCCCACGACACCACCGACGAGCAGCATCGAGACGAGCACGACGAACGGCAGCCGCGGCGCCGTCGGCGCCGGCAGCGGCGCCGGGACAGCGGTGAGCCGCGTCTGGGTCGTCTCGGGTGCCCGGTCCGGGCTGCGCATGGGCGCCTGTGGCGCGGCGGCGATGCTCATCTGGTCGCTCCAGGGGTTGGCTTGGCTGTGTTGGCTCTTGGGTTGGTCCGGCGCTTCGTGCGCTCCACTGCACGCAGTCGCACCGAGGCGGCGCGCGGGTTCTCCTCGATCTCTGCTTCGTTGGCCTGCTCGGAACCACGGGTGAGCAGGCGGAAGGACGGTTCCGCCTCGGGCGGAACGAACGGCATGTCGTGAGGAACGTCCAGCTTCGTCGCCTCGGCGAAGGCCCGCTTGGTGAGCCTGTCCTCGAGCGAGTGATACGACTCGACCAACACCCGGCCACCGACACCGACGGCCTCGAGCGAAGCCGGCAGCGCCGCACGCAGTGCCCCGAGCTCGTCGTTGACCTCCATCCGAAGCGCCTGGAAGGTGCGCTTGGCCGGATGCCCGCCGGTGCGACGGGCCGGAGCCGGGATCTCCGCGTACAGGAGCTCCACCAGGGGACCGCTCGTCGTGAACGGCACCTTCTCGCGGCGGTTGACGACGGCGTACGCGATTTTCTTGGCGAACTTCTCCTCGCCGTAGTCGCGCAGGATCCGGGTCAGGTCGGCCGGGGAGTAGGTGTTGAGCACGTCCGCCGCGGTCTGTCCGCGGGTGGCGTCCATCCGCATGTCGAGCGGCGCGTCCTCCGCGTAGGCGAAGCCCCGCTCGCGCTGGTCGAGCTGCATCGAGGAGACGCCGAGGTCGAAGAGCACCGCCTGGACCTCGTCCAGACCCTGCTCCTCCACGACGTCGAGGATCTCGTCGTAGACCGCGTGGACGCCCGTCCACCGGTCGCCGAACCGGGCCAGCCGCTCACCCGCGATACCGAGGGCGTAGGTGTCCCGGTCGATGCCGATCACCCGGGATCCGGGGATGCGCTCCAGGACCGCCTCGGTGTGACCACCGTGGCCGGTCGTGCAGTCGACAAGGACACCGCCGTCGGCGAGCGCAGGCGCGAGCAGGTCGACGATGCGGTCGAGCATCACCGGCACGTGCTTCTGGTTCGTCACCGCCTCGACCCCCATCGCACGGCTTCATCTGGTGTGTGTTCTCCCCCGGCTCTCTGGCAGAGCCACGGGCTGACAACGCCGCGGATCCGCAGAGCCAGGTCTCATGCCCGCTCCGTCACATCGAGTGCCGTCCGGAGCCGGGGAAGGTGCCCCGGATGGCCGGATGAGTGGAGCGGGACTGAGACCTCGTCCTGCGGATCCGCTGTTGACTTGTTTGCTTCTTGTCGCTTTGTCGATCTGTCCCTTTGTCAGTCCGCCGACTCATCCAGGTCTGCGAACTTGGCCTGTGCACCCGCGGAGTACTCCGCCCACTTGGCCGGGTCCCAGATCTCGATGCGATCCATCACACCGATCACGACCACGTCCTTGACGATCCCGGCGTAGTCACGCAGGAGCGGCGGGATGCCGATCCGGCCTTGCTTGTCGGGTGTCGTCTGCTCGGCCCCCGCGAAGAGGACACGGGCGTAGTCACGTGCGTCCCGAGAGGTGAGCGGCGTCTGCTGGGCCCGCTGCGCCTCCTGCATGAAGACGTCCTCGGGCCAGACCACGAGGCAGTTCTCCTGACCTTGCGTCACGACAACCCCCTCCGCCAGTCGATCTCGAAACTTTGCCGGGAGGAAGACCCTGCCCTTCTCGTCGAGCTTCGGCGTGTACGTGCCCATGAAGAACATGTGCTCGCCCCCGCGGTCAGCTCAACGTGGATCGTTCCTCCACTTTGCCCCACCGTACCCCACTATCCCCCACTTTCAAACCACCTTCCTCCCCCACCCGGCGATTTCCCACCACATCCCGCTCCTAGCGGACGTTCGTCAGAACGGCCGGCGAAGCGCGGTGCGCAGGTCACAGTCGGGTGAATGCCGCAGCCGCCGTAGGCACTACCCCGTACGGTGTTCCCCATACGCAGGTGTGAGTCGGAAGGACGCGACGTGACGACGCCTTTGGAGGCCCCAGGATCGGGCGCAGTGCATGAGGCAGAGATCGAGACATTGGTGCGGGTCGCGGGCCGCATTCGCGACAGCATCGAGAAGGTGATCGAGGGAAAGACCGACGTCGTCGACTCCACGCTCACCGTGCTGCTCGCCGAGGGCCACCTCCTGATCGAGGATGTGCCCGGGGTCGGCAAGACCCAGCTCGCGAAGGCGCTGGCGCGCTCGATCGACTGCTCGGTGCGCCGGATCCAGTTCACGCCCGACCTGCTCCCGAGCGATGTCACCGGGGTGTCGATCTTCAACCAGAACTCCCGGGAGTTCGAGTTCCGCCCGGGCGGCATCTTCGCCAACATCGTCGTCGGCGACGAGATCAACCGCGCCTCCCCCAAGACTCAGTCGGCGCTGCTGGAGTGCATGGAGGAGCATCAGGTCACCGTCGACAACGCGACCTACCAGCTCGAGTCGCCGTTCATGGTGATCGCGACCCAGAACCCGATCGAGATGGAGGGGACGTACGCGCTGCCCGAGGCGCAGCGCGACCGCTTCATGGCTCGGGTCTCGGTCGGCTATCCGCCGGTCGCCTCCGAGATCGCGATGCTGGCCAGCCACAGCGCCTCCAACCCGCTCGACGACCTCGACCCGGTGACCGACGCCGCCGAGATCCGCAAGCTCGTCGGTGTCGTCAACCAGGTCTACGTCGCGGACGCGGTGCGCCGCTACACGGTGGCGCTGACCTCGGCGACCCGCGCCAACAACGAGCTGGTCCTCGGCGCATCGCCGCGTGCCAGCCTGCACCTGCTGCGGGCCGCGAAGGCTCATGCCGCTCTGCACGGACGCGAGTTCGTCCTTCCCGACGACGTACGCAGGCTGACCGGCCCGGTCCTCGCCCATCGTCTCCTCCCCAGCGCCTCCGCGGCGATGCACGGCCGCTCGGTCCACGACATCCTCGAGACCGTCGTGTCCGCCGTGCCGGTGCCGCAGACCTGACCTGCCGGACCGACCTGCAAGGGGAAAACGATGCGCGAGGCGCTGTCCGGGCTCACCGTCCGGGGCCGGGCTTTCCTGGCCGCCGGGATCACCGCCGTCGTCTGCGGGATCCTGCTGGACCAGTCCACGCTGTCTCGGATCGGGATGCTGCTGGTCGCGCTCCCGCTGGTCACCGCCGTGGTGGCCGCCCTGGGCCGCTACCGGCTCGCGCTCGTACGCCACATCGAGCCCCACCTGACCGAGGCCGGTCAGCCCGCCAAGGTCGAGCTCACCATCGCCAACGAGGGCCGGATCCCCACCGGCACCCTCCTGCTGGAGGAGACGGTGCCCTACGCGCTGGGCGGGCGGCCACGCTTCGTGGTCGACCGGATCGGCTTCGGGTGGCGCCACAAGCTCGGCTACCAGATCCGCTCCGAGATCCGGGGCCGGTTCGACATCGGCCCGATGCGCGTGACGGTGGCCGACCCGTTCGGCCTGGTCGAGCTCAACCGCGCCTTCCAGTCCACGGTCCCGTTCACGGTCACGCCGCGGGTGGTCCCGTTGCCGCCGACTCCGCTGACCGGCAACGCGACGTCGTCCGGTGACTCCCGACCAAGGGCGTTCCTCGGCGGCAGCGCCGAGGACATCACCGTGCGTGAATACCGTCGCGGCGACGAGCTCCGCCGGGTGCACTGGCCCAGCTCGGCCCGCCTCGGCGAGCTGATGGTCCGCCGGGAGGAGCAGCCCTGGCAGGCCCGCGCCACCGTCTTCCTCGACAACCGGCGCTCGGTCCACCGCGGCCAGGGCGCGGGCTCGTCGTTCGAGCAGGCCGTCGTGGTCGCCGCCTCCGTCTCGGTGCACCTGGTCGAGGCCGGCTACTCCGTCCGCCTGGTGACCTCCGCCGGCACCGCGGCAGGCTCCGCCCCCTCCCAGCTCGGCGCCGGCTGGCACGACCGCGAGGGCCAGGCCGACGCGGCCGCCCTGCTGGAGGCGCTCGCCGTGGTCGAGACCGTCCACCACCACCGCATCGACGCGTCCTGGATCGGCGAGGCCGGACAGGGCGGGGTCACCGTGGCGGTGCTCGGCTCCATCGACGAGGACGACGCCGTGGTCCTTCGCCGGATCCGGCACCATACCGGGGCCGCGCTCGCATTCGCGCTCGCGGTCGACGGCTGGAGCGCGGTCCACCTCGCGCCCGAGCAACGGCGGCCCAGCGGCGTACCTCTGCTCGTCCAGCACGGCTGGAAGGCGGTCGACCTCGGCTCCGGTGACTCGCTGGCCACCCGCTGGCGCGAGCTCGGCACCCGAGGCGCGGCGGCGGGAGCGGGGGCAGCGCAATGATGACCTCCTCCGACGTACGCGGCGTCGCGCCCGCGATGGCCGTGCCGCTGACGTGCTTCCTGACCGTCCTGTTCGCACTGTCCTCGTGGGGCTCGTTCACGAGCACCCGGTTCCCCTACCTCGGCCCGGTGCTGATCGTCGGCCTGCTCATCGTCGGCACCGGCATCTCCGCGCGGCTGCTGCGCGTGCACGGCTCGGTCGTGGTGCTGCTGCAGGTGCTTCTCGGCACGATCGCGACCGGCCTTCTGGTCGTCCAGCACCCCTTCCCGGTCACTGCCGGCGGCCGGGCGCGGGTCGTGGCCGAGATGACGGAGGCGTACGCCGCGTTCGACCCGTTCGATCTGCCGATGTCGGGATCGGGAGTGGCTCCCTATCTCATCCCGGCCGGGGTGGCGGCGGTGCTGCTCGCCGACATCCTGGCGGTCACGCTGCGGCGACCCCCGATGATGGGCCTCGTGGTGCTGGGCGTCTTCACCGTTCCGTTCTCCATCATCGGCGCCGGCGGCTGGGGCGGGGTCTCCTGGGTCGTCTTCGCGTTCACGGCGACCTCGTTCCTGGTGATGCTGCGACTCGACCGTGCCCAACAGCTCGGTCGGTGGGGGCGACGCCTCGACGAGGACCTGCCGGTGGTGCCCGCAGTCGGCCCGGCGCTCATCGGCGTCTCCGCGGTCACGATCGCCCTGCTCGCCCCGGCCTGGCTGCCCAGCGCGAACGTCCCCCTCCCCGGCCTGGGGGCGGGCGACGGCGACGGCCCCTTGCGGGTGATCAACCCGACCGTCGGGCTCTACGACGACCTGCGCCGGCAGAGCGACCAGGTGATGGTGACCGTGACGCCGGTCTACGGCGACACCGAGACTCCCCCGTCCTACCTGCGGGTGGGTGCGCTCACCAAGTTCACCGGCACCGAGTGGACCTCGGGCAACCGCGACGTGCCCTCCGACCAGACCGGTGTGGCCACCTTCGAGCCGCCGATGTCGGACGAGACCCTGCTGGGTGAGCCCACGACCTACCAGATCAGGGCCAGCGACAGGTTCGAGTCGACCTGGCTCCCGGTCTTCACCCATCCCCTCGAGGTCACTGCCGAGGGGCCCTGGCGCTACGACGAGGACACCCTCGACTTCATGTCCACCGAGGGCAGGGACGAGACCGTCGCCGGGCAGAGCTGGCGGATGACCGCCGCCCCGGTCGAACCCGCGCAGGAGCGTCTGCTGGCCGCCGGCAAGCCCGGGGTCGGCGCCCCGCCGGGCATGACCGACCTGCCGCTGCTCCCCGACGAGGTCGCAGAGATCGCCCTGGAGCAGACCGCCGGCCACGACCGGCCGTTCACCCAGGCTGTCGCCCTGCAGAACTGGTTCCGGCACAGCGGCGAGTTCACCTACAGCCTGGAACGTGACGTCGGCACCGACGGCGGCGCGCTGGTGGACTTCCTGACCGACAACAAGATCGGCTACTGCCAGCAGTACGCCACGGCGATGGCCGTGCTCGCCCGCGAGCTCGACATTCCGGCCCGGGTCGCGTTCGGCTTCCTGGGCGGCGACCAGGACGAGGACGGCGCCTGGTTGTTCCGCGGCCGCGACCTGCACGCCTGGCCCGAGCTGTGGTTCGAGGACATCGGCTGGGTCCGCTTCGAGCCGACCCCGGCGGCCGCCGACACCAGCGAGCCCGGCTACACCTCGGGTGCGCTGGGCAACGTCCGCAACGAGCCGGAGGCGCCGGTTCCCAGCACCGACACGAGCGCCGCGCCGGCGCCCAACCGGCCGCAGCGCGAGGCGCCCGAGACTCCCGAGGCCACCCAGACCGACACCGAGGAGTCCGGCTCCGGTGCTGTCTGGGCCGGTCTGGGGATCGCGGCGCTGATCGGCGCGATCGCGCTCGCGGCCCCGGCCGTGATCCGGCGCCGGCGGCGTACGGCTCGGCTCGCCGGTGACGCCGAGGCCTGCTGGGCCGAGCTGGGCGACACCGCGATCGACCTGGGTCTGCCCTGGTCCGGGACCCGATCACCGCGCGAGGAGGCCGCCGGGCTCGCCCCGCACCTGCGAGACCGCGAGCCGATGACCGCGCTGCAGCGGGTCGTCACCGCCGTCGAGCGCAACCGCTACGCGGAGCGTCGTGACGACGCGGAGGTCGGGGACGACGTACGCCTGGTCTCGGCCACGCTCAGGGAGCACGCCGACAAGCGTGCGCGGCGCCGGGCGCGCCTGTGGCCGGCATCGGTCTTCCGCCGCCCGACGGCACCGGCTGCCGCCGGACCGACGGCGCGGTCCGAGCGGGAGCTGATCTCGTCGTAGGTCTTGGGCTTGCCCGCTGACCGCTAGAGGTCGTCGTTGTTGCGGCGACGCTGTTTCCAGCGTTCGCTGGCGCGGTCGAGGAACGAGCTGCGGGGCTCATGGTCCCCGTCGTCCTCCTCGACCGTGGCGGCGCCGCGCAGAGCGGTGAGCAGCACGGAGGTCGAGGCCAGCATCACCAGGAAGCCGACCACCCCGATGACCCACATCCGCGAGATCACACCGGCCATCAGCAGCGCGACTCCACCGGCGAGCACAACGCCCGCGATGACCGCATGCCGACGTTGGGCACGGCGCAAGGCCGTGCCTCGGAGGGCGGAGGCGAACTTCGGGTCCTCCGCCGAGAGCGCGCGCTCCATCTGCTCGAGCAGGCGAAGCTCCTCTTCCGAGAGTGGCACCGTACCTCCCATGTCCTGTTGGGGCATTTCCAAGTCTAGGCTCGCCACCCTGAAGGCGGTAGGGAGCCCCGAAAATTCTTGCCCCTCGACGTTCTGCCCCATGGCACAACCTGAGGTGATTGTGTCAAGCAAACCGGCTGTCGCGTCAACCCTGGCCGTCACTGAGAAGGCTCGCGCGGCGTACGAGGCTGGAACCGAAGCGCTCGGCGACCCGGTCCGCGGCGCGGTCGGCCTCGGACCACCCTCGTTCCCGCGCGCCGAGCACGAGCTGTCGGTCGGTCCCCTCGCGAGCGACGAGGTGCTCGACCCGGACCCCGACCAGGCGTAGCGCCCGGCCGCGGAGGTTCAGCTCGTCGTAGAGGCGGACGACCGTGGCGTGCACCTCCTGGGTGACGTCGGTGGGGTCGGGCAGGGTGCGGGAGCGGGAGATCGTCTTGAAGTCGGTGAACCGCACCGTCAGCGCGATGGTGCGGCCGACCGTGCCGGCCCGCCGCATCCGCCGGGTGACCCGAGCCGAGAGGCGCAGCAGCTCGCGGACGATGTCCTCACGGTCGCTCAGGTCGTGGCCGAAGGTCTCCTGGGCGCCGGTGGATCGATCCGGCAGGTCGGGCCCCAGCCGTCCGGTCAGCTCCCGCCGGTCGGTGCCGTTGGCGAGCCGGTGCAGATGGCCGCCCAGGCGCGGGCCGAGGATCTGGTGGAGGCTCGGGGCCGGGGTGCGGGCGATGTCTCCCACCGTCTCGAAGCCGAGCCGCCGGAGCCGGTTGCGGGTGCTCGGGCCGACTCCGTAGAGCTCACCGACGTCGAGGGGGTGCAGGAAGCCGGGGATGTCCTCCTGCCGGACGACCACGACGCCGTCGGGCTTGGCCTTGCGGCTGCCGACCTTGGCCACGCTCGGCGTCGGCGCGACGCCGACCGAGCAGGTGATGCTCAGCTCCTCGGCGATCTGGCGCCGGATCCGCTCCGCGATCCGTTCGGGGCTCCCGAAGAGCCTGGTCGCCCCGCGCACGTCGAGGAACGCCTCGTCGACGCTGACCACCTCCACCAGCGGGGTGGCGCGGCGGAAGATCTCGCGGACCTGACGAGAGACCTCGGCGACCTCGCCGTAGTCGAGACGGACCGAGACCAGCTGAGGACACAGTCGTCTCGCCATCGAGCCGGGCATCGCGGCGCGCACGCCGAAGGCACGGGCCGGATAGTTGGCGCAGGTCACCACGCCGCGGGCATGTCCCCCGACCACCACCGGCTGGTCCCAGAGCTCGGGCTGGTGCCGGATCGCCACCGACACGAAGAAGGCGTCCATGTCGACATGGAGGATCGGGGTGGCCTCCGGAGCGCCAGCGGAGGAGGTCACCCCGATCCTCCGAGGACGCGGACCAGCGCCGACTCGGCGCAAATGTCACGCCGGAGCGCTAGCGGAGGTGGGACCTTTGCGCCGCGTCGGCGCCAAACGGCGAAGCGAAGCGAGCCGTAAGCGAAGCGAAGCGAGCTAACCCCGAAGCGAAGCGAGCAGATGCAGCTGCGAAGCCAACGGCAGATAGTCCGGACGCGTAGACGCCGCCTGCTCCAGATCGACAAGTGCGTTGGTCGCACCAGGATCGGCGTCGAGCAGCGACCCGGGAACGTGATCGATGAACACGCGTACGCCGCGGACGTCCGAGACCTCGAAGCCTGCCGCGTCCAGCAGTCCGGTGACCTCGTCGAGCGAGAACCGGCGGCCCGACCGCCCCTGCGGGGTGGTGTCGTCGAGAAGCTCGGCGGCCTGCGCGAAGTGGCCGGCCAGGGCTCGGGAGAGGACGGCGGCGGTGCGCTGGGCGACCAGCAGGCTGAGGGTGCCGCCGGGACGGAGCACCTCGCGGATCCCCGCCAGTGCCGCCGCCGGGTCGGGGACGACCTCGAGAACGCCGTGGCAGAGCACCACGTCGGCGCCACCGGGGTCGGCGACGTCGGAGAGTGCGGCAAGGTCACCTTGGCGCGCGTCGACCGAGACACCGGCCTCGCGGGCGCGGCGGTCGAGCGCGGCCAGGGCGTCGGGGCTGGGGTCGACCACGGTGACCGTGTGACCGAGCCCGGCGACACGTACGGCGGAGGTGCCGGTGCCACCGCCGATGTCGAGGACGTCGAGCGAGCCGGAGGCCAGGACCGGGTCGAGCGCGTCCCAGACGGCGACGGTCCGGGCGCCTGCCCGACGACTGGTTGATGCGGAGCCAGCTGCCATGGGGCCAAGCGTAGGCCCTGTGCCCACCTCACCTGAATCAGCCCACGAGGCGGTCGCGCCGAGGCCGGCCGACCACCGAGGTGTGGGCCATCAGCCCGAGGGACTCCTCGACGACGGCGAGGAAACGGTCGGCGTCGCGCACCTGGTCGTCGGCCTCCTCCGCGGTGACCGCCCGGATCGAGCCGGCCTCCGCGGCGGCGCGCTTGGCGGCGCCGGCAGCGAAGTAGTCGGCCCACTCGGAGAGCTCGGGCGCCACCTTCTTCAGGCGGACCCAGGCGTTCCAGGGGCGGCGGCGACCGGCGCGGCTCGCGGCCTCGACGGGGTCGGTGCGGGCCGCGATGAGCGCGGCGGCGGCCTGGAGGGCGGCGACGTGCGCCATCGCGTACCGGCTCGGCACGTCGTCGCCCACGATGGCCTCCGCGAGCGACTCGGTCGCGCGGAAGAGATAGCTGTGTGTCGTCGCCGGCAGCAGATGCATCGGGGTCGTCCTTCTCGCTCACGGTCGACCCCGCAGTGGACGGCTCCGGCGGGCGCCGGGGGTCGAGGACGACGCCCGCCAGAGCCTGGTTGTTCGAACGTTTGTTCGAACACAAGAATCAAACTACACCCCGCCACCGACAGTCACAAGACGTTTCGGCGACGGGGCGAGTCGGGAAGGTGCTGCGGGTCGCTCAGTCCTCGGCGACCATGCCGCGGATCTGGTGCGGCGGGTGGATGTAGCGGGTGTTCGCCGGCAGCCACATGACCACCAGCAGAGCCGCGGCGATGACGATCGCGATCGCGGTGAGCACGGTGATGATCACCGGCGGGCCGGTCAGGATGCCGCCGACGCTGGCCACGGCGGAGATGAACACCAGGAAGGTGATCGTGATGCGAGACCACTCGAAGCCGTTGCGGAGGAAGACCGCGAGCACGCCGAGCATGCAGGCCATCACCCCGAACAGCGTGATCGCGGGGGCGACGAACGCCGGCGCGCTGATCCGGTTGTCGGTGGGCGGGTTGATCAGGGCTTCGAGGCCCTCTGTCTCCAAGATGCGCTTGGCCGAGGGGTTGCCCTCTGCCCAGGCGCGCACCAGGTCATCGGAACGCAGCACCATCACCACGACCACGACAGCGCTGAACGCGACCAGCCCGATGATCAGGCGAATCGCCCACGTCATCTCCCGCGGCACGGGTTCAGCCGCGAGGGCGGCCACCTCTACGGCGGCCTCGGGGTCCTCGTTCACGACCACACCTTCGTTCTCGTCGGGTGTCGTCATGGTCATCCGGTCTCCTTGCCACGTGGGGGTCATCTCTGGGTTGAGCAGCCCATTCTGCCGTACGGGGTGTGACGAGGGTAAATACGGGAAAGCGGCACCGTCCTCCGACAGGACGGAGTCTCGACCCGTACCGGCGTAGGCCAAGATGTCCCCATGGAATCTCTAGCGCTGACCTTCTCCAGCGGGTGGGCCAGTGGCATCAACGCCTACCTCGTCGTGCTGGTGCTCGGCGTCGTGCAGCGTACGACGGGGGCCGAGGAGATCCCCGACGTGCTCGGCACCTGGCCCGTGCTGACCGCGGCAGGGGTGATGTTCGCGATCGAGTTCGTCGCCGACAAGGTGCCCTACATCGACTCCACGTGGGACTCGATCTCCACGGTGATCCGGCCCACGATCGGCGCCGTGATCGGCGTCCTGCTCGCCGGTGAGGCCGATTCGCTCGGTGCGGCGGTCGGTGGCGTCGTGGGCGGCACGTCGGCGCTGATCTCGCACCTGATCAAGGCCAGCGAGCGGCTGGCGGTCAACTCCTCCCCCGAGCCGGTCTCCAACTCGGTGGTCAGCGTGGCCGAGGACGGTGTCGTCCTCGGCGTGGTCTGGCTCGCCACCCAGTATCCGCTGGCCGCGGCCGGGATCGCCGCCGTCCTGCTGGTGGCCGGTCTGGTGCTGATGTACTTCGTCGTCCGCGCCGTTCGCGGCGGCTGGCGCAGGCTGACCCGACGCGGAAGACGCGGCTCCGGGCCTCCCGGCGGACCTTCCGACGGCACGACCAAGCCCTATCCGGTCCAGTGAGCGAGCGCCAGCGAGTGAACCGTAAGACCAACACGTCGCCGCGTCCGTACTCTTGCGCTTGCGCTACGGAGGTGGCGGCGTGACCAGCGTCGTCGTCCTCGGGGGCGGGTACGCCGGGATGGCCAGCGCCGCGAGGCTGGCCAAGCTCGGCCACTCGGTGACCCTCCTCGAGGCCTCCGGTGAGCTCGGTGGTGCCCTGGTGCCGGTGCGCGAGGAGGGGTTCACCTGGGACGCCTCGGCGACCTCGACCCTGCTGCCCGCGGTCATGCGCGACCTGTTCCGGAAGTCCGGGCGGCCCGCGGAGCGTGAGCTGGAGCTGGTGCCGATGGACGTCATCCGCGAGCACCGGTTCACCGACAAGACCTCGGTCGCGGTGCCCGGCGGCACCCGCGGAGCCCAGCTGGCGGCCTTCGACGAGCTCGGGGCGGGCATGGGCCGGCAGTGGACCGACTACGTCGCCCGGTTCAGCGAGGACTGGGAGGTCCTGCGCAAGCACTACTTCGAGGTGCCGTGGGAGCCCGCCGCGCTGCCGTCGGCCGTCGCAGAGCGGTTCCGGTCTCGCGAGACCCTCCACAAGCGGCTGCGCAAGACGTTCAAGGACGAGCGGCTCCGACTGGTCGCGGGGCACCCGTTCGTCGCCGCGGGGCAAGAGCTGCGCGACGTACCTGCCTGGGCGGGGCTCACCGCCTACCTCGAGCAGCGCTTCGGCGGCTGGCGTGTCGAGGGCGGGATGGGGGTCGTCGCCGAGGTGCTCGCGGCCCGGATGACCACCCGTCGGGTCTCGGTGCAGACCGCGACCCGGGTGGAGGACATCATCCTCCGCGGCGGGAGGGCGGTCGCGGTCAGCACGACCGCCGGCGAGATCGATCTCGGCGCCGACGGAGCGGTCGTGGTCGCCTTCGACCCACGCTCGGTGCCGGCCCTGCGGCCCATGGTGGAGCGCACGCTGCCGGCGATCCCACCGATGACGTTCCACCTCGGGCTCTCCTCGCTGCCCGACCATCTGCTCGACCTGCCCGACGAGCTGGTCCTGCACGGCGAGCCCACCCTCGTCGTACGCACCCGAGGGATCGCTCCTGAGGGACAGCACGCCTGGACGGTCCACTCCTACGGCAAGCTGATGGAGGACGTCCTGCTCGCGCTGGCCCGCCACAAGGTCGACCTCCGCGAGCACGTCGTGCACCGTGTCGACCTGGGCGCCGCCGAGCTCGTACGCCGCTGGCGCGGGTCGCCGCTGGGTGTCAAGTGGGAGGGGCGGGGCACGGTGTTCCAGCGTCTCGGACCGCGCACCCCCGTCCCGAACGTCTACGCCGCCGGTGCCCACGCCACGCCCGGCGCCGGGCTGCCGTTCACCGGGCTGTCGTCCGCACTCGTCGCGCAGTCGATCGGTCCCAGCCCAAGGTGAGCGCTCAGGGGGTGACGTTGAGCTTGGCGAAGATCTCCAGCGTCGCCTTGGAGCGGTTGAGCGTGTAGAAGTGGAGCCCAGGCGCACCCCCGTCGAGGAGCTCCTGACACAGCTCGGCGGCCACCGCGATGCCCTCGGCTCGGATGTCGGCCGGCTCCGGGCCGGCGGCGGTGAGGCGCTGGACGATCTCGTCGGGGACCTCGGCACCGATGAGCTCGCTCTGGCGGCGGATGGCGGCGAGGTTCAGGATCGGCATGATCCCCGGCAGGATCGGGAGGTCGACACCGCGGGCGCGGACCCGGTCGACGAGCCCGAAGTAGTCGGCCGCACGGAAGAACATCTGAGTGACCGCGAACTCGGCGCCGGCCTCGGCCTTGGCGACCAGCACGTCGGCGTCGGCCTCGATCGACGCCGCGCTCGGATGACCCTCCGGGAAGGCGGCGACGCCGATGCGGAAGTCACCGCGCTCCCTGGCCAGCCTCACCACGTCGATCGCGTAGTCGAGTCCCCCGGCGGTCGGCGTCCACTCGGCACGCGGCCCGTCGGCGGGGTCGCCTCGCAACGCCATCACGTGGGTGACGCCCTGAGCGGCGTAGGAGTCCAGGATCGTGGCGACCTCGTCGCGGGTGTGGCCGACGCAGGTCAGATGAGCGACAGGCAGCAGCTCGGTCTCGGCGGCGATCCGGCCGGTGATGGCGACGGTCTTGTCACGGGTCGAGCCGCCGGCGCCGTAGGTGACGCTCACGAACGTCGGACGGTAGGGCTCCAGCGCACGGACCGCGTTCCACAGCTGCTCCTCGCCGGCTTCGTCCTTCGGCGGGAAGAACTCGAAGGAGAACGAGCGGTCGCCCTCGTTGATCAGCTCCGCGAGGGAGCGTCCACGTCCGGTCACCATCAGGCCATCGTAGGCAGTGGCCTAGGCTCGGAGAGTGAATGAAACGTGGGACGCCGATGAATTCCGCCGTCGCGTCCAGGGCGCTCTGGACACCTTCCTCGCGACGCAGATCGAGCGGCTGGTCCCGCTCGGGGACGACGTGGAACCGCTGCTGCGCCGGGCCCGCGAGTCGATGTCCGGAGGCAAGCGGCTACGAGCCGCGTTCTGCTACTGGGGCTTCCGCGCGGTGCGCCCCGCCCCCTCCCCTGCCGAGGAGGAGTCGCTCGTGCGGGCGGCCGCCGCGCTCGAGCTGCTCCAGGCCTCGGCCCTCGTCCACGACGACGTCATCGACGACTCCGACACCCGGCGCGGCGCCCCGTCCGCGCACCGCGCGTTCGAGGCCGACCACTCCGCCGCGGGGTGGCCCGGGCGGTCCCGCGCCTACGGTGATGCCGCAGCCGTGCTCCTCGGTGACCTGCTGCTGACCTGGTCCGACGAGCTGCTGCGTACCGCTGGGTTCGGGGCGCCCGAGACCGCCGACGCGCTCTCGGTGTTCGACCACACCCGCACCGAGGTCATCGCCGGGCAGTTCCTCGACATCACCGTCCAGGCGCGCGGTGTCGCGGATGTCGAGGCCGCGATGAAGGTGGTGCGCTACAAGGCCGCCAAGTACTCCGTCGAGCGGCCCCTCCACGTCGGCGCCGCCCTGGGCGGCGCCTCGCCCGAGCAGATCGAGGCGCTGTCGGCCTACGGCCTGCCCGTGGGCGAGGCCTTCCAGCTCCGCGACGACCTCCTCGGCGTCTTCGGAGACCCCTCGGTCACTGGGAAGCCCGCCGGCGACGATCTCGTCGAGGGCAAGCGCACCGTCCTGGTCGCCCTGGCCCTCACGGGCTCTCCGCCCGCCGAGGCCGACCTCCTCGACCGCTCGCTCGGCCAGCCGCTCACCGAGGACCAGGTCTCCGTGCTGCGTACGATCATCGCCTCCTCCGGCGCGGAGCAGCAGGTCGAGAAGACCATCACCGAGCTCGCCGACCAGGGCCTCACCGCCCTCGACGACGCCCGAGCATCGGGACTCCTCGACGGGCACGCCGCCACCACCCTCCGCGCCCTCGCCACCGCCGCCACCCAGCGCGCCCTCTGAAGCCGAAGCGTCACTGCGGTCGGCCGAAGCGTCACGGTCATGCCACCTCGGCCGACGTACGTGACTTCTCGGCCGACGCACCTGACGTCTCGGCTAGAGCGAGGTGGCGGGCATCTCGAAGAGGACCTTGTCGGACGGCTGGTCGGAGCCGCCCTCGGGTTCCATGGTGACCATCAGGTCGCCGTCCTCGACGGGTACGGCGACGGACATCTCCTCGCCCAGGACGCCGGCCGACTCCATCCCGGCGTCGGTGTGCCACCAGACCTGGTAGGTCATGCCGGCGGGGCGGTCGAGGTGGGCGGCATCGACGGCGACCATGTGCATCTCGGGTGACATCGCGACCATCAGCTCGCCGTCGGAGGTGTTCTCCTTGTGCATCTTCGCGTCCGGGGCCGATATCACCTGAGCTGCGGTCATGGTGGGCGGGTGATCGTCGCTCAGGACCATTCCGAGGCCCACGCCGACGCCGATGACCAGCGCGGCCGCCACAGCCACAGCGCCCATGAGCCAGCGACGGCGAGGCCGGCGTGCGGCCACCACGGGTGGGAGCTGCGGCGTCTGCGCAGCCGTACGCAGCACCCGGTCGCGCAGCGGAGCCGGCGGCGTCGCGGCGACCCCGCCGGCGAGCGAGGTGGTCGCCGGCCGCAGCGAGTCGACCTCCTCGCGACACTCGGCGCAGGCAGCCAGGTGGGCCTCGAAATCGGCACGCTCCCGCGGCACCAGGGCGTCGAGAAGGTAGGCCCCGAGCAGGCCGTGCACGTCAGGCGCCATCGCGAGCCTCCAGACAGTCTCTGAGACGGATCAGCCCGTCCCGCATCCGCGTCTTCACCGTCGACAGCGGCCGGCCGAGCATCTCCGCGACCTCGGCATAGGTGAAGCCCTGGTAGTAGGCGAGTCGCACGGACTGCGACTGCAGCGGCGTGAGCGCCTCAAGGCAGCGGCGTACGCCATCGTGCTCCGACGCCGTGACCACCGCCTCCTCCGGGCCGGCGACCTCCACCGGCTCGCGCCGGGCGACATGCTCCTCTCGTGCACGCGAGGCCTCCGAGGAGCGCACCGCGTCGACGGCCCGCCGGTGCGCGATCGTCAGCACCCAGGTCCGGACCGAGCCGCGCGCCTCGTCGAACCGAGCGGCCTGACGCCACACCTCGGTGAACACCTCCTGGGTCACCTCCTCCGCACGCGAAGGGTCACGCACAACCCGCCGCGCCACCCCGAAGACGAGCGGAGCCAGGTCGTCGTAGATCCACCCGAAGGCATGCAGGTCGCCACCGGCGACTGCGGCAAGCACGCCCGCCACGTCCAGGCCGTCATCGGGGTCGCGTGACGGCTCCTCGCCCACGACCCGCAATGCTCGCCGCACGCGCACTCCTTCCGACAGACCGACAGCTCTCACAACGGATTCGCAGCCGAAGAGTGGGAGGATTGGTCCCATCCGCGCATCGATCAGCAACGAACCCACAGCATGACATTCCGCACGCTCCCGAGCGGCCCTGTTGCCGGCATCGCCGCCGGCGTACTCGGCCTCGGCATCGCCGAGCTCATCGCCGCCCTCGCCGGCGGCGCCTCTCCCCTGCTCGCGCTCGGCGACCGAGTCATCGACCTCACCCCGCGCTGGCTCAAGGAGGCGGCGGTCGCCACGTTCGGCACCGCCGACAAGCCGATCCTGCTGGCCTGTGTCGCGCTGGTGACGCTGGCCCTCCTCGGCGTGGCCGGTGCTCTGGCCGTACGCCGCCTCCCACTCGGCGTGGGCATGCTGCTGATCCTCGGCGCGGTCGACATCGCCGCCCTCCTCGCCGACCGGTCCGGGAACGGGACCGCGAGCCCGGCAACAGGCATCGTCGCGCTGCTGATCGGCCTGGCGGTCGGCATCACGTCCCTGGTGCTCCTGACCCGTCGCCTGAGAAGGCATGACGCCGCGACGACCGTCGCGACCACCGAAGCGGAGGCGCCCGACGGCTTCGACCGCCGCAGGTTCCTGGTGGCGGCATCGGCCGTCACCGCGGCAGGCGTGGCGAGCGGGGTCGGCGCCAAGGTGGTCACCGGCCGCCGCCATCCGGCGACGAAGGTGGCGATCCCCGCGACGGTCTCCCCCGCCGCGCCCCTCCCGGCGGGGGCGGAGCTCCGCATCGACGGTCTCACGCCCCACCTGACCTCCGTCGACGACTTCTACCGCATCGACATCGCGCTGCTCACCCCACGCCTCGACGTCGACGACTACCGGCTCAAGATCCACGGCCTGGTCGAGAACCCGGTCGAGCTGACCTACCAGGATCTGCTGGCGATGCCGCTCTACGAGCGGCGACTGACGATCTGCTGCGTCTCCAACGAGGTCGGCGGCGACCTGATCGGCAACGCGACCTGGACCGGCGTACGCATCCGCGACGTCCTGAAACGAGCAGGCCTCGATCCCGATGCCGACGCCGTGAAGTCGACCGGTGCCGACGGCATCACCATCGGCACACCCCTCGAGGCGCTCACCGACGGCCGCGACTCGCTGCTCGCGATCGCGCAGAACGGCGAGCCGCTGACCCGGGAGCACGGCTTCCCCGTACGCATGGTCGTCCCCGGCCTCTACGGCTACGTCTCGGCGACCAAGTGGCTCACCGAGCTCGAGGTCACCCGCTTCGCCGACTTCCGCGCCTACTGGACCGATCGCGGCTGGTCCGCCGAGGGCCCGATCAAGACCGCGTGCCGCATCGACATCCCCGGCCGGGAGACGATGCCCGGCACCGTCACCGTCGCCGGGGTCGCCTGGGCACAGCACCGCGGCGTGAGCAAGGTCGAGGTACGCATCGACGACGGCCCCTGGCAGCCCGCCGAGCTCGCCGCCGAGGACAGCATCGACACCTGGCGGCAGTGGACCTACCGCTGGGACGCGACCGAGGGCGAGCACCAGGTCCAGGCACGCGCCTTCGACCGGTCCGGGAGACCCCAGACCGACGCCGAGGCGCCCCCGGCTCCCGACGGCGCCACCGGCTACCCCGCCCGCACCGTCACGGTCGGATGAGGCCCGGACTCAGCTCGGTCCAGATCAGCCCAGATCAGCCCAGGTCGGCGAGGTCGGTCTCGGGACCGTCGCCGCGCAGCAGCACGGTGAACGCCGGCCGGTCCTCGGCGATCTCCGCGGAGCGGTCCTTCAGGACCCCGACGATCTGGTCGAACGTGGCTCGATCCGCGTACGCCGCACACCCCCAGGTCTCCCACAGCAGCACGGTGGGCGCGGCGACGTCGCGCAGCGAGTCCCACAGCGCGTCGAGGTTGCGGCCGAAGTGGGCCGGGAA
The DNA here is from genome assembly GCF_014360585.1 of Nocardioides sp. Taxonomy (GTDB): domain Bacteria; phylum Actinomycetota; class Actinomycetes; order Propionibacteriales; family Nocardioidaceae; genus Nocardioides. The sequence goes on from NZ_JACIXG010000003.1 coordinate 84,751, forward strand.
CCCGAGCGCGGCGCCGATGGCGCCGAGCACCTCGTCCTTGGTCTCGGCCACGTCGGCGATCTGCGCCAGCGACCAGCCGGCACCAGTCACCGAGTCGGCCAGGTCTCTCGCCGCCAGCTCGGTGTGCCAGCGGTAGACGCCGGGATCGATCTTCCCGGCCAGAAGCCCTGCCAGTCCGCTCATTCTGGTCACCCCCGGTCGATCCGTGAGAACGACTCGTAATGGTCTTCGGTGTAGTAGAACTCTCCACCCTCACCAGCGACGATACGCCGCGCACCCCGGTCGTCGGAGCCAGGCGTCGGCACGGTGTACTCCGCGTAGTAGCCCGAGGCCTCCTCCGGCAGGAGTCCCTCGCGGTTGCCGAAGGTGCTGCCGTCCTTGCCCGGGTAGGGGAAGGGGCCACCCGCGTCGATCAGCTCGAGGGTCTCGACCCCTTCGGGCGGCAGGTCGGACTCCGCGATCCAGGCAAGACCGCTCTCGGGGTCGGTGCCGCTCTTCGCGCCCCCGTCCGAGCCGGAGCCGTCGCCGGGACTGCCTCCGCATCCGGCGACCAGCACCATCAAGACTGCGAGCAGCAGGCCAACCAGGGCGGACTTCGACCTCACGAGGCTCCTCCGAGACGTACGGACCGGGTCTGCCTAGAGTGCCATGGCCTGAGCCCGGCGCTTGACCTCCGACCCGCGATTCTCCCGAAGCGCGTCGATCGGACGGCCGGGCAGGTCGTCGTCGAGGAAGAGCCAGGCGATGATCTCGCGGTCGTCGTAGCGCCCGTCGTGGAGCACGTGGAGCAGCCCACCCAGACCCTTGACCGGCAGACCGTCCTGGATGAACAGGGCCGGGATGTGCTGGCCCTTCATCCCTGGAGGAACCGCCGCGGCGAGCTCGTGCTCGCGGATCATGGTGCGCACCTTCCCCACGGTCACTCCGAGCAGCGACGCGGCCGTGGCCCAGTCGATCCACTCGTCCACCAGGACACCCAGGTCCTGCTCCGCCAGCGACAGTTCACTCATAACAATCACATTACCGGCCTGGGTACGCACGACGGAAAGTCGTGAGTCGGACCCCCTGGTCCGTACCATTGCCCGGTCCGGAATACTTCTCCAACCGGAGACAGGAGGATGGCGTGGCTAGTGAGGCGGACCCCCGTGACAGCGTCATCGGACGCCACGGCGGAAGCTCGGCTACCGCATCCGACCCCCTTCTGGGCAAGGTCCTGGGGATGCGTTACCGGATCGTCGAGAAGGTCGCGAAGGGCGGGATGGCGACGGTCTACGTCGCCCACGACACCCGGCTGGACCGCATCGTCGCCGTCAAGGTCATGCACCAGGATCTCGACGAGGAGGGCAACTTCGGCGACCGGTTCATCCGCGAGGGCCGCTCCGCCGCGAAGCTGTCCCACCCCAACGTCGTCGCCGTCTACGACCAGGACGACGACGACGGCGTCGCCTTCATCGCGATGGAGTACATCGAGGGCCACACCCTGCGAGACACGATCGCGTCGCAGGCGCCGCTGGGCGCCGCGAAGGCGCTGGCCTACATCGAGCCGATCCTGAGCGCGATGACCGCGGCGCACGCCGTCGGGATCGTGCACCGCGACATCAAGCCCGAGAACGTGCTCATCACCACCGGCGCCGGCTCGATCTCGCAGCGGGTCAAGGTCGCCGACTTCGGCCTGGCCCGGGTGATGAGCAACAACTCCAACGACGCCACCACCGGCAACCTGGTCGGCACCGTCTCCTATCTGGCCCCCGAGCTGGTCACCGAGTCCAAGTCCGGGCCGCGCAGCGATGTCTACGCCGCCGGCGTCGTGCTCTACGAGCTACTCACCGGGCGCAAGCCCCACAGCGGCCCTTCCCCGGTCGACATCGCCTACAAGCACGTCCACGAGGACATCCCGCCGCCGTCCAAGGCTGCGCCCGGGATCCCGCGGTACGTCGACGCCCTGGTCGCCCGCGCGACCGCCCGCGACCCCGAGCTGCGCCCTGCCGACGCCGGGGTGCTGCTGCGCATGGTCAACCGCGTCATGGCCACCCTGTCCGCGGGGATCTTCGACGACCCTGACCTGACCGCCGACCTCGCGCTCCCCTCCCCCGGCGCCCCCGACACGGCGGCCCGGGCCGCTGACTCCCCGACACGCGCCCACGACGAGTCCAGTGCCGAGTCGACGGCGGTCCTGCCCGCGCTCGGCCTGGGACCCTCCGGGCCCCCACCGGACCGGCCCCCGGGTCCGCCGGGCCCGCCTCCCGGCGTCGGCCTCCCCGCAGGCGCGCGGCTCTCGCTGAGCGAGCCCGAGCAGAACGTACGCATCGCACCGACCCCCGTGCAGCCGAAGCAGCGCCGGAGCATGCCGGCGAGCTGGAAGGGCCCGATCGCGATCACTGCCGCCGTGGTGGCCGTCGCGCTGTTGGCGACCGGGTTGTGGTGGTTCATCGACGGCCGCTACGAGCGGGTCCCGTCGGTGGCCGGCCTGAGCAAGGCCGCGGCGACCGCACAGCTGCAGGAGGCCGGCTTCGAGGTCTCGGCCAACACCGAGTTCTCCGAGACCGTCGATAAAGGCCTGGTCATCGACTCCGACCCCGGTCGCGGCCGCAAGGCGCTGCCCGGCTCGAAGGTGGAGATCAGCGTGAGCAAGGGTGTGGAGGAGTACTCCGTGCCCAAGGTCAAGGGCATGCTCGCCGACGACGCCCAAGACGTGATCCAGAAGCTCGGGCTCAGCGTCGGCGACCCGATCAAGAGGTTCAACGACAACGTCCCCGAGGGCCACGTCATCAACTCCCAGCCCCGCCCCGGCACGCTGGTGCGCCCCGGCAAGGCCGTGGTGCTCGTGATCAGCAAGGGCGCGGCGCCTGTCGACATCGTCGACTGGACCGGCCGCAGCGCCGGGCGCGCCAAGAGGTCGCTGGAGGCCGACGGCCTGAAGGTCGAGATCCAGGAGGAGGAGAACCAGGAGATCCAGCCCGGCACCGTGCTCAGCCAGAGCCCCAGCTCCGGCACCCTCCCCAAGGGCGGGACCGTGACGCTGGTCGTGGCCAAGGGCCCGGCCGCCGTGCCGGTCCCCAGCGTCGTCGGCACCGACAAGGACACCGCCAAGCAGGCCCTCGAGGCCGCCGGGTTCAAGGTCAAGGAGGAGCAGGAGGGCGGCATCAACCTCGGCCTCGGCTACGTGACCCGTCAGGAGCCGGCAGGCGGCGAGGCGCCGTACGGCTCCGAGATCACGATCTGGTTGAACTGACCTTGACCCAGCAACCCCTTCCAACGCCGCAGGACCGCAACCCGATCGGCACCCACGTACAGGTCGGCAAGGGCCTCGTCGCCGGCGCTCTCGCCAACACCGACGCGATCGGCGGCGAGACGCTGCAGATCTTCGTCGGCAACCCGCGGGGATGGGCGCTCTCGGCCGGGAAGCCGGCCGAGGACAAGGCCTTCCGGGCAGAAATCGAGCGGCGCGGGATGCGTGCCTTCATCCACGCCCCTTACCTGGTCAACCTCGGCTCACCCACGCCGGCGACGTACGAGAAGTCTGCCGCCCTGGTCGCGCACAACCTGCGCCGTGCCGCCGACATCGGGGCCGAGGGCGTCGTCGTCCACACCGGCTCGTTCGTCTCTCCCGAGGGGGATGCGGTCGAGAAGCACGCCGCCGCGATGAGGCAGGTGCGCGAGGCGCTGCTCCCCGTGCTCGAGGACATCTCGGCCGAGGACGCCCCCTGGCTGCTCCTGGAGCCGACCGCAGGCCAGGGCCGCTCGCTGTGCGCGGGCGTGGAGGATCTGCCCGCCTACCTCGGGGCCCTCGACTTCCATCCCAAGGCCGGGATCTGCCTGGACACCTGCCATGTCTTCGCCGCCGGAGCCCCGCTCGACGAGCCGGGTGGTGCCACCGCGTGCGTCGACCGGATCGTCGAGATCGGCGGCCCCGAGCGACTCCGGCTGATCCATGCCAACGACTCCAAGGACGTACGCGGCAAGCATCTCGACCGCCACGAGCAGATCGGCCGCGGCCACATCGGAACAGCCGCTTTCGATGAGCTCTTCGCGCACCCGGCGACCGCCGGGGTGCCCTTCATCCTGGAGACTCCGGGCTCTCGCGACGCGGACAACCCCGATATCGCGCTGCTCCGCGATCTGCGGGCATCGGCCCAGGGTTAAGGCGTGTGACCTACGCTTGGGAACGCACGGGAGTGATCTTCGACGCCATTGGGGGTGGCATGACCAACTGCGCACAGTGTGGACACCGGCTCTTCGACGGGTCCACATGTCCGATGTGCGGCCTCGAGGTCGCCACGGAGCCCGACCGAGCGGCCGAGGCCGACTCCACCGATGTAGAGGAAAGGACGCCACCCGTGTCCAGCGCTGAAGCGAAGCCCGAAGCCATGCACTCTGCTGCGAGCCACGACGTCGCGCCCGCACCCGATGAGCTCGACGAGCCCAACGAGTCCACCGTGATCCGCAAGCCGGTCGCAGCGGTCGCCCCGGAGGCCGTCGACGACGTGCCCGAGGCTGAGCAGACCTCGCTGAGCCTGCCCCGGATCAGCGCCTACGGCGACGACGACCTGCCGGGTCCGGCCTCGTCGGCCTCGGCCAAGACCCCGGACGACGAGCCCACCGAGCGCACCTCGAGGCGCACGTCCCCCGACGTCGAGGAGCGGCTCGACACCGACGAGCCGACCGAGTCCACCGCGATCCGCACGGCGTACGCACCGCCGACGGCCCCTCCGCCGGCGCCGGCACCTGCCGCGGCGGACGCGGTGATCCCTGACCCGGAGCCGTTTCCGGTCCCGGAGCCCGAGCCGACGCCCAACCCCGTCCCCGAGCCGGGCCCGCTCCCCGGGCCCGAGCCGGTTCCGGACCCCGAGCCGGGTCCGCTCCCCGGACCCGAGCCCGTCCCGGACCCCGAGCCCGAGCCGGTCTCCGAGGCCACGGCCGAAGCGGCGTACCGGCCCTTCGTCGAGCCTTCCGGGACCCTCGTCCAGGAGTCCCGGAACGGGAAGGCCCGTCACTGGGCTCCCCCGTCGGAGGAGACGCCGTCCGAGCAGTTCTACGACGCCGAGCCCGCCTATGCGACCGGCTACGCCGATGAGGCCTTCGCAGTCGAAGGCTCCGGCGACTGGCAGGCCGGCCACGGGTACGCCGGCGAGCCGGAGCCGCTCGAGCAGGACTTCGGTGACTACGGGGCGCAGCAGGAGTACGTCTCCTCGCTGATGGCCGGCGAGTCCGAGGACAACCCCTCGACCTGGATCGTGCTGCTGTGGGTGGGTGCGATCTTCATGATCGTGATGCTCGTGCTCGGCATCTGGCTGATGACGCTGTAGTTCCTGGCCACCTGTATATGCCGAGAATCACCGTCGCCGAGATCGACAGCGCCGAGCAGCGCGCCGTCGCCGTCGACGTCTGGCGGGCAGCCAACGCCGCCCGTCGTCGCACCGCGACCGAGGGCCGGATCCGCAGGATCAAGGAGAAGCTGGACACCGCCGAGCTCGCCCTGCTCGCCCACTACGGCCCCCGTCCCGCGGGGATGCTGGTGGCCGAGACCTACCACGTCGACGGCGTGCCGCTACCCGGCTACGGCCACCTCTCGATGGTCTTCGTCGACCCCGCAGTCTGGGGCTCCCACGTCGGCACCGAGATGATCCGCGACCTCCAGTCCCGCGGCTGGGAGGGCCTCAGCGTGTGGACCCGCACCGACAACCGGCGCGCCCAGCGTCTCTACGAGCGCACCGGCTTCACCGACACCAGCAACCGCAGCACCCTCCGCGACGGCGAGGAGATCATGCAGCTCGCCTGGGCGGCCAAGGACGACTGAGCGTCGTCCCAGTGCGTGCACCGCAAGGCGCCGGCGCGAAGGCGACCTTCGAGCGAAGCGGGTCGTCGAGGGCCGGCAACGCTGCGGCGTGCGTGCTGGGGCGGCGCTCAGCGAGACCTGAGCATCTCGGCGACCTGAAAGGCCATCTCCAGGGACTGGACGCGGTTGAGGCGCGGGTCGACGACGGACTCGTAGCGGTGCACGAGGCCGGCCTCGTCGAGCTCCTCGCCGCCGCCGATGATCTCGGTGACGTCGTCGCCGGTGTTCTCGACCAGGATGCCGCCGGGGACGGTGCCGAGGGCGTGGTGGACGTCGAAGAAGCCCTGGACCTCGTCGAGGACGTCTTCGAAGCGGCGGGTCTTGTAGCCGTTGGAGGTGGAGAAGGTGTTGCCGTGCATCGGGTCGGAGATCCAGGTGACCTTGACGCCCTCGGCGGTGATCTTCTCGACCAGCGCGGGCAGCCCGTCGCGCACCTTCCCCGCACCGAAGCGGGTGATGAAGGTGAGCCGGCCCTCCTCGTTCTTCGGGTTGAGCTTGGCGGCCAGCGCGAGCGCGTCGTCGGGGGTCGCGGTGGGGCCCAGCTTACAGCCGATCGGGTTGTTGAGGTGGCGGAAGTACTCCACGTGGGCGCCGTCGAGCTGACGGGTGCGCTCACCGATCCAGACGAAGTGGCCGGAGACGTTGTAGGGCGTCTCGGTGCGCGAGTCGATGCGGGTCATCGCGTGCTCGTACTCGAGCAGCAGCGCCTCGTGCGAGGAGTAGAAGTCGACCCGGTGGAACTCCTCCGGGTCGGCGCCGATGGCCTCCATGAACGCGATCGCGCGCTCGATCTCGGAGCCCATCGCCTCGTACTTCGCACCGACTGGCGAGTTGCGCACGAACTCGGAGTTCCAGGTGTGCACCTGGCGCAGGTCGGCGTAGCCACCGGTGGTGAACGCGCGCACGAGGTTCAGGGTCGAGGAGGAGGCGTGGTAGACGTCCAGCAGCCGCTGCGGGTCCGGGATGCGGGACTCGGCGGTGAACTCGAAGCCGTTGACGGCGTCGCCGCGGTAGGCCGGCAGGGTCACGCCGTCGCGGGTCTCGGTGTCGGAGGAGCGCGGCTTGGCGTACTGCCCCGCGAGCCGGCCGATCTTCACGACCGGGACGGAGGCCGCGTACGTCAGGACCACTGCCATCTGGAGCAGCACCCGCAGCTTGTTGCGGGTGTTGTCGGCGGTCGCCTCCGCGAAGACCTCGGCGCAGTCGCCGCCCTGCAGGATGAACGCCTCACCGCGGCCGGCGGCGGCGATCGAGCTCTTGAGCTGGTCACACTCCCCCGCAAAGACGAGCGGCGGCTGGTTCCTCAGCTTCTCGACCGCTGCGGTCAGCGCGACCGGGTCCGAATAGGTCGGCTGCTGAAGGGCTCCGATGGCGTGCAGCTGCTCGAGGGAGGGGAAGGCGTCGTTCACGAGCCTCAGGGTACGCGGCTCACCCGGTTGTCACGAAGTCATCTCAGACACGGCAGGGCCGGCGTACGTTCCCGAAAGTTCGTACGCCGGCCCTGACCGAGGTCGCCTGAGCTACTTGTCGTCCTCGGGCTTGACGTCCATGTGCTCGATGTCCTGGAAGTGGGGCGGCTCGTCCTCCTTGTTGGCGAACTTGTTGATCAGCCAGGTGACCGCCCACAGGATCACGCCGATGACCATCAGGCCGCCGGCGATCTCGTAGACGATGCCGTCGCGGTCCACCCACGGACCGGCGAGGTAGATGCACAGCAGGGCGGCGATCGGCGGGAGCCAGGGCGGCGCGGTGAAGAACTTCTTGTCGGTGTCGGCGCGGCGCTTGCGGAGCACCGTGCAGGCGATGTTGACGATCGCGAACACGCACAGCAGGAGCAGCGCGGTCGTGGAACCGAGGTTGGCGACGATGTTGCTGTCCGGGTCGCTGGAGACGTACCAGATCAGCCCCAGCGCCATCACCGTCGTGAAGATGATCGCGATGTACGGCGTGCGGCGGCCGGGCAGGATAGCGCCCAGCTGCTTGGGCAGCACCCGCTGCCTGGCCATCCCGTAGACCAGTCGGCTGGCCATCAGCATGTTGATCAGCGCGGTGTTGGCGACGGCGAAGACCGCCAGGAACGGGAACACCTTGTCGATCGGGAAGTCCGGGGCACCCTTCTCTACCACCTCGAGCAGGGCCCGGCCCTCGGACTCACGGATGACCTCGAGCTCACCCGGGCTCAGCACGCTGACCACCGAGATGGCGACCAGGATGTAGAGGAGCGCGGCGGCACCCAGGCCCATCAGCATGGTGCGCGGGAAGATCCGCTCCGGCTCCTTGGTCTCCTCGACCATGTTGACCGCGTCCTCGAACCCGACCATCGCGAAGAAGGCCACCGAGGTGGCCGCGGTGACCGCGAAGACGACACCCATGTTGTTGTAGTCGTCGAAGGAGATCAGCTCGGCCATGTCGGCCTTGCCCTGGGCGATCACGAAGAAGCCGACGCCGATCACGATGCTCAGCGCGACCATCTCGACGATGGTCAGGATGATGTTGAACTTCACGCTCTCGCCCACGCCACGCAGGTTGATCAGCGCGAGCAGGACCATGAAGCCCAACGCCAAGGTCGTGACGGCACCTTCGCTGGGCGCGTCCATCCAGCCGTTGATCTCCAGGCCGCCGAAGAAGTTCTGTGCCAGCGTGTTGGCCGAGGTCGACGCGCTGGTGATGCCCGAGCAGGCGACCGCGAAGGTCACCATGAAGGTGAGGAAGTGGATGCCGAACGCCTTGTGGGTGTAGAGCGCGGCACCGGCGGCACTGGGATACTTCGTCACCAGCTCGAGGTAGGAGAACGCGGTCATCGTGGCCACCACGAAGGCGAGCAGGAACGGCAACCACAAGATGCCGCCCACGTATCCGGCCATGGTCCCGGTCACGGCATAGACGCCGGCCCCCAGGATGTCACCGACGATGAAGAGCAGCAGGAGCCAAGGCCCCATCACTCTCTTCAGCTCGGGTGCTTCTTCTTTCGCCAGGGTCGTCATGACGTCCTTCCGGGTCACGATCGAAACTCAGTTCCGAAATTGGGATGAAGGGATCCCTCAATCAAAGCCCAACGTTGCCGTCAGGTGTACGACAATTCGTCAACACGCCGTTACGGGTCGAAATTTCACGGATAGGGTCGCGCCATGACCTTCTCCATCGTCGCCAGAGCAGTCGATCCAGGCACCGGCCAGCCCACCTGGGGTGTGGCTGTCGCTTCGAAGTTCCTGGCCGTCGGGTCGGCCGTCCCGGCCGCCGTCGCGGGCGTCGGTGCGATCGCCACCCAGGCCGAGGCCAACGTCGCCTACAAGGGGCTCGCGCTCGCCCATCTCGACGAGGGCGCGACCGCTTCGGTCGCCCTCGAGAGGCTCTTGGAGGAGGACGAGCGCCGCGACCACCGCCAGGTCGGCATCGTCGACGTCGACGGCAACGCCGCCTCCCACACCGGGCCGTCCTGCTACGACTGGGCGGGCGGCCGGACCGGATCCACCGAGGACGGGGCGTACGCGATCCAGGGCAACATCCTCACCGGCCCCGAGGTGGTCGAGGCGATGGAGGCCGCCTGGCTCGCCTCCTCGCCCGAGGAGCCTCTGCAGCGCCGGCTCCTGGCGGCCCTGGCCGCGGGTGACGAGGCCGGCGGCGACAGCCGCGGACGGCAGAGCGCTGCCCTCCTGGTCGTACGCGAGGAGGCCGGCTACGGCGGCAACGACGACATCGCCGCCGACCTGCGAGTCGACGACAACCCCGCGCCGATCACCGAGCTGAAGCGCCTCCTCGACCTCAGCGACCTCTACCTGACCGCCTCGACCGAGGCCGAGAAGGTGCTGGTCACCCCGCAGATCGAGGCCGAGCTGGAGACGTACGCCGCAGCGCAGGGCACCTCGAACTTCCTCGCCTGGGTCGCCACGGAGAACTACGAGATGCGGGTGGCCGACGACCTGTCCTGGATCGACCAGCGCATCCTCGACATCATCAGGACCCCGAAATGAGCGCCATCCTCGCCATCGACGCCGGCACCACCGGTGTCACCGCGCTGATCGTCACCGAGAAGGGCGAGGTGGCGGCCAGGGGCTATGAGGAGTTCGACCAGCACTTCCCCAGTCCGGGCTGGGTCGAGCACGTGCCGGAGGGGATCTGGCAGGCCACCCTGGAGGCGTGCCGTACGGTGCTGGCGGCCCACGGCAGGGACGACCTCGTCGGCATCGGGATCACCAACCAGCGCGAGACGGTCGTGCTGTGGGACCGGGAGACGCTGGGCTCGCCGCGGCGGGCGATCGTGTGGCAGGACCGTCGCACGACGGCCATGTGCGCCTCGATGGCGGAGCACGACGCCCGCGTCCGCGAGCTGACCGGGCTCCGCCTGGACCCGTACTTCAGCGCGACCAAGCTGGCCTGGATCCGCGAGAACGAGCCGCACACCTGGGCCCATGTGGAGTCGGGGCGCTACGCCATCGGCACCGTAGACTCGTACCTCATCGCCCGGATGACCCGTGGGCTGCACCACGTCTCCGACGTCTCGAACGCGTCGCGGACGCTGCTGTTCGACATCAACACCAACGACTGGTCCGACGAGCTGTGCTCGCTCTTCGGCGTGCCCCGTGACGCGCTGCCGGAGATCGGTCCCAACTGGAGCGACGGGGTCGCCACCGACCCGCGCTCCTTCCTGGACCTCTCGCTGCCGATCGCCGGCGTCGCCGGGGACCAGCAGGCCGCCCTGTTCGGGCAGGCCGCCTTCGAGGTCGGCGACTCCAAGTGCACCTACGGCACCGGGTCGTTCGTGCTGACCAACACCGGCACCACACCGCAGCGGTCGGACTCCGGACTGCTCACCTCGCCGGGCTGGATGTCCCCCTCCGGAGAGGTCACCTACGTCCTCGAGGGCTCGATCTTCGTGACCGGCGCCGCGGTGCAGTGGCTGCGTGACGGGCTGCAGATCATCGGCTCGGCCGCGGAGACCGAGGCCCTCGCCAGCACGGTCGCCTCCTCCGACGGGGTCGTGTTCGTGCCCGCGCTGACCGGTCTCGGTGCGCCCCACTGGGATCCCGATGCCCGCGGCACCATCATCGGACTCACCCGCGGCACCACCCGTGCCCACATCGTGCGGGCGACGCTGGAGGCGATCACCTTCGAGGTGCGCGACGTGATGGCGACCATGCCCACTCCCGTCGCCTCGCTCAACGTCGACGGCGGTGCGGCGGCCAACAACCTGCTGTGCCAGCTCCAGGCGGACCAGCTCGGGGTCGACGTCTCCCGCCCCCGCTTCGTCGAGACGACGGGTCTCGGTGCGGCGTTCCTGGCCGGCCTCGGGGTCGGCGTGTGGTCCTCGTTCGACGAGATCCGCGATACCTGGGCCCTGGACCGCACCTTCTCCCCCGACGCGTCGCGTCGCGAGGCGGCCGACGAGGCGTACGCCTCCTGGACCGAGGCCGTCGGGCGCTCGAAGGCCTGGGCGTGAGCCCGGAGGAAGCACTCAGCGGAGCCACCCCCACCTCCACCTCCAAGCCAGCGGTTACCTCGCCGGCGTACCCGTCTGGGTGACCCCGGCGTAGTCACCCGCATCGACACCACCGCACCCCCACATCTCGTACGCGGCGTGCTAGGCGTCGTCGACCTCTCCGACCCGGCCTCCGGAGAGGACACCCGCGAGGAGCTCTGAGCCACCCGTCCGACGGCACGGCCTCGGCCGCGGATCATCCGCAGCCGAGGCCTCGGCCGTCTCGGGGTCAGGCCGCGGTACAGGTCGCGGTCGGTGTCGCGGTGTTCCCGCCCGAGTAGAGCGTGATCCCGAACTGGTTGCCGTTGCCGTTCGGCGTGGCGGTGAGCGTTCCCGACGTACCGGAGACGGTCGCGTTCCAGGAGTTCTGCAGGCTCTGGCCCGATCCGGTGCCGATCCGGACAACCCAGTCATCGGTGCCGCTGACGGTGAACACGGTGTTGAACCGGTCGCTCCAGGACTCGGTCCGGGTGGCGCTCACCGTGCAGCTCCCCGCCGGTGGCGTGGACCCGCCGTCCGCGGTGTTGAGCTGGTCGAGGACGTAGCCGTAGGCGAGCTTCTTGTTGCCAGAGCTGTCGAAGAGCAGCGGAGTGTCCGAGGCCCGCCACGAGTCGGTGTCGCGTACGCCCCAGACGGTGATGCCGGTGCAGCGGGTCACCGCCATGCAGGCCTGGGTCACACCGCGGAACTGCTCGGCCTGCGAGGTGCCGGAGCCGGCGATGTCGAGCTCGGTGATCTGGACGTCCACACCCAGGTCGGCGAAGTTCTGCAGCGTGACGTGGTAGTCGCTCGGCACCGGGTTGCCCGAGTTGAAGTGGGCCTGGAAGCCGACGCAGTCGATGGGAACGCCCCGCGCCTTGAAGTCGCGGACCATGTTGTAGACGGCCTGGGTCTTCGCGTGGCTCCAGGTGTCGGTGTTGTAGTCGTTGTAGCAGAGCTTCGCGTTCGGGTCAGCGGAGCGGGCGGCCCGGAAGGCGGCCTCGATCCAGTCGTTGCCGGTGCGCTGCAGGTTGGAGTTGCGGCGGGCTCCGGACGAGCCGTCCTCGAAAGCCTCGTTCACCACGTCCCAGGCGTAGATCTTGCCTCGGTAGTGGCCCGCGACGCCGGCGATGTGATTGAGCATCGCGCTGCGGAGCGAGCTGCCCTCCATGTTCTGCATCCAGCCCGGCTGCTGGGAGTGCCAGGCCAGCGCGTGGCCGCGGACCCGCTTGCCGTTCTGGATGGCCCAGTTGGCGATCTGGTCGCCGGCGGAGAAGTTGAACTGGTTCGGCGACGGCTCGGTCGCGTCCATCTTCATCTCGTTCTCGGCGGTGATCATGTTGAACTCACGGTTCGCGATGGTCGTGTACTGCGAGTCCGACATCCGACTCGCGGCGATGGCGGTGCCGTAGTAGCGGTCGGACTCGGCCGCGGCTGCCTGCAGGGTGGAGCCGTCGGCCCGGGCGGGGCTGGCGGCGAGGACGGCGATGCCGCTGGTGATCACCAAGGCGGCGAGAGTGGTGAAGGCGGCGATTCTTCTGGCCTTCACGGCGTGCAGGGGTCTAACTCGAACTCGGGTCATCATCGATCCTGTTCTCCCGGAATGAAAGGTGGTCGGTGGTACCTCAAAGCTCGCGCGAACTCGATGGAAAACGTTATCGACAACGTTTTATAGCGTCAATAGATCGTGCCGAATTGGCGTGACCTATCTCACACAGGAGTCCTGCTCCTGGACCTCCGCCCTCGGTAGTCGAAGGCCCGACGACAGGCGCGGCGGAGGCATGGCAGGCTTCATCCGTGCCCTTCACCCACCGATCAGCAACGCGCAAGGACATCCCAGCCCTGACAGCGATCATGAACGCGTCGATCGCAGAGCTCCAGCGAGGATTCCTGACTGCCGCCCAGATCACCTCGAGCAAGACAGTGATGGGCATCGACACCCAGCTGATCGAGGACGGCACCTACTTCGTGGTCGAAGAGGGCCACGAGATCGCCGGCTGCGGCGGCTGGAGCAGAAGAGCGACGCTCTACGGCGGCGACCACACCCCCGGCCGAGAGCCGAGCCTCCTGGACCCAGCAAGAGACCCGGCCAGAGTGCGGGCGATGTACACCAACCCTGCCTTCACCCGTCGCGGCGTGGGCAGACTGATCCTGGACCTCTGCGAGCGAGCAGCCGCAGCGGAGGGCTTCACCACCCTCGAGCTGATGGGCACCCTGTCCGGCGAGCCGCTCTACTCGGCGTACGGCTTCGAGCCGGTCGAGCGGATCACCGATGACCGCGGCGGTGCACCGGTCCATCTGGTCCGGATGCGCAAGAGCATCTGAACCGGCAGCGGCGCCTACCCGTCGAGCCGCCCGACCTCAGCCGCGGCAGCGTCGCGGGCAGCGGCAGCCTCCGACACGGCCGTCTCGGCGGAGTCGCGCGTCTCCTCCGCCTCGGTGAGCTCGTCCTCGACCTCGAGCGCGGCATCTTCCAGATCGGCCAGGCGGCGGCGTAGGTCCTCGATCTCCGACTTCACCTGGAGCGAGCGGGCCTCGACGTCCTTGAAAGCCGCTACGGCGCGATCGCGCTCCGTCTCGGCGCCGGTGAGGGCCGACTCCGCTTCCTCGAGCGCCTCCCGGGCCTCGTCGAGCGCGGCCGTGTCGGGCAGGTCCGGGACCGCCCGCAGCGGCTCACGGGGCGGCGGGACGACTTCGGGGACCTCGAAGCCGAGAGCGTCCGGGAGCGCGACGGCGGCCGCGGCGTCGACAGCATCGACCCCGGTGGCGGACAGCGGGGAGACGAGCAGGCCGCTGCGTACGGCCTGGGCGGCGGACGCGTCGATCATCGCGGCGGTCAACGTGGCCTCGATCTGCGTGGCCACCGCCTCGGTCACCCGAAGACCGTGCTCACGAGCAAGGCCGCGCGCACGGGTCGTCACCGCCGCGGTCAGCTGTCGCCGCTGCTTGGTGAGCTCTCGCAGCTGAGCGGCATCCATCCCGGTCTGTGCCTCGCGCAGCAGAGCGCCGACCGAGATCACCTGCTCGACCTGCTCGGTCTCGTAGCGGACCAGCAGGTTCACCACCCATGCGGCGGTCGAGGGCTTCTTCAGCGCCTTGACGGGGCCGGCGAGAGGCGTCCCCTTCAGGCTCTTGGCACGCGCGTCACGCTCGGGGGTGAAGTCGGCCAGCGGCAGCCCGTAGAGCTCGGCCGCGACGTCGAGCAGCTCGGGGGCAGGTTCGTCGCTCATGTCCGCCATCTCAGCACGTCGCCGACTACCGCGTCAGCAGCCAGTCGTCATAGCCGGCGGCCTGTCGCTGGTGGAGCTCGCGCAGCGCGTCCTCCTCGACGCCGGCGAACGAGAGCCCGAGGTCCTCCAGAGCGGCCGACCACTCCGCGAAGTCCCACAGCTCACGCGTGAACGCGTCCTCGCCGATCCGCGTGTGGCGGATCGATCGGACCGTGTCGGCGCCGGTCGCGTCGCGCCGCTGCACGACCAGCTTGCTCGTGTAGGAGCCAGGCGGCGTCGAGAGCACCGGATGCCTCGCCTCGACCTCGTCGAGATCCACCACACCGCGGACGAGGTTGCCGTGGAAGGACCCCGACGGGTCATGGTGGAAGGTCCAGCCGGCCTCGCCCACCCGCACCAGCCGGTAGACGAACCCGTTCTGTCGGTGATGCCCATCGACCAGCGGCAACGGCTCACGGAAGGCATCGCCGAAGCCGAGATCGGGCCACCAGCGGCCGCCCGGGTTCTCAGCCGTCGGCAGCCCACGGACCTCGAAGGCGAGATGATCCAGCTGTCCGCTCGGTCCGGTCGTCTCGATGAGCTGTCCCGGGCGGCGCACGACGTCGAACCCGAGCTCCTCCAGGACCAGCGAGACCAGGCCGTTGTGATGGAAGCAGTAGCCCGCGTTGCCGCCGGCGGCGACCCGCTCGAGCGTCTCCTTCGGGTGCACCGAGTCGGGCGAGGCGGCAGCCCCGATGGCCGCGAGCATGATCGAGAGGTTCTCGTAGGGGAGTGTGTCGAGATGACGATGATGAAGATCGACGAGCGTCTCGTACGTGGCCTCCGGCCGTCCCTCGATGCCGAGCCGTCGCAGGTAGCCCTCGATCATCGTTCGTACCTCCCGTGCCGGTGGACCAGCGGGTCGGTGTCGTCACCGACCTCGAGCGACACGATCTCGCACGTCGCCAGAGCCGACCAGCCGATTTCGGTCAGCGACGTCAGCCGCACACCCGCCCAGGTCGGGGCGTCGGCGAGACGCCGCCCGAACTCGGTCTCGACCCAGGTCCCAGAGCGGAACGCACCACCTGGAGCGGGAGCGGTGCCCCCGAACGCCTCGGCGAGGTCCCGGTGGCGCCAATGGAGCAGCGACACCACCGCGACGCCGGTCTCCTCGAGCTCGTCGCGCAGGTCCGAGTCCGGATCGAGCAGCCCGAGCAGCGCCCCAGGAGAGCCGTTGGCGACCATCAGCGACGAGACCGTGAGCCCGGCGGAGCCGGACGTCCACAGCGACACCCGTCCCCCCAGACGACCTCGCCACCGGCGCACGGGATCCTCCGGCGTCGGGAACGGGTGGGACGAGTGGATCGTCAGGCTACGTCCTTGGTAGGTCCGGCCTTGGCAGGAGTTGCCTTGGAACGCCGCAAGGTCTTCTTCGCGGGCTTCTCGTCGTTGGCGAGCTTCTTGGCCTCGGTGGCGTACATGTCGACGTACTCCTGGCCGGAGAGCTTGAGGATCTCGTAGACGATCTCGTCGGTGATCGCGCGCAGGATGTAGCGGTCGTTGGCCATGCCCTCGTAGCGGGAGAAGTCCAGCGGCTCACCGAAGACGACCCGCGGATGCACGAGCCTGCCGAACTTCTTGCCCGGAGGCGCAATCACATCGGTGCCGATCACTGCGACCGGGATCACCGGCGCACCGGTGTCCAGGGTCAGTCTGGCGATGCCCGTACGTCCCCGGTAGAGCTTGCCGTCGTGGGAGCGGGTGCCCTCGGGGTAGATCCCGAACAGCTCGCCCTCGGCCAGGACCCGCTTGGCGGCGATCAGGGCGCCCTCGGCGGCGGTGGCGCCACCGCGGTCGATCGGCACGTTGCCGGTGCCCGAGAAGAACGCCTTCTGCAGGAAACCCTTGGCACCCGTCCCGGTGAAGTACTCCGCCTTCGCCACGAACCGCACCATCCGCTTCATCCCGAGCGGCATGAAGAGCCAGTCGGCGTAGGAGAGGTGGTTGCTGGCCATGATCGCCGCGCCCTTGCGCGGAATGTTGTCCGTGCCCTCATAGGTCGGACGGAACACCGCTCGCAGGATTGGCCCGAGCGCGACCCACTTCAAGAACGAGTAGAAGAGCTTCGTCGTCACCCCATCGCCTTCCCTTATTGCCTTCGACCGGTCAGCCTATAACGAGATAGGTACTTCTACCCCCGCGCCCTGTCATGCAGTCGGGCTAGGCTGGGAACGTGAGCGAGCGTCAGCGAGTGAACCAAGCGATCAACACGCCGCCGCGTCCGTATTATGGCGCTTGCGCTACGGAGGTGGCGGCGTGAGCGAGCGTCAGCGAGTGAACCGACGGATCTACACGCCGCCGCGTCCGTATTATGGCGCTTGCGCTACGGAGGTGGCGGCGTGAGCGACCGAGACGACCGGCCCGAGGACGCGACCGGGGCCCCCGATGACGCCTCTGTGCCTCCCGACGGCCAGCCGTCGGAGGACGAGGCCTGGCGCCAGATCGTCGAGAACTACGGCGACCGCCCGGCTATCGAGGAGCCCGTCTCCAGCGGCCTCTTCGAGAAGAAGATCGACATCGTCGAGGAGGTCGACGAGCCCGATTCCCACGACGACATGTGGCGCGACGACCACGAGGGGTACGTCCCACCGCCCCCGCCACCGCTGCCGAAGCCGACCCCGGCACGCCTGCTCGCCTGGATCGGTGTGCTCGGCGCGCCGGTCGCCGTGCTGGTCCTGATCGTGGTCATCCAGATCACCGACCGACACTTCAGCAGCTGGGTCATCGGCGGCCTGGTCGCCGCCTTCCTGGCCGGGTTCGTCTACCTGCTGGCGACGATGCCGTCCGAGCCCCGCGATCCCTGGGACGACGGCGCCCGCGTCTAGGTCTGATCCTGGCCAGGGCTCGAGATGAGCCGTCGAGCCAGGATGCTCGCGCCCACGACCCCCGCCTCCGCACCGAAGGCAGTCGTCACGATCCGCGGCACCTCGCGATGATGGCGCCCGACGAGCGAGGCCTCCAGCGCCGTCCGGGCAGGTCCCAGCAGCAGGTCGCCGGCCGTCGAGACTCCCCCACCGACGACCAACAGCTCCGGGTCGAAGGCAGCGACCAGGCCGGCCATCCCGACCCCCAGCCACGCCCCCACCGCCTCGTACGCCGCCAGCGCGAGCGCATCGCCGCGGGCCGCGGCGGCGGTGACCGCCGGGCCGGTGATCTTGAGCGGGTCTCCGGCGGCCAGCTCGTCGAGCGCGCAGCCGGCGTACTCCTCGGTCTCTACGCGGGCGCGCACGAAGGCGACCAGCGCGTTGCCGGAGGAGTACTGCTCCCAGCAGCCGGTGAGACCGCACTCGCACGGCAGCCCGCCGGGCACGACCTGCATGTGGCCGAACTCCCCGGCCATACCGTTGCGACCCCGGACGACCCGGCCGTCGAGGACGACAGCACCGCCGATCCCGGTGCCGAGGGTGATGAGCAGGGCCGAGTCGACCCCGCGGGCCGCACCGAGTTCCAGCTCGGCCAGGGCGGCGCAGTTGGCATCGTTGTCGAGCGCCACCCGAGTGCCCCAGCGCTCGGAGAGCCGGGACAGGGTCGGCTCGCCCCGCCAGGGCAGGTGGGGCGCGAACATGACCCGCTCACCGGCGGCGTCGACGAACCCGGCCGCCGCCAGCCCGACTCCCGCGACGGGCCGGCCCGCGGCCACCTCGGTGACCGCCTCGGTCAGCGCGTCCTCCACGAGCTCGAGCTCGACCCGACGGCCCGGCGTGCTGCGGTGAGCGGTGCGGAGCACCTCACCTGAGGGTGAGACCTCCGCCGCGAGCACCTTCGTGCCGCCGATGTCGACACCGACGTGGACGGACCCGCTCTCGCTCACGCGGCCACCTCCGTAGCGCAAGCGCAATCATACGGACGTCGCCGCGTGAACCTCACCGTCGCTCGCTGGCGCTCGCTCACTTGCGAGCCAGGTCGGCGGCACCGATCAGCCCGGCGTCGTTGCCCAGCGTCGCCTTGCGGATATCGAGCATCGGCCGGTGTCCGCGGCCGGTCAGCTGCGCCTCGAAGGCGCGCCGGGCCGGTCCGAGCAGCAGGTCGTCGGCGTCCGCCACTCCCCCGCCGATGGCCACCACGGCCGGGTCCAGCACGGCGGCGATCGAGGCGATCCCCTCGCCGAGCCAGATGCCGAGATCGGTCAGCGCCTCGATCGCGAAGGCGTCCCCGGCGCGGGCCGCCTCGGTGATCAGCGGACCCTTGATCTTGTCGAGGTCACCCTCGGCGCGGTCCAGGACGTCACGAGCCAGCAGCGAGCCGCCGCGCGCCGCGGCACGGACGTTACGCACCAGCGCCGACCCGGAGGCGTACTGCTCCCAGCAGCCGCGGTTGCCGCAGCCGCACAGGTGGCCGTTGGGCACGACCCGCATGTGGCCGATCTCGGCACCGACGCCGAAGGCACCGCGGTAGAGCTCGCCCTCGAGGACCAGGCCGCCGCCGACACCGGTGCCGACGGTCACCAGCATCATGTTGTCGACCTCGGCACCCGCGCCGTACTCGAACTCGCCCCACGCAGCTGCGTTGGCGTCGTTCTCGATCACGACCGGAAGCTCGAGGACCTTCTCCAGCCGCTCCTTGAGCGGCACGTCGCGCCAGGCGATGTTGGGGGCGAACATGACCGTCGAGCGGTCCTTGTCGATGTAACCGGCCGCACCGATGCCGACGCACTCGATCGGGTGGCGGGTCTTGAGCTCCTGGACCACCTCGATGATCGCCGCCTCGACGGCCTCCGGGCTCTTGGCCGGCGACTCGACGCGGTGGTCCTCGACGATGTTGCCGTGGTGGTCCACGACACCGCCGAGGATCTTGGTGCCCCCGACGTCGACGCCGCAGGCGAGCTTCTTCACCGTCATGACTCAGCTCCAGCCGTCGAGGTCGATCCGGTCGACCCTCGTAGAGCGCTGCGCCCGTTCCCGGGTCGCACCTTCCTCAGCCCGCACGCCATCACTGTGAGCATCCTCGTCTTCACTAGGTCCTTCACTGGAGCCTTCACTGGGGCCAGCACCCGGACTCGTGGCCGCCGCGTTGAGCACCGTGGCAGCCGCCTGCATCAGCGATGCGGCAGCGCTGGCCAGGTGCACCTTGACCTCCGGGCTCGACTCCCGGAGGACATGAACCGTACGGCACAGCGGGCAGTAGGCGCACTCCGGTGCTCCCGTATCGAGATGCTCCCCGAACGACTCGGTGAGATGGGCGAACCGGGAGTCCTTGGCCCACTCCCCGATCGCCTCCATCAGCCGGCCGAGCTCCTCGGCGGTCGACCCCAACGGCTCGTCGGCCCACTCGTGGCGCTGCTCGCTCACGCGACCACATCCGTAGCGCAAGCGCCAGAATACGGACGCGGTCGCGTGTTGACCTGATGGCTCGCTCGCTGACGCTCGCTCACGACTACTCGCTCTCGGTGTTCGTCGTCTGACGTGAAAACGTTACTCGCAGCTCGCCGCCCTCGACCCGCGCCCCGCTGACGTCCATCCGGGCGAGCGCGGCAGGAAGGGTGAGCAGTCGCCGGTAGGCACCGACGGTGATCGCCAGCTCGTCGCCGTTGCGGCCCAGCTGCACCTGGTCGCGCCCGACCCACTGGGCCAGCCCGGGCAGCGCCAGATGGACGATCGTGGCCTCGTCGGTCGTCTCGGTGCGGAACGGAGCCGCAGTCTCGGGAACGGCGAGCGGGTCGATACGACCGGACCAGGCGTACGCCGCCTCGGCCACCTCCCGCAGATCGTCGACCCCGACCGGCTCGGTGGGCCGGTAGAACGAGCGCCAGACCGGCAGCCCCTCGAAGGAGGCCTCGACATCGCCGAGCACGTCGTCCTGGGCCTTGACCCAGCCGGCGCGCCAGTCGTCGGATCCGCCGGCCGGGAAGATCCGGTTGGCGACGACACCGTCCACGCGGTAGCCGTAGAGGGAGAGCGTCGTCCAGGACCGGCGTGCTTCCGCGAGCACGACCCGCTCCGGGGTCAGCACGATGCGTACGGACGCCTCGGGTCCCGACAGCAGGGCTCGCACCTCGGCGAGCTCGCCGTGGAGGCGGACCAGGGCGTCGAAGACGGAGTCGCCGGGCATCGGCACCCCCGCAGCCTTGGTGAGCACGGGCTTGAGCGCCTTCACCATCTTGCGCTGCACCGGGAGGATCCGCTCCAGATACCAGCCCAGGGCCTCGGGAAGGGCGAGCAGCCGCAGCGTCTCGGCGGTCGGGGCACAGTCGACCACGATCGTGTCCCACTCCTCCGAGACCGCCATCCGGCGCAGCTCCAGGAGCGCGAAGACCTCCTCGGCGCCGGGGATCACGGTCAGCTCCTCGGCCGCGATCCGGTCGACCCCGATGGTGTCCAGGACGCTCAACAGGTAGCCCTGCACCTCCGCCCAAGACTGCTCGAAGCGGCGCTGGGCGTCGACGTGCTGGACATAGAGGTGCTCGGTGACCTGGACGGGCTCCGGGCCCAGCGCACCGTCGCGGTGTCCGTCCGAGAGGCTGAAGGCGTCAGCCAGGGAGTGGGCGGCGTCGGTCGAGAGGACCAGCGTGCGCCGACCACGGGCCGCGGACATCGCCGCGGTGCCGGCCGAGACGGTGGACTTGCCGACGCCGCCCTTGCCGGTGAAGAGAAGGATTCTCACGAAGGCGTGTCCTTCTCGACCCTCTGCTTGAGCCCTCGCAGGGCGGTGTCGATCAGGACCTTCTCGCCCTTGCGCTTGAGCATGCCGATCAGCGGGATGCTCAGGTCGAGGGCGAGCCGGTAGGTGACCTCGGTGCGTCCGCCGAGGTCGCGCAGCACGTAGGCGCCGTCCATCGACCGCAGCAGGTTGCCCTTGACCAGCGACCAGGTCACCTGGCGGTCACCGTCCCAGTCGTAGGCCAGGGTGTACTCGTCCTTGATCGGCGCGACGTCCAGCACGAACCGGACCTGCTCGGCCCGCCCGTCGACGCCGGTCTCCACGACGCTGACCTGCTGCATGCCCTTGGCCCAGGCCGGATAGGACTTGAAGTCCGCGATCACCGCCATCACTGCCGAGGGCGCAGCCTCGATCACGATCGTCGAGGTGGTCTGATCGGCCATCGATGGTGTCCTCACTCCCTGACTTGCTAGGTGCCATGGAGCGTACCGGATAGCATCCCGGTGAAATGGTCGGGCTGTGACGGGGGTAACCTCCGGTTCGTACCCACCTACCATCAGTATGCGGAGGCCCTAGTGCGCGAGTTCTCCACGCCCGCGACGTACGTTGTTCCCCCCACCGGCAACCTGACCGACGACGTCGTTCGCAACGCCACCGAGGCACCCGATGTCGCCGTCCTGAGCCGCCCAGGCGCCGACGGCACCTGGGTCGACGTCACCGCCGCCGAGTTCCTCGGTGAGGTCTCCTCGGTCGCGAAGGGCCTGATCGCCGCGGGTGTCGGCGCTGGAGACCGGGTCGCGCTGCTCTCGAAGACGCGCTACGAGTGGACCCTGCTCGACTACGCGATCTGGTTCGCCGGCGCGACGACGGTGCCGATCTACGAGACCTCCTCGGCCGAGCAGATCGCGTGGATCCTCCAGGACTCCGCGACCGTGGCGGTCATTGCCGAGGACGCCGGTCACATGAGCCGGATCAGCGAGGTCCGCGCCGAGTGCCCCGCGCTCAACAACGTCTGGTCGATCAACGACAACGCCGTCGAGCTGCTGGGCAAGCTCGGCACCGACATCACCGACGAGCAGCTCGAGGCCCGTCGCAGCGCGGTCACCCCCGAGGACACCGCGACGCTGATCTACACCTCCGGCACCACCGGGCGCCCGAAGGGCTGCGTGCTCACCCACGGCAACTTCATGTTCGAGCTCGGCGTCGTCGTCGACTCGCTCGACGACCTGTTCACCTTCGAGGGCCGCAGCACGCTGCTCTTCCTCCCGCTGGCGCACGTCTTCGCGCGGATCATCCAGATCGGCTGCATCAAGTCGCGCACCCGCCTGGGCCACACCCCTGACATCAAGAACCTCGTCGCCGACCTCGGCACCTTCCAGCCGACCTTCGTGCTGGCGGTGCCGCGAGTCTTCGAGAAGGTCTACAACACCGCCTCGCAGAAGGCGGTCGCCGACGGCAAGGGCAAGATCTTCGACCTGGCCACCGAGGTCGCGATCGAGTACTCCCGCGCCACCGAGACCGGCCGGGCGCCGTTCCTGCTCGCGGCCAAGCACAAGCTGTTCTCCAAGCTCGTCTACGGCAAGCTGCTGGCCGCGCTCGGCGGCAACTGCTCCTACGCGGTCTCCGGCGGCGCCCCGCTCGGTGACCGTCTCGGCCACTTCTACCGTGGCATCGGCGTCACCGTCCTGGAGGGCTACGGCCTGACCGAGACGACCGCCGCGCTCACGGTCAACCTGCCCGAGGCGTTCAAGATCGGCACCGTCGGACGGCCGCTGCCCGGCACCGCGGTGCGCGTCGCCGACGACGGCGAGCTGCTCTTCAAGGGCGGTCAGGTGCTGAAGGAGTACTGGCAGAACCCCGAGGCGACCGCCGAGGCCAAGACCGCTGAGGGCTGGTTCCACTCCGGCGACCTCGGCGAGGTCGACGACGAGGGCTTCGTGAAGATCACCGGCCGCAAGAAGGAGATCATCGTCACCGCCGGCGGCAAGAACGTTGCCCCGGCCGTCCTCGAGGACCGCCTTCGTGCCCACGTGCTCGTCGACCAGTGCATCGTCGTCGGCGACGGTCAGCCGTTCATCGGCGCGATCGTCACCATCGACCCCGAGGCCCTGCCCACCTGGGCGGAGGCCAACGGCAAGCCCGGCGACATCGACGCCCTCGTCGAGGACGAGGACCTGCGCGCCGCGGTCCAGAGCGCGGTCGACGACGCCAACAAGGCGGTCTCGAAGGCCGAGTCGATCCGCAAGTTCGTGATCATCCCCGACTCCTGGACCGAGGAGGGTGGCCAGCTCACCCCCAGCCTCAAGCTCAAGCGCAACGTGGTCATGCGCGAGTTCAGCCACGAGGTCGAGGCGCTCTACGCAAAGTAGTTCTGGTGGCGCCGAGTCGGCGCATCTGATCCCGTGCCTGGCGAAGCGAAGCGAGCCAGAGGGATCGGATGCGCCGACTCGGCATTGATGTCAGTCCAGCACCCGATGAGCGATCGCGATGCGCTGCAGCGTCGTCGGGTGCGAGCCGAACCACCACTGCGACCAGGCCTGCGGGGACGGGTCGGAGAGCGAGCGTACGCCGAGGTCGTGCTGCAGCCTCGTGAACGCCTCCAGGTCACCGGTGGCACGGAGTGCGTCCACGTCCGCGCGGGCCTCGACGTGCCGGCTGAGCCCGTTCTCGACGGGCATCGCCAGCACGCTCGCCAGCGCGAAGACCGCCATCAGCATCGGGACGGCTTCGGGGGTGGAGTAGTAGTCCTCCCGGCGTCGGTAGGACAGCAGCAGGCCCAGCAGACCGACGCCGGCGACCGCGCCGGCGGCGCCGATGACCGTCCCGACCAGGACGTCGTCGTGCTTGGCGTGGGCGAGCTCGTGGGCGACCACGGCCAGGACCGCTCCGCGCGCGGCCGCGCCCCGCTGCGAGTCGACGAGGTTGTCGTAGAGGACCACCCGGCGGGTGGAGCCGAAGCCGGTGACGTACGCGTTGAGCGAGGTCGTGCGCCGGGAGGCGTCGACCACCAGGACGTCATCGAGCTCGACGCCCTCCCGCTCGGCGATCGCCATCACCTCGGTGCGGAACTGGCCACGCGGCAGCGGCTCGAAGTCGTTGAACAGCGGCTCGATGACGACCGGGTAGACGAACGAGCCGAGCACCACCAGCCCTGCGACCAGGCCGGCGGCGAGCGCCGGCCACCAGCGCCGGCCGAGGCGGATGCACGCGAAGAGGGCGAGCAGCGCCAGGGACGTGGTCACGATGCCGACGACCTGGTTCAGCAGCGAGTCACCCAGCCAGGACCCCCAGTCCTGCCTGGAGAGCCCGTAGCGCAGCTGCAGCCGCTGGATCGCCACCCCGAACGGGAGAGCCGCGGCCCAGCCGAGGAACGTCACCACGATGACCGCCAGCACCACCCGGAGCAACCATGGGCCCCGCAGCCTCGCCACCAGACGCCGTCCGATCGAGGTGAACCCGAGCACACAGGCGACCACCAGCGAGACGACGAGGCCGGCCCGGCTGATCCAGCGAACGGCGCCGGAGTAGGCCAGCATCCGCTCCAGCTCCTCGACCGTGAACACGTCCCGTTCGTCGGGGAGCTCGAGCGGGCCGCCGGGATAGGGCTGCCACGGGATCAGCAGCCAGGCGAGCACTACGAACGCGACCGCCCCGACGACGAGAACCACCCAGGACGTACGTCTCGTTGCATTCACGCCGCCACCTCCGTAGCGCAAGCGCCAGAATACGGACGCGGCGGCGTGTTGACCGCTTGGTTCACTCGCTGACGCTCGCTCACGCCGCAGACTCTGACAGATGCGCCCGCCAGCGGGCGGTCAGCTCGTCCTCTCCGAAGCCGAAGCTGCTCTGCAGGGCCTTCTCCAGAGCCGTGCCGCGCCCGGTCTCCTCGTAGAGGTCGACCAGGGCCTCCTCGCCGCCGGCCTCGGCGAGCACCTCGCAGGCGAGCCAGGCGGCTTCGTACTCCGCGCCGAAGTGCTCCGAGCGGGTGTTGAACTCGGCCTTGCCCGGGAGGTGGTCAGGGGCGCCGTTCTCGCGGACCTGGGCGAGGATCTGGCCGGCGGTCTTGCTCAGCGGGAGCGTGGTTTCGCGCAGCGCGACATAGTCGGCGAAGCCCTCGACCAGCCACATCGGCCGGTTGGTGCCGGTCGGGGCGTCGGTGGCCGCGTGGGTCGCCTCATGGGTGATGACCACCTGGGCGCCGGGGGCGTCCAGGTCACCGATGACGCCCTGGTTGACCCATACGTGCAGCGGGGTTCCGGCCTTCGTGGACCCGTCGACCGTCGCGGTCACCGCGGCGACCGCGGAGTAGGCCCCGGGCTGCGCGCCGAGGGCCGACTCGAGCCCGGTCGCAGGCACCTCGAGGACCAGGCGGGGATCGTCCCAGGAGATCACCTTGCGGACCTCGTCGACCGCGGTCGCGGCCAGCTTGGCGTAGCGGTCGGCGACATCGGCGGAGGCTTGGACGACCACGAGGGTGGAGCCGGTGCGCCGCACCTCGACCGGGCCGCTGAGCCACAGCGGCAGCCGGGTGCCCTGGGCCGCCGAGAACCCGGTGATCGCGCCGCCGGCGTCGAAGCCGACCTTCAGCTCCTCGGTCAGCACCGGGTCACCGGGCGTGCGCCACGACATCTCGACGTCGGCCGTCCACGAGCCGTCCGCTGCCACGTTGCCCGACTCCGCGACGTACCTGGCGGCGACGTCCTCGACACCGATGGCGCGTGCGTTGCGCACCGCCACCGAGGCGGCGTCCTCGCCGTCGGGCTCCGCCCCCTCACGTACGCCGGTGACCAGCTGCTCCAGCGAGGCCCGGGCGCCTTCGGTGTCCGCGCGCACGACCGGGGCGGCGGTCGGGGTCGGCGCCACGTACTCGCCGCCGCCGGTCAGCCGCCAGCCGACGAGGCCGGCGAGCAGCATCACCAGCACCACACCGGCCCCGATCAGGACCGGGCGGGCCAGGAGGCGGGATACAAGAGAGCCGACCGTTCGCACCTGCGAACGATCGGCCTCTTCGGGGTCCTGAGTCACTGAGCCTGGTTAAAGGGCTTAGCCCGGGCGGACGGCGCCCGTGTAGGGCATCTCGTCGATCGGCGAGACCTTCACACCGGTGCTCGGGTTGGACGCGTGCACCATCATGCCGTTGCCGATGTAGATGCCGACGTGGCTGATCGGGCTGTAGAAGAAGACCAGGTCGCCGGGGGCGAGCTGGCCGCGCGAGACCTGGGGTCCGCTGCTGTACTGCGCAGAGGAGGAGTGCGGGAGCCCGACACCGGCCTCGCCCCAGGCACCCATGGTGAGGCCAGAGCAGTCCCACGACTCGGTGCCGGTGGCGCCGTAGACGTAGGCGTCGCCGACCTGGGCGAGGGCGTAGTCGACGGCCACCTTCGCGCGGCCCGAGGGCGGCGGCAGGTTGGCCGGGATGCCCGCACCGGCGCCGGCTGCCTGGAACTCCTCGAGCTCGTCGGCCTCGAGCTCGTCGAGCTCGGCCTGAGCGGCCTCGAACTTCTTGTCGATCTCGTTCTTCTTCTTCTGCATGGTCGTCTTGACCTTGGCCATCTCGGCCTTGCTCTCCTCGGTCGCCTCCCGGCGCACGTGGAGGGCCTCTGCCTCGGTGTTGTACCGAGCCAGCAGGTCGCCCTGCAGAGCGTTGTAGGACGAGACGGTGGAAAGCCCGGCGAGGAACTCCTGCGGGTCCTCGGAGGTGATCACCTGGCCGACGGCAGAGACGTCGGAGCCCTCGAACTGCCGCAGCACGGAGTCACGGAGCTCGGCCCGGATCTTGTCGAGCTCCTTGCTCTGCCGCTTCTCGTCGGCGCTGAGGTCCTTGAGCTGGTCCTTGATGTCCTGCAGCCGCAGCTTGGCGTTGCTGTAGTCCTCGTTGGCTGCCTCGGCCTGGGTGTAGAGCTTGTCGACCTTCTCACGAACGTCGTCGATGTCTGGTTCGGCCTGGGCGGGGGTCGCTGCGGGAATGATCCCGGCGACACCGATGGCGGCAATGCCGGCTGCTCCGGCAATGAGTCGCTTCCGGTCGCGTGTCACGAGCGGACGGTCTCCTTGTGTAGTCGTTGACGCCTACCGGGTGAGCTGACGGGTTCAGGCACGACCTGCCCTACCACCGCTCCTCGACCTGGTCTTCCAGATCGTCCTCGCGGCGGATACACCCCAGGTGATCGCACTCCATGTTGCGGCGTACGACCGGTGTGGTTCCCCGGTTCCTGGCCCGCCCCGAAGCGGGCCTGGATTGAGCGCGGCACCCGCGTGGGCCGGTTGACCCACTTCCACGAGCGCCAATTCCCTGCGCACACTAGCCGACGCCGTCCCCCACCTGCCAACCACCCACGCCCAAAAGTTCGGCTACATACCCTCCACCAACGGCAGAGCCACCATCCGCAGCGGCGGGACCAGGCCACCATCGGCGAGCACGTCGAGCGCCCGGCGCTCCTCGTCCTCGATGGTCAGCTCCGGGGGCGGGCCCAGCAGCACGGTGACCACGCAGTCGTGGCACGCCAGTCCCCGCACCAGGCAGGTGTCACAGTCGATTCTCGTCGTCATGTGAGCGACGGTCTCACCGAGCACCGACATTTTTGCTTTCGTACGGTTGCGTCCGGCGTGTCATCACCATCGCAGGGCAGTATTCGACGCGGTGATCGCGGACGGGGTCCCTACACTTGAACCATGGAGGTCTCCCCGTACGCGACGCTCCCCGACACGGTCCGGGGGCGCATCGTCGCGCTCACGGCCGGGGTGCTTCCCGACGTGGCGCGTCTCCCACCCGCGCTCAAGCGGATCGCCGACTTCGCGCCCGCCCGGCGCGCCAAGGCCGGCGGCGTGATGATCGCCTCGGTGCTGGACGGCGACGACGAGGTGCGGGAGAAGATCGGGGGCCAGCTGCGCCCGGCGTACGCCACCGAGGGCTCCCCCGACGACCTCGTCCTGCCCGAGGAGCCGGCGGAGGCGGCCGCCGTCCTCTGGCTCGTGCGACCCGACGGCTGGGAGGTCTCGCTCAAGGAGGCCCTGGACCGGCTCGAGGCCGCCGCGGTGCCGGCGGTCGACGCCGAGGTCGCCCGCCTGCGCGGCAAGCTCGCCGCGGCCGAGGACGAGATCCGTGAGGTGCGCGCCGACCGCAAGGCCCGCATCGACGACCTCAAGGCCGACAACACCACTCTGCGCCGCAAGCTCGGGGAGGCCAGGGCCGCCGCCCGCGAGGCCGGCACCGGACTGGACGAGGCGCTGACCGAGACCCGCGCGGCGCTCTCCCGCGCCGAGGACGAGATCGCCGCGCGCGACCGCCAGCTGCGCCAGCTCCGCAGCCAGATCGACAAGCTCGAGCGCGAGGCGGCCGCCGAGCGGCGTACGTCCAAGGCGGATCGCGAGGACGCCTCGCTGCGAGCCCGGTTCCTGCTCGACACGCTGCTCGACGCCGCGGGCGGGCTCCGACGTGAGCTCGCGCTGCCTCCCGTCACCGGCACCCCCGGCGAGCGGGTGGAGTCCGAGCTGGCCTCCGCCGACGCCGTCGCCGGAGCCGGAGTGACCAGCAGCGCCCACCTCGAGCAGTTCCTGGCCATGCCGCGGGTCCGGCTGATCGTGGACGGCTACAACGTCTCCAAGGCCCTGTGGCCCGGCTCGGCGCTCGATGCCCAGCGGCTGCGGCTGCTGCGGGGGATCGCGCCGATCGCCGCCCGCACCGGCGCCGAGACGACCGTCGTCTTCGACGCGCACTCGGCGTCCGTACGCCCCACCGCCGTGCCGCCTCGTGGCGTCAAGGTCCTCTTCTCCCCCGAGGGCGTCATCGCCGACGACGTCATCCGCGACCTCGTCGACGCCGAGCCGTCCGGCCGCGTCGTCCTGGTCGCGACCGACGACGCCGAGGTCGTCAAGGACGTACGCCGCGCCGGCGCCCGCACCGTCCCGCTCTCCTCCCTCTCGCCCCTGCTCGGCTGATCCAGCCGGCTTCCTGCGCCGCACCGACCTGATTCGATAGGTTCTGCGCACGTCCGAGACACCGGGAGTGGGAGACCAGCGCGTGCGGCACGCCCTCAACGCGATCGCCAGGGTGCTCCTGTGCGCCGCGGGGTTCGTGATCGCCATCTACGGGACTCTCCAGCTCGACGGGCTCAAGTCGCTGAGCTTCCGTGAGGTGCTGCACGAGCCGATCTTCTGGCTGACGGTCTTCGGTAGCGTGCTGACGGGGATCGCGTTCGCGGTCCTGCAGCGGCCCCGTGCCTCTTCGGGTCAGGCTCCCCAGCCCGTGGAGACCGTCGAGGCCCGCACCGAGCCCCGGAAGGACGAGACGAGCGAGAGCCCCGCCGAGGACGGCGACAAGCTGAGCCTCGTCGAGGTCGTCGGTCTCGCCGCGGGCGGCGTCATCGGGTCCGGCTGGCTCCTGGCCGTCCCCGGCCTCCACGAGAGCCTGGGCGAGGCCGCGCTCCTCGGCTGGGCCGCAGGCGGCGTGCTCATGCTCACCATCGCTGTCGTCATGGTCGAGTTCGGGCTCATCTCCCAGCGCACCGGCGGGCTTCTGTTCCACCCGCACGACGCCTTCGGGCCGTTGGTGGTGATCATCCTCGCGGCGTCGCTGTGGATCTCGTACGCGATCAACCCCGCCGCCCAGGCGGCGGCCGCGGTCGACGGGCTGGCCGAGGTCGTCCCTGCGCTCGCCGGCCCGGACGGTCTCACCGGGACCGGCTCCGTCCTGGCGGTGCTGGTGACCGCCGCGATCATCGCCTTCGTCCTCCTGCCCAGGCGGCTCGTCCTGCGCACGAACGCGGCCCTGACCCTGGTCAAGATCGCCATCCCGGTGGTCCTCGTGGTGTTTCTGGCGCTCGCCGTCCCCGGACCTCCCGCCACCGCAGGCCCGGTGCCGGGGCCCACCACGACCGGCGTACTGAGCGCGCTGATCACCAGCGGCGTGATCTACGCCTACATCGGCTTCCAGGCGCCCCTGGACGTGACCGGTGAGGTCCGAGGCGGCCCTCGCGCGGTCGCCAGGCGGGTGCGCTGGGCGGTGTACGGCACGGTCGTCGGGTCGTTCCTGCTCTACTCCGCCCTCCAGCTGGTCTACGCGGAGCACATGGCGAGCTCCGGGGCCGAGCACGGCCCCTCGTACGCGCGCCTGACCGACTCGGCCACGCTGATCGGAGCGCCGACGGACTGGCTGGTCGTGCTGGTCCGCCTCGCCGCGATCATCGCCCCGATCGGCTCGGGCATCGTGTTCACCTACGCCCTCAGCCGCGAGGTCTACACGCTCAGCGCGGAGAGGTACGTCCCCAGCGTGCTGCACGAGCCGCGGGCATCACGGCTCCCGGGCCGCAGAAGCGACTCCTTCTGGCTGATCCTGCTCGTCAACCTGGTGCTCGCCCTGGTCGTCCTGGTGGCGGTGGGCGGCGACTGGCACGCCCTGGCCGTGCTCAACACGATCCCGATCCTGATCCTGTACGCGGTCACCTGCGTCGTCCTGGCCGTGCGGTCCGAGCTGCTCGGCACCGGGTTCCAGCAGCTCCTGCCCGTTGCTGCGTACGCAGCCTTCGTCGCCATCGCGCTGGTCGTCAACGAGTCCGCCTGGGACCGGGTGTGGAAGGGCGTGGCGGTCATCGCCTGGGGCTCTCTCGTCCTCCTCGTGCTCCCGTGGCTCCATCACCTCCGGTTCCCCGGCCTGGGCTGGTACGACGCCAAGAACCACGGCGCGCGGCTCTTCTCCCGCGACCCGGCGAACCGTCCGTTCGTCGTGCTGGCGGTGTACCTCGCCGCGCTGACCCTGCTGAGCGCCGTCCGTCACCGGATCGGCGACGACTCCGTCTGGAGCGTGTGGAGCCTGCGTGGCCTGGTGATGATCGTCGCCTCGGGCGCGTTCGTCCTCCTCGTCGGCGCCGGCCGCCGCTATCTCCGGCAGACCCAGCTCACGACGACCCGGCCCTGACCCACTCGGCCTCCTCCTCCTGGCCGGCGGCGACGAGGGTCTCGACGACGGCGTCGACCCGGGCACGGTCCTGCCATCGCCCCACCGAGCGCCGCAGCACCCCGGCCCGGCTCGCCGTCGGGTAGCGGTGCAGGCGCAGCCGCGTGGTGATGCCGACGATGTCGGTAGGCGTGACGCTCTGCGCCTGGTCGAGGTAGCGGATCAGCAGCCGGTCGGCCGTGCGGACCAGCTCCTGGCGACGCTCCTCGTTCGCCGAGGACGCCGCCAGGCGGAGCCGATGGGCGGTCTCGGCGATCGTCGGCCCGGCGCCTCGCCTGCTGATCGCCTCGTCGGCGAGATGGTGCCAGGACGTACGCACCGCGTCCGCGAAGCCTGCGCCCGCCAGTGCGGCGAGGCACTCGGCGTACCAGGCGACGTACCGCTCCTCGGTCGGCGCCGGGTAGACGAGCAGATCCTCGGCCAGCCTCCAGCCGACGTCGGCGGCCACGGCCGACCGGCCCCGCCTGCCGACCCGGGAAGGTACGCGGTCGAGCAGACCCACGATCTCCTCGGGCGGGCGGAGCCTGACCAGGGTGGCGGCCTGACGCCGAAGGTCCTCACCCAGCGTCCTGCCGTGGGCATCGGCGAGATGGGTCGCGATGCCCTCCACGACGGCGGATCCCATCGGCTCGCGGTCCGGGCCCTCAGGGGTGAGGACCCAGTAGAGCAGGTTCCGCGTGGTCTCGGTAGAGGGCTGCGCCCACGACCACCGGTCGAGGAAGTCGCCCAGCCGCTCGATGTGGCCGCTGCGGGCGAGCGCGCGCACGAGCAGCGCCGCCTCGACCTCGCTCCCCTCGTCCATGAGGCTCTCGCAGATGCGCTTCAGGTTCGTCGGTGTCGCGTCGGCGGCCAGGGCCGCCACCAGGCGGTCACGGCCAGGCCCCCGGCTCCCACGCAGCAGCAGGACCACCTGCTCGCGCGCCTCCTCGGCGTTCTCCCTGCCGTCGAGGCGCAGCTTGAACCAGTCCTCGAGCACGCGGCCGCCCGGGCACAGGGCCCAGAACGCGGCGACGAGGTCGTGCTGCTGGCCGGGACCCGGCGTCCGGCCGAGGTCTCCGATCGCGCCGAGGGTGCGCCAGAGCAGGTCCAGCGAGATCTCACGAAGCCTCGGAGTGGCGTCCAGGGCGACGTACAACAGCGCCTTGTCGAGGTTGGAGCGGCCGCTGGAGAGGGCCGCGAACTGCTTGACGGTGTCGTTGACCAGCGCCGTCGCGCCGAGCAGGTGGAGGGCCCGGAGGAACCGCGCGATGTCGGGGACGGTGCGCTGCCGGAGCACGTCGTGGATGACGGCATAGGCGATGGAGGCGTCGTGCTCGGTCTCGATCGCCAGCCGGGCCGCGTCCTCGGGCGGGCGGTGCAGCGCAGCCGCCGCGATCAGGATCACCCGGTCGGCGGCGGAGTCCAACGAGGTCGCCGCGGCGGCCGGGTCGCCGTCCGCGATCCGGCCGTACGCGTGCAGGGCCTGGACCGCGATCGCCGGATGGCCCTGCGTACGCAGCTCCGCGAGCCAGGCCACGAACCGGTCGACGCCTTGGGCGGCGACCCGGGCGAAGGCGTTGTCGATCAGCTTCTGGGTGTTGAGGACCTCGTCGGTCTGCGCGTCGTCGAGCACCGTGACGTACTCGACCAGGCCCGCCAGGTCGCCGGTCAGCGTGTCGAGGACTCGCTCGTTGAACCGCAGCGCCGCGGCCAGCCCGTCCGCGTCCAGCAGCGTCCTGGCCTGCTCGCCGGCCTCGGCCGGCTCGACCTGCAACGAGCCCGAGCGAGCGAACCAGCGTGCCCACGGGCGCTCCTCGTTCCCGCCCGTGGAACCCTCGTTGCCGCCGTTTCTCGCCGCGATCGCCCGCACCTCCCCTGTCAGGTGGCCCACACCCTAGTGGCGAAGGAGTGTCGGCGGCACTCGCTAATGTGTTCGCATGCGAAGTAGTCCGGCGGTGCGTGAGGCGCGCTTGGAGATGCGCGCTCGTGCCGTCGCTCGCCGCCAGCGCGAGCAGGTCGCCGGAGCCTGGGAGGCGCAGCGGGGCTTCGACGAGCTCGGCAGGCCGCTGCGCGACCTCACCTTCTGCGTCGTCGACCTCGAGACCACCGGCAACAGCCCCGACAACGGCGGCATGATCACCGAGATCGGTGCGGTGAAGGTGCGCGGCGGCGAGGTGCTGGGCGAGTTCCAGACCCTGGTCAACCCCCACACCGGGATTCCGCCCTCCATCGCAGTGCTGACCGGGATCACCAACTCGATGGTCGCCTCCTCCCCCACCATCGAGTCGGTGCTGCCGGCGTTCCTCGAGTTCGCCGAGGGCTGTGTCCTGGTCGCCCACAACGCCCCCTTCGACGTCGGCTTCCTCAAGCACTTCGCGGCCGAGCAGGAGCGTCCGTGGCCGCGGTTCGAGGTCCTCGACACGGTGAAGATCGCCCGCCGGGTGGTGACCCGCGACGAGTCGCCCAACCACAAGCTCGGCTCGCTCGCCCGGGTCTTCGGCTCCCCCACGACGCCCAACCACCGCGCCCTCTCCGACGCCCGTGCGACCGTCGACGTCCTCCACGGGATGATGGAGCGCCTCGGCAACATCGGGGTGCAGACCCTCGAGGACCTGAGCGTCTTCTCGGCCAAGGTCACCACCGCCCAGCGCAAGAAGCGTCACCTGGCCGAGGATCTGCCGCACGCCCCCGGCGTCTACCTGTTCAAGGACGCCCAGGGCCGGGCGCTCTACATCGGCACCTCGAAGGACCTGCGGACCCGCGTACGCACCTACTTCACCGCCTCCGAGACACGGTCCCGCATGGGCGAGATGGTCGCCCTGGCCACGACCGTGCAGGGCATCGAGTGCGCGACGGCGTTGGAGGCGGGCGTGCGCGAGCTGCGCCTCATCGCCGAGCACAAGCCGCCCTACAACCGCCGCTCGCGACGCCCGGAGAAGATGCACTTCGTCAAGCTCACCCGGGAGCCGTGGCCCAGGCTGTCGCTGGTCAAGCAGGTGCTCGACGACGACGCCGACTACCTCGGCCCGTTCGGCTCCAGGAAGGTCGCCGAGAAGGCGCTCCAGGCGCTGCACGACACGTTCCCGATTCGGCAGTGCGCCGACCGGTTCCCCCTGCTCCCGAAGCGGACCCCGTGCGTCCTCGCCGAGCTCCACCGCTGCCTGAGCCCATGCGACCAGAGCGTCTCCGCGGAGACGTACGCAGCCCTGGTCGCACGCGTCCGCGAGTCCCTCCTCCACCGGCCCGACGAGGTCGTGGAGACGGTCACCGAGCGGCTCACCGGCCTGGCCGAGCAGGAGCGGTTCGAGGAGGCGGCCGTCCACCGCGACCGGCTGACCTCCTACCTGCGCGCCGCCGCGCGCACGCAGCGGCTCAGCGCGCTGACCCGGTTGCCCGACCTCACCGCGATCCGGCGGGAGGACGACGGCCGCTGGGCGGTCCACGTGGTCCGTCACGGGCGGCTCGCGGCGGCCGGGGTGATCCCGCGCGAGGCCAACGCGCACTCCTACGTCGCCGACCTCCAGCTCAGCGCGGAGACGGTCCTGCACGCGCCCGGTCCGGTGCCGGCCGCGAGCGCCGAGGAGACCGAGCTGGTGCTGCGCTGGCTGGAGTCCCCCGGTGTGCGCCTCGCCCACATCGAGGGTGACTGGACCTGCCCGGTCGGGGGTGCGGGCCGCCGGGCGGCAGCCCTCTAGACCTGATCGGCTAACGTGACCTGCGTGATCACAGCGATCGTCTTCATCAATGCCGAGGTCTCCCAGATCCCCGAGGTGGCCGAGGCCGTGGCCGCCATCGACGGGGTCAGCGAGGTCTACTCCGTCACTGGCCAGATCGACCTCATCGCCCTGGTGCGCGTCCGCGCCCACGAGGACGTGGCCGTGGTCGTGGCCGACAAGGTCAACAAGGTCCCCGGCGTCCTCGAGACCGAGACCCACATCGCCTTCCGCACCTACTCCCAGGTCGACCTGGAAGCCGCGTTCTCGATCGGGCTGGACTAACGGGCGCAAGCCCGTCTCGTGTAGCCGACTCGGCGCGTGATCATCTAGGTCGCGCCGCGGAACTCAGCGAGCGGTAGCGGCAACCCACCGGTCGAGCACACCCTGAGCAGCTCCCGAGTCGATCGACTCCGCAGCGCGCGCGATGCCCCCGGCGAGCCGCTCGTCGACGCTGCCGGAACCGGCGTCGTGGACCGCAAGAGCAGCCCCGGCGTTGAGCAGCACGGCGTCGCGTACGGCGCCCTTCTCGCCTGAGAGCAGACGGCGGACGACCGCGGCGTTGTAGGCGGCGTCGCCGCCGCGCAGGTCCTCGACGGTGGACCGGGCGATGCCGTGGTCGAGGGGATCGACCGTCGCCTCGGCCACGATCCCCTGCGAGACCGTCCAGACGTGGGAGGTCGTCGTCGTGGTGAGCTCGTCGAGGCCGTCGTCGCCACGGAAGACCCAGGCGTCGGCGCCACGACGGGCGAAGACACCGGCCATGACCGGAGCGGCGGCAGGGTCGGCGCAGCCAATCGCGGAGGAGGCGGGGCGGGCCGGGTTGGTCAGCGGGCCCAGCAGGTTGAAGACGGTCGCGATGCCGACCTCGCGCCGCGCGGCGGCGGCGTGGCGCATCGCAGGATGGAAGGCCGCGGCGAACAGGAAGGTGATCCCGGCCTCCTCGGCCACCTCTTCGACCCGCGCGACATCGAGGTCGAGCCGGATGCCGAGCGCCTCGAGCACGTCGGCCGACCCGGACTTGGACGAGGCCGACCGGTTGCCGTGCTTGACGATCTTGGCCCCGGCGCCGGCCGCGACGATCGCCGACATCGTGGAGATGTTGACCGAGAAGGACCGGTCACCGCCGGTGCCGACGATGTCGAGGACTCGTCCGGGCACGAAGATCGGGTTTGCCTTGGCCAACATCCCGTCGGCGACGCCCGCGAGCTCATCGACGGTCTCGCCCTTGGCGCGCAGCGCCACCGCGAAGGCGGCGATCTGGGCCGACGTCGCTTCACCCGAGAGGATCTCCCCCATCGCCCACGCCGCCTGGTGCGCGGACAGGGACTGTCCCGCGACCAGCGTGGTGAGGACCTCGGGCCAGGAGTCGGCGGCGGACGTCATGCGCCAACGTTAACTGGCCGTAGCAGTCCCACGACCGTCCGGGCCAGCTCGAACGGGTCGAGCGGATGCGCGACGGTGGCCTCCGCACGCGACCAGGTGGCGAGCCAGGCGTCCTGCGGACGACCGATGAGCACGACGATCGGCGGAGCGTCTCGCACCTCGTCCTTGACCGCCTTCGCGATCCCCAGCCCGCCGGCCGGGGCGGCCTCCCCGTCGAGAATGGCCAGCGCCAGCCCGCCCCCGTCGAGCTGGGCACGCACGGCCGGCTCGGTGGCCACCTCGACGTACTCCACCTCCGGGAGAGAGGGGTGCGGGCGGCGCCCGAGCGCGAGGATCACCTGCTTGCGGACGTCGCTGTCGTCGCTGTAGACGAGGATCTTCAGTGAGTTCGAGGTGGTATCGGTCACACCCAGATGCTAGCGCCAACACCATGGTCTGCGGATAGATGTCACAGCCTGAACCTGAGCGGTGTCTCAGGGTTGTAGCACCGGCCTGAAACACGACACACAGGGTCCCGTTAAGACTCTGGGAAAGGGGCAGGACATAATGGCGGGCGTGGCGACAGTATCGACTCTTCCAACAGCCCGCCTGCACGGGCACCACGACCGTCCGAGCATGGTCAGCGTGGGGACGATCATCTGGCTCGCAAGCGAGCTGATGTTCTTCGCGGCGTTGTTCGCGGCCTACTTCACGATCCGCGCGGTCAGCCCGGAGGTGTGGGAAGCCAACACCGCTGGGCTCAACATCCCGTTCGCGGCGGCCAACACGACCATCCTCGTGCTGTCGTCCTTCACCTGCCAGTTCGGCGTCTTCGCAGCCGAGCGCGGCCAGGTCGGGCGCAAGGGCTCGCTGTTCGCGGTCCGCCTGTGGGGTCTGCGTGAGTGGTTCATCCTCACCTACCTCATGGGCGCCATCTTCGTCGCCGGTCAGGCGACGGAGTACGCCGTCCTCGTGCAGGAGGGCATCGCCCTCAACCGCGGCATCACCGGCCCCGACGACCCCTACGGCTCGGTCTTCTACCTGACGACAGGCTTCCACGGCCTCCACGTCACCGGCGGCCTGATCGCCTTCCTGTTCGTGCTCGGCCGGACGTACGTCGCCAAGCGCTTCACCCACGAGCAGGCCGTCTCCGCGATCGTCGTGTCCTACTACTGGCACTTCGTCGACGTGGTGTGGATCGGCCTGTTCGCGACCATCTACCTCCTCAAGTGACCAAGGACTGAATGTGCGTCTACTGAACCGCTCCGTCGGTCGACTGTCGCGGCACCGTCGCCGCCCGTTGGCCGGTGCCGCCGTGCTCCTGGTCGCCCTGTTGAGCACCGGCGGCGCGTACGCCGCGCTCGCCCCGGCCTCGCAGGCCGAGGTCGAGAAGGACAACGCCGCTCTCGTCGCCGAGGGCAAAGAGCTCTTCATGATCAACTGCTCCACCTGCCACGGCTCCAACGGTGAGGGCATCACGACCCAGAACGGGAAGCTCTTCGGCCCGTCCCTGATCGGCGTGGGTGCCGCCTCCGTCGACTTCCAGGTCGGCACCGGCCGGATGCCGATGGCCCAGCCCGGCGCCCAGGTCGAGGTCAAGGACCCCAGCTTCAACCAGGACGAGATCGACGCGATGGCCGCCTACGTGGCCAGCCTCGGCCCTGGGCCGGCCGTCCCGGACCGGGAGCAGTACGACCCGGAGACCTACGAGTCCGAGAAGGAGAAGGAGGAGGCGGTCGCTCTCGGCGGCCAGATCTTCCTGACCAACTGCACCGCCTGCCACAACTTCACCGGTGCCGGCGGCGCGATGCCGCGCGGCGGCGAGGCTCCGAGCATCCTGGAGACCGACCCGAAGCACATCTACCAGGCGATGCTGACCGGTCCGCAGTCAATGGACACCTTCTCCGACGGCAACATCAGCCCTGAGGAGAAGAAGGCGGTCATCGCCTACGTCGAGTCGATGAGGGAGCAGCCCGACTACGGCGGCTTCAACAACGGCCGGCTCGGCCCGGTGACCGAGGGAATCGTCGCCTGGGTCGTCGGTCTCGGCGTCCTGGTGGCCTTCACCGTGTGGATCGCCGCGCACACCACGCGCACCAACCAGACCAAGAAGGGATCTGCCCAGTGAGCAGCGACCTCAACGAGCTCGAGAAGCACGAGGACGGAGCCCACGACGGGCACGCCGAGCTCAACGCGCACACCGACGCGCTGCTGCCCGACCCGGGCATGCACGAGCATCACTGGCGTCCCACCGACGTCGACCCCAAGGCAGAGAAGCGCGCCGAGCGCCAGGTGAGCCTCTTCTTCGCGCTCTCCGCGATCTGCTCGGTGCTGTTCGTGGTGGCCTACTTCGCGATCGAACCCGGCTACGACGGTGACGTCTGGGCCGGCTACGGCGCCTCCAACCTGGCGCTGGGATCGACCCTGGGCTTCGCCC
Source organism: Nocardioides sp. (assembly GCF_014360585.1). Taxonomy (GTDB): domain Bacteria; phylum Actinomycetota; class Actinomycetes; order Propionibacteriales; family Nocardioidaceae; genus Nocardioides. The sequence goes on from NZ_JACIXG010000003.1 coordinate 123,354, forward strand.
TCCTCTTCCTCGGCATCGGCGTCATCCAGTGGGCCCGCAAGCTCGTGGTCGACATCGAGCACTCCGAGGAGCGCCACCCGGCGGCGTCCTCCCCCGCCACCCGTGAGGCGGCCATCGCCGAGCTGAAGGCCGCGCTCAACGAGTCGGGCATGGCTCGCCGCCCCTTCATCCGCAACGCGATGATCGGCTCGGCTGCCCTGCTCGGTCTGCCCGCGGTCGTCATCCTCAGGGACCTGGGTCAGACCAACGCCCAGATCACCGAGGAGCAGCCCTACCCGGGTGCCGGTCTCGAGCACACCGTCTGGGATGCCGGCGTGCGAGTCGTACGCGACGTGGTCGGCACCCCGATCCGTCCGGGCGACCTGGAGGTCGGTGACCTGGTCAACGCCGAGCCCTCGACGATCTTCGACGGCACCCTGCACGGCGCGCCGCTGCAGATCGCCAAGTCGAAGGCGGCCACCATCCTGCTGCGTATGGACCCCGCCGACATCTCCCACGACGTGACCCGCAACTGGTCGGTCGACGGCATCGTGGCCTACTCCAAGATCTGCACCCACGTCGGCTGCCCGATCTCGCTGAACGAGCGGACCACGCACCACCTGCTGTGCCCCTGCCACCAGTCGACCTTCGACCTCGCCGACCACGGCAAGGTCATCTTCGGCCCGGCCGGCCGGCACCTGCCGCAGCTGCCTCTGGGCGTCGACGCGGACGGCTTCCTGGTCGCTCTCTCCGACTACCCGGAGCCCGTGGGCGTCAGCTACTGGGAGCGCAACACCTACGACATCGACGAGATCTTCGACGACTGGTCAAAGGACCACGCCGCCGATGCTGAGCAGTACGGCTACAAGGAGGGCGGCCAGTGAGCACCGACACGTCCAAGGTTGCCGCCAGCAACGGCACCGACGCCGCTGCCCCGGCGGGCAAGCCGACCAAGGCAGGAGCGGCCGCCAACTGGGCCGACGAGCGCCTCGGCGTCGGTGGCCTGAGCAAGTTCCTCTCCCGCAAGATCTTCCCCGACCACTGGTCGTTCATGCTGGGTGAGATCGCGCTGTGGAGCTTCGTGGTCCTGCTGGTCACCGGCACCTTCCTGACCCTGTGGTTCAAGCCGTCGATGGCCGAGGTCGTCTACCAGGGCTCCTACGCCCCGCTGCGCGGCATCCCGATGTCCGAGGCGATGATCTCGACCCTGGACATCTCCTTCGACGTACGCGGCGGTCTGCTGCTGCGTCAGGTCCACCACTGGTCGGCGATGTTGTTCATCGCCTCGATGATGATCCACATGATGCGCGTGTTCTTCACCGGCGCGCACCGCAAGCCGCGTGAGATCAACTGGGTCATCGGCGCCACGCTGCTGCTGCTCGGCACGCTCGAGGGCTTCACCGGCTACTCGCTGCCCGACGACCTGCTCTCCGGCACGGGCGTCAGGGCCGCGGACGGGTTCATGATGGCGATCCCGGTCGTGGGGACGTACCTCTCGTTCTTCCTGTTCGGAGGCGAGTTCCCAGGCGACGACATCATTCCACGGCTGTTCACGATCCACGTGCTGCTCATCCCAGCGATCCTGCTGGCGCTGATCGGTGCCCACCTGATCCTGCTGATCTACCACAAGCACACCCAGTGGCCTGGACCCGGCCGCACCGAGAAGAACGTCGTCGGCTACCCGATGGTGCCGAACTACCTCTCCAAGATGACCGGCTTCTTCTTCATCACCTTCGGTGTGTCCGCCCTGCTCGGCGCCTTCTTCTCGCTCAACCCGGTGTGGAAGTTCGGGCCGTACGACCCGACGAAGGTCACCGCGGGCTCGCAGCCTGACTGGTACATGGGCTGGCCCGACGGCGCGCTGCGCATCATGCCTGGCTGGGAGTCGCACTTCTGGGGCTCGACCTGGTCGTGGAACATCTTCTTCCCGGTCATCGTGCTGCCGATGCTGGCCTGGATGGTCGTGGTGATGCTCCCGTTCATCGAGGCCTGGATCACCGGCGACAAGCGCGAGCACCACCTGCTCCAGCGCCCGCGCAACGCTCCGACCCGCACCGCCACGTTCGTCGCCCTGATGACGTTCTACGCGGGCTTCTGGATCGCGGGCGGCAACGACATCATCGCGATCAAGTTCGACCTCTCGATCAACCAGATCACCTACTTCCTGCGGGCGTTCGTTTTCCTGGGTCCGATCGTGGCGTTCATGATCACGCGTCGTTGGTGCATCTCGCTGCAGCGCAAGGACAACGAGAAGCTGCTGCACGGCTACGAGACCGGCACGGTCATCCGTACGCCGGAGGGCGCCTACCACGAGAAGCACCTGCCGGTCCACGAGGACGAGGCCTACGCCATGAGCGTCCGCGACCGCGGCCGGGCCGGCGAGGAGCCGGAGCTGAAGAAGAACGGCAAGCCGACCTTCCGGGCGAAGCTCCGTGCCTTCTACTACGACCACGACGTGGACAAGCCGACCACCGAGGAGCTCACCGAGGCCCACCGCCACGCCGAGCACGAGGCTCACGAGCTGGCCGTCCACGAGGGTCACGTCGTCGACGGGCACGACTTCGACGACCACCGTCACTCTGCGGTCGAGGAGCCCCTCAACCGCTAGGGCTGAAGCTCGTACGCCACGTGGCGCCGTCCCTTCGGGGACGGCGCCACGTCGCATTTCGCGG